>NZ_AOMF01000001.1 GCF_000336715.1 Halococcus thailandensis JCM 13552
CGATAGACCTGCCGCCATGCGAGTCGTTCGTCGGTTGCGGTACAGAGTAGCTCCTTGAGGCCGTCTTTCAGCACACGGCCGTTCGGTGTCTTTTTCGACCACTCGCGCCAGTGTTCGAAGATGACGACCGCACGCTCGATGGATGGCGTCACGTTGATGCTCACTTCCTCGGTTTCTAGCTTGGCAACGCGCTCGATCGGGGTGAGTGCAGGACGGTCAGGCGTGCTGTCGCCGTCGGTGCGTTCGTCCTGTGGGGCCGGTTGAGCTTCCAAATCGGCGAGTTGCTCTTCGAGGTCAACGATATCCTCGAGCAGATAGCCGTCTTTTTCCTCGGCTTTCGCGACGCGCTCTTGCAGGTGTTGCTGTGTGTCGCGAAGCTCGTGGTTTTCGCGGGCGAGAGCATGACAGTCCTCGCGATGGCGATCTCGAAGTTCGTCGATGTCGTCGTGGAGTCGTTCGTTCTCGGCTTCGAGTGTCTCGACGCGGTCGATCAGTTGGGCGATCAACTCGGACGATGCGTGTTCGGTCTGGCCGGTTGGTTCAGTGCCGGTGGCTCTGTCGTCGGTCATGATAAACGGGGATTTCGATTGCGGGAGTGAGATTGCCACTCCCAGTTTGGGTGGTGCGTTAGCGGGCGATTCGTGGCTGCGTGAAGCAACTGAGATGAAAAGGCGTCAGCCGGGCGGATCCAGCGAGCGGCCGTCGTGGCTCCGGCAGGCTGGCGCGGTCGTCGCTCCGTGAGACCGTATCAATGGATAGCGCAAGCGGCGAGAGCTGACTGGTGTCGCTGTGACATCGAACACAGCAATCATGGATCGTCACCCGTCTTGGGACCGTACTCATCAAGAATCTCGACGTTACACAGCGTCAGGGCGTGTGACTGATGGGCAACATCGGCGGTGAGTGCGAGTCGCGCTTCGGCTAGCCACTCAGAACAGCCACAAGTGGGGTGTTCGATTGAGCGACGGTCACACTCGCTACAGTAAAGGCGCGCAACGGACACCAGCTGCTCACCGGCACGGCGGTAAGCGTAGACAGTGATCGCACTCCCTTCACGGAGTGTGGTCTTACAGTGCTGACAGAGCGCCGTTTCACCGACGCCGACGCTCCATCCGGTGAGGGTCTGTTCGATCGCATCAATCCCAGCGACGGTCATTCGTCATCGCTCCTGATCGAGCCAGAGAGCGTGGTACGAGCGGTCGTAGTATCGTGGGTGAACGAGCCAGTCCGCCCACAGACCTCACACTCGTAGCTCTCATAGGCCGTGCCGTTCTCGGGATAGGACTGGACGGTGATCGTGAGGGCGTATGACCCACACGTACACTGAAGAGTCATCGTCGCTCCTTCTGGTCGTGAGATTCAGCATACGAGACGGCTGTCAGCGCACGCTCCGGACTGGTGTGATGGAGCCAACGCCCGTTCTTGAACGCGCGCTCGATATCGACGTCCCGGTAGTTCGCGGCGGCGAGCTGTGAGCGAACAGCGTCCTCGTTGGAGACATTCAGGATGAACAGCGGGATATCGCCGTCGTAACGCTGGCCGTGTGGCGTCTGTCTATAGCATTCACAGAAGATTACCGTCGCGCCAGTACAGGCGACCGGCGTCGCGGTATCGAGCGCGAGCGTTCGCTTGGATTGTGGACGGTCAGCGGTCGATGCAACTCGTCGGTCGGCAGTTTCAAGGCTGCTGTGTGTCTCTATGGACATGGGCTGGTCGACTCGATACGGACTGCCCACGTGGTCGGTGGTCTGAACACCGGCCACAGATTCTGTGGCTA
>NZ_AOMF01000002.1 GCF_000336715.1 Halococcus thailandensis JCM 13552
GCGCTGTGTCTCCGAGTCGTCGTCGCGATCACCAACGATGAACGAGGAGACAACCCTGGCCGCGAGATACTCACATCATGAGACGGATTCTATGACACGCTCAAATAGGGCAATCTTGTGGAACTTCCCGTAACTCGGCAGTGGACGACCACGCGCGTATACAGTATCAGACCAGCACGAGCGGACTAACACTGAGACCTACACGAACAACGAGGAGATTTTGATCATTATCGGCGGAAGCGCCACTCAACCGACCGTTTACCCGTTCAATCGGTCGCGAAGTTCGAATTTCTGAATCTTGCCGCTCGCCGTCTTCGGGAGTTCCTCGACGAACCGATGCTCTCGTGGCCGCTTGTAGTCGGCCAGGTCATCGTGCTCTTTGAGAAATTCGTCAAGTTCCTCCTCAGTCACGTCATCCGCGACAACGTACGCCAGAACGACCTTTCCCCACTCGTCGTCTGGTTTGCCAACTACCGCGCACTCCACCACCGAGTCGTGTTCGAGCAGGACGTCCTCGGTGTCCCGTGGATAGATATTCTCACCGCCCGAGATGAACATATCATCTGCGCGGTCTTTCTTCCAGATGTAGCCGTCGGCATCGCAGTACCCGAGGTCACCTGAATAGTACCACTCGCCGTCAAAGACGGACTCGGACTTCTCCGGCATGTTCCAGTACTCGTCCATAGCAGCGGGACCCCGGATGACGATCTCACCCGTTTCCCCGACAGACGCTTCTTGATTGGGTGGTTGAGCGATTCCGTCCTCATCCAATTCCACAATCTTGACCTCGTGGTTCGGGAGCGAGATACCGGCTGCCCCCGCCTTCGTATCCTGTCCGTCGGGCGGAAGAACGGTGACCGCCGGTCCGAACTCCGTCATTCCATAGTACTCGACGAGGTCACATCCGATTTCGTCGTTCACCGCATCGATCGTGGCGGGAGCCATGCTTGCCCCTCCGTAGACGCCCAATCTGAACGACGAGAGATCGTACTCTTCTGGACTCTGTTGGACCATCTGGATCCACATCGTTGGAGCGCCAAACATCACCGAGACGTCGTGCTCCTCGAGAAGTCCCAGCGTTTCCTCTGGATCGAACGCGTGTTGAAGGACAGTACTCGCCCCGACGTGGACACGAGGAAGCAACATACAGTGGAGCTCCGCCGAGTGGTAGAGTGGGCCACAGGACAGGCCGACATCGGTCTTCGAGAGGTGCTGTGTCGATAGCATACACATGTTGTGTTCGATCATATCCCGGTGAGAATGGACGATCCCTTTCGGTCGTCCAGTCGTCCCACTCGAATACATGATGATGTACCGGTCATCCTGTTCAACATCGATTTCGGGTTCCGTCTTCGGCTGCTTCTCGAAGAGGCTATAGAAATCGGTAGCCCGATCGTCGTCTCCGTCCACGTTCACGAACGTCTGGATGGATTCGAGGTCGTCCTGAGCGGAGTCGACGACATCGCCCACGGCGTCTTCATAGAGCAACACCGAACTTTCCGCGTCGTTGAGGATGTATGTAAGGTCGCTCGGTGCCAGCCGGAAATTGATCGGATTGAACACCGCGCCGATCTTTGCTGCGCTGTAGCATGTGAGGATCATCTCGCTCGTGTTGAACAGGAACGTCGAGACGCGATCCCCCTTCTCGATGCCGAGGTCGCAAAGCGCGTGCGCTAACTGGTTAACCCGTTCGTTGAACTCTCTGTAACTCCACTCTTGGTTCTTCTGTGGGTACACGATCGCGTCTCGATCAGGATACTTCTCTGCCGTGAGAGTGAGCGATTCACCTACGGTCGGGTACATCTTCGTTCCAGCCATTCCCGATTGATATTCTCTCACAACAATAAGTGCTCTGCTGAACGCGATACCGTTCGAGAGCGTGACTGGCGTCGGCAATTCCGTGGAATTGTACTCACCCGTATGTGTTCACGACATAGAACAGACGATAGAAGCGTGAACGATACAGGCATTCGTAGATTCAACTTCCCGGTGTAGCAGCATGATCGAGTTATGACTAGCACCGAAATCTCGGGGTCGAAACCATCGATGAGCGCGTCGCCCTGCTCCCGAAGCCATCCCTAGCAGGTGTCTGGCGGAAAAATGGGCCGGTCGGTTTGACCCCCGGCCCGTGGTTCGCGTATACTCCTACGCACGGTGTCCCCGTGTTGACCGCACGTAGCACAGGCAAACACGCCTGCATGTCTCGTTAGGGGTGCCCATCTCTTAGCTCTTGTTACCAATTAGCACGGACAACGCCGACGGGCAGAGAGAAGAAATATGTTGCTGGGGCTGTGGTGATCGCTAGCAAAACTCTTTACGCTCGGAATGAGTATCGCTGCCCAACCAGTACAGGACGCCGAGAGCACCCCCGAATCAGAGTAACGTTCATCCATGCCCACATTCGACGCCGGCACAACGGATATCAACGCATTCGAAGTCGAAGATGCCGACTTGTACATCTTCAGTCAGTATTTCGACCAGGAGGAGGTCTTCGACGAACTGCGCGAGTACTACAACAGTGAGCAGTAGGTCGCGTCGGAAAACCGTTCAGAGTTCACCTCCGTTCGTTGTGACCGACACGCTACATCGTATCTTTCCGTGAGTTGACCGCTGGAGG
>NZ_AOMF01000003.1 GCF_000336715.1 Halococcus thailandensis JCM 13552
GCGTCGGGGCCAAAGCGGCCCGACTGCTCGACGACTGGGGCGCGGACATCGTCGCGGTCAGCGACGTGAAAGGCGTTCGGTACGAACCGAACGGGATCGACACCATGGCGGTCCCGTCGTTCGAGGAGGAGCCGGAGGCCGTCACCGACGATGCCGACGAGGTGCTGGCACCCGAGAAGCTGTTCGAACTCGATGTCGACATGCTCGTTCCGGCAGCGATCGGGAACGTCATCACGAAACAGAACGTCCACGAC
>NZ_AOMF01000004.1 GCF_000336715.1 Halococcus thailandensis JCM 13552
GTTCGGGGTCGATTTGGTCGGCGTCGTCGTCGCGGTCCTCGTCGAGGACGACGCGGAACGGCGCAGGGTCGTGCTCGGAATAACTCTCCCGAGTGTCGGTGAGTCCGACGAACTCCCCGATTTTCTCGCGCTTGTCCTCCCCGCCGGGCGATTCCCAGAGGATGACGCGACCGGGGTCGGCACGACTCGGTTTCTGGATGACGAGCGTCGTCATCTCGCGGATGGGTTTGTTCATCCCGCTCCAATTGTGAGCGACCAGCACGAGCGACCCACGCTTTGCGTGCGGCCCGTGGCGGTCCTCTTTCTTGCGGATGAGAGTCGCGCGCTCCGCGAACGTCTCGGCTTTCTTCGAGTCCGCACCGCGGCCGGTAAGCTCCTGCATTGCTTCGTCAAGCACGCCGAGCGATTGGCGTTTGTGTGACGCCATCGCCTCTAGCATCTCCACGTCGGACCGCACCACGGCGTCGAAGCCGTCCCACGTCGTCTGGCCGTAGAGCGTCCCGCCGGTTCGAGCGCCCCACGCCCGCGCAACGTCGAGGGTCGTCGCGGTCTTACCCGCGCCGGGTGGCCCGGTGACGACCGCAATCGTGCCCTCTTGCGCGAGCCGAGTCACAATCTCGGTGAGGGCGTCACTCGCCTCACGGTCCTGATTCACGATGCCGACCATGCCCTGCAACTGACTCACGTTCCCCTCACGATAGGCGCGGTCTACCATCGATGTCGCCGCCGACCGCACGATTTGTTTCCCGACGTGACTGTCCAGAAAGTCCTTGCCGCGCTCCTCGTAGATGCCGCAGTACCGATTCAGGAAGTCGAGCACGTCGGGGTCGTTAATCATCCCGGCGAACTCGCGGACGAACTCGTTGGACTTGTTCTCAAGTTCGTTCCGAAGGAATTCGCGGCCCTGTGCGGCCGAATAGATGGTGTTCCGGTCTTGGC
>NZ_AOMF01000005.1 GCF_000336715.1 Halococcus thailandensis JCM 13552
CGGCTATGGTTCCCTCGTGCGAACGACGAACGAAGTATGAGCGAAGTTGACCTAGACGCGATTGAGGACGCGATGTTGCGACATCGTGACCCGGTTGTGACGACTGGAGACCTAGCCGACGAACTCGGGTGTTCGTCTCGGCACGTCCTGAACCAACTCCGAATCCTAGAGCGAACCGACGACGTGGGAAGCAAGCAAGTCGGCGCTCGGGCGGTTGCATGGTGGCACGTTGACCGAGTGACGCCGCCGACGATGCGCCCGGACGAGCATCCCGACCAGACGGCTCTTGACGACGCGTCTGAGACGAGCGACGACCGCGACGGCTTCGAGGACCTGCTGGCCGACTGGACGCCCGGACGGACGGACGCAAAGCGACAGGAGCAACGTGACGCCGGTCGCGCGGCGCTCCGCGTCCTTCGGGACGATGGTCGGATGACGCGCTCGGATTTTGAGGACGAACTTCTGCCCGCGTTCGCCGTCGAGGACCAGAGCAAAGAGACGTGGTGGCGGAAGTCGGTGCGCCCGGCGCTCCGGCTCGCGGTCGATGACGGCCGCGCAGTCCATCATCACGGACCTCCACACGAATACGAATGGGTCTAGAGGTCGGGTCTCCCTGCCCTAACCCTTGGGGTTAGGGCCGCGGAACACGGTTGCAGACAGGTTCAAAGCTTCTCGCCGTCGATTTCTATGCTCGGAGTCGGCGGTGTACCGGCCGGTAAACCGTATGTCGGTATAGCAATCCGAGTCGGGTCGGCTGGCACCGTCGTCAGCAAGGGCGGTCCGCGGACCGATAGCTCTCGGGAGTTAATTCCATAGACCAAGAACGCAACAAGAACGCAACAAGAGACGCACCAACCGCTAATCGAACCACCAACACAACGCATTCGTGTTAGGGTGTTGAACCTAACCGGGAGCCGGTCGGCGGGGGAGAACCCCCGCGTCTACCGCCCCCCGCTGACGACGCCGCCAGCCGCGGGAGTCCCCGCCCCAGATTCGGCTGAGACGACATCCGCCCGGCGCTCCGCCCAATCGGTCGGGATGACAAGCGCGCGCTCTCCAGACGACGTGTGGCGGATTTCAGCGAGTCCGTGCGTCCAATCAACGATGCGTTCCATGATTCGCTTCGTCGTCTTGCTCTCGACCGCGCCGTCCGACTCTCCGGCGACCTTCAGGGCCTTCATCATGTCCGGGGAGGTGACGCGGAACTTCTGGTTGTTCGAGTCGCCCGCGATGCTAGCGAGGTCGTCCATGTGGTTCCAGATGAACCGGGCACGCCAGAGGTTCCGAGACTGAGCTGTATCGAGCTGGGTGCGCGCCACGTCGTCGGGCATCCGGGCGAGTTTTTCGATGGGGAGGAGTCCAACGAGGTCGTCCGACTGAGGGCCGGCGTCCGCAGTCTCGATTCCTTCGAGAGCGTCGTTGACAAACTGCTTCCATCGAGACATGCCATTCTGCCACCCTTCGAGAGTTTCAACCCGGTCTTCTGCGTCTTCACGTGCCTTTCTCTCGCCTTCGAGTTCGGCACGGAGTCGTTCGTTCTCGGCTTCGAGTTCGGAAACACGGGATTCGAGGGAGTCGATTCGGTCGATAACGTCGTCTAGTGAGGTCATGGTCATTGCTGAGATAGGTTGTGTTGGTCAGGGTTCGATGCGGCATCACGTGCGAGCGCTGCGATTTCGCGCGAGACCTCGCCAACGACCGGGTGGGTCGCTAGTTCGTCGACGGCGTCGAGCGCGTCAGCTACTGCTTCGGCATCGTCGATGAATCGAATTGGTCGGAGTGCGGGATTGTCGTGTTGCATGGTTGACAGCCCACGAACCTCGAAAATTTGCAGTGCAAACAGCATATCCGGTGAATTTAAGCCGGATAGCGCCGTTAGCTCATATACACGCCCGAAACCGTTGCTTCGGTTTCGGGGGTTCTTCTTCGGGAGCAAGGGGCCATCTTGCTCCCGCCGCGCCACACCGTGAGTGACACGTCCGAGTTCTTGCTCTAACTGTTCAGTCAGGATTACTTAAACGTTTGTTAGTTCTTCCAAACTGCTCGTAATGCAAACAATTCTGTTAGCCATGCAAACATATTGACCACAATGAGTTTCCATCCAGCGATTGGCGGGTATCTCATGGACATCACGCCAACACAGAAAGCCATCCTCGTTGATTTGTTACTCCACAATGATGATAAGGCTGGTAACATTGCTCGGAGGACAGGGAGACACCGAAATTCGGTGTCTCGTTCCTTTCAGGACCTCTTAGATGCTGGATTCGTGCAGGAGAAGGGCGGCGGAGTCTACCGACTAACGGACCGTGGCCGAGAGTCAGCAATCGGCCTTGTAAAGCCACAGATTGATGTTTACGAGGCTTAAGATGGATATTTGCTACGCAAACTAAACAGTCATCAACACAAACACTTTTCACTAATTGCGACAGTCTAAAAATGTAATGTCGAAGATGGAATTCGACCCCGCAGACGCGGGGTTCACGGTGGCTCTCATGGTCGCCGGATTCATTCAGACGGGCATCGCAACCTTCCAACTATTCGATATCAATTTCACCGACGTGATTTTCTCGTCGGGGAATATCGAAATCACGCTTGCGTACGCGGTATCTGTCGGCGCGTTCGCGGGCATCATCATCACGAACGAGAACACCGACCTATCGTCTCTCAAAGACGATGCGGAGAAGCTTGACGACTACTATATGTGGTCGATTTTCGGCACGGTCGGGGTGTTCGCTGCGTGGCTGTTGGTCGGTGACGTTTCCTCATTCTTCCAGAGTAGCGACCTCTGGGGCTTGGTCTACGTCGGCATCACGAGCACGGCCGGGTTCGCTGCGGGGTGGATGCTCTAATGGTGGACCTTGACCTTGACCTAGAGACGGTCGCCACACTTGGCGCGTCGGTTGGTGCTCTCGACGCCGGACTATCCGCGGGCGCAGACATCACGATTTTATCCGACCTGCTTGGTGGCAGTCTTGAAATAGGGCTGATTGTGGTTGGTGCAGCCGGTGGGTCTCTCATCGCAGACCGGCTCGGACTCGTTGAGGTGTTTGATTCGTGACTCTCGTTCGGAGGGTCATGGTTATGCTGCTCGTTGGAATCGTCATCACGACCGCCGCCACGAGCGGCGTGGTTCCAGGGTCATCTCCGGTCGGACACGCATCTGCGGAGATGGTCAACTGCGATGGTTCGGCGTCAAACTACCTCGGTGGTGCGTGGTTCAATACGATTCTCGGCAATACCGAGGGTTGTCATTGGTCAGACAACACCGACTATGAGAATCTCACCGCCACAAATGCGTATTCAAGCGCTCTTGCCCTGAAAGACGCAACCGACTCGTACACCACGACGACGCAGAACTTCATGGCTAATGCTCGAACGGTCGCCATGTCAAAGGCTAAAATAACGATGGTGAACGAGCTAAATAACGGTGCATCCCGGTCACAGGCTAAATCCGCGGTGAACCAAACGGTTCGAGACTACTACTCTCGGGTTCAGGTTCGGATTCTCTCAGATTGGGACGCTAAAGTCACTCAAATAGCTAGTCTAGATAACCAATCCGACCAAACAATTGGATACTACTACCAAAATGAGAGGAATGGAGAATGGTACTCTGGTGGTGAAACGCTTGGAACAAACACGATTCAATTCGAGTTAGTCAATGGAACATCTGTCGATACTGAAGAAATCTCTCTGAGGACTCTCCCATCCGGCTCCCGTTTCCATCCGGGGGGGTCGTCAGACCCACCAAAAGCATCTCCTATCCGGGTTGTTGCCGTCGAACCAAACTCGTCCGAGGAGACACGAATCTTCGAGTCACAGGATTATGGGTCGCTCGGCTCTTGGGCGAACGACCAGAACGACACCTATCTGCTCGACGAAACCCAAGAGCAGACCCAACAAGTGCTTGCGAATATGGACCCCTACGTTGATGAGGTGTCCAGCCAGTACCAAGCAGGCGAAATAAACTCGTCAGACCTTGCGATGATGGACCCATCCACTATCGGGGCTGAGGCATCCACATCTCTCAAAAAGTCTGGATACTACGGTCAGGGCGCGGCCATGCTCGCGTCAACCGGTGCTTCCGGGGATATCAATGCATCGCACACTATTGCAGTCGGAGACGGCTCGGGCAATCCGACGGTGCTTAATGGAACATTGTTCTACACCGGAGATGACGCATCTGGTGGCTGGGATACTGGTCAGACATACCGATTTTCAGATTATAATGGAACCTTCTACATGGCTGTTCAAGATGGGGCCAACGGCACGATTGTTGACCTCTCCACATATGGGTCGCAGTTTGAAATTTTAGAGGCTGTGAACACCCGGACAGGGGAGACGATGAACACGACCAGCCCACACAAGTACCTCTACAACTCAACGAACGCAAGCTCCCTCGCGGACGAAATCGAGCAGTTGCGACAACTCAGAAGGCAGTATGAGACCACCGGAACTGGTGGCGGTGGTGGCGGCGGTGGCTTCGGTGTTGGAACCGAAGACCGCGTTATCATCGTTGCCGCGATTGTCGCGCTCATCCTCGTCTCAACCCGGAACTAACCCCACCGATTCCCAATTTTTCGGACACCATGCGCCGAATAATCACCACACTCATAATCCTCATCGCAGTTGTATCGCCCGCGCTCGTCGGCACGGTCGCCGCGACGAACGAGACAGCGACCGCCACGCCGAGCACGCCCGAATCAACCCAGACTATCGAACTCTCCCCGACGACTCGAATCAAATCGTGGTCGTTCTCAAATGGGACGTTCTCGCTCGTCGTCGAGGCGGATACTCCGACTCGAATCGCAATCACCGACGCCGGGACTCTCTCCCGAATCCTGAGCGAAGGAGACGGCTCGGCCGCGGGGAAAGCCCGCGTTCGGCGCATGACCTTGACCCCCGGCGAGACCACCGTCAATTTCCGCGCCGAGGACTTCAACGGCGCGTCGGCAATCACCGTCACCTCATCGAATGCGGACGGTATCGTTGCTATCCGGTCTGACGCAGTTAGGGCCGCGAAACCCCCCGTCGAATGGGGCACCGTCCAGTCACTCATTGGCGCAACAGCGGTCGCGTCAGTCGGCGGGACCTATGTCTGGGTGAAGCGCAAGCGCGAGGAGACAGACCTTGAGGTGGTCCGCGAATGGTGAACGACTGGCTGAAGCTCGGTGGCGCGGGCGCGGCGCTGGCGTACTTCGGCGGCGCGGAACTCCCGGCGTGGTCGAGCCTCGCGGTCTCAGCGCTCGTCATCGCGGGCGTGGCCGCGCTGTTCGCCACGGGGAAAATCAACGACCTCCTCCCCGACCCGCCTCGCGTCCGAATCGTACAGGTGAACGCGAACAACGACGAACCTATGGCGTGCTGGTCGCTCTCGCCGGACACGTTCGCAGAGACTCAGGTTGAGTGGGGGCCGCTGTATCCGCACCAGAAGGCAGAGGGGGAAGTGTACGAGGCGTATGCCTTCGACCCCGGTCGAAACGTCGCAGTCGGGACGTGGCGGCGGTCTATCCCCGGCTCGTCGCTCGTCGGTCGGCACGATACAGACGAGGTGCTGGACGTGATTGGAGAGTACCGCGGCGACCTCGAACCCGCGGCTCGACGCGGAGAATCGCTCCGGCAGGCGCTTCCGGCAATCGTCCGGCGTGTGAAGTTCGACACGATGGAATCGCAGAACGCCGCGCTCGACCCATCGAAACCGATGGTGACGGACCAGCCGTCAGTTGACGAGATTATCACGGCCGAACTCCCCGACGAACTCCGGCCGGGACGCCTTCGGAACGGCGACCTCCGCGACCTGCTCGACGCCGCCGCCGAAGACGACGGCGACGACTGGGGCGACGGAATGGGAATGGTCTTTGACGACGACCTCCCAGACGACGCGCTCGAACCGCGCGACCCACTTCTGAACGACGGAGGGAGCGCATGAGCGGCGGACGGAGCCAAGACCGGAACAC
>NZ_AOMF01000006.1 GCF_000336715.1 Halococcus thailandensis JCM 13552
CCGCCTTTCGAGAGCGATTCATAATTTTGCTTGACCTTGACCCGCCGGTTCGTCGAGCAGATCGACGCGAGACCCCCGGCGAAAATCAGCCAAATGGCGACCCCGCCAATCCCCCGCCCCCCCGAAAAATCCCATCACTCTGTAAGTAAGTAATGCGGCATGGGGGTGTGGGTGGAGGATGGACCGGGAGGAATCAATCGCCGTCATGCGGTTTCGACTTTCGACGGTTCCGGCACGCCGTCGAGATGATTCCACTCGCCGGATTCCCACTCTTGTTTGCGGTCGGTCGCCCACGAGCTACTGAATCCCTGTTTAGCGGCGGCGTCACCCTGCGAGATGCCGCCGTCGCACCACGGCTGACAGTCGAGCAGGTAGGCGCGCACGCGCTCGGCGCGCCGTATCTGTTCGGGGTCGATTTGGTCGGCGTCGTCGTCGCGGTCCTCGTCGAGGACGACGCGGAACGGCGCAGGGTCGTGCTCGGAATAACTC
>NZ_AOMF01000007.1 GCF_000336715.1 Halococcus thailandensis JCM 13552
GATCCCACGTGCGAACGACGAACGAATACGGTGGTTCCTTCGCCATTCGTTCGCCATTCGTTCGCCATTCGTTCGCCATTCGTTCGCCATTCGTTCGTGGGAACGCCGGTCGCCCCTGTCCAGAAAAAAGAGAACTTTCTACCGATTCGTACACGTCAAACAATCGACGAATCGACCACTATATAAAGAAACGCTGTTCGCGAGCTTCGTCGACGAGCTGAACATCGCCGTTTTTCGTCGAACGAGATTGAGATTCTAAACATCGCCCGGCTCAGAATATCCGGCGCGGATGTATCTTGACTTGGTTCGAGCCACGATGACCTCCCGCCCCGTAGAACTTGAGCCGGAGAGCACCGGCATCGACCGAGCGCATATCCACGACTTGGATGCCACGACCGCGGGCGCGGTAGGGAACGAACACGTACAGTCCTCGCTCCTCTGCGAGCCGTTCGTGATAGTCTTCGAAGATTCGGAATCGGCCTTCGGAGCCATCACGACGGTTCAGCATCGCGGCTTTGACTTCGACCGGGCGGCCGTCCGACGTTCGGGCGTCGTGCCAACTCCCGTGGTCGGCGTCGAGGCCGTAGCGCCGCTGCGCCGCTTCCTCCGCGAGTCGGCCATATCGTGCCGCCTTTCGAGAGCGATTCATAATTTTGCTTGACCTTGACCCGCCGGTTCGTCGAG
>NZ_AOMF01000008.1 GCF_000336715.1 Halococcus thailandensis JCM 13552
CGAGCGAAGTACATGACGCACTTCAACCACGTTAGCGAGCAAGAACTTCTGTCGGGTTGAAGCGGGGCAACTAATATAACAAACCATTGCATAGATGATCTATGGATGATGAACCTGCATCAGCCGCTGATTCCGATAACTCTATTCCGGATATGTTTGTTCATATGGAAAGTGCGAAAGAACGGTATCAGGAGCGATCCGCGCGCTCGTCGTCAAAATCACGAAGTAGTGGCACACCGTTGCAGCGGACAATCCGGGAACGCACAGATTGCGCCGTCTTAGCGAGCAACCACGAGCAGCGACTTCAAGAGATGGTAGATAATGATGCCATAACCCATCGATCCGGCAAACGATGGAC
>NZ_AOMF01000009.1 GCF_000336715.1 Halococcus thailandensis JCM 13552
CAGCGGTAGTCGGGTTAGAATCCCGACGGCCTCACGGACAAGGGTTCCTCGGCAATGTTCGTCAACCGAGGGTTAGCCGGTCCTCAGTCTTACCGCAGTTCGAGTAAGACAAATCGGGAAACTGGTTAATATTCCAGTGCCCGCGTGCAATCATGCCGACGCCTCGGGGTCGACCGAGCCGGGCACTCGCCCGGTCGAATCTCCAAAACTCGTGGAAGCCGTAACGGCACGAAGCGGGCGAACGGTGAGATAGAGAAATTCGGTCCAACCTGGGGCCCGTGAAAAGGCGCACGCGGTCCGTACCCAGATCCGACACAGGTGTCCGTGGCGGCGA
>NZ_AOMF01000010.1 GCF_000336715.1 Halococcus thailandensis JCM 13552
GGCGATTGCGCCCAGATGGAGATGCTTCGAACGGCGGTCGCCTCACCATCCACAAACGACACCTCCAACAGCAACACTGAATTGGCACCCGAACAGCAGGCAGCGGTTCAAGCCGCTGTTGAACATGGTTACTACGAATCTCCCAGAGAAATCGATGTCGGTGAGCTAGCTGAGCATCTCACTATACCACGGTCGACGCTCACCTACCGACTCAGGCGAGCAGAAGAACACTTGGCGAAGCAGTACATTACCCGTGAGCAGTTACCAGACGAACCATCGCCGCCGCTTTGATGCGAAGTCCGGATTTGGAATATTCCAACTAAGGCTTATCGAGCTGTCCACCCTATCTTACGACGATGACTGAAGG
>NZ_AOMF01000011.1 GCF_000336715.1 Halococcus thailandensis JCM 13552
CCGCCGCTCGCCCTCGATTGCCGTTCCCGCATCCAGCGCACGCTGGAAATCCCACGCCTGCCAGCACCGCGGACACCGCGAGCGCCGGCACGTCCGCCCGACAGCCGTCACCTCTCCGCAGTTCGGGCACATCAGTAGCGGGGACTCCTCGCCGCAGTCATTGTATCGCTCGCCCGTTCCAGGCGGCGGCAGTTCGGGAACCTTCGCGTCGAACTCGCGCCCGTCGCGCTCGACCTCCTGTATCGCATCCGGCTCTGAGGGGTCCACGTCCTCCGCGACGCGTATCCGCCGGCGTTCACCATCCTCGTCGACGTGCTCGTAGCACATGGCACTCTCAGACCGCGTGCGGGATCGCTCAGAAGCCTCCCGTGACGCTACTTCGCTGGCCTCAGAATCGTGTTCGCCGGGATCTGCGTGCTCGTCGTCACAACACCACTGCTTATCTTGTTCCGCTGCATTTCTCGACATGGTGCGTAGGGCATCCTGGAAGCNACATTATCCCGTCAGCCTTCCCGCGTCGGGTAGCTTCCAGCATGTTGGTCACAATGCCACAGCCCTCGCACATAAAGGTCCCGTACGTTCCCCCTCACAGCACATAACCAGTTGACCCTCGCCCTGCTTTCGCTCATCCGGACCCTCACAGGTTGTAGAGCGCATGTAGACAGCCATCAGTAGAATCCAGATATCTCTAACTCCCGCTCAGAAAAACCCGGACCCCCAGTCGGTCGTCGCCTCGCTTGACCCTCGATCTCGTTTCCGCTCACACAGAAACCCGGACCCTCACCTCACGTAGCTGGCTTCATCCAACCGGACCCCCAGTTCGCGCTGCGCGCACAGACCAGAGCTCACCCCCAGTTTGCTTCAGCCTCAGAGCCACACTGGCGACTGAATCTCAACTTCTCTTTGTAGGGCCACCAATTCTCGCGAACGCTCCGCCCCCCTAGGTATTCGTTCCAATCTCATTATCAAATATCTATACAAGATTATTGCCGGCGGAGATTCTTCGGACGCTCTAATCAATCAAATGTGTCTGTATGCATAATTTGATAGCCCAGTTGTACTGTCCGCAGCCGGAGGCTATAATCGGACCGGGCAAGAATTATGCACGCTCAGATAGACGGTTTCTGTATGGTTGACCTTGCACAGTTGAAGCAGGATTTGGACTGGAAAGCTATCGCCGTGCTCGATGAGCTACGCGAGAATGGTGGGCAAGCCAACACGACTCAACTCAAGCACGCCACCGGCTGGAACTCCTCGGTCATTCACTACCGCTACGACAAGCTCGTCGATGCCGGCCTCATCACCAAGCAGAAAGGCCACACCGAGACTGACCGGATTCCTCCCACCGTCGCCACGCTCACCGACGACGGCCAGCAGGCCATCGACGAGGGACTCATAGATTCGTTCAACCTCGACCAGCTCACCGTTCGTGATTTGAAGGAGAAAACCGAGCAACACGATCACCAATTCAGCCGGCTCGAAAATCAAATGAACGAGCGGGACGCCCACTACGACAAGCGAATCGCCGACCTCGAAACTCGTATGGAGGAAATCGAGGACGCCCTCGAAGAGATCGCCAACCAGTCCACTCTCGACAAGCTCTTCGACCGATGAATCCCAACGAGGTCGCCGCCGACCTCGACAACAAATCCATCAAGATACTCCGCCTCCTGCTCCGTGAAGAGCGATTTCTCAACAATAAGAACGTTTCTGCCACCCTCAGCACACCTACCGTCAAAAGCGAACACGGCTGGACCAATCAGACCGTTCTCCGTCGCTTCCGCAAGCTCCGCGATGCTGGCCTCGTTACTCTTTCCAACGTCCCCGATTACCAGCCGGAACACGATCGCTATCCACGCCCGCCCAAGCGAATCACACGCCACGCCAACGTTAGCGACATCCGCGAGGTCATCAACCATTGGGATGGCCGAGAAATCCGCTCGCCCGCCCAGCTTACCGACGACCTCGACGACATCGACCATCGTATCGACGCTACCGATGATCGGCTCACGAACCGAATTGACGCCCTACAGAGCAAACAGTACAGACACCTCCGCCAGCACGCTCTCGCCGAGCGCGAACGCGCCCGCCGCCGAGATCGTGCGCTCATCGTCGCCGTCGGTGCGGCCATCGCCTATCTGCTCGTTGTCGTTGCGGTTGTGTTCACCGCGCCCGAACTACTGGCGAGCGTGCTGATCGGTGGAATTGGCGGAATGCTCGGTGTCGCCGCCGGGATCAGCGTCGCAGCGTATGCTCGAAGCGAATCGTAGCTACTGCTCGTCGGTGTCCTCATTCCGTATCCTGCCAGCCCCGACGGCCCCCTGTGGGCCGTGAGAGTCTTCGGAGCCAATCCCGAGCAGCGAGAGACGCCTCCGAGGATGCCAAGCTCAACCGGTTCGCACACTAAACGGCAACTCCAAAGGCCACAAGCAGAACTGCTGCCCAAATAGTGTAGAGATGTAGTCGATAATCGGATTCTGGCCCTAAGCCAAATCGCCCCTCGGGCCGAAGCAACGAGCCAACACAGGTAATTATCATCCCAACAGACCCGAGACTTCCAACCAAAACCGCCAGACTAGAGACGAGTGACATTGAAGGAGTGAAGATAGCGCCTAAGTCTGGGAGAAATTCGCCGAACAGCAGCAACGTCCCCATCACTGCATACCCGAGCGCAGTCAACTGATACCGCTCCATAGGCCCGAATACGTGCAACTACATTAGTCAGTTAATATCCGTCGGAGTTACAACCTCGATNAATGGGGACGCGAATCAGTCTGCGTTCTTTTGACGCACCACTTTCTGATATTCCCATAGCATTTTCGCCATTTCTTTCGCTTGGTCAGGAGTCCATTGCAGCAGGCAGATATGCCCTCCATTCGGATGTTCTTCGTGGATGTGGATATTCCCATCCACTTCCTTCATCCATCTCTCCGCCTCAGGTACCCTACCCATTGCGTTGAGTTCAATCTCTGCGCCATCAACAGACTCAGTTCGGTTATTCATGTTTGTGGCTAAAGCTACCCATCCAAAAATACTTCTGCGGTTCAACCACCGACCGCACTACTTACGCGAACGCCGTCGCGTGACCGACGCGCTCCTGCGCTCACTACCGCGAAGCCAGCCCCGGGGCTGGCGACCGCGCCGCGATGCCTCACGGCCCCTTCGGGGCCGGAGGTCTGGCAGGATAAGAATGAACCGCGACCGCGGACGCTAGCCGCGAACCGCGACCGCAACCGCCGCGAATCACGGTGAGGAGCACGTAAGAGAGGATAACGAATACTGCGAATCACCCACCATCGAGGAGCACCAACAGCTCTAGATCGGGCCGATCGCGCCGGGCGAACCGGCCGAACGTGGCAGAAATTCTGATTGTTGTGAGCGTCGGGTCGCCGAATGGTTTGAGTTTCAACAAGAATCGCCGAAATCGCGCCCGAATCAGTAGCGTCGCCACTCAGAAGCGCCGCGAGCGCCGGGAAAGTCCGCCGTCAGTCCGGCGGATCGGGAGCATCGGGCGGGATCGGCGGGTCCCCGCCACGATCACGATACTCCGCAAGCGCCTCACGCAGCTCGTCGAGCGTCTTCGCGTCGTGGTCGGCCACCCACTCCTCGTCAGCTAGGTACTCCTCAGCCGCCCATATCGGCGCGAGCTTCGTCCCACAACGCGAACGAAGGTTGGCCTCTGCCTCGGCCGGGTCGTCCAGGTACGACGGTGACACGCCCGCGCTCGCCGTCCATGAACTCTCATGCCCCACCTCCCCCCCGGTCGCGTACCCGCCGGAACTGCCACCGGACCACTCGCTGTTGTCCTCGCTATCCAGCGGTAGCCCGACGCCCGCACGCCCAACGGGCGTGCGGGCCGGTGCTCCACCGTCTGCCGTCTGATCTACGTCCTCGGCGTCGTCGAGCGCGTCCTCATCGACTGTCTCCGCGTCACCCCGCTGCGAGCCAAAGTCCACACCGAGTATGTCCTGCGAAACCTCCCGTAGCGCCGCTTTCACGTCGTCCTCGACGTTCTTCCGGCGCTCTACGTCCGCTGTCGAGCCAAAGAATCGGAACGCTCCGCGGTACTCCTCGTTGTCCTCGTCCCACGAGATACCCGCGTGCGATAGCGAGTACGCCGTCGCCGACATCAAGTCCTCTAGATTCCCGAGCGACNACTCCTCGTTGTCCTCGTCCCACGAGATACCCGCGTGCGATAGCGAGTACGCCGTCGCCGACATCAAGTCCTCTAGATTCCCGAGCGACACCGCCGAATCGCCTTTCGTAATTCGGTGGATCACGACACCCGTCTGATCCTCGATGGCCTCCGTCACCGCGCCGCCCTGGACGAAATCCGCGTTTACCATCGCGTGGAAGTGCGGCGCGTAGACTAGGAACTCGTCGCGAACCGCTTCCCACGTCCAGTCGTCCGACTCGACCTTCGCGAGAATGTCCTTCCACTGCATATCGCCCTC
>NZ_AOMF01000012.1 GCF_000336715.1 Halococcus thailandensis JCM 13552
CATCCCGATGAACTCCGAGACTGCCTCCAGTCGATGTGCGGCGAGTTGCTTGCCGATCACGAACATGGCGGTGAGTTCGTCGTGATCGATGGAACGCACATCGCGGCGTGGGCGAATACGCGTGATGAGATCGAAAATGGCGAAGTTGAAGGTGCGAGCTGGGGGAAACACGAAGGATCGTTCTACGGGTACAAGGTGTTTCTTGTGGTGGATGCGGCAACGGAGCTGCCGGTCGCCATCACGATGGAGACCGGCAAGAGGAACGACAGTGCGGCGTTCGAACCGCTCGTTGA
>NZ_AOMF01000013.1 GCF_000336715.1 Halococcus thailandensis JCM 13552
CGCCAACCAGAGAGATCACGCCTCACCCTGAACAAACGAGTGGCTCACGCCTTCAACACAGAGATGAGACCTTAACCGAACACGGATGGTCTTTTGAGGGGACTATAGCCTCTCTGACCGATTTCGAATGTTCGGTTGCAGAACGGGCAGGATTGATAGACGGTCATCGGGTGGGAATGTACCGCTAAGTTGCGTGTACTGTTAGTCGTGACGGTGGTTGGTGATTCAGCCAGCCGTTACTGTTTTCGCTNGGTCATCGGGTGGGAATGTACCGCTAAGTTGCGTGTACTGTTAGTCGTGACGGTGGTTGGTGATTCAGCCAGCCGTTACTGTTTTCGCTTGCCTCGACTGTGATACTCGACAGATCGATCTTGCTTACATCCCTTCGGCAATATAAAGAACCGACGTTGCTACAGCCTGTAAATAAGGGAGTGTTTATCTAGCCAGATGGCTGCTTGAGTGTCGGTCTAGATGATGCAATGATTGAATGCGGAACAGTCAGAGATGGGCGTATGGGTATTGTGTCTCGCCTGAGGCAATTCAACCGTCAAATCAACGATTTCCCGCCACTACCGTATGGCGTCCTGATGGCTTGCATCTGGATTGCGGTATGGGTGATGATGGGACTATTCTATGGAGAGAGCTTTGTTGGTGCTCTCGGTCGTGGTCTTGTGGGAGGAGTGGTTTTTGGAACAGTGACTGGATTGGGGCAGAGATAATGCCCTCTTATCGTTCTTTGTGATTTTCATCCTACCAGCCCCGACGGCCCTGCAGGGGCCGTGAGGCTCCCGCAGCCGATTGGTGGTTGGAGTGCTGCCAAAGGATTTAATCGAAGGACGTATCGGTCCTAGTATGAACTACCAGCGCATCTATCACCTCTCGGTGTTAGGACTTGGACTCATTTTTGCGATTCCATCGATTCCAAAACTGCTAGGTAGCCCATCACTACCAGTAATTCTGCGCTCAATTGGTGGTGCCGGAATGGCTCTCAGTTCAGCATACATTTTGGTATTCTCAGATGAGCCTGCTGGTCCGACTAGTCCCAACTGGCGCTTTTTCGGTGTGGTGGGCGGATTCGCCCTCTGCCTTGCAGGTATCGCCATTTCGATACTACCGTAACTAAAGGGAAGCCCGATACTACCATCTACCCTGTCAGAAGGCACATGGCTCTCGACAGGATTGGTTCGTGCTTATCCTGCCACCCTTGTGAATTCTCATAGGATCGCGCGCAACGTGCTTGTCGTTGAACATCCGGCTTGGACGATCGCTGACAGTGCGTACGACACGCCCACTAGTATGATCCCGGCGCTCAGCAGGTGGCCGTGCCAATTGCTTCGTACAACCCGCGAAACACTAGCGTTCTGTTCGATATCGAGTACGGGGTCAGAGATCGCATCGAAAAGCACAGCGGGATGTTCAGTTCAAACGCCCGGTCTTAGACGAGACGTACAACCGATGGACACAGGTTGCATAGACAATCATACAGTTGATAATTATGCCCCGGATCCGCCTGCGTCCAAGGCCGCGCGCCTATGCTCGGGTGCAAATGTTTCTCGCATTGTGTCTCCAAGTGGTCGTCGTGATCACCAATGGCGAACAGGGGGAACACCCGAGCCGTGAGATGCTCTCGGTATGAGACGAATTCTATGGCACGCACCTAGCCAACCATTTTCACTTCGTCGATTCAGCTGGGAAGAAGTGCGCCGAAAACGCCGGGCAGTGACGTCGCGGCGAGAGCGAACACCAGGACGACGAGGACGAGGTTGATCGCGTTCGCGACGAGGCCGTTGGTGTACTCGCCCATTGTGTTCTCGTCGTTGACCGCCCAGAACAACAGGATCGTGGTGATCGGCAAGCTGATGATGCCGTTGTACGCCGGGAACGTGATGATCATCTCGACGACGCTCATTCCAGTCAGCGAAGCGATCACCGGCGCAAGAACGCCTACGGAAGTTCCGACAACATAGAGCAGTTTGAACGATCGGTTGTCGGGGTTGGCATCGTTCCCGCGGGCGTGCTCGAAGAGATACGCCGGCACCCACATGATCGGGACGATGCTGTTGAACGCGGCGGCGGCCGTCCCGATGAGGAACAACACCGCTGCCCACTGGCCGACGGGCTGGGCGAGTGCCAGTCCGGGGGCGACGAAACTCCGCACCTCCTCGACGCCGGTCGGCCGAAGGACCGTCGCGCTCACGACGACGATCGCCATGA
This sequence comes from Halococcus thailandensis JCM 13552, assembly GCF_000336715.1. GTDB lineage: Archaea > Halobacteriota > Halobacteria > Halobacteriales > Halococcaceae > Halococcus > Halococcus thailandensis. The sequence goes on from NZ_AOMF01000013.1 coordinate 2,215, forward strand.
TGAGGGCGATCGCGAGCGCGTACCCAATGACGAGATCCGTCCGCATCGTCGGCACGTCGGAGACGTCGGTCCAGCCCTTTCGCTCAACGAGATTCGATTCGAGGAAGAAGTTCGACCAGATGGCGGTCGAGCCGACGATCGACGCTGCCAGTGTGAGTGCGCCCGCGTCGGGAAGCGACGGGACGAATCCACTAGCGACGGCTCCGAGATCGGGCGAGGTCCCACCAACAACGAGTAGATACAACCCCAAGAGGACAACCAACATCGCCGTCAGGAGCCGTTCGACGCCATCGTAGTTTGCGATGCCTGCGAGCACCGCGAGAACGGTGACGACGACCGAGAGGGGCTGCCAGCCGATCGCGCCGCCGAGGAGCACCGAGACTCCCTTCGCGGTCGCGGCGACGAGTTCGATCGTCCACAACACGGCACCGATCGAGATCACGCCGGCGAGCAGCATGGCGAGACGGCCGCCGAGTTTCTTCCTGATGAACACCATCAGCGGCTCGCCGAAGATGCCGAGCCGCGCACTCATGTCCTGGGCCATGATGCCGAGCAGCCCGGCTCCGACGAACGCCCAGATCAGCGAGTAACCGTACTTGACACCGGCGTCGGTCGCGATAAAGATCGACCCTGATCCGACGACGCTGGCGACCATCACGAACGCGACGCCGTACTGTGCGAAGAACTCGCTGACGCTCGTTCGAAGCTGATCAGCGAATGACCCGCGGCCGGTCCCGCTCATCGCTGCGAAACAGCTTGGAGATGCTTGTTATCGAGCCTACTGACATAATATTGTTCCACATATTCTGAGGATGCACATGATAGCACAAGTATATATACTTGATCTATGTGTGAAAAGCCTCGGCTTGCAGATCTTGATATGATCATTCTCCTCATCTCTGTTTTGATCTGCACATAAGCGATCGTCTGTCTTGAGAGCATCATTCACGGGATTCGCCGCTGATCACACCTTACACAGGATCGCTGTACTCACCACCCTCTTGAGGTCAACCCACGTTACAGCTGTCTGAAATGATCTACTGTCATGATACAGCTCATGAGAGTTTCTGGAGCACGCGTTTGGCCTATCGCTGGGATTCTCGGAGGATCAGTGGCTCGATGGCGAGCGTCCGTTTGGCGAGCGTCACGAGGCGTGAGATGTACGATACGAGCAGCAAGAACGGCAGCAGCGTGATCGTGAGGCTGGCACCGACCAACAGCGCGATGTTCTCGATGCCGAGCGTACTCCCGGGGAACGTCCCCGCCTCGCCGATCACCATCATGATGCCGGCGACGGCAAGCGCGGGGATCGCCACATAGAGTATCAGCTGTGAGAGCGACGTCAACGCCCACTCGAAATACAGCGTCTTGACGTGTTCGCGCGCCGGCCCGAACATCGACAGCGCCGTTTTCAGCTCGTTCAACAGCTTGTTTTCGGGCTGGCCGAGATCTTCGTCGTGATCGTTGAGCAGCCGCTCGACCTGAAAGATCTTCCAAGCGTAGTTGTAGTTCAGCGCGGCGAACACCACGTCGAAATTGCCGAACGTACCGCCTTCGAGCTGGTCGCGGACGGTTTCGGAGTTGCCGATGACGCTCTGGGTGAACTGGTCGACTTCCCAGCGGAGCTGATCGCTCTCGATGTCGTCAAACCCGTCGCGGACGGCCTCGGCGCGGTCCTGACTGACGTCGATGATGTTCCGGAGGAACGCCGAGGGGTCGGCCGGGCTCGGCGAGCCGACGAGTTCCTCGGTGTAATCCCGAAAGTCCATCGAGTCCTCCATGCGCTGGCGCTGCTCGCCCAGTGGGCCGTTCTCCTGTGAGAGCACGAGCTGGGAGATGGTGACGACGAGCGTCACACCGGTGATGACCGCGCTGATCATCGTCGAAAAGAGCGTGTCGATCGTGTCGCTACTGTTGAGCTGGGGGATCAGCGGCGGCGGCAACACTGTAATTCCGATGACGAAGACGACGAAGAACGCGACCGCGAGTACGGCCGTGACGAGGAGTCGGTTTGCTTTCAGTAGTATCCAGAGCTTGATACGACTCTCGTTGGCGCGCTCGCGCATCGTGTTCGCCGTGCTCACGTCGACACTTTGGTCAACCGCAGAATCGTCCACTTCGGCCGTCACGAGACGTCCTCCGTCGACTCGGAACGGGGCCGTTCAAAGACGATGTACTTGGTCCCGCCACTGGAGTAGTCAATGGTTTCGACGAGCCGCCAGCCCTTGTCGGCCAGCTCGTTGATCTCGGTTTTCGGATTGTCGGCCTCCTTTTTCGTCTCGTCACGCGGCGGCCTGAGAATCTCGTACTCCCACCGTTGGGAGTCTTGGTCGTCCATGCGCTGTCCAAACCCGTTAGTGCCAAAAGTCTCTCCGTCTCTCCTCTTCGACACTCCTCGTTTCATGGAAGTTGGTTCCCGCCGGTCGAGACGTTGAGCGAGTCGAGCGTCGTCGAGTTCACGCTATTGGAGGCGACGAGTGTCGCGTTCCGGTTGGCGGGGATCCAGAGCGGAACGACCGACTGGCCTGATCCGACGCTTATCGAACCGTACGTCTGTTTGTTCTCGCCGATGATCGTGATCGTCGTGACGTTGCTCGCCGCTGGCGTTGAGCGCAGCGTGGCGTTCACGCGGACGTGTTCGCTCGCCCACGGCTCGTCAACGGTAACGCTCTCGAAGACCGCCGAATCGCCCGTGTCGGCCGATATCGACGGTCCAAGCGTCAGACAGCCACTGGAAATGAGAACGATGACGAGCATGATCGCGAGGGTGCGACGCGGTGTTCCAGCCATACGCGTCGTTCATCGGTTGCGAGGAAAACGATTCTGATCACCTACTTGGTCATCTTAAAACTGTCTGCTCTCCCCCCTCCTTGTTTCCAGTAACTGGCAGTTGGATCCATTACATAGCGGATGTTTGGATAGAACAGGCGAAATTTCGGGCAATTGGGGAGGAGGGGACGGCAAGTGCATGCATCATGTATAGAAGTATGCTGAATATAGTGGGATGTGCATGGCAACTATCGCTAGTTGTCCACTCTGGCTCAACAGCCCAGTAGCTGATACGTTGTAGGAACGAAGCGGATGAATCAGTGACCTGATTCACCCGC
>NZ_AOMF01000014.1 GCF_000336715.1 Halococcus thailandensis JCM 13552
GCACATGCTACACTGGGACTCCGCCTCACGTCTGGCCGATTTCTACGCACTTGCTCGTACCGTGACTGGTAGAGTGGACAACTAGCGACTATTGATGAGGACGACGAAGGTAAAACCGTCGTCAACGCTGACGGCGATTCGGTTGGCACAGTAGTCGACGTCGACAACAACGATGCCAACGTCGAACCAGACCCGAACCTCACCGATGAACTCGCCGCGGAGCTCGGATGGGGCGACGCTGACGAAGAAACGTACCAACTGGATAACGACGCGGTAGCGACCGTGACGGACGACGAAATCCGCCTCGAAGAGCACCACTAATCCCAGGCACTTTTCTGGTGTAGATACTGTCTTTGCCTGAAGTCGACTAGCTACTGAGAAACCGATCTCTCCCAGCCAGCCGGCAGTGGGACGAGCCGCTTTTGAATATCATCGCCAATACATCGATCAGTTAGCAGGCGTGTCGTCGCCTTCGGAAGACTCGTCAGACACGTTTTCCTCGGGAGGGATATCACGTGCCGATTGTGGGTCGGTCCCGACACCCTCTCCCAGTGAAACGTCGGGCGTGAGTGCTTCGCCACGAACCAGTTCGGGGAGGACGATCCGAATCGCTTCGAGCATGACGATGAACACAATCGGCAGGAGAAAGAACCCATACCAGCCGAACAGGATCGGTCCCAGGATATAGCCGAACATCAGCACCAGCATATCGAGCTGGCGACCAGTGATATACGGCTGCAGGAACGTCTGCGGGAGGATGTCCAGAATCAAGAAGTACGCCACCAACGCTCCGCCGACGAACAGGAAACTCCCGCCCGAACGCACGGCCTGAAAGCCGAGATAGGCGACGATTGGGAGGTAGATCACCTTGCCGACGACGATCGGAATGAGACTGGCTATGCCCGTCAGAACCCCCAACACGAGTACCATCGGAACGTGGAGTGCTCCGGGGGCGAGTAGATTCGTCGCCTCGTAAGTGATTGCGGCGATGATCGACATCGCGACGACGAACAGGAGATTGCCGAAGAACACCGATTCCAGGTCCTCGTCGACTGCGAAGGCATACGCATACGCGGTGGTGTCTCGTCCGCCGAACAGCTCACGAAGTCCGCGCGAGAGAGCCGCGTCGTTCTGCAACAGGAAAAACGAAAGCGTGACTGTAAGCCCCAGGAAAACGAGCGTTCCACCGATGGCACTAGCGACCGTCCCACCCAGCTGCAGGACGGTCTGGAGCGTCTGCTGGGGCTGACTGATGAACTGTGTCGGGTTCTGGAGCAGCGTGGTAACGGTTTCACGTTGAGCAGGCGGGAGTGCACTGAGGTCGACGAGTCCGAACGCCCCTGAACCGCTGGCACCGATCGCCTGCTGGAGCTGCTGGAAGAGATTGAAACCGACGTAGCCGATGAGCAGTAGGATCGGAACGACGACCACCAGAACGGTGATGCTCGCTGCAATACCGTTCGAATCCACTATCTCCCGGAGACGTCGGTTGACCGGGCGGGTTGCGTAGTAGCCGAAAACGCCGAGTACGATCATGCCGACGAATGAGTACGCGAGAAATGCGGCGACGATGGCGAGTAGTACGATGAACAGCCACCATCCGAGTCGTGTGCGATCGGATAGTAGCTCAGAGGTGCGATCTGACATCTTCCCAAATCATATCGTTAGCCGCGGGAAATGGTTGTGCCTGCGGCTTCTGAGAATTCCTGAGTCCATATGTCAATATAAATGCGGACTCTATTTTGCGCGCTGATCGCTTACCGAGTGCGGAATCGTTTGTAGACTTCGATAAGCACCCGTGCGAGCGCCCCGAGGAGACTCGAGTAATACGAAAGGGCCGCCGTACCGAGTTGCAACGCTGCAAGTCGTGCATCGCCCTCATAGAGGGATATCCCTGCTTCGACGATTAGCGATACGACAGCCCAGTCCTCAGTGGAGGTTCGATCTATCGTGTTTGTGAAACTCATGCTTAGATACAACTCCCGGACAGGGAAATCGTCTTGGATTGGTTCTACCGTAGACACTTCTTGCCCCGTAGATCCCAGGACTCGTCTCAGAGCTTACCAGCAGCTTTGTGGTGCTTACTCTCGATAATCGACCATGGCTGACCGACAGCAATGGGAATACCGTATGATAGAACCATCGAAGGGACTCACCAAGCGCGAAGCCATCAACTCTGAAGACAAACTCAATGAACTCGGAGCCGACGGCTGGCGACTCATTGAAACCGTCTCGTACGACCAGGGTGGCACCAAGCTCTTCGTCCTCGAACGCCGGGTGGATCCGGATTTAGACTCGGATCACGACGAGGGTTCGTCGTGAATTCCCCTATTAATCCATCTGACGGAGGCCGATAGTCGGTGGACCTCTCAACGGAGAATACGATGCGAGAGCGGATCAGTGCGAGTCGGTGGCGTTTCTGGCTACTTCTCGGGGCAAACCGCTGGCTTCTGGCGGGGATTCTCGGTGCGTGCGTGTTCTTCGCGTTCGTGGTGCTTGGGGTTCTGGATTTTCCGACGCTCCGGACGACGATGGAAACTACTGACCCAGTCGATACGATCTTCCAGGGTCTCGTCGGTGCGATCATCACCGGAACAACACTCGTGGTATCGATCAATCAGCTCGTCCTCTCTCAAGAGATCGGTCCGCTTGGCGAGCAACGAGCGCGGATGGACACCGCCATGGACTTCCGCCAGAACACCGACGAACTCTTCGGATCGATCAGCCCCGCGAAGCCTTCACTGTTCCTCCAGCAGATCATCGAGACCGCCCGAGATCGTGCGGCAGCTATGAAATCTGCTGTCGACGACAGCGAGAACACCGAGATGCGGGAGAACGTCGGTACCTACGTCGACGATCTCGTCGAGAACGCCGAGACCGCGATCGACGAACTTGACGAGGCCACCTTCGGAACGTTCGACGTGCTGATGGCGGCGCTTGATTACAACTACGCGCGGAAGATGCACGACCTCCGCCGTCTCGGTGAGAAGTACGAGGACGACCTCTCAGATGAGCAACGTCGCACGTTCAGGGAGACACTCGAAGCGCTGACGATGTTCGGCCCGGCACGCGAACACATCAAGACCTTCTATTTTCAGTGGGCATTGGTAAAGCTCTCGCGGGCGATCCTCACGGCCGCGGTACCGGCGCTTGTGGTCGCCGGCGGCATGGTCGTCTTCGTGGATGCGACGTCGTTTCCGGGTCAGCTCTTCGGCACGGATTACATGATCTGGGTCGTCGCGCTCGCGTTTACGATCGCCGTAATGCCGTTCTTGCTGTTCGTCTCGTACATCCTGCGGATCGCGACTGTTGCGAAACAGACACTTGCGATGGGACCGATGGTACTTCGGAATTCAGAATCCCCGAGCGACGAATAAGCGAACGAGGCCGGTCAGATCACCGTATCGCCAGTGATGGTGGCGTTTCGGGTTTCGACAACGGTCCCGTTGACCGTGTTGACGGCAACGATGGTTGCAGTGCCGTTCGTGGGTGCCATGATGCTCACGTTAGATTGCCCGCTGTCGACGGGTGTCGTATAGAAGGTCTCGCCGTCTGCTGCTACGACGTTGATCTGGCTGACGCCTTGATCGGTCGTCGCGTTCGGAGTGAGCGAAAGTGTCCCGACGAGACGCCCATTTGCCCACTCCCCGGACGAGGACACGTCGTGAAAGACCGTCGAATTCTGGGTCGTGAGATCTATCCCCGGATTCAGTGTGAGACAACCACTGCCGGCAACCAAGACGAGGACCGCTACAACGACGACACGCCCCCGATGTGTTTCAGTCACTGCTCGTTGCAATGGGAGGTCGAGTCTTATGGACTCCGGTGAGACTCCGGGAAATCAACTGCACACTGATTACTCTGACACTGTGTGCAAAACCAAGATACAATTCGGCTTCGTGCAACCAGGTGGTGTCACTTCAGTTGAGGTGACATGGCTGGATCCCCCTGTATTATAATCCGGCTTGTGCGAGCGTGCACGTGCCCACAATAGCGGAATTCGCGATTCCGGCTCACGAGTTCGCACTCTCCAAGACGCTTGAACACCGTCCGGATATCACTATCAATATCGATCGGGTCGTCGCTCACAACACTACACAGGTAGTGCCGTTCGTGCGGGTGACACAGGGAGAGGTCGACGGACTGACCGAAGTTCTCGAAAACGATCCGAGCGTCGAAGAGGTTGAACTGTTCGGCGAGACCGACGACGAACGCTTCTACCGATTAGTCTGGAACGAGACTGCCCAAATCATCGGCCACATGATCAACGAACACGCTGCTACCATCCAAGAGGCTACTGCCGCCAACGGTGAATGGCAGCTCCGCGTGCTCTTCCCCGATCGGGATGCGCTCTCGGCAACCAACGAGTTCGCCAAAGAGAACGACATCGCGTTCACTCTCAAGAAGATCTATGGACCGGAGAACTTCGAAACAGCACGTCACAACCTGACTGAAGCACAATACGAGACACTTGCGGTAGGCGTCGAGAATGGTTACTATGAGGTTCCCCGCGAGATCACTACACAAGGACTCTCGGATGAACTCGGCATCTCTCATCAGGCACTGTCCGAGCGCCACCGGCGAGCGATGAAGAGTCTCGTGGTGAGTGCACTCGCCACCGTCGACGAAGAGAATGACGAAGCGCCGAAACCAGAATCAGCAGCCCGGCAGTCACCATAGCTGTCTGTCACGGACCGTCATCTCAGCAGTAAGTAGCCGCTTGTACGCCGGTAGGGAGCCAGCACCGTATATTGATGGCAATATCTTCCTCCCCTGTCACCTATGGCGAGCTTTCCTGGGTGCCGCGCGGCGCGGCACCCGGGCTGTGACGTCTAGTACTTGGTTCGTTTACACTCACTAGTCAGCAACGCGTTTTTGAAGCGCGGACAGGAGGGGGGGGGGATGATTGGTCTCTTGCGTCCCATATCTTTCCTCACGGATGGTTGGGATAGCTAGATTTTCATCGAATCAGCAAGAGCAGTCGTTTTCTGATCAACGACAAATCTCACTCCAAACGGGGGTGTCATCGCACTGGTCACGCTGGAGCACTACCCTACAATGAGGGAGAGTGGATGAGTGCGGGAAGCCGCCACAGAATATTTCATACAATAATTCCCGATTCGAGTATTTAAATCGTCCCACGAGACTCGATTGTGACCGAGTTTGTTCATAACGATCGGCTGCCAAAACAGGGACGTCACCGGCAATTCGATCTTCAGTATTCGATCGTAACCCGCAAACGTGACGGGAAACACCGTGATTTCAGGACGAAGAAGAGTGCCGCCGCTGGAGGCGGCGGCGCTCGACTGGGGAGAATCCGCCGCTAGCCGATCTCACCCCGTGGCTTGTCCCAGAAGTTCCGTATGATCTTGATCGTATCCACGACCGTACCGCGGATGCGGTACGTCCGATGGTAGTAATCAGCCAACACGTACGCGATCAACGCACAGAACAGCTCGACCAGTGCTCCGTTCAACGTTTTGCTATGGAACTCTTGGACGTTAAAATACTGTTTGAGCTTGCGAAACATAATTTCAAGTAGCCATCGCACCGCGTAAATCATCGCTACGTCGAGCGGATCGTATGATTCCGGTGGGAGCGTCGTGAGATACGTATTGACCCGCTCGCCGCCATCTGCGTCACCGTCAGAATCGCTGACGGTGACGCAACGAAACTCCACTCCAGTCGAGGCCAACTCACCTCGTTCGTCGGTGACGTGAGTGACGTCTCCGTCTTCGGTCTTCTCGAAATCTCTCTCGGAGAGCGTTTCTTCGACGGTGAACTGAGCATTCGTCCTCAGTGGGGTCACGAAATCAATGTTCCACCGGTTCAAACTGCAAAATCGGTCGTAGTCGACGTATCCCATGTCGAAGACGGCAATCATGTCGTCGAGGTCCTCGTGGACCTCGACTAAATCGAGCAGGTCCTCGAAGCAGTTGGTCTCGTGCGTGTTGGGATCAGTGACGACAGTTCCGATGGGATGTGAACTCGCCGGACTCAACCGCGCAGCGGAATGGAGTCTGAGACCGCCGTGCTCAGGTCGCAGCTCGTGGAGATCATCGTCGATCTCCACGAGCATGGAGGTCCGAAGCGGGAGGTTGGTCTTGTCGAAGCCAACGATCCAGCGGTCGGAGACATCCTCCAGTTGAAGGCGGACATCGCCAGAGGCGTGAAAGAACTCTGGAAGCTGGAGGATAGCGTTCGCCAGATCGGCGAACGCTTCCCACGGTCTTCGGTTGGTGAGCCGAGAAAAGTGACCTTGGCTGATTGATTCGAGGCCAGCACGAACGTCGGTTTGTTGGTCGAGATCGTCGAGGGTTTTCGGATCATGAATCCCCAAGAACGAGCCTATCTTGGCGTGTTCTTTGAAATCGTGGCGGTCAGAATGAAGACCGACACGATGGTCGGCAGCGATTTCCTCGCTGCCGACTTCGTCGAGCAGTTCGGTGAACCGATCGACGATGCGATCAGGTGAGGGTTCCATATCATCAGCACGAACGGTCAGCAAGCGGATGAGAGGGGCGTTTTATATACTCGAATCGGGAATTCATACAATCACTCAAAACTCCTAAACATGGATACTGAGAGGACATATTGGATAGCTCTTGGAATCAGTGGACTCGCGTTCCTTCTTGACGGAGCTATTCGAGCGACCGCCAACGGGCTTACAATTCCAAACGGAGGAACGATGATTGGCGCTACACTGGTGCTGATAGGTGGATTTCGAGGCTGTCGCTCTTCGGAGTCTTTGCATCACGTTCCCAGCCCTCTGCGGTATCTTGTTATTTTCGGAGCGGTTCTCTCGGTGGCCTCTATCATTCTCCGTTATCTCTTCTGAATCTGCAGGGTCTGCAAATAGGGGAGGGTCTATTGACAGGGTAAGAGAGTGTTCTCTGGTTGTGAGTGATCCTTGCGGTTTGTCCTTGATAGTAGGACGGTTTACATGAGACAATCGTTGAGCGTTTGGGAAATGTTTTTCACACCTATGGTGTTGTTTTGAAATATGGTGCTACGAATTAGGCGTGCGCTCGGTAACGGTGTCTCGAAAACACTCACGAAAGCCGGACTCGTGTTTATCGTCCTGCTTGGTGTCGGACAGATCGTGCTTCTCGCTTCGACCAACACACTTACTGAAGCATTTCTCGCAGGACTTGATCTCCCTGCTGGTGCTACACAATCTTCATCTGTACCGCTTTCATTACCTGTGTCGGCGACGGCTGCTGGTATACTCGCTTTTGTTGCCCTTCTTGTATTTCAGGTGATAACCGTCGTCTTGATCCGTGTGATGGCTGCGGATCAGCAAATCATCACGCATGAGAGCTACACACGACGGATGGGTTGGGTCGTTCTCAACTCGATTGCTGCCGGGATCATCGTTGGCTTACTGACGATGATCGGATTCGTGATCTTAGTGATTCCGGGGCTGTTCCTGACGGTGAGTTTGCTGTTTACGACGGTGTATATCGCCGATGAAGATGAGGGGTTCATCAGTGCGATACGGGACAGTTGGAGTCTTACGTCCGGGAATCGCTGGCGGTTGTTCGGGCTGTTTCTTGTGGTGATGGTCCTCTTCATGATCGTTTCGTTCGCATCCGGGCTCGCTGTGCCGTCCGGATCACCATTCTCGCAAGTCATCACGGCTGTCCTCACCACAATTCTGGTCGTCTATCAGATGGCTGTCCTCACTGACGCCTATCGCCAACTCCGTAACGAGAATGGCCTGAGACAGAGATCGGACCCAAGCTCGGATGTCACCGATATGTGAGCGTGGTGAATGACAGTGAGTCTACTGTAGTTGGAGCGGTGATCACAGATCTTCACAATCTTATTCGATGTCCGAGATGGTGAATATTAAGACAGTCCTGCGGAACCCGATATTATCCTTGAGAATTCCCAGAGAGTCAGCCTCCGGCCCAACAGGGCCAGAAGGTTCGACCATCTTTATGCATGGCAGTTGCAGATGGCGTATGGCTAGTACAAAGCAGTTGTACGGTCGTCTCGACCGGTGGGTGAGGAATTTATCTCGGATTGAATATGCCCTCTTTGTCGGCAGTGTCTCACTTGTCTCACAGCTCATCATCGACATCTTCCTCACAGAATTACAACTTCTCGATGCAGTGATTACTGCTCTCATCATCACCATAGTATTCTATTTATTATCTGGAATATTCCCGCGTGATTGATGGTCTCTGTAGCTTCGATGGTACACGCGCTGTCAGTAAGAGCGGTCGCTTCCCGACTGATTTTCACTCCGAACGAGGGGTGTCGTCGCGCCGATCGCTGGAGCGCCACTCCGTTCAGCAATCAAGCGTCTGCTAACAGAGATCCAGCCAAGGAGAAACATTCTCTAGATGATCCATTAGCGAAACTCCCGACGATATAATCGGCCCAGAGTTATCACAGCAATGCCAGCACACAAGAATCCAACAAGAACCCCAACCAATGAACCGAGAGTAACACCAGCACCAATCAGAGCGACAAGGAAGATTAACAGATCCAACTGCGAGCGCGTCTCGAACTCAAACGCCGAGAAATCACCGGTAGGTTCCGAATCGGACATGAGTACACAGGAATTTAGCCCATATCTCAGATAGAAGTTGGGTTGGCAGATTACACTCAGACTGAGAGATATTCACGCTGTTCACGGTGAGCGCCACTCTGTAAACAGGGAAATGACTAGTTACGGGGGCGAGGATTTTTGTTGGGATGTGTGGTAGTATCAACCGTGGTTTCAAAAATAACACCTCAAATTCTTGCTCGTGGTGCTGCTGGGCTAGCTGGTATCACTGGTTCGGCTGGATTTCTTTACTTGATGGGTGCGTTTGGACCTGTTTCTTGCTGGACAAGCGAATCAGTCAGCAGCAGCGGCGAGGTTACGACCAGTCAGGGGTGTGAGGCAGGTATCGACTATCTTTTCGGCAGTACCGGTGGGAACGCCTCGGTGTTGTTCTTCTGGGCAGTGGTTCTTTTGGGTCTCGTCATTCTCGGAGGGGCTGCTATTTGGACCGGTAAACGACGTATCACGTGGCTCACGGTGGTTGCCGGCGTAGTCATCTCAATTCTTGGTGTGTGGAGTATCGGCTGGTACTACGTTCTGCCGACGCTGTTTCTTTTGATTGCTGGTACGTGTTTAGCCCAAGCGATTTCGGTAGTCTCTCCTAGGGCCCGTACGAGTAGTGCAGTAGGTCGATGCAACAGGCGAACGAGTTCATCTTCGAGGGATGGTCTCCGGATCGGAGACCATCCC
>NZ_AOMF01000015.1 GCF_000336715.1 Halococcus thailandensis JCM 13552
CGCCAGCAGGGACGCAATCCCTACGAAGAGTTCAAGCGAGTCGCCCGGGACAACGAGATGATTTCACGATCTCAGGCTGTACCCGCTGTTGTGTCCTCGGGGTAAACACGTACGATCTGGTTTAAGTCGGTTACAGAAGTGGATCTTGTCGCGGTTTTCGTAGCTTCTGCGCTAGCATTCGAAAAGCTCTCTCAACCCGTATTTACTGAGTGATCTAAGCTCGATTCAGTCACTACTTCGTAGAGCCAGTGTGCTATCGATACTATCTATACCACATGTTCGCTCCATACCAGCCATAAGTTTCATTCGAGATGAAGTGATATAACCAGATGGATCAATGCACCAGTTTCGCGCCGACGTCGACGACAGCCTCTACAAGGAAATACAGGTGAGTATGGCACAGTTAGAAGCTGAAACAAACGCTGAGTTGCTTCAGATGCTCCTCGATAAGGTGGAATATGAGGGTTGATCGGTGGGGGAGGTGGTAGTGATGCACCGCCGCGGCCACGTCGGGATGGCGATGCTCGCGTACGCGCCTGCTGGCTTCCTCCTTCTACGAAAGCAACGGCTGGGCCTCGCGCTGCTGGGTCTGGTGGCCGTGCTTCTCGTCGAACCGCTGCCGGACAACGATATGCGGATCCCTGGCCTCGATCATCGCGGAACCAGCCACTCGCTGTTTGCCGCGCTGGTGATTGGCGCGGTGCTCGGCGGGCTCGGCTGGGTCGTCGGTGACCAGCTGGGCGCAGCACTCACCAGTCTCGACTCGTCGATAGTTGGCCCGTTCGCCGGCGTCTTCGAGATTGCCGGCCAGCAGCTGCGCGGCCTCGACGAGAGTGCGCTGGCTCAGTTCGGCTTCGCGGTCGGCGTCTACGGCATCGTGGCACACCTGCTCGGCGACGTCATCACGGTGTCCGGCATCCGGCCGCTGCTGCCTCTTTCGCGCTGGCGACTCTCGCTCAGCAGGCTGCACGCCGACAATCCGCTCGCGAACAACGCACTGTTCGGCGTGGGTGCTGTGATGCTCGTCGCGATCGCGCTCACGACCACGCCGGCAGGTCTCGCAATCCCGGCCGACGTTTCGCCGGTCGGGGCTGCGTCGGCTCAGAGCACAACCCAGACCGCGAACGCGACGAACGCGACGGTTGAACTCGACAGTACGAACAACACGACCGCCGCAAACGTGACTATCGCCGAAGCGACGCTCCCCGACGGTGGATTCGTCGTTCTCCACGGAGAGGGCTTCGCCGAAGGCGGGACGCTTCGCGGGACCGAGATCGCCGCGTCGGGCTACCTCAAACCCGGTACACACCGGGACCTCACTCTCCCGGTCAAGCAAGGCGCTTCGGGTAGCTCGAACATCTCACAGTTGAACGTCACCAAGGCCAACCTCTCGCTGGTCGCCTACCAAGACACGGACAACGACTCTCAGTTCGGCTACATCGCCTCAAAAGGTCGTAATGACACGCCCTACGAGAACGGCAGTCAGCCCGTTGCCGACACCGAGACAGTGATGCTTGAAGGGAACATCGAGGAGGCGAAACAGCGCTCGCAGACGAAACCGGCGACGATCACTTTCGGCGATCAGCAGCTGCGTCAGGATACGCTTTTCATCGAGAACGCGACGCTACCGAAGGGCGGCTTCGTGGTCGTCCACAACGAGAGCTACCAGCCGCCGAACGGCGACCCGATCGGGAGTGCTATCGGTATCTCCGGGTATCTCAAATCCGGCACGCATCGCAACGTCACGGTCAAGGTGCTCAATGGGTCGCTCAACGAGACGCAGATCGTCACCGCAGTCCCATATCTCGATACGAACGGGAACCAGAGTTACGATTACATTCGGAGCGGCGGAGAAACTGATTACGCCTATCTCAACCGAGCGGGCGGCCAAGCGACCATCACGAACGATACTGCCACCATCTCGGTCGAAGGTAATGACAGCGAGGATGGCGGCTGGAGTAGCAACGAGAGTAGCACATCGTCGGGGGTGGCGAGCAGCGACCGGGCAGCGTCGAACACGTCGACACCGTTCTGCCTGACGAACCTCTCGGCAAATCGGACAGCGCATGTCCACGAGAAGATAACCGTCACGGCAGAGATTGAGAACCCCACCGGCAGTCGTCTTGAAGGCGAGATCGTGCTCGCGACAGCTGGGGAGATCGCCGAAACGCAGGACGTGGCGTTGTTCGCACAGGAGAACCGCACAGTCACGTTTGAGCACACCTACGACTCGCCCGGCGAGTACGTCGTCAAGGTCGGCAACCGGACCAAGCACATTCGAATCGTTGAGGAAGGCGAGCCACTCGAAACGCCAGCCCCGACGACTGGCACTGGTGCAAACAACTCATCGGTGAAGTCCAGCTCCGATGCAACGGGATTGGGCGATGTCGCTCCCCCTGCTGTAGTTGTGCTCGTGGTCGTTGGGGGTGGCTACGCCCTCTACCGCCGCCGGCAAAACGACGATCAATGGTAGCCGGCACTGACGCGGGAGATGGCTGCTCTCGGCGGCAGTATCTCGCCGGCGCGTGTGGGGTCGCGGGGGCGGTCGCAGCGCCATCGCTGTTTTCTGAGCCGACGTCCGCCGCCAGCCTTCGAGGCGGCACAGAGTACGGTAGAGCGCGTATCAGCCCTGACGGACGTCACCGCCTCGCCGGATACGAACGAGTGCAACAGCAACAGGGCAACGCGCTCCAGTTCGACCAGCGCGTCGATGCGGTCGATGATCTCGGCTGTGATCCGAACGGTGGCACGCCCGTCCAGGACACGCTGAACAGCAATATCGAGGACGGGATGCTCGTCGTGTTCCCGCCAGGAGACTATGCAGCAAGCGGTGAGATCAATCCCAGCGCCAATCAGTTCGGGATCGTCGGGGAGGGTTATCAGAAAGCGTCCCGCCCGCCGAAACTCGGCAAAAGTGCTGTCACGTTCAAAGTGCAGACCAACCAGCCGATCAAACTGTTCAACCTTGGACCAGTCGAGCAGGGACTGTTCGGTAACTTCGTCATCGACCAGCGAAACGGAGCGATGGCTGGCGTAACGGTGCGCTCGTCGGGTAACGTCCGCGTTCGTGACGTTCGCACCATCGGCGGACAGACGGCCGTCGGGAATGGCGATAGCACACCCTTCTTTTTCGAACCGTTCGCCGATGGTTCGGATTCGCTGATTGTCTTTGAGCGATGTATCGCCCGTGGTGGTGGGATTCCAGGGACGAAAAACATCGGCGGATCTGCCGGTATTGGAATATTTCAGCGAAATGGCGAGACAGGGCGGATCGTGCTCAAGGATTGCATCATCGAGAATATGGCCGATAACGGTGTGTATGGCGCTCGAACGACAGCAGAGGTCATCGTGCTTGGTGGCCTCTATCGGAATAATGACGTCTCGCAAGTGCGCGTAAACGGTGACGCGCGGGTCGACGGTGTAGACATCGTTATCGACGAGAAAAACTACACAGGGCTGAAGAGCAAGTCGAACGGGAATGAGCGCGGACCCGGCTGGCCAGCGACGAACGGTCTCAAGCTCGAAACAGATTCTTCAGGAACGGTAAGCGCTGGGACAGTCGTGAAAAACTGCGATCTCCGGGCGAACTCTGTTGCTGACGAGAGCAGTATCGGCGGGCTGATCAACTTCTTTGCCTCCGCGGGCGGTGCAACGCTCGACAATTGCCGGATTACGAACAATGTCCCCGGAACGACGAGCATCATCGCCAGCTCGCCGAGTACCGCGCCGAATCCGGTGAAGATCACCGTCAAGAACTCAGTCATACAGGGTGGCGGTGCCGGTCAGAATGCAGCCGTGAACATCAGCGCCCGCCCACGCTCAATCGTCAAAAACACGTGTCTCAGGTATCCCGACGCAAGCCCGGATGACATCAAGGGCGCAGGTGCATCCAACGTGAGCTTCGGGCAGCAGTGTACGGGGAAGGCTGGCCTCAAAGCTCCGAAGAAGGTCGGCTCCGGGGGGAATCTCAGTTCGCTTCCTGCGCCGAAGATCAACGGGAGCGCGACAGCCGGCGGAGGCGGCGGAGGGCTGAAAATCAAAATTGGGAAGATCGTCCTCGCCGCCGGGGCGTTACTCGCGCTCATTGCTATCCTCGCCGTCGTCGGAGTGCCTTCGATCGCCGTTGGATTCGGAATTTTGTCTTCGGTCGTCCTCGCGTACCTACTTGACGACGACTGAACTATTGAGAGTCCCCTGATTCACGCCCACGGTTGGGCAATGAAATACGCGATAGCGAGCCAGATGAGCCACGAAAAGAACGCAATTACATCGTGTAGCCATCGGCCGACGCGTAAGCGCCCCAGCGTGACGATCCCCCTCGTAGCCGGAAACGCGATGGCTCCAGCGACGATCACCGGGATAGCCACGACGATAGAATATCCCGTCATGAAGACGAGCCAGACGCCGAAAAGCAACGTCAGGAACCCAACGACGGTCGAGGACGTTGCTTCGAGGCTACCGCGTAACGAAAGCGGTTGCGTGCTCATGTGAAACCTCTCACGACGCAGGCATTTGATTGTTCTCCCCGTTCTATTTGTTCGATGTAATCGATATAGTCAAAATAGTCAATATGATCGACATGTGCGATAAGTATAAAATAGTGGCAACAAGCCTTATGTTCAATGAATATGAAGTGAGTGTTGTGGTCGGTGTATGTTGAACAAATTTGTTCGAAAGGCGGTTGGACGGGTCATACCCGATACAGAAGAGGAATGGTTTGGGATGCGTCTCGGCATTCAGACGACCGTGGCAGGGTTGTTCCTGCTGTTGGCCGTCGGGTCGGCAAGTGCGCAGGAAAACGTCTGTGAGACAGCTATCGGGACGTTCACGAATGACCTCATCACGGCAGTGCTCGGGATCAGCCTCGCGCTTGTCGTGCTTGGGCTGCTCATCTCGTTCGGTGGGCGTGGAATCGCCTTTTCGGGTCGGATGATGGGCACGCTCTCGTCAATGAGCTCAAACTCGTTGATCGGCCTTCTCGGCGTTGTGTTCACCGTCGTCCTCGTGACATGGGTCATCGGCTACGCGCCGATGGACATCCCGAAGGGCTGCGTTCCGTTCGGTGGGTAGCGCGTGTCTCTTCGTTTGATTCGGAAGGTTGCTGCCGGAGCTATCGCAGTGTTGCTCGTGAGCCACGTGTTTGTTGGTGGATTCGTTGCTGCACAGACTGCAGCCGGCCCGACTGCGAAAAATGGTTCGGGGAGCAATCAGACGGCTGATTCGGCTACCACACCGAACGGGAAAGGCCGATTTAGTCAGATCACTGGTGACTCGAACGGCTCTAGTGAGAACGAATCAGGTGCGAATCAGACGACGCCCCTCGACGCCGAAAAGCAGCGCAAGAAGATTGAATCCGGTGAGGTTGGGAAGGGCTTGTCCGGCGGTGGCAACACCAGCGCGAGCATCAACGGCACTGATACCGAGGATGACGATGGAGGGCTGTTCGGTTTCTCGATGGAGAAGGACGTCATCGATCCGACGCTCAACACGACCAAACAGGGGCTGCAAGACGGGATGATGTACGCATTGAATAACTCGATGGAAGTGACGGTTGGGACGCCAGTCCCCGAAGATGACGATGATAACGGTATCGTGTTCATCCCGACGAATGATGGCTGGTCGAACATGTACCACGATTATTTCCTCCCTTACATCTTTCCACTCGCAATCATTTTCGCGGTGATTAGCATGATCGCGAAGTGTGGGATCATGCCGTGGCGCGCGCTACGGAATCCGACATACGATCAGTCCCAGGCATTTGTCGGGTTCGTGCTGACGCTGTTTGCGATCGCGTTCACCGTGCCGATCATCGGGATCATGCACACAATCGTCGATGTGATGGCAAGCGGCGTCGCGCCGAGTCCTGCGGAGCTGACTGAAAGCACGAAAGGATTGACGAATCTCGGTACGGGATCGATTTTTGCCGTTCTCGGTGCAGTGGTCATCGGATTCACCGAGGCGCTCGGATTGGCGTTCATCTACGCACTTCGCTACGGTGCGCTGTTCGTCATTCCGTGGTTCCTTCCACTGCTCGTGGTGCTCGCTTACAACGCACCGCATAAGCGACTGTCCGGGTTCGCCAGTGAGATGATCTGGCAGTATATCGGACTGTTGATTCAGGCTCTCCCCGTTGCGTTGTTCCTCCGAGCGGCCTACGCCCTGCAATGGGATTTCGGCTACGGAGGGTTCATCGGGATGCTTGCGTCAGGCTCGATATTCCTGGCGGCAATCGGTCTCCCGATACTCACGTCCATCGGGATGTTCAAAGCCGCTCCGAGCGTGCAGAGCGTCGCGACGGGTGCAGCTGGCTACGTCGCTGGGTCGCGTGCGACCGATTACGGTCGGCAGGCAGCCGGTGGCGCTGCTCGTGGTGGCTATCAGCGCATGGCGAGTGTCAAAAATAGCATCGCCGAGCGCATACAGTCGCTTCGCGGGTCGGATGGCCCCGAACGCGGACAGACCACTATCAATGACTTTGAGGACCGAGATCACCCGGACACTGGCATTCCGGAGAGTGGTGAGCTGTAACTATGACACAACGAATGAATGATGATTCGGAAACCGATAATCGCATTCTGTCGGACTTCTCGACCGAACCGGAGACCGCGGGATACGGACATGCAACGTGGGCAGCGACGATCCTCATTGTCGGAGCGCTCTTCGGCGGGCTACCGTTGCTCCTGCCGTGGTATATCGGCCTCCCGCTTGCTATGATCGTCGTCGCACTGCTCGGGATTGCATTCTCCGCCGCGCCGCCACATCTCTCCCCGCTGGCATTCATCTGCCATCGCTTTGACCATTGGACGGGCCAAGAGGTCTTCATCCCGTCTGGACGTGCGAGGACCCTCCGCCGTCGTCGAGAACCGACTGAGCAAACAGACGCGGATTCGAAGAATGGAGATTGAGATATATGAATGACAACACGAACGCGGACACGAGAGAAGCGAATCGGACGAAAGACAGCGCCATCGAGCAGCCACCGAATCAGTCGCCAGTCGGTCGATTGGCCCGTTTGCCACTGATCCGATCGCTTCCGCTCATCGGTGCTGGGTCATTACGGGACGCCGAAGAGCACATCCCGCTCCAGGATGCCGTGCGAGGCGAGTATGCTGTCCGCCGGGATGGAGGCTCATATATCGGCGTCATCGAGATCGAGCCGGCGAACATGGCGACGGTCGACGACGACAAGTGGGAAACGCAGGTCAGACGTCTATCGTCGGTGCTCATGTCGAACGCGAGCGGCTGTATCCAGATTTATTCGCCGATGCAGTCGGTCGATTACGGCGATCGCTACGAGACCTATAGCGAACAGGCACAACAGCGCCATCTGACCAGTGAAACGACCAACAGCAAGGTACTCGGCGACATCGCCGAAGAGCGCGCCAAGAACGTCAGTCTGCACGAGCAGACCACACTCTCGCGCACCCACTACGTTATCGTTTCAGTTTCGGAGCTGGACACGACCGCGGAGTTCACCGAGGACCGCGGGGGATTGGCGACGGTGCCCGTGCTCGGTTCGTTCATGAAGCAGCGCGAGCATGAGCAAAAGGATGAGGAAGCCCACGCGCAGGCGATGTGCGATAAACTTGCGAACCGTGTCGAGCGGATGGCGTCGGCGATCCGGGAGATGGAAGGCGTGGATGCAACACCGCTTTCCTCGACGAAGGCCACGCAGGTCATCGCCGACCACTACGGCCGCGAGGACGCCTTCGACTACGACGACTACAGCAGTCTCGTCCGACAGGCCCCGCTGGTCTACGGCGACGAGGACGATCCCGAGTACCCGATCGTCCACGAGCACGCCGAGAACGATGCAGCAGGCGGCTACGCGGTCGCTGACGGAGGCGCGCAGGCATATCAGCCCGGCATCGCATCCCCGTCTCGGACGGTCGCCGACGTTGTTCAGAACGAGCCGAACGCGCTTTCCGATCACTACAAATCGCTGCTCGCGGCGAAATTCGATACGTCGGACCCCGGCCATGTCCGCATAAACGATCGGACGCTCGCCAGCACGATTGCCGTTCGGAACTGGCCGCGTGTCCCCACCTACGGGATGTTCAGCCATATTTTGGCATCTTCGAATCCCGGTGTCGAGATCATCCTCTCTGTGCAGGCCGAGCGCGATGAGACCGACGACATGGATCAGAAAGTATCGTCGCTCAAACAAAAATGGAAGAAATCGGAAGAGAACGAATCGTTCACGCGCGACCGCGACAAGCAGAAATACGAGACGGCGAAGGACATCAACGAGACGCGGAAGGCTCCGAACAAGGCGATGTTTGAGGTCTCGGCATACATCACGGTCAAGTCAGACGCCACGAGAGCGCCCGATGGGAAGGAACCCGTCGAATGGCACAACGATACGGTGGCGAGCGTCAAGCGCACGCTCCAGGAGCGTCCCGCGAACGCAGGCGGGATGCGCGTTGACTACAACCAGATGGCTGGGCTACACTCCTCGGCCCCGATCGCGAAGGACGTCATCGGCGAGACAGCGCTCATGAAGGATATGGGCCTCGCGTCAGTCTATCCCTGGCACGCGAAGAATCTTACCGATCCGAATGGTGTGGTCGTTGGGAAGCATCGCGAGCGAGACGAGCCCACGGTACTCGACATATTCAACCGGGATACGGGATACAACATCGCGGTGTTCGGGACGATCGGCGCTGGCAAGACGACGACCGTGAAGGAAATCATCACGCGACACAAACTTCGCAACCCAGAGACGACCGTCGCGGTCATCGACCCGCTACGTGACTTCCACGGTCTTGCCAAGGTCTTCGACGGCGAGCGCGTGGTCATCGGAGGTGATACGCCGATCAACCCCTTCCATATCGAGTCGACGCCCGATGACGTGCTTGAGGAGATTGGCCGCGAAATCCCGTTCAAGACAGCCATGCGACAGGCGAACTCATTCATCGAGACGTACTATCAAATGGAGTCGGGCATCAGCTATGACGATGACCGGAAAGGGACGTGGGAACTCGCAAACAAGCTTGCATTTCAGTGGGCGGGGATCACCGAAGACCCGGACACCCACGATCGCCCGAGTCCCACCCCCGCGACTGCCATCTGGATCATCCGCGACATGGCGAACAACCCCGGCAACTACGTCGATGAAGGGCTCGACGACAACGAAGCCGCGAAGAAAAAACGCAAGACCACGGCCGTCGAGATCCTCAACAACGACATCGAACCGTTCCGAGAGGGTGGAAAGTATCACAACCTGACGAAACCGACCGATCTCAATATCGAGGATGGCGGGTTCCTCTACCTCGATCTCAATCAATACGAGAACGATCAGGAAACGGGTGGGCTCATGATGCAACTGCTCATCTCGCAAATCTACGAACTGACGAAACATTCGTCGAACCCGACGATCACTGCGTTCGATGAGGCGCGTTACATGTTCTCGAATACGGCTGATCTAGGCTTCCTGCGTCAGATCGTGCGTCACTCGCGTCACTACGATCTCTCGATGCTCTACTCGACCCAGCAGATGGGCGATTTCTTCGAGCAGCACGAGAGTAAGGACAAGCAGGTTGTCACCGACTCGGCGAAGGACATTCTCGACAACACGTCAATGAAAATCTTCCACTACATGAAGGAGATGGACGACGATTGGGGAGATGCGTTTGATCTGACGGACGCACAGCAGGCGTACATCAAGGACGCCTCGCCGGGCAAGCGTCATTCTGGCTACTCCGAAGCGCTGCTCCAAGTCGACCGCGAGGGCTGTTTTCCGCTCCGCGTCGAGATGGACGAGAGTGCAAACCCCCGCGAGTTCGCCGCCTATCGGTACGATCCGCAGAAGCACGGTGAAGACATGGCAGGGTTTCTGCGCCATCACGACGACGTATGTCAGTGGCGCTGGACGGGAGACGACTCGGCGTATCAGCCTGATCCCGAATCCGAATCAGAGCCGGAGATGGAGCCTGTGACCGTCGAGAGTGGCGAGGTTGGCGAGAGCGAAACCGAGGAAGACGAAGAGTCTAGCGACGGCATTCGAAGTTCGCAAGAGATCATCGACCGCGCCGGGGCGTCCCGTCGGAAACAGTCGGACAAGCCGACAGAAGAAATGACGCTCACGGATATTCACGGGACCGTCAAAGGCGCACTCGCTGCGGGGCTTCGGGACGCTGGCTTCGAGACGCCCGCGGACGTGTACGAGGCCGACAACAGCGCTCTCGCAGCAGTCGAAGGCAGCGACCCCACGAAGGCCGCGTGGCTCCAGCGCCGGGCGGCTGAGACGCTTGGCTGGTCGAAGGATTCGATTGAGGACCCAGACACGTCCGAGAATAAAGACATCAGCACAGCGCCGAACACGAGCCTCATGGACGTCAAGCACGTCGGCGAGGAGCGCGCCGATCTCCTCCGTAAGGCTGGCTTCGAGAGCGCTGAGGACGTAGCGAACGCCGATCACGATGAACTAACTGCGGTCGAGGGCATCGGCGAGCGTCGGGCCGATCAGCTCACCAACGCCGCGAACAACCTCTTGGCCGAGCGGCCGCCGGAGAGCAGTTCCGATTCGATCGCCGCTGATGGGAGGGGCAGTGAATGAGCGAGAGCTGTATGAACGAGATAATCAATGCACAGAGCATCGTCATTACACCCAGCGAACGGCTACAATGTACTGCACAAACCTTTTAGAGTGCTCCATAGAATCATAAAAGTGGACGATAACATGAGTAATAGCAACGATACAACGTCAGGCCGTAGTTCGATCTCGGTTTCAACAGAGACCAAACAGCGATTCAACACGCTTCGGCGTCTCTATTCGGCTCATGCCAATGAAGACATGACCGGTGATGACACGCTTGACCTACTGCTTGATTCATTCGACGAACACCACGAGTGGTCGGATACGGGTGATACCGATTCGTGAGTCTATTCGGTAGTAGCCGATCGTCGCCCGACGCGGCCGAAGTGACGCGCGATCTCGCCGAAGACGTCCGCGAGTCCGTCGACGAACACGGTGAGGTGTTACACGTTCGGCCGTACCGTGACGACGGCGATATGCGGGCCGCCAAGCAGCTGCTCACGGCCATCCATGAGGTCAAGGAGTCAGATGGGCTACGGAACACGAACGAGACGCCACCGATCGCCTTCGAGCCAACCTATTCAGACGAGGCTATCAGTTATCGGTTCGCGCCCGTCGATCGTCGCGTGCTCGAAGCACTGGAGCGGCTCATTCCCAATTTCTACCGGGACGCCGATGTGACGCGTGATCCCGCCGAGTTCATTCCCGTGCAGGAGGGCCAGTATCTCGCAGCCGCGCGCCTCGAACTCGCGGATGACGACTATTTCAAGCCAATCAAACACTTCGAGATTGACCCTGAAGAATTCGAGACCGACCCATACGGATCCATCATCCCCGAGATGATCGGCCCGCGAGATCGAGGCGGCAGCTCGTCGACGATGGTACAAGTGCTGATTCGACCGGCATGGTCGAACCACCCCCGCGACCGAAAGAACTGGTATCATGGCGTCGAGCACACCGCTAAGCGCCTCAAGAAGGGCGATGTTGGCTGGCGACCCAGCGCCGCGATCGAGGGGTTTGCTAGTGCACTTGTCGGCTCTTCGGGCGAGGAGATCGAGCACACGAAAACCCGGCCGTCGACGAGCGCACAGAAGCAGGCCGCTGACATCGTGAGCGATCAGCGCGGGTCGAAGGGCTACCATCTGAACATGCGGGTTATCGCCACCGCCAACAGCCCCGAGGCGGCCGAGGAGCGCGTGCGTGACACCGCCGGGATGTACCGCCGGTTCTACACCAGCACCTACGAGCAGGGCTTTGAGCCGATCTGGGCCGGCCCTGACGGCGCGGCGACGCTCGTTCGTCGGATGGCGAAACGCGAGTGGGTCGATCGGAAGATGATACTCTCGGCGGGTGCGCTCGCTGGCGTCTGTCACATCCCGACGACGCTCGCGACGCCCGAGATCGACTACTCGCGCACGAGCGGTTCGGGCAGCACGCCGAGCGAAGCGCCCGCGTTTGAATCGTTCCAGGAAGAGACCAAGACCGAGAACGAGGACGAGGGTGGGGGTGATGCTGCTTGAGCGACACCGGCCGCCCCACCGAGGACGTAAGCGAGCGAGAGGACTGGCCGTACGCCGTGACGCCAGCAGGCGACGACGAGCAGCGCCAGTTCACCAACCGCGAGATGAAGATGCAAGCGGAGAACGGGGAGATATACGCCGGCCCACGCGCTCGCAGCATGGTTGAGTACGCCGAAGAGGTGCCCGACCAGCCCCGATGGATCGGCGCGACCGAGCGCGACGGGAAAGACGTCTCACTCCCGTACAGCCTGCTCTTTCGCCACATCTTCATCGGTGGCCTGACCGGGATGGGCAAGTCGACGCTGGAGAAGAACATTGTCCAGCAGCACATCTACGCCGACAAGGGTGTCTGCTATATCGACCCGAAGGGCGACGACGTACTCGACATCCTCATGTCGGTCCCGAGGGAGCGCTGGGACGATGTGATCTTCATCTCTCCCGGTAGCGATGCCTTCGAGAAACAGGTCGGATTCAACCTGCTGGAGACCCATTCCGACCCCGGAGACCCCGGGTTTGACGCGGAGGTAGAGGGGATCGTCAACGATCTCAAAGCGCTACTCGCGGCTGACGACTATTGGGGCCCGCGCATGGATGGGATTGCGTCGAACATGCTCCGCGGGATGATTCGCCACGAGTTCGACTTCACGCTCGCCGACATGTTCGGTGCGCTGCTGGATGAGGAATCCCGTGCCGAGTATGCGAACCTGATTGAAGCCAGCGACAGTGACCTCTCGTTCATTCAGGGCTACACCAAGAAGATCGCCGAGCTGGAAGACACGGACCTCGACGCGATTCGCCGCCGGCTCAAAGACTGGGTAGAGGAGCCGACCATGCGCCAGATCGTTGCCCAGCGCGACGCGGCAATCTCCATCCCGCAGGCCGTCGAGGACGAGAAGATCATCCTCGTGAACAACAACCTCCCCGACGAACCGAAGGAGGCCGTCGCCACGGCGATCCTCCGCCAGATTTGGACCGCGGTGGACTCGCGACCCTCCCAGCGCGACGAGCTGATGCAGGACATGGCCGAAGCCGACGACGGCGGTCTCGGCGAGTTCGATGAAGAGGCCGTCGACAAGGCGATTCGAGAGCACGAAGAGGAAGGTGGGTCGAAGGGCGCGGACTACACGCCCTACTTCTTGGTAATCGACGAGGCCCACGACGTGCTCAGTGAGGGGTCGAAGATCGAGAAGATGCTCGCGAAGGCGCGGTCGAAGAAACTCGGGCTGACGATCGCCAGCCAGCAGTTGCGCCAATTGAGTCAGGACGCACAGGACGCGATTCTCGGCAACTGTAATTCGCTCATCAGCTATGATCCCGGCCACCCGGACGAGGCGCGGCTGATCTCGCGGCGGATGGGCGAGAAAGACGATCAGGACCTACTCGAAACCGACCAGTTCCATGCGTGGATGCGGACGGCAACCGGACCGGGCAAGCGTTCGCGGCCGTTTCTCGCCGAAGCGTTCCCTCCGTACCCGCCGCTTCACAGCATCAAGGACGCCTACCGGCTCATCGTCAACTCGCTCGATGAGTACGGGACAGTCCCGCCAACGAGTGAGGAGGTTCAGGATCGGATGCATTTCTCGACCGCGACGGACACGGCCGAGGAGACCACCGAAGAGACCGAGGAGATCGACGACCAGCAGGCCGCGCAGGTTGCGAAGGCCGCCTACGACGAGTGGCTTCGCCGGGAAAATTGGAACAACCAGTACAACAAGGAGAACAAGGAAAACCAGCAGAACGAGGAAAACGAGGATGTCGGCGACGAATCCGAGCGCTGGGTGCCGGTCGAAAAGCCGACAACCCGCAAGCGCGTCGATCGCTATCTGCCGACCGTCGACGTCAGCCATGTCAGCCTGCTCTGGCACGTGATCGACCACGTGCCCGACGACTTGCTCGAAGTTCGCGAGCGCGACGGCGAGATGTTCATGCGCTGCACCGGGCGGGGCAAGAACAAGATATTCGAGACGGGTTCGGCCGGTAGCGCCGGCGGTGGGAATCACCGGACGCTACTGAAAGACGGCTACGCACCGCTGTTCCGGGCCGGGATGGTCGTCTCGCTCCCGACGCAGGGTGACGGCGACATGCCCGACGGCGTCGCCAATCTCTCGGATGTGACGATGCTCGATTTCGAACTCGCAGAGAGCACCCACCGGGACGTCCGCAATGTCAGCCAGCAGTTCGAGTACCAGTACCCGCTGCTGGACCGCTTCGCCATCCCGGAGGGGGCGAACCCGGTCGTCATGCGCCGCACCGAGGGGCCGGCCGTCGCGATCGAGGCCGAGAGCAGCACGGGCGACTCGAAGCCAGCGCAGTCGCTGTTCAACCTCGCGCAGGCGCACAACAAGGGCCAGCGCTGTCTCTACACCGCTCGCGAGAAGGTTGCCGAGACACTCTGGCAGACCCTCACCGAGAACGGCTACTACTCGCACAGCTGGGACGGCGAGTTCGAGCGCTGCTACAACGGCGGTGAGCTTTCTGTCAACGACCAGATGATGCTTCGGCCGAAGGGCGCTCGCGAGACCATCTGGCTCTACGACGAGGACAGCGGCGAGTACATCCTGCGCGATAGCGAGGGCGAGGAGCATGCCCGTTTCGAGAGCGCCGAGGCGATCTTCGAGCAGCCCGAGAAATACCCCGCGACGAGCGGGGTCGTGCCGGATGATCAGCGCGACGACTACGTGCCCGTCTACCGGCCGTTCATCCCTGAATATCACTTCGACGGCGGAGAGTGCGGCCCCGAGGCATGGGACATCGTAGTGGTTCCTGAAGCCGCGGACCAGCCCGAGGACCTGCGCCTCTACCGCGGCCCCGACGTTGAGCAGCTGTCCATCACCGATATCGTCGACGAGAACCAGTTGGTGAGCGTGAGCGCCGCGCGCGAAGACAGCGGCGAGAGCGAAGACACCGCCACCGATCG
The DNA here is from genome assembly GCF_000336715.1 of Halococcus thailandensis JCM 13552. Classification (GTDB taxonomy): domain Archaea; phylum Halobacteriota; class Halobacteria; order Halobacteriales; family Halococcaceae; genus Halococcus; species Halococcus thailandensis. The sequence continues at coordinate 14,975 of NZ_AOMF01000015.1, forward strand.
GGACGACGCCGGCGCTCCGAGCGAGGCGGCGGCCACCGAGGACGACGAACTATCCGACGAGCAGCGAGAGCAGATAGAAGAAGAATTCGGCGACGAGGATAGCGACGGAACGGTGTTTGCCAGATTCTGAGCGCCTACACTGACGGGGAATCGTCCCCACCCATCATGCCTTCAACGACGTCGGCCATGTGATTGAAGCACTCTTTCAGTTCCTTGTTCTCCGCTTCGAGTTCCTCGATCCGCTCCTGATTGGCCGCTCTCTCGCGTTCCAACTTCTCGATGCGATCGGATTCCACCCCTTGCTCGCCGCCGGATTGTGCCTCCAGCTCATCGACGCGCTCGCGGAGATCGCGGACGTCGCTGGCCCGGATACCAACGTCATCTACCACGTTCTCGAAAGCTTTCTCGCCGGCGTTAGTCAAGCCGAACACTCGCGCCTTGGCGGGCTTGCCGACCTCGGCCTTTCCAGTGACCTCGATCAACCCTTCATCGCCCAACCAATCGACAGCGGCACGGAACTTCTCGGGCGGGTTCAACAGCCCCTCGATGTGATGGTTGAAGCTCCCGCGCGGGACATTGGCGTATTCTCTGATGTTAGAGGTATGTGACTCGTCATCATAGAATCGAATGGCGTCGAGAATGGCCCGCCGATGGCCGGTCAACCATGCCGCGAAATCCGCTTCTGGATCCGACTGCTCACTGGTAGTCGCCATATCGGTATCAGGACTTCACCATGCATAAAACCAGCCCACTATATCATGTGGCTCCCGCAACGCCGAAGCTAATACCTGTCTAAACAGGGGGATGGGTGCCGCAAAGCGAGGGAGAAAACGAGGTGCTGAGAGTAGAGAGAATATGGCTGGAAACCGGACGAACTGAGAGAACTGGATAGCCGAGACAAACGAGGCAAACTGGCACTGCGAGGAGAAACGAACAGATGAAATCTGCTGGGTGAACCGAGCGAGAAAGCTATATAAGAAAGATGGTAGTACGACGGTCAGGGGTCGAACTCAGCGAGGCGCTCTTCCAGCTCATCGTCATCCATATTCTCGATGGCCTCCAGGCCAAGGGATACAACCAGCGGTTCAAAATGGCGGATCTTCTCAACCTGTTTCCCGTTCCGACGCTGACGCTGAGTGTCCATCTCACTGGCGACGAGATCGAACTCCTGACGGAGGTCTTCAGGGAGGTACATATACGTACCCTGATACAGGTCCTTGGCGCTCTGGGGGTCCTCCTGTTGTTCTTGTTCTGCTGGTTGTTCCGGTTTTTCTTCTCTCTGCCGGTCTTTCCGACGACTGCTCAGTCTGTCAGCACGATCACCCATCAGCGGGCCTCCCGAGCGGGTGCCGTTTCTGCCGGGGGCAGTCCGAACTGTTCATCGAGCGTAGCCGCGATGTCCAGGAAGACATCGCACATATCGACCTCCGGGTCATACTCAAACAGCGACGTGCCAGCGCTGTGTGCGCGCTGGAGCGCGACCCGTTTCCGAACCTCGAAGCGGGGAGTGTCATCGAACGCACGGGCGAACCAGTCCAGCATTTCTGTTGCTTCATTGGTCTCCTCGACTCTGTTGGCGACGACAGCGCGCTCCTGAATCGAGATGTCGAAGTCCCGCTCTATCGAGGTCACGTGATCGAACAGCAGTTCTACGGCGCGCTTACTGGTTGACTCCGCGAGGGCCGGGATAAGGAGGTTCTGTGCCGCGTAGAGCGCGTTGTCCGTCAGGTGGCCGAGCGACGGTGGGCAGTCGATCAGCACGTAGTCATAGTGCTGGCCGATACCCTCCAGTGCGAGTGACAGCTGCTCCGTGGGACGACGGACGTGGGTCATCTCCCGTTCCGTGTGGTGATGATCGACGTTGCTGGGAACGACGTCCATCTCTGCGTGATCTTGCACGAGGCGTTTGATCTCTCCGCGCTGCTCCGAATCCGTGAGCACGTCGAACAGGCTGGGCGGCTCCGCATCGTACGCATCAGCGAATCCGAGGCCCTCCGTGGCGTTACCCTGCGGGTCGAGATCAACCAAGAGGACGTCACGCCCGCGCTGGTTCAGCGCACCAGCTACGTTCACAGCAACGGTGGTCTTCCCAACCCCTCCTTTCTGATTGCTCACCGCAAGCGTAGCGGGCTGTTTCACGTCGTTCAGTTCTTCCGGTTCTGCTTGTTTTTCTGGTGGTGCCATACAAACCGGTTTTCACAGGCAAACCATTTAGTTCTATGGGCGACACCACACCAGATTCCGAGTGTAACATGCCGAGAGAGCCAGCGAGAGCGGCGAAGATGGACAGTTTGAAGGAACCAGCCGCGTGAGCACGCCTATGGCGAATACCATCGTCAAAGCGGCTGTAAAGGACGAATTGAGCGACATGAACGTCTCCGCGGACTTCTACGACGCGCTCGACGAGAACGTGAGCGAGCTGCTCGAGGACGCAGCACGGAGAGCGAGCGATAACGACCGGAAGACGGTGCAGCCGCGCGACCTGTAAGCACCGTCCTGACGACGTCGACGCCAGCGACGGCAGCGAACCGAAGCGAACAGGGGCATCCTTTCTGGGCCGGCGTGACTGCCGGCCGTCTCATCACCGTTGCGAGGCCGAACCGGAGCGCCCTGTGGGTGGCGCGACGGTGAGGCCGACAGCGCTGTAGCCGGCCGGACTGCCAACGAGCAGTAGCCAGCGGTAGGCCGGTGGGGATGACGGCCGGGTGTAGCGAACGAGAGCCGAAGGAGATCTCAGGACGAATCGAGAGCTGGGTGAGACGATGGGATGGCAGGGTGAGGAGCGAGCGGGCGAGTGGAAAGAGCGGCGGATCCTGGAAGAAGTCAATAATGGTGACCAACAGTCAAGCCGTCCAGTGGGGCGGCTACCCAGTCCAGCGGTCCACTGGAGCGCTCAACGACTGCCGTCAGCCATCACTGCCCGCAGCATCATCGGTGTCAGCGGGGGAGTCAGCCCCCCTCTCGCCCCCGTCAGGATCGAGGGGGTGCCGATCCCCATCTTCATAGACCACTTCATCGCCGACAGTGATTGGCTCATCGAGATCAACGCTCAATTCCCGAAGGACGGCTTCACGGTCCGCTGCATGGCCCTCATCCACCTTCTCATTAGTAGATGCCTCCGGCGTCACTTGCTCGTGTTCTTGCTGTTGAAACTCGAGCTCATCCTCTAGGTAAAAGAAATCCGAATGCCGTGGCATATCCACACCGTTCTCCATCGGCGAATATTCATGCGGCAAATGTGACCAGTGATACCGGAAATTTTCGATCCGCTCCTCCTCATCGCTAATCGAAGAAAGCTGTTTGGAGAGCAACGGAGTCAGCGCGTTCTCGATGAAACTGTTTGAGCGGGCATGATACGAGAGACGTTGAATTTCTGCAGGATCACGGACCGTACCGGTGAGAAGTAACGTACCGATTTCTCTCGGACTGAGTGGCACCCCGCGTTGGAACTTCTCATACGCTTCCTTGACGTGAAATTGGTCATCGACCTCAACGTCGAAATCCACATCGACCTGAACTGGTCTGTCGCTCCGCTTGTGTTCCGCATCAGAAATCCCTGATACGAGTACCGTCTCGAAATCCACAAGGCTGGATTCATCGAGCGCAGTGTAGAAGAACTGTATCGCGCTTTTGAGGCCGATCTGAAGCTCCCAGTCATCCCACTGGTTGTTACTCTTGCGGAAGATAAGCTCACGATCGCGATCCTCCAAGTATTCCGTCAATAGCCAGAAATCGACGATACTCTCCCGCACGCGGCTGCGGATTCGATGACGGATATTGACATGAGCGTTTTCGCTCTCGGCAATCGTCTCACCTCCCGAGGCAAGGTACTCTCGGTCAGCTCTCGACAGCCCTCGCTCTCGGCCGTGTTCGAGCAGACGATCAGGATATTTGCGATTAAACGATTCGCCTTCACCGGAATTAGCGTCTGAAGTGGAGTTGTCATCTGTCATGATGGAATGACCAACGGGAATCGTTGGTGAGTCTTCTCTATTCTATTGTAATTGACCACAATTACTAAGGGATATCGACCTCAAGTGGGCTATGTAATGCCAGCGGAAACAAGCATCCCCTGCTCGAAGGAGGTTCGGGACCTCGTGAAATCCCACAAGGAACACGAGTACCAACCCTACGACGAGCTTTTGCGAGAGGTCTTCGAGGAGCGGGACAGATCAGAGGATACGGGGAGCTAAGCGTTCTATGGCTCCAAAGGCAGTGGTTGAGTCCGCGTGCGATGTCTCAGGTCGCACGCGAACTAACGTCACCGAGCGTGAACTCGGTAGACGGACGCGCACAGGCGGGCGCTGGAGTGGGTAACCTGTGATTAACGCTTATACCGCGTCTTACATAGGTCTTGTTACCCTCTACGTCGACCAACGATTTTCGGCAATCGCTGACACGCCACGCCTGTCGCTGTCCGTCGGTCTTCGGTCCATGACTGCTAAACTGGACCCTGAATCACCGACACGTGTCTCATTCACGTCAAGCTAACCACCAACAGCGCAGCGACCTGCGAATGCTCGACAACCACGAAGGCTGGAGAGGCGTCTACGCCCTGCTGGAGGTCGAGCACAGCATCGAACCGGATACCCCCGCAAGCGCCGAGAAACAGGTGCTCGCTGAGGAAACGCTCGCCAATGCGGCCGGTTCGGACGGCCGGCGAGAGCGCGCGGGAGGCGCGCACGCATGAGCGCCGACAGTGGCCCCAGCGACGAGGCCGAGCCCATCGTGAACGACGAGGGCGAGGTCGCTGGCTACCTGTGCCCCGAATGCGACGAGCACTGCTTCGACGAGCAGAAAGCGCTGGCCCACTGCGCCGACGAGCCGGAAGCGCAACCCAAGGCAGAACCGGCCGGAGACGCGAGGAACGGGCTTTCCCGAGAAGATGTTCGCGAGCATCACCGACGCATCGCGGATAGCGTCGCGCCGCTCGGAGCGCTTGCTGACAACCCTACGCTCGCCGTCACAGACAAGAAGGGGTGGTACATCACGCGCGATAACACCGACCCCGGCGAGGAGGAAATCGGAGAGTACCCGAAAGAGCGGCGGGCACGGAACTTCGCCACCGACTACGACGACGTCGTCGGTGGGTCGCTCGAACGCACGCTCTACGCGCTCACATCCTACAAGCGCCCGGAAGCGTTCGAGCGCTGGGAACCAGCACGATTCGACGAGGACGCGGGTAGCTACGAGTACTTGAATCAGAAGCCTACACCGTCGATCGGGGACAGCGCTGCTATCAGCGCGTGGGGCGACGTCGACCTCGCGGACGACCTCAAGCCTCAGCGGCCGGACCTCGATTCGGATACCTACGCGACCGCCGAGGCAACGCTGGAGGCGTACATCGACGCCTTCGCCGACCTCTACGGTGGCCGGGATGCCGTCTACGCGCTCGATAGCGTGGGCGGGGCGTACATCTTCGGAGCTCCCGAGGCGACGCTTCCGATCACTCGCTACTACGAGGACGACGAGGACGCCCGAGAGCGCGTTCTGAGCGCGTTCATCGAGCGCACGAACATGTACCTTCAGGACGCCGAAGCGCGCATCAACGGGCGCGTGGAGGGTGCCAGCGAGGTCGTCAAGCCTGATTGGGCGAACAACCTCAATCGGCAGTATAAGGTTCCGCTCACCATCCACAGCGACCATGACGCGGTGGTCACCCCTCTCGACGTCGACGATGTTAGCTACCGCGAGCCGACAGCGGTCGCCGACGCCGGCGACGATCTCCTCGACGAGGTTCGAGAGTGGTGCGAGGCGTTCACTGCTACCGAGCACACCGAGCACGTCGACGATCTCGTGGCGGCGCTCTGGACCGACGAGTACGACAAGCACGGCGACTGGAAGGCCGCGCTCGACGCGTGGGTCTCGACCGAGCGCGAACACGAAGAACGCGAAGAGCAGCGCCGTCAGGCGGCCCGAGAGCGCCGCGAGGAGCGGCGGGAGGAACTCGGCGGCGGGCTCGAAGGCCAGCCAGTCACGCCGTTCATGCAGGACCTCTACGACGCTCTCGATGGGATCGACACCGGCGACGTCGTGAAGCACTACGCGAGCGACAGCTGGGATACCGGGACCGACGCGAGCGGGAAGACCGAGTTCGACCCCTCGTGGCGCAGCAGCAAGAGCGGGACCTCCTGCTACGTCGACCACGGCGAGAACCGATTCGGCGACGCCGGCGAGAGCGGTGGCGGCTACGCGGCGAAGGCGATGGCACTCGGCGAGGGCATCATCTACGACGCCGACGACGATCTCGGCGGCGAGCAGTGGGGTGAGGCGGTCACAGCGCTGCGTGACGCCGGTTACGACATCCCTATCTGGGTACCCGAAGCAGGGTCGCAGGACAAGAGCGGCGGTACGTACGATCAAATGCCGTTCTGGGCGGTTCGGAAGGCCGCCGTCGCACTCGGCAACTTCCCCGAAGACGGATTCGTCGCGAAGACCAGCGACGACGGGAACACGTACCCCGGCTTCCCCGGCTCGAAATCGTACAACAACGCCCTCGATGCCATCGAGGAGGCAGGACTGGAGCACGGCCGCGAACGTGCCGACGAAAGCCCGATCCACCCCGTCTACGAGCTTCTGGACGGCGAGGATGCGCCGGATGCGGAACTACACCTCATACCCATCACCGGCAAGAAGGTGCAGGTCGTCATCGAGCAAAATGGCCAGCGAGAGTACAAAGAAACGCTGGACCGTGGCTTCTGGAGTAACGGCACGAAACGAGGGCGGGTCGCTGGCCGCGCGAAAAACGCCGTCAGTGGCGTCGAACCGGACGCACTGAAAGAAGCGATCAAAGACGCGCTGACGAAGGCGGATCTCGAAAGCGACACCGACGAGTTCGAGGAGCAGATGCGTTCACCGCGCGAGCAGGACCTCCGCGATCGAACGGTCAGCGTGATTTGCTGGCCCGCCGAGGAGAGCGCCGAGTGGGTCATCACGATGCGCCCGACAGCGGACAGCCCGGAAAGCGAGCCGCAGACGTTTACGTTCGACAACGGCCAGCTCACCAACGCCGACCCCGGTCACTTTCGGTCACTCCACACCGGCGCGTTCTTCGAGAAAATCGATATTGACCCCGAGGAGTGGGCGAACCTCACGAGCCACTGGCTCGACATCCAGGAAACGCGCGAGCGCGAGGCCAACCCACGGAAGGAAGCCGCCGTCGAGGAGTTCCTCAGCAAGGTCGACGTCATGCGGGTCTGGGCGGAGGAAGAGGGCTTCGCCTGGGAGAGCCGGAACGGCCTCTACAAGCCCAACTACAAGGACGACCGAGATGCCGTACTCATCCCCGGTCGTTGGGTCCAGAGCTGGCTCAACGACAACGATTACGGGGACATGAGCTTCTCGAAAATTCTGCGGGACCGGGGGCTGATGGTCGGCGGAACGAAGCGCGAACGCATCGCCGGCCGGCAGAACAGGGCGTGGCCGGTCGCCGCGAGCGAGACCGACCACACCTACGAGAGCAGCCACCGGCCGCAGGATGCGGACGATGACGACGCACCGGAGGACCTGCGATGAGCGGAACGCACGTCACGAAACTCATCGGTTCGCCGGGTTCGGGGAAGACCACCCGGCTGCTGAAGTTCGCCGAGACGGAGGCCGAAGAGTACGGCACGGGCTATGGCGAACTGCTGTTCCTCACGTACTCAAAGAGCGCACGCTACGAGGCGACCGAACGCATCAGAGACGTCTACCCCAACACCGACGAAGAGGAACTCGAAAAGCGCGTGCGGACCGTTCACAGCGCTGCACTCGTCGCCTGCCTCGTCGACGGCCCACTCGACTTGCGAGATCGGGGCGCTCCCGACGACGACGGGAAGCTCATCATCATGGAACAAGAGGGGAAGGGACTGGAGCTATTCGAGTTCTTCTTCGACTCAAAGCGAAACTGCCCATCCATTCGGTACGACGCCGATACCGACGACCCGATCCAGCAACTGGAGCAGGGCGGTGCATCAGAGATCCCGCTCGGCAACAAGCTCATCGCCGCCTACAACTACGTTCGGACGAAGGACTGGGAATTTTCGGACTACTGGCAGACGCCATTCGACCTCGATCTCAGCGAGAGCGAAGTCATCGAGGCCTTCGAGAAGTGGGAGGCGTTCAAAGAGCGCCATGACCTCATCCAGCATCATGACTACCAGAAGATGGCTCTCGATGGGGGCTACGCGCCAGAAACGGATGTACTCATCATCGACGAGTTTCAGGACCTCAGCCCGCTCCAAATCAAGCTCTACGAGATGTGGCGCGACAGCGGACGGATTAAGCGGATGTATATCGCCGGCGACCCACACCAGGCCATCTACGGCTTTCGAGGAGCCGAGCCGATGTACTTTCGGCGCGAGGGCGTCGACGAGGTCGTCCATCACGAGAAGAGCTGGCGCTGTCCAAGCGCCGTGATCGACGCGGCGGTCCCGGTCGCTGAGCCAGTCCCCGAACACGACGTCAGCCGTGTGTCGGCCCGCACGGACGGCGGGAGTGTCGAGCACGTCGACGCCGACGGCCCGCTTGACCTCAGCCGCATGGTCTTCGACGCTCTCGATGAGCACGAGCAGATCTATTTGCTCGCCCGGACGAACCGACAGGCTGGGAAGATCGCCTACGGCCTTCGCGAGGGCGGCGTTCCCTATCTCGACCTCAAACCTCACGGCCCGCTTCGGCGGTGGAAACAGCCGCTCCCGATGATTCTCTCGGCTATCCAAGCGATCGACAACGGGCAGCATCTCCCGCTTCCGGTCGCGACCGCGCTCCTGGAGAACCTGTCGCCCGCCCCGCCGCGGCGCGAGGCCCAACAGCGCGCCGAAGACGGCCACCTCTCGCCAACGTCGCGGATTCGAGGGCATGTCATCACCGCGGGCGAGTACCGCGAGTGGTTCCCCGACGTCGACCGCGGGCGCGAGCTCGTCCCGCAGCTATCGGTGAAGGACTGGCGGCGAGATCTCGTCGAGGGCGCGCTTCGCAGCGGCGCGGACCACCACCCCGAGAACGTGCGTGTCGGGACGATCCACGCCGCGAAGGGGTTGGAGTCGCCCCACGTCATGCTATTCCCAGCGTACACTCATAAGCAGATGGAGCGCTTCGAGAATGGCGACGAGGCCGAAGAGCGCCGTCTGTTCTACGTCGCCATGACGCGGGCTTCTGACCGTCTCGACGTCGTTCACAGCTACTTCGGTGGCAAGGAATTCCCGCCGCTCTCGGCAGTGTAACTGCCGGCCGTCTCATCACCGTTGCGAGGCCGAACCGGAGCGCCCTGTGGGTGGCGCGACGGTGGGACCGACGGTGCTGTTGCTGGCCGACTTTCCCACCGATCGCGATCGCTGTAACCCTATTAATGCGTCAACCGTCAATTGATGTGTTCTTTGCCGTCAACTCCGGAAACGACTCTTTTTCTGACAGAGCCGATGTGCGAGATAGAGAGGCTGTATTCAGCACAGCCGCGCCAGTTCAGTAAGCACAAGCATATTAAGTAGAAGAGAGTGATGGATGATCAGAGATACATCATGACTGACCCGACCGCAGCGGAGATTTGCGCTCTCGTGTCGGATCAGGACTCGCTACCCTCAACCATTCACGGGAGGGAAAGAGAGATTGGAGAGTACCAAGCGAGTCGTCAGGTATCGACCAGCGAGAAATGGCTCGAAGCACCCGATAAAATTCGTTCGGAGGTTCTCACCGTCGACAAGTGGGACGATATTGAAACGGAGTTGGCCGCACTCAACCCGTTCGACACGATCGGGTTCGGTGGTGTGGGATCGTTCTTCGTGCAAAACGGTGCAGAAGCACTGAGCTACAACAGTGAACAAAGCAAATCGAAGAGATATGACTTCGAGAGTGCAGAGGGAGTTTCGGTGATGACAACAGCGTTGGTCAAGACGGTCGTCGGTGAGACATTCGAGGTTTCAGCCAACGGGAAGGAGACTGTTGCAGACCATGACTGCTACATCCTCTCTTCGGAACCAACCGATAGCGCTGACGTGCTTTCGTCACGGATCGATACGTATCGACTCTGGATTGATCAAGAATACGGGTATCCGCTAAAACACGAGTTCGGGTATCAGCTCGAGGAAGGACCCTTAGATATACAACGACGGTTTGAGGAGGTCGAATTCGACACTGAGATCTCCGATGACGTATTTGATTGTACGCCTCCCGAGGGCAGTACAGTGGTTGAGTAATACTTTCTCGACTCTCAGTTGATGTGACCCCGCTCTATAGTACTTCTCCTGTGCTCTCTGTCGTCCATACTGATCACTCACCAAACAAAGGCTCGTCAGTGACCGATACGCGCTGTGTATGCAGTAATCGATTTCAGAACTATCATCGATACGAGAGTCAAACAAGTGGCTACGAACCCATCAGTTCACGCTTGGCGAATCACTAGCTTTGGGTATTTAAATCACATAAAGCATTTTCCTCAAATCTCCACTACTGCCGGCCTGTAGAGACGCATACCCCGACGCAAATCACGTACATTCGGTGCAACTATGCGTCCTTCAGATGTCGACGCTCGGATCACAGAACCACCCGACTGCACGCGAATCGATCGGATAAATGTAGCGCTCCGAAGACGCAATATCTCGCGCACTCGCCGGCGTCGAGCGCGGTTATTCCGGCGACTCGCTCTACTAGGAACACGCACGCACAACCCCTCAGCTACCGTACCGTTGTGGGTAGGGGAGGGGGATCATCGCCAGCCTTCTAGTGTGGTCATCCCGGTGTGACACCTGTGACACCGATGAGACACCTCCCTGTGTCACGCAGTAGAGCCGCTGATACCGAAATTTCTGGCCCTCTGAAAGGAATAAGACATCTCCTTTCCTCACCCCTCCCCCGGGGAGAGACGAGTAGTGTCCCATGTTAACTCGGTCGGGTTGTGTCTAGGGGAGGGAGGGGGTCGCGCGCGCGTTGGCTAAAGCACTACAGATCCCATCCTCAGCGCTGGAGGGGTGCGCTCAGGGTGAGACACCGGGGGTCGCGTGAGACGCGGGGGGTGTCTCACCTCAATGGGGAAGAGAAAGATTTGCGGTAGGTGTGTCGCTTCGGGCTACTCGCGATTGCCGCTTTCGTAGAGCTCGAGGATGCCCTGCACGCACTCGCGGAGCGTGTCGACCGACACCGCCATCCCGCGCTTGCTGCAGAGCGCCGCGTGGCGGTCGAGGACCTCCTCGACGCTCAGGCGGTATTCAGACGACTTGTCGGTCCGGTTGGGTCGATCTTCAGTCGAGAAACTGCGCTGGCCGTCGTAGGGGACGGTCCGCGACGTCGAGACCACGCCGTCGGCAGCGACCTGAAGCGTCCAGCGCACGGTGTGTTTGCGGCCAGCTGGCCCGGCTTCCCACTCCGGCGACTTGTGAACCGTCCAGATCGCTTGCTCTTGCCCGCGCTGGTAGCAGGTCACGCAGCCGCCCGCGAAGCCGTCGCGCCCGCTCTCGTCGAGGATTTCGCCGTCGTCGCCCGCAACCAGAATCGGTGAACTATCGCTGCTCATAGGGGGGTGGTGTCCACCTCCTTGTCGTCCTCGTGAGCGTACGGGTCGGTAGTGCCGGGCGTGTTCGGGCAGCCGGGCTCGTGGATCTCGCGCCGGTCGAAGTCGTCGGTTTCGGTGCGCTTGCCGCACTCGGCGCAGCGCTCGCCAGTCTGTGCTTCGTCGCCGTCCGCAGTCGTTTTCGGTGCCATAGGGTAGATCGGGAGTCTTCTTCTCCCGTATGCATACTATATAGGCATAGACATATAACTCTGTCGGAAAGCCTGCGAATGGGGGATAGAAGGATGCCTCTCGGCGTTTGGGTAGTAGTGAAAGAGGCCCCGATCTACCCTATGGCATGGGAAAGATTCTGGAGCCTCTCGCAGGGCAAAGCCCTGCACCCGTATTTACTCGCGGACGTTCGGAAAAGCGTTCGGAAGCCACGCCGCCGAGCAGAGTTTCGCGGTGCCGTCGCGCGGGCGCGCGAAGCTACTACGGAAACTATCGCTAGTTACGTTCGCGCCGGCGCTCGTTCGGTTCGATCGCGGCCACGTATCGGCCCGGCCGGCAGCTGGGGATGTCGACGATCGCGACGCCCGCGGATGCACCGATCAGGTAGTCTACCAAGCCGCGGGGTGGTCGATCGCGGTCGAACGCGACGCGGAGACGCGGGCCGTCATCGCCGGCCACCGCGCGGGCTTCGGCGACGCTCTCCCAGTCGTCGAGGAGCGCTGCGCGAAAGTTCGCGAGCGGGTGGTCGCCGTCGAGATCGAGCGCGTCGGGACGATCGGCAGCGCTGTGCTCGCCGCTCTCGCTGGCTGCACTCTCGTCGGTCCCGAAGGTGGTTTGTTCGGTTATATGGATCATCCGCTCTCGCTGAAAACCGCCCGCGTTTACCGCGTGACGATGCCCGAGGTCCGCACTTCGCCGCCCGGAACACCGAACTCGTTAGTGTAGGTGCCCGTGCCGCCGCAGTCGGGGCACTCGTAGCGCTCGAACGCCCGCTTCTCGCCGGCGGAGACGTCCACGATCTGGAGAGGACTGCCGCAGTCGCCGCAGTGCACCGTTAGGCGTCCTCCGCGCCGTCTTCGGGATCCTCAGCGTCCTCGGGCTGGATCTCGCGGGCGTCCTCGGCGGTCGCCCGAACGAGGTCCATCATGCGCTCGCGGCGTTCCTCGACCGCTTCGAGGCTGTCGCGGCCGAGCGTGGCCGTCACACGGTCTTCGTCGCGGGTTCCGTCGCCGCGCTTGGTACGCACCTGAAGGGTGCAGAACCCGTCATCGTTTTCGCTCAGTTCCGTCCGCAGTTCGTCCGTTGGATTCTCGCTTGCCATAGGGTAGGTCCGGGGCATCTCCCCGTATGCATACTGTATAGGCATAGAACTATAAAGATTCCGATTCCGCCGAAAACTGGCTTCTCGCGTGCGAGCGACAGAGTTAAGTGCCTATGCCTATATGGTATGCATAGGGAGGAAGAAACACTCCCGATCTACCCTATGGCACCGAACACCGCAACCCTCGACGGAAACGACGAATCGGACGAAATCGACATGGACGCGCTCGATGGCGACGAACGCCGCGCCGTTCGTGCTCGCAGCGAAAGCATGGTCGTCGTGCCTCAGACCGACGCAGACGGCGAGTGCATCGGCATGTACGACGTTCACAGCCAGTCCGGCAGCCACTACATCGTCGTGCTCGACAACGAGCGCGGGTGTGACTGCCCGGATACGCAGTTCAACCACGCCGAGAACTGCAAACATCGGCGACGCGTGGCGATGCAGATTACCGAAACCGATTGCCCCGCGCCCGGCCAGCAGATCGGCGACTACGGCGCGACGCTCGAAGAGGTCCGCAAGCAGCTCGAACGCGAGCGCAAGCGGATTCTCGACGAACTCGAAAGCCTGAACGGGATGATGGACGGCTTCGAGGACTAAACGGCCGGCCGCTTTTTCGCGCGCTTTCGCTCGGCAGATTCGCCCGCTCACCTTCGCCGCGAGCGGGTAGCTTTCCCGCCGCAAAGCCCCGCCATCTGTCGAAATCAATGGTTTTATAGTTCTATGCCTATATGGTATGCATACGGGAGAAGAAGACTCCCGATCTACCCTATGGCACCCGAAACGACAGCAGACGAGAGCGGAATAGACGCGCGGACGCTCGCCGGAACGCCGGTCGGCGGTCCCGATGGCAGCGCCGCGTGTGACACCTGTAACCGACGCCTCAGCGACGGCCAGCGCCGCGCTGACGCGCCCGACACCGACGCTGATACGGTCGTGGTCTACGCGACTCGCGCCCGGCAGTCGGACACGTGGGCGCTTCGCTGGGTCAGCTGTGAATCCTGTGGTTCGCCCGGCGGTGACGACGCGCTCGAATCCGGCGAAGCGGTCGCCAAAGCCACGCTCGGCTACGACGCGCGTATCGGTGCGTTCGCGCTCGAAGATGTGCGCGACATCGAGGTGAGCAGCTGATGCCCCGGATTCGGTGCGGGAACTGCGGCCGCTCGCTGAAGGTGGATCGGAACGGCACCGTGCGGTGCCCGAACTGCGGGAAGAGAAACCGGGCGTAGGCGCTTCCCTATCCTCCCGAGAACGATAACGCCGATTGGGGGCGCACCGTCGAGATCGCCGCGTGCGACCGCTGGCAGCTGGAGCACGTCGCCGGTGATGTCGCCGCGCCCGGCTGGTACGACGCCCTGACGATGCAGGCGCTCTCAGACGCCACAGATGCCCGCGTGAGCGCGTTCGGCTCGGTCGAGGCCCACACGCCGATCGAGGTCAAGGCGGCCCGCTACCGCGTACAGGAGGGGTTCCCAGCGCCGTGGGGGCTGGTGGCTTCGGGAAAGTTCGTACCGCGCGCTCGTCAAGGCTGACGGCGAGTATGCGCTCGCCGTGTACGACCCGGCACCGGAGCTGGACGGCGGTGTCCTGGCGCTTGTGCTTCGGCCCGCGTGGTGGATCGGCGAGCGCGTCACGTCGTGGTCGCCATGCGGCCCCGGCCACCGTGCCGATCGTGCCGCGTGCGTCCCGTGGAGTCGAGCATTCGATCCGTCGGAAGTTCGCTAATACGGCTCTTTTCCGACGTTTGCCGTGATCCAACTGAGGTACAGCCCGCGCAGAGGAGAGGTTAGTTGTGTTCTTCGCGCGCTTTGAGCGTGATGCCTTCGAGCCGATATAGTTCGTGGGCGAGGTCGTTGTCGTCGTTGAGGGTGTAGTAGGTGCTTTGGCCCATCTCCCGCGTCTTTTCTACGACTCCCAGCTGCTCTAAGTCTTCGAGGTGCTTGTAGACGGTGCTGCGGGCGACTCCGGCGAGTTGCGCAACGTAGCTGATCGTGATGTCCCGACCACGCTCGGAGACGAATGCGGCCAATATCTTCGTCCGCCCGGGGGTGCCGAACACCTCCATGAAGGGGTGTCCGTCGGCAAACGCCATGTCTGATTCGTCCATCTGTGCTTCCATGTCCTTACTCAGGTCATGCAGCTAATTAAACGTTGTGTCATTCAGACGGGTGTGTTGTTCTGATGCAACGCATTTATACAATGGTCGCGCATAGGGTAGAGTGGGTGAAGCATCTAAGAATGGATGACCAACAAATCAGAAATCGCATCGTGGAGAAAATGATTCGAGACGGCCCCATCACGGGCGGGAACAAGACCACTATTGACACAGCAGTCAACAAGTATCTCCCCTCCCATGAGCAGGGCCGGGGTAAGACGCTCATCGACGAGATGCTCGCCGATCCCGATTCACCGATTGAGGGTTACGGCGGTGGCGGGCGGCAGAACATTCGGCTTGAGGGCGTCCCCAAGGCGGTTGAGTACCTGAAAGCGAACGACGGCAACGTTCCGTTCGGGTACGACTGATTTCACCGCCTTCTCGATTTCGTGCAACGGAGCGCGTCCGTACCGGTCGAAATATTCGGCTGGGACCGGCAGCTGATCGGTGCTTTTATGAGTTTATGCCTATACAGTATGCATACGGGGAGATGCCCCGGACCTACCCTATGGCAAACGACACTATGCAAAACGACGACGAAACAACCGGCCTCCGGCATTTCGAGGCGGGCAAGCGAGCGCTCGATCGCGAGAGCGACGACGACAGTCAGGTGCTCGTCCTCGGCGCTCACGCTTCGACCGCCGAGAAATGTTACGTCGCGGCTATCGGCCAGACCATCGCCGAAGCGAACCCCGAGTATCCCGCGAGCGACGCAGTGGCGGACGTTGCGTTCGTCGAGGGCATTGAGGACGCGATGGGCGTCGACTGGGAAGCCGCTGACGTGCTCGAACTGTACGCCGACGGCGAGCTGGACCGGGCACGCATTAAGCGCTACGCCTACCCGGAGAAACGTCTGGAGCCGATCGGCAACGAGAGCGACGAGGAAAGCGCCGATGCATGCCCAGACGGTGGCCAGAACACGAACACCAACGCTCACGGCGACGAGGTGCCGGTTCGGTGCGAGCCTGCCGACTTCGGTGGAGGCGAGGCCTCCGGAATGGATGAGCTATGACTGGCATCAAGCACGAGGACTGCGATCGGTGCGACGGGACCGGCCAGATCACCAAGACGGTCGCCGGCCGTTCGGGTCTCGTTTCGTCCCCGAACTGCGACAACGTGCCGAAGTACGCGGTCCCGGACGACCCGCCCGCGGATCCGAAAGCGCGTCTTGACGAGATATTAGCCCGTCGCGATGAACTCAGCGAGCAAAAGCAACAGGCGAAGAGGCTCCGATCGGATGTCAACGATGCGCGGGAGATGCTTTCCGGGGCAGCGGACAACGACCTCATGTCCGACGCCGCTGAGGCGAAGCTCAACCATATCGCCGAGCAGATTCGGCTTGTCATGCGCGAGGTAGATGTGATCCGCGGAATCGGTTACGAAGAGGAGCAACTCAACCGCGAGAAAGCCGAACTCCACACGCTACTCAAGCACATCGACGAGCCGGAACCGGAGGCCGCCAGATGAGTGAAAGCCAGTCAGACCTCACCACGTTCGACGTCGACGCCGCCCCGGAGGGCGCGTGCGCTCGCTACAAAATCTGCGGGAACGTCGTTCCTGGACGCGGCCAGATGTGCGGCGAGTGTCTCGACGAGCTCCGCGCCGACGATCGCGAGCAGCGGGAGGGGCGATGATGCCATTCGAGAGCCCGCAATCGCGCAGGCAGCGCGTGGAGAACGCAGTCATCCAGCTACTGGATACCGACGAGTACGGCAACAGCTGTCGATACTTCCAAGCGGGAGATATTGCGGACAGCGACTCAGAACTGACGTCGAAAATGGCTGGGTCCTATCTGCCGAAGTTGGCGGATGAATCGCCCCTTGAGTCGGGAATCGCCATTGGACGGCACACGGAGCGGAACAATTCGACAGTGTGGGTCGTTAAGCGAGGGGGCGGGGGAGGGAGCGAATGAGCGACCGGAATCTCACCGTCGCCCGGCTCGTCGACGACGAGATCGGGGGCATCGAGATAGAGGACAGTGCGTTCGGCGACCTGCTTTCGGAGCTGGGGATTTCCCCGAAGATCGAGAAGCGGACACTGGTCCAGTCCTCGAAGCCCGGCGACGATGACACCCGCGGCTACATCGTCTCGCTTCACACGGTGCCCGGAACGGACGGCGCGGCACAGGTCTACTCGTGTACGTGCGCGGGGTACAAATTCCACCAACTGCTCTCACACGCAGATGCGATACGCGACGATCCCGAGACCGGCTTCGAGCGCCTCGGGCGATGCAAGCACGGTGATGCGGTCGCCGTCGCCGACCGGACGACCGAGGACCGCGAGGGCGATCAGCAGGGCTTCGATACGTTCGCCGACGGAGGTACAGCTGACCCGGACGCCATCGACAGGCCGGGCCACGGCCGCCCCGGAGGCGTCGACGAGCCGGATCCCGACGCAGCATACCAGGATGAGCCGCCGGAACACGCCCCGCCGTGCGACGACTGTGGCGAGCAGCCGGGCGAGCAGATCGTGCAGTGCCCGATCGATGAGGAGCGCCGGCTGGATCTCTGCCCGGACTGCTACGACGAGCGCGGGCCGGGCATCGAGATCTGCCACGTACGTCGCGACGAGGACTGGGACGTCAACGGCGGCCGTGCGTCGCCGAACGTTCGTCCTGGAGAGAAGCGCCACATGGGCAACACGGCGTTCCCTGCTCCGGGCTGGATCGGCAACCCGCACCCGATGGAAGAAGACACCGAGGTCGAGCGCTGGCGCGTCCTCAAAGCGTTCCGCCGCGATCTGCTCGAAAAGGTTCGTGACGGCGAGTTCTTCGCCTACCATCTCGGCAAGCTTCGGGGCAAGCGCGTGGCGTGCTGGTGTCGCTCAGAGCGCGAAGACTGGCCCGATGGCGACGGCGACCCGTGCCACCTCGACGTCGTCCACGCGGCGCTGATGGGCCTGTACACGGAGTAGGCAGCTGCTCACACCGTGGGCGGGCGGGGAAACTCCCGCCGCCGTTCGATTCGGCTTGTGAGTATCAGGGTTCCGGGCCCTCGAAACCCCGGAGAACACCAAAACGGAGCATCTACCCTATGGCAACGAACACAACCCCCATGTCAGAAAACGAGAGTGCGGATGTTCGAGAAGTACAGACTGCAACCCTTCGGCGGCAGAACCCCGAACGTGGCACCGTGATCGTCTCGATCCCCGACGCAATCGCCGCCGCCGGTCTCGAAGATGGCGGTTCGTTCCGATTCAACCCGAACTCGGTCGCGGAGATCGGGATGCTCGCAGCGCTCGGCAGCGAGGAGAGCGTCGACGGACGCAGCGAGCGCTTTGCGCGGAACATTCGGGAGGAGGGACGCTACGGCGAGACGCTTCGGCTGGTCATCCCGCGCGAGGCGCTCGCGGAGCTGATTGACCCCGACAGCATCGACTGGGAAGATCCCCCAGAGGTGAACGTGTGGGCTGGCGATCGCCTGCTCGCCTTCGAGATGTCCGAGCCCGAAGAGCGGACGGTCGAGATCGACCGCGATGCGGGCAGTGAAGAGGACGAGTCGGATGATTGAGAGCCACGGCACGCCCCACATGGAAGCGAAGCCGGTCGAGTTCCCCTGTCAGGGGCCGGGATGCAGCGAGAGCGTAATCACCTACCTGACCGACGAGGACGTCGAGGCGCACGAGACGATCCAGGTGCGCCGGTACACGCCCGAGAGCGACGACGAGCACGTCGCTCGCTACTTGTTCTGTTCGTCGGACTGCCGTGCCACGTTCGTCAACGCAGTCGAGAGCGGCGAGCGCGAGGAGACGATTTACGGCGATAGCGAGTGACAGCGAGGGGGTGGGTCAGGCATCGCGAACATTGACGCCGGTCGAGATTTCGTACTCGACGTCGACGGCGCGCGTGCTCAGTATCTCAGCCAGCTCCTCGGTCATGTCCTCGTGTTCGACGGCCTTCGCGAGCGCTGGCAACATCGCCTGCGTGAACTCGCACGAGGCTTCGACCGCGCCGACGCGCGTGTTCTCGTCGAGCAGGTCGGCGACGTCGTCGACGAGTTCCTCCCGGTACGTGAACTTGCCGTCTGTTCGGATTCGCATGGCCGCTCGTACACACGACCCTCTCAAAGCCGTGCTGTTCGACCGAGAGACCGTTCCGGTGTCATGCGCTTGTCGTACGGGTGGCTGACGACTCTCGGCGAGTGGACACGAACTGAGGGGCTTCGGCGGTGGATATGCACACGAGAATACGAATCTCGTGTTACTATTCGCGATCGGCGTTCTGTCGACGTGAAACCCCGTGGTGTACGGGGCGATTAGGCCCAAATCCCTACTTCGTGATGACATAGAAATCACTCGGGAGGCCGGCGTTTCCCTCCTGTTGCTTGGAATTCTTCAGAGTTCACAGGAGACACCAAATGGTCATTGTTCAGTAGTTTAATCATGTCCCATGCCTTGTTCCCATTGGGAACTGATATTTCAGATCCACCAGTACCATTAGTAATATCCAGTCCCAACGAGTGTACGTCGATTATGTCGGTTGCAGTGCTCATGTCTAACTCATCAATAATCCCAAACTCGGACAGCTGGCAGATCTTCCGTGCTTTCCGTCGGTCATTTGAGATCCATCCACGGAAATCATCCATATTCGTTACATTAAGTGGTCCGGCCTCGATTTCATCAAGTATGTCTTCAGACTGATCGAAGAAATGATCAACGTAGTTGAAACCATCCTCGAATTGTTTCTGATTGAAGACGATAATATGTCCGTCAAGGTACATGGCGTCGATTTTCGATGGTAAAGTCACTACCTCCCGTTCAAATCGACTATATTCTTGACCAGCGAGGAAAACGCGTAGCTTGTTACTCGGCGAAACCACCTGGCGATTCGTGTATTCTCTAAACCCGATCAGAAGATTTCCATTTCCGTCTTCCAATCTAATCGCTTGAATATCAGGGCGGGGTTCGTCGTACGTTGTCTCTTGGAATGAACTTCGATCAATCAGTGTAGAAACAGATTCAGAATAGGGGAATTCATCCAGCGGCATGAACTGTACAGGCGGATCGCCTCGATTTAGGTTTGCGATATCATAGTGCTCCAATGCTCTCGTTCCTTCTTGAATACTATCGATGCTATTGGATAAAGCATCTAAAACGAGGCTCTCAAGTTCGTCACAAATCTCTTGATGTAATGGAATTTCCCCAAAACTCAAACCATCTTCGGAGTGGTCACGTCCGACTAATAGACTACGTGCGGGATCAGCGTTATTCATGCGGTCTCGGGCATCACTCAAATCGCTAACTTCCATGGGTAGGATCAACTTCCATCTGTAGAGATATATACACCACGACCAATCTCGGTCATTTTCAGTGACCCCTGTTGTACTTGAATACCCTTATCGACTACAACGAGAGATGACCCCAACTCCTCACAATCCATCTCATAAATCTTGTATCCCAGCACAGATAATAACGGATTTATATACAGTTGATCCGATCTAATTTGTATAGAGGCTAAAACAGAAAGGAATATGAAGAGAATAGCCCAACTGTGAATTGAGTTATAGTTCAAGCCTATGAATGGTATTATGTACGCCACTAAATACGAGGACATCAATTCGTCTCTTCTTTGGTAGCTCTGGACTACTCGATACACTGGTTCCTTAGATTCTCGAACACCCATAGCAAGATAGAGCACCAAAGAGGAAACAACAGCTACCATCACAAACAATATAGATACTATAGGTACCATGTATCCACTAACTGCGGTTTTGACATCGTATGTGTCAATAGATATCGATATCCACAGAGGAGCATACGCACTCAAAAAGAGCGTCCACTTTACCCAAGTGCGAAACTCAGCCATGGCTCAAGGATTACACTAGTACTCTGCCTGCCTAAAGCGTAAGGTTATCGGTAACCTAGTAATAGATGTGTCTCTAAAACCCGGCACGCGCGTCTCTCCCGCGCGATTGAGTTGAGCACCGGAACCAATACCGCAGAAGAATTCCGACCCTTCGGGCCGGCCAGAACCCGACCGCGTACCCACTCTCCGCGCCCGCCCACCTCCTCGGTCCTGCTCGCCCGCACAGCGGAGTGATCTGCGTAAGAAATGAATGTTGATCAGCGGGTGAACCAGAGAATTTACATCCGTCGGTCGATTTTTGTCCCATAGAAGCAGCCACACTCCTCTACCATCCAAACGTTGCCCAGATCACTCCGCTGTGCGGGCTTTCGGAGGCAGGAAGAAGTTAAACCGGTCTAACGTTTCTGTCACTTTATTCAGCTCCTTCTCGCCACTCTCAATCAGCGCCTCAATGTATTCGTACGCTTCGAGAGTATCTCGCTATCCTGCTTTGACAGTCCTTCAGCGAGACGCGTTGACAGCGATGGCAGCGATGTCGGCAGATGCTCTTCTACCATGATAACCTTGTGTAACAGGCGAAGACGCATAGGTCATCGAATGTTACACAAGGCGGACCGCCAACGCCCGTAGGAAAAGTCATCATCAGAATACAATACCATCCGTAATCGCCCCTCAACTGCTTTCTACCTGCGTTTCGAACGAACTACCCGGTGAAAATTCAGTCAGCTCCTCGATTTCCTGTTCCAGCCGCTCGACTTCCTGACGCAGAACATCTGCCTCGGGATCGTCGCTGACCGCCAACCGGTCTTTCAACCCCTGTAAGCGCGTCTCCTTGCGCTCTTCGTCTACCTCGGCTTTGCGCACGTACTCGCTCTTGTTCACGTCGTACACGTCCTCCTCAGATACTGGGGCGACATCCAGCGCTTCCTCGACCTTGCTTCGGTCAACACCGAGCAGTTGCTCGCGATCGATACCAGTCTCGGCGAACGCATTGAGAACTTCCTCGTCGTCCTTGAGCGAACGGTTTCGCCGGGTCGTTCGCTGGACCGAGCCGTACTGACCATGCAACGGCCGGTCGTGCCCGACCCGCTCTAAGAGAACATCGGTCACGTCCTGTCGCAGATCGTTGGCATTGCGCTGAACATCCGACAGCAAGGTGTACAGATTGACCAGCACGGGCGTCTCGACACTTTCGAGAGCGCTCATGTCCTCGCGTTCGAGCGCGTCGATCAACAGCAGCATGTCCGAATACACGTCGATCTCGGGCACCTCGCGCTCGCTGTCTTGCTCGTCTTCGGCACTCGCAGTCATCGACAAGTGTGGTGTCTCATCCAGCACGGCGCTCTCGTCGGCCTCGTCTAATTCAGTCAGCGTGTTCTCGCGTTCGTCGAGCACGTAGCGCGGGTGAAGTGCAAGCACTGCCGCGTATGGTTCGGCCTTCGGCGGCAAGCGGTCGAGTTCGTAGCCATCAACCGCCTCGCGTGTGTGCTCGGCGAGCGCTTCAAACTGCTCGCGTTGCAGCGGCTGTGAGTCACCCAAATCGACGTCCTCGATGATGACGCGCTGATCCTGAACGTCGGTGATCCGAAATCGTTTCGAAGCCAACGGCGTGATGAGTGTCGCCTCGTCGGGCAGGTTCTCACAGCGCTCGATCAGCGTGCCCCACGTCGCGCCGAACGGAATTGCCATACTCCGGACTCAGAGAGCCGCTGTCTAAAGAGCCGTGGGCGACACATTGGATTTCGAGTGAAATTAGTCTCTAAGGGATGTTTCAACCCTTACACGCCGCTTGGGTTGTATAGCACAAGGCAAAGTAACTGCTCAATTCACGGGAGGATTGTTCATATTTTCGGATCAGGATGTCCCAATCGATATATGGTATGAATTCAACACTGATGTATGGACGCTCAAACATTTAAGGGAAAGTGGTGGTCTCCAAATTCCCCCGATGAGAAAGTTCCCGGAATAGTCGAATACCATCCCGAAGAGGGTGAAGTAGATCTATTTGGGACTCTGGTTGAATCTGAAGAGGACGACGAGGAAGCACACTTCATGGAGATGGACCTCGAAGATCACGTTGAAGGATTTCTACTCGGGGAAACTATTGAGTCAAAGTTGGTCACTATCACTGATGCAGTCCCAGTCAATATAAGTCGTCCTTCAATAGGCAACGAAGCCGGCCACCCAAATTCAGTATATAAATTCACACGAGTATATACGGGCGGTCATTTCGAAGAAGAACCAGAGTTCAATCAGGTCTCATTCGGCTTCAACGGGCTCGCTGAATGGTTTGGCGAGTCAAGAATTGAACATGAAGTTTCCGATGAAGACGGGATACGATCCCGATACGGAGTCAAGGAGCCGAAAACGGTCGAAATCAAACTCCGTGATGCTGAGCTAACCTTCTTCGTTGGTACTACAGTCTCTTCGTCGGTGACAGCAACGGAGTTGGAGGACTCGGTTAGAGTTAATATCATACCTGATGAACCGCTCCCATTCCCTGAATTGAGTAATCGGTATATAAATCCGTTACAGCGATACTTGGCCCTCGCAACGGCAACACCAGTTCAACCAACAGATGTCTCTGGTATGGTAGGTGAAGATACGTGGATCAAGGTGTTTTCAAATATCCCGAGTCATGCACCAGCGGACCGGTCTGTGAGCCGTGCATCAATGTTATTCAGGCCAGATGACGTCAATCTTGAGAACAGCTTACAGCACTGGTTTCAGGATGAAGGGCAAGCAGAATACTTATTCAATTTTTATTTCGGCACGATCTATAATTCGCATCTATTCTTAGAGCATCAATTCCTATCACTGGCGGTTGCAATAGAGTCTTACTTCAGTCACCGATATCCAGATTTCAAAATCATGGAGAAAGATGCGTATCGAGATCTTCGGAAGTCCCTCGTCAGTGAGATTCCCAATGGATTGGAAGTGAAAGAGCGAATTCAGAATCTACTGCAGAGTATCGGAAATTTGCCATCTTTCAAAGACAAGCTTGAGATGGTCGTCGAAGAAGAAAGATCTGTCTTGACTCTCCTAGTTGATGTTGATGAAACTTTGTCCACAGCCACCACAATTCGACATGACCTTGCACACGGTCTTGGGGAAGATTATTCAACTGAGGAACTAGTCAAGACCAGATATAAACTCCAAATCATTATCGAGTGTATTTTACTCGATATCGCTGGCGTTGAGGACAAGCATAAAGCACAGGTTCTTTATTCTAACTATCAAGGGGCAGACTTCCTCAGTGTTGATAAAGAAGTGAAATCTGACGAGTGAGCAGAATTGGGTGTTGCCGTAGTTAGGAACTTAGAATTGCTGAATATATTCTCTAAGTCTTCCACGCCGATTTCAACAGGTAGCCATTCCGTAACACTGGAAAATGCGAAAACTCCAGCTAAACCCTAAGCGCGGTGTGAGAACGGTGCTCCCTATGAAAAGGACAGATACTGTGATGTGTCCACCATTTTAACCAGTAAAGTTACTTGTTTCAAGTTCGAAGAGAGTGTAGAGGCGAACAACCATGTCCTCAGACCCTGCCGCGGCGGCCGAAACTCCGTGTCCGAATTGTGGGTCGTTGCACGCTGAACTCACGCCGGCGGAGGAACTCGAATATGAGTGCCGAGACTGTGGCAAAGGGTTCGACTTGCCGCGGATCGGGTAGAACTCAAAACCGGTGAGTGGCCGGCCAGCGGAGTAGTGGGAGCCGGCAGGCATCACTTCGTCGGGCGAACGTCAACGAGCGTACTCCGACAGATGTTGAGGCTGCTCTCGGTGCGCACGACCTCGACGACGAACGGTGCGAGATCGTCCAGGCCATGTATGAGCACCTCAGCCGTGTGATGTCGTAGTTGGAGCATTCAGTGGAAGGAGATAACGGCCTCCGGCGTTGAGAAAAACCATGACTGGATCCGATAGTTCGGAGCAAGAATACCCGGACGAACTCTTGGATGCACACCGGATCGAGGATAGTCGGCTTTTTGTCCCGATGGAGAAGGTAATGGAGGGACTTGAGGAGCTTCTTTTTGAGATGGGTACGTTCGAAGAGACGGGAAATCCTCACAACCTATCTCGTATGCGCGAGTATGGGGATTTCATTCGGACAATGGACCAAGAAGATCTATATGAAGAAATGAAATCCCACCCTAATTCGACGGTTTCCTCGTCTGCGAAGCATATCGATCCGGAATACAAACCCCGAACGGAATCAACCTTTGAGCAGCTCCAGTATGTAACTCAGGAGATAGCACCCAACCCTAGTGTGTGAGGAGTGCCGTCAAGGACGAGATTAGACCGACCCCGCTGACATCTGTCGTCAGAAGGTGAACTTCTCTCTTTGTTCTCTGATCTAGCTGTGAGGCTGAATGAGGCAGTTTACCCGTCAGTAATCAACCCATGCTTGCACCACGGTTATGGCCGAAACGATTATTCCTGTTTTCGAGCTATCGTTTAGCAGGCGGTTCTCTGACGGGGTTCATCTCGCGGCCGCTGACGACGGCTGACAGTCGCCGCTCCGAGCCGCAGCGGATTCGATGAGCATCTTTCCGTGGCGGTTGTGGTGGATGAGTTCGATTTGGCCCTTTGAGAGTTCTTCGAGCGCTTCAGCGGCGCGGTAGACCTGCCGCCACGCGAGCTTCTCGCCGGTTGCCGTCCTCAGGAGGCTCTTGAGTCCGTCTTTCAGGACACGACCCTTCGGTGTCTTGTTGGACCACTCTTGCCAGTGGTCGAAGATCGAGACCGCGCGCTCGATGGAGGGCGTCACGTCGATGCCAGTATCCTCGGCGTCCATTTCCGAAACGCGCTCGATGGGGGTCATTTCCGTATCCTGTGGGGTGGTTTCGGCGGTATCATCCCCACCCATCACACTGCCAGACCCGGCCTCGACGTCGTCCAGTTGCTCTTCGACGTCAACGATGTCCTCGATAATGTGTCCGCGGCTAGCTTCGGCGCGTTCGAGTTCGCTCTGCAGCTGGTCGCGTTCGTCTTCGATTTCCTTGACGCGCGCTTCGAGCTGCTTCTGGGAACGACGAAGCTCGTGATTCTCTCTCACGAGAACATGAAGGTCCTCTCGCTGTTGCTTACGAGTGGCGTCGAGTTCGGCGTGAAGTCGCTCGTTTTCGGCCTCAACGGCGTCAAGACGCTCTAGTACCCGCGATAGTTGGTCGGCCAGTTCGTCGGTCGTCGGTCCGGTAGATTCAATACCGGGGGCTCTCTCTGTACTCATAGAGGCTATCAGGTTCCTCGGCTTCGGGGATGTTCCTACCATCCCCGGCCCGCTGTGGGTTATTTTCGCGAGCTACTGCTAACGCCGAAGCGATGCAACTTGAATCTATGGTGTTCTTTCTCTCAGCAATTCCACGGCTGAGAGGACTGTTTCTGGCCGCCACTGTTAACTTAGCCTGGCAGCTTCGATCGGCGGTTGATTGTCAAGAGCTTGGTGACTTCGGAGGTGACTGTAGTAATAGGCGTAGGCAGGCAGCCAAGCGCAGAACGCTGGCTGACTACCGTTCTAGATTTTCGTGAACTCGCTCGATCCGCATTGTGAACGTCTGAAGCAGCTTCTCGACGTTGTTGCGGTTAGTGTAGTCAATATGCCCGCTGAGATCAGTCTTTGTAAGAGTGGTCAGCATTCGTGTTCGGTTAAGCCCGTAGAGGCGAATGAGCCGGGACTTGTGGGGACGCAGCTCCGACGAAATCATGCGAGACGAACGATGCCGCAGACGGAGAAATATTACTGGGAGTGTTAACCGAACACGGATGGAGCGGTCAGATACCCCATCCCGTCGACGAGAAACACCGCGTTTAGTCCCTAGGAGCGTGTCATCGAATTCGTCACATTGGTCAATAGCAGGCCGAGAACCAGTGACCTAATACGTGGACAATATTGTCACTATTCAGAGCCAGCGGTAGCAGACTTCTTGGACGGTGGCCGAATACCATGCAAATCTTTCTATGACACGCTGACATAGCATTTTAGAATCGACGGGGGAAGCCCGCGAGCATCAATCAATCCCAAACTCATTGAGGTACTTCACAATTGTTGAGTGATTGCACCCAGCTTCCCGTGCCATTGACCGTACTGACTCCCCGGCTTCTCGTTGGGACCGTAACCACTCTTCATCCTTGTACTTCCTATCATCTCCTCTCTTCTTGATCCCGAAACGTGTGAGATACTTCTGGATAGTTGCTGGACCCACATCCTCGGTAGTCGCTATATCATGTTTGGTGCGCCCTTTGTTAACATACTCGTCACGTAGCCATTCCTCCGACCAGTAATTTGGAATCGTCATGGTTGCCCTAACTATGTTAGCCGAATTTTTATTTTATCATTTTTCCTTCTAGTTGGTGTTTCTTATCTACTCTATCAAATATTATGAATACCGTTGCATAATTCTCTCAATTTCATCAACAACAGGCTGTTTCTCCCGGCTTCTGATTAGTAAGTCTCTAAGCTCCCTCATCTCGTCAACAGGAACAAACATACCCTCGGCAGTCTTGTCTGACTCGTTATCGTGGTTGTCATTTTCCCATTGAACCATGTCCATATCCTCCTCGCTAACGTCGTCAGACGATCCTGTGGGCTGCCAATGTTCGTCCGTAGGGATAGCCTTGTAATCGCTCTCGCCAATCTCTGTGGCGTCTTCAGGGTGGCCTTCCTTGCCAGCCATCTTCTTGACATGAATATGAAAACCATGCATACCTCGTGAGGTGTTACCGCAAATCTTACACAGGATAAGCTCCTTACCAGATTCGGAACCGGAGATTGGTTCTTTCTTGTCTACCTCGGTGTAGCCGACAATTTCTGCATCTTCGACTGCGAACCCGTCAGGGACTTCCCTTCGGGGGACCGTGCTCCTTTTCGTCGGAATTCATAACGTGTCCCCACAGACCACGGGACTTCTTCTCTTCGCCGCAATACGGACATTTTCTGATTGGTTCACGATCATCGAATAGGTTTCCGGTTGTATCAGTAGCCATTGTTGGATTCATCACATATTGATGAACTATTGACTTATAAAACTATTCTAAACTCATAAAGTGTCATAGAACGGTTAGCATAGTTTTCGGTATCGATCAAGAGGCCCGCTACCGCTGGCTCTGAATTGCGACGATACTGGCTGCTTCTCAGATACCGTTTCTTGGGAACCTACTGGGGTATGTAACGATCCCTATGACACGCTACCCTCTAGGGAAGAGGTGTTGTTCCCATTCTATTTCATCATAGTCGTTAGTTTTTCACTCTGATCAACAGCCCAGTAACCGATGAGTTATGAAAAAGATGAATTGTATAGCACTATACTGCTTTCATAGATTCCCTGATCCAGAGATTCGGAGGATGGATTTCTACAAACCACCGGTTTGCTAATAAGTTCATTCTCTGGTATGTTCTCAGCTGAGCAGCAAACGGATCTATCGGAACTCAGGTAGGTGGTTTCTCATGCACGCCGGATTACGAAACCAACTCCGACAGCCTAAATTTCGCAGAATTTTGTGCACAACCGATCCAGATAGTCGACTTCTGCTAGTCTGATGTCGGCTAGGTAGCTGATCAATGCACGGATCGAGTGTTCGTTCCGGCCATTTTCTCACTGTGATAAACAACCGCTGACCAATCTCGGATCACCATCCCGGAATCGGGAAATCAAGTCGTGAAATAAACACCCGCTGAACAGTGCCGCCGCTCACGGACCGACAGTCACGGAAGTGATCGGACGTCAATCAGGCGGATCGAGACCGTAGAACTGCTTGGCAACGGTCAGAAACTGGTTCGCATCGACGCGCGGCGCGTATGACGTGTTCTCCCCGTCGATGGTGAGCTTCACCAGCAAATCGACCAGCCGCCAAACGTTATACAGTACGCACGCGAACACGAAGTTGAAGAATCGATAGTCGCGCTCGGTCGAGGTGGTCCGCACCATGAAGTGCTTCTGCTTCTTGAAGCCATTCTCAATACCCCAACGACGGCGATACCACCGGATCAGCCGCTCGATCATATGGATGAACGCTTTCCCGTCCATCTGCTGATCGCCAGCGTCACGCGCTGTCACGTATGGATGGTTCGTCTCGAAGACAACGGTTTCGGAGGTATCCACGTCTCCGTCCTGCGCCTTCTGCTTGCGTTCTTCGACTTCCTCTTCACGCTGGATGTCCGCGAGCAGCCGCGAGAACGACATCCGCTCGCTTGGTTCACCTCCTACATCGTCGAATTCCCACTCGCCGCACATCTCTTTCCACACTTCTGAGAGGCTGTCGTCGTCATCGTCATCCGAATTCGACCGTTGCGGGAGGTAGATTTGCTTGCGTGTGGCCGTGGCCTCGGGTGTCTCCTCCTCGATGACGTGGAAGCGCTTGCCGTTCCGATACATCCACGCGATGGTGTCGGCCTCGTCGCTGCGCTCGAAAATACGGGTGGGATTCAGGTAGTGGACGCCGTACTCCTCACAGGTCTTCTTGACGGGTTTGCTATCGAACTCGCGGTCCATCATTACGAGGTCGATGTCAACCATCTCGGTCGCCTGTGACAGCAGCTTCTCAACGATCTCATCTTTCGACTGTCCACGCACGCGCGGGATAGCGTCGAGGACGAGCGGGACATCCATCCCGACGATTTTGAGCACCGCCCACTGATAGTAGTCGTTGCCGTCCTTGTACCCGAGAATATCATTCTCGTGGTCGTCCACGTCGCCGGTGAACGGGAAGCCCTTGGTCACATCGATGGCCGCCATGACTGTCCCGTTGAGTTCACCGTTCTGGCGGGCGCGAGCGATGAGCATCCGCGTGGTGTTCCGGAGCATCTCCCGGATCTCTTCGACTGAGAGCTTGCCGATCTGGTAACGGTGGGTCGATCCCGTTGGAATGCGCTCCCGCGTGGTGTCGAGCGAGAACGACGCCGGGCCACTCCGGGCGTACATGTCCTCGCGCATCCCCATGTAGGCGTGTTGTTCCCAGAAGGCGTTCTCGTGAATTTGCCAGTTTGGCCCGCGATCAAGCGCGAAGGCGTCGGTCACGAACGGCTTGGCCTGTTGCCAGACTTCGTCGGTCTTCTCGGCGATGAGCTGGTGCTCAGGATGGTTGTCGGAGTCGGATTCAGTCGGTTCATGCGTCTCGATCCGATCGGGAAGCGACACCTCGCAGGTGCGTGCGGCCCTCACGATCGCATCGGCACCCTCCTGTACAGCGTCACGTAGGTGTGCGCTGAACCGTTCGTTCCATGCGCGCCAGAAGGTCGATTGATTCGGGAGCGACTCGAAGCCGAGAGCCTGTCGGAGTGAGGGATGCGCTCGAAGGTAGTCGTGGAGGGCGGTTTCGTCCCAGCCGTTGATCTCCATGAGGAGGGTCGCTCGAACGTGGATCGCCATCGGATACCGCCCCGAATACGGCGCTAACGAGTCGTGTGCGGCGAACGTGAGATGATCGATCGGAAGATGGCAGATCAGCGTCTCGATGTCGCGGTAGCTTTCCCACCGCTCACACTGTGACTGCGCGATAGTCGTGACATCCTCGACAAATCCGTCGAGATCATCGCCACTCCCGTCGGCTTCGCCCTCGAAAAACCGCGCCCGGCCGTTGTAGCCGGTGGCGTCGGCGACGAGAGCCGCTGCAACCATTTCCGCAGTGTCATTCAGCGGGGTTGTAGCGGGTGATTTCGCGTCGATACGTGCATCTGTGTCGGGTGAGTCCGACTCTAGCGTTGGCTCCGTCTCCATATCGTGTATCTGATCATTCCCACAAGTCGTCCGAGGGACGAACACTGAGCGGAGGGCTCGCTGCTTACACGCGGCTACCGTAGTGCGGTGAGTGTTGTACCATCGGTTTCTGTCGGGGACGACGACCTGCTTGTCACCGGATCATGACCGAGTTGGTTCGCCCAAGCGCACCGATGGCTCCGAACGCTTGCGTTCCGGCGAGCAGTTACTGCTCTGGGCCTTTCGTCGGTGCGGGTGGGTGTCCGCTCTGGGCATCGAGCGGTGGGAGGTCCTTCTCGCCAGCGTTGACCTTCGCACGTTCGAGCCGCCACTGATCGTTGTCGAACGGGACGTCGTAGTTCGCCTCGGCCCGCGCGAGGATGCTCTGGCCCGCTGAATCGGGAATCTCGAAAAAGGCGGCGGTGGCGTGTTTCTCGCGGCCCTTGCGGACCTCACGAATGAAGGTCTGGGCGCGGACATACTCCGAGGGAATCTGTTGGAGGAAGCCGTCCTCGACGGTGTAGCCGAAGGGTGGCCGGCCGACACGCTTGCCGTCGGCGATGGCGGCGTCGATGCCCTCCTGGACGCGCGAGCGGATCATCTTGCGCTCGGCGTCGGCGAAGACCATCATCATGTTGAGCATCATCTCGGCCATCCAATCATCCTCGCCGACCGTGCCGATTGGCTGATTCACGAGATCGATGTCGACGCCTTTCTCGCGGAGATCCTCAACGAACCCGGCGAGGTCGGCGAACGACCGGCCGAGCCGATCGAGTTCGTGCGCGACCACCACGTCGTACTCGGCGACGTGTTCGCGGAGGCGCTGATACTCCTGCCGTGACGTTGAGGCCCCGCTCTCGCCGAGGTCGCAGAACCACTCGATCTCGTTCGAATTCTCCTCCTCGGTGTACTTCTGGCGGATCGCGCGCATCTGGCGATCCTCGTTCTGGTCGTCGGTCGAGACGCGGACGTAGGCGGCTATGTGCATGGGGTGTTCGGACACCCTAATCGTACCGCGATTCAGTATATAAAGAGCGGGGGTTTTCGTATCGATACGGAAAACTACTGTTTTTGAGACTCAATTCCCTCTCTATGTCAGTCACGCAGATGATTGGCTTTCATACTTATCCCGCCATCCGTGAGAATTCTCATAGAGTCAGCTCTCCGGCCCCGAAGGGGCCGTGAGGATCAGTGGCCGCCGTCACGTTCGGGCGCGATCGTCGTGAGACACACCTGCTTTCGAAACGTGTCGGAATGGGGACTCCTATTTGCTGAATTACCGTCGCTCAGTTGTTAACTGAGGGTCTTTCTCTGACCCGTTCTCGGTTCTGGCCTGAACCCCGTCCATCGTATCGGAGACTCCAAGCTCAGTCGCGGCACACTCAACGCAGTAGTGATTATAGTTCTCCGAACTGGTGAATATTGGAATCCCAGCAAAGCAGATTTCCTCTCGATAGCGCCGGGCCAATCCCTCGGTCAGACGTGATCCACAATTCACACATCGTTTCGTTTGACCTTCCTCCGCATGAAGCACGCGCTCGTCAACGCTCTGGATTCGTCCAAATTGAGTGAGTGAGTGGCGGCGGTCCAACCGATGACGTAACCGGGGATTCACGAATACGCCGAGAAGAACCAATACCACCGAAATAAGAACGACCGCAGGTGTCAACACCGGGTCCGCCAGTGAGAGATCGCTGGTGAGATACCCGATCTGCACGATGATCCCGAGTATCCCTAACCCGATCATCATCCAGCCAGCCACTCCATAGAGAAGCCGTGAAACTGCGTTAGCGAGTCTCTGAGATTCGGAAGGCTTCGCCGACATGAATAGATGTACCGACTCTCTCAGCATAATCGTTGGGAGAGGGTGCGGAAATCCGAGGAAACGTGTGCGTGATTCCAACCAGAGTCAGGAGCTACGCCTCAGGAGTTGTACGCTCATCGCAGTCGCAACAACCAGTGCCAAGACAGATGATCCGACCCACGCAACGAAATAGATGCTCGAAGAATCGAATCCGGCAGAATACGATATTGCTTGCAGTAAGAACATGAAAACTGCTCCAGACAGCAGTACTCCTACCCCACTCCAACTTGGATTGATGAGCTTCGCCCTTGTTGCTTGCATAGGATTAACTATACAGTGACACGGTATATAATCACTGTACGACTTGACCACTTCTGTCAATAGACATTCTACAGGTGACAGGGAGGGGGTATTGGGATTATCTACCAACCTCGACACAGATTTCACACCGAATATGAGGTGTTCCCGTTTTGATCAGGCTGAAGTATCGCCTCTTGCAACGAAAGGGATGCTCTCAATCTCTATTTTCTTCAAAGAACATATACTCAAACCGGTCGGAATAGCTTGCCCACATAGCACCGATACCAGCCCCAGCGAGTACACCTGCAATGAATCCAAGCGGTCCAAGGCTACTGCCGGCGAGCCCGCCGAGAAGCGCTATGCCGATGACCACGAAGTCCTTGTAATCCATGTCTTTGTTCACCAACTGTTGTATAGTCACCAAATAAGTGTTTGCTCCATAGGTATCACCCTCACGGGCCGTGAGACACCACGGTAGGGATCATGCCTAGATATGATGGGATCATAGACGATTGCTTCCTATATGGGCAGCAGATAATGAAATATTCATAAGAGTGCCACAATCTCTATCAAATAATGGATTCTAGCGATGATGAAGACGGGTCGTGGCAGTGGGAGGATCACGGAACCAGTCCTGATACTAAAGATACAGATGAGACAAGCGAACGTACAGACAGCATACGCGGGCCGATAACCAGCCTGAAGTGGTTCATGAGAACCGACAAGGAGTGGGTAGCGTTTGTCCGAGAAGTGATTTCAAGTCTAGCCATCGTGGCAGCCATTGGTCTTCTCCTATTCGCAGTCAGTGGACTCTGGCCACCGATGGTCGCCATTGAGAGTCCAAGTATGACTCCGAATATGCAAACAGGAGATCTCGTTTTTGTCATGGAAGAACACCGTTTTGCCAGCGGAGCAGCCCACAACGGAACAGGTGTCGCCCCCTACCAAAAAGGCGCAACTACGGGGTACGAGAAGTTCAACAAATTCGGCGATGTCATCGTCTACGAACGGAACGGCAACGCACAACTGACACCGATCATCCACCGTGCTCGGTTTTGGGTAAGCAGCGGTGATAACTGGTACGAGGAAGCCAACCAAGAGTATCTCAGCGGAGCCGACAACTGTGAGGAACTGGCAAACTGTCCAGCGGAACACGCTGGGTTCATCACTAAGGGTGACAGCAACCCCAGCTACGACCAAGTGGGAGCAGACCCCATCAGCGAACCGGTTAAGCCGTCATGGATCACTGGCACTGCTGAGTTCCGTATCCCATGGCTCGGACGTATTCGGTTGCTATTCGGCATGGTAAGCGGATAGTACATTCTACTATCAATATGTTCAACTATGCAACAAACTATACAGCCCGATCTTGCAAACAGCAACTTTTCTGTTTACAGGGTGATGCTCGCCGTGATCGGCGTGAATCTCCCTCCCCCTCGGCACGAGTGCAATCTTCCAACCCAACTTCTATCTGAGGTATGGGCTAAATTCCTGTGTACTCATGTCCGATTCGGAGCCTACCGGTGATTTCTCGGCGTTTGAGTTTGAGATGCGCTCGCAGTTGGATATGTTAATCTTCCTTGTCGCTCTGATTGGTGCTGGTGTTACTCTCGGTTCATTGGTTGGGGTTCTTGTTGGACTCCTGTGTGCTGGGATCGCTGTGATAACTCTCGGCCGGTTATATCGTCGGGAGTTTCGCTAATAGTGAAAAATATTTCAACAAAGCTAGTGTTAATTAGGAAAACCGAACTGCCCAGCGCCGCTGTAACATACTATTGATCTGATTGTTCTAGGTCTATTCGTCATGCATGAATATCTGCAAAATTCAGGTTGTTGAGGGTGGTTTCAACACCTGCCGTATGTCCGACATCTTCCTGCTTGAATTCTGGCTTGTCATATTCGTTGCATTGGTACTCACCGGGGCTGAGACAGATTCCTGCTGGAGATTAACTGTGACNCCTGCCGTATGTCCGACATCTTCCTGCTTGAATTCTGGCTTGTCATATTCGTTGCATTGGTACTCACCGGGGCTGAGACAGATTCCTGCTGGAGATTAACTGTGACACTCTTGTTGGTCCGACCGATCACCGCACCTTCGGGGACTTCGGCGGTCGTGTTCCGCCGGGTCGCGTTGTCATCTGACCCCTCGACCAGAGTCTGGAAGGTGTACGGCCCGGTCGCCTGAATCGAGACGTTCGTTGCGCCCTTTTCGGTTCCCCACTGGTCGTAGCCGGTGGTGGAGTACGGTAGCGTCATCGTGAACTCGCCTTGGCCGTTGGTGGTCGCCTGCTGGGTGTAGTTGAACGTGGTGTTCGCGCCGGGCATCCGCATCTCGACGGTGGCTTCGACAGTTGTATTCGCCGGGGCGGTGCCCTCGACTGTCGCGCCGGGCACCCGCTCGAACGTCTTGACCCAGCTCGGCGTGGTGGTAGCCAGTTCACTCGCGTTCAGTCCCGTGGTTTGGAGCCGCTGGAGCAGCGTTTGAGAGAGCTGCCGTGAAGCCCGCTTGCTCGCGTCGACCAGCCGGTAGTGTTCGAGCGCCGCCACGCGCTCGTGGGGATACTTTCCGACACCACCGATTTGGGCCGTTCCGTCTTCTTTGACGAACGCCCGTGCTGCCGACATGTTGTCAAAGTGTTTGACTGCTGTCTCGTTGCCAGACGGAGGGAACGCAGCCCGGAGGGAGTTACCCTGTGTGATCGGGCGTTGGTAGTCGACCACCACGGGTTCGGGTTCGATTGCGCTCCCGTGGAACGAGTACAGTCGGGTCCGCATCGTTTCGTAGTGGCGCTGCTCGTATGCGTAAAACACGAGCGAGAGCTGTTGACGTTGACTCCCCTGCTGAGTCACAATCGGGGTGTAGTCGTCGTATTTCGATAGTGGCCCGTCACTATACCACGTAAACGGCACGGTGAACAGGCCCGCACCAGCCGGATCGGCCATCCGCCAATCGATCATCACGTAGCGCACGCCCTCACCGTCGGGCATCCGAGCAATCTCGTTGGCCCGCGAAGTATTGTCGGCGAGCAAGAAATTCGCGGCTTGGCGAGCGTTCTGCTGGAAGGGATTCGCTGTCGGGATGCGCTCACCGAGCGTCGTGATCCAGTGGCCATAGTCCCACCACGATAGCACGCCGTACGCCCCGTTGGGATAATTGAAATCATCGGTACGCTGGTAGTCGCCGTCGTAGTCCATCGAGTTGTTGTACCCACCGTAGGTCCCCTCAGCGGGCGTGTTGTTCGCTAACCAGTCGAGGCTGTCCTCCCAGCCGACGACGGTTCCGCCGGGAGAAGACCGAGTATCCGCATAGCTGCCGGCAGTCGTCAGCGCTGCGCCGCCGCCTACGACGAGCGGTGTGGTGATGAGCAAGACGGCCGCGAGCACCGTCACCACCTGATAGGCTTCGAGATTTCGGAGTCTGGAGGCAGTATTGGTCGAGCCGAGGAACCGAATCAATTCGCCGATGAGCACCGCGTTCAGCACGCAAACCGGGACGAGGAGATAGTAGTCGAATCGCTGCTGAGTGAACGTCGCCGCGGTCATCAGCACGGCCCAGACAAGAACAAATAATCCGGCCGCCTGCTGTTTGCTCCGATTGAGAACGAATCGGCCGAGAACGATCGCTGCGCCGACGGCAGCCGTGTAGAAGGCCAATCCGTAGGAACTCTGGATGAAATCCTGCCAGTAGTACCGACTCTCCGGATTGAATGACAGCGGCTTGGCTTCGGCGACAGTCAGCGATGTCGCGCTCGATCCGAACCCGATGACACGTTCGAGTTGGTTGAGGAAGTAGTCAAACAATGAGGGTGTAGCGATTGCCATCACGATCGCACCGGCGATGAACACCCCCAGAATCGTGGCAGGATAGGTCAGTGCTGGCAGATCGCGTGATTCGACTGTGCGAGCGAGCCACGCCATGAACACACAGCCGATCGCTCCCAAAAATGCGAGTGCGGGATGCAACAGCGAGAAACTGGTCACGCTAATCTCGGTCGTCTGGTAGGTAGCGAGCGTGAGGACCCCAACTACAGACAGCGTGATCGCACTCACGATAGCAACGTGTTCCGGACTTTCACCGAGTAGAATACGGCAGGCAGTGCAACAAGGAGGAAGACACCGAAGATGCCGACAAGCAGGAGTCCGGGCGGCCACACCCAGATGTACAGTGAGATGGCGATCCCGGCGAGGACGGCCCAGCCGACTGGCCGGCGTAGACTGGCGACGTCGCGTTCGACGAACTGCTCGTAGACAGGTTTCTCGCGCTCGGCGATCGTGAGTGCGATCACGATCACGGCGACCGCAAACACCTGAAACAACGCCTCCGCTGCGTGATGATCAGAGGATCCCGCGACTGAGCGTGCAAGGAACGTACTCGGCGAGAGCGCGAGGATCGCTACGCCGACCACGCCACCGAATCGTCCGCCGAACCGCTTGCCGAGGAAGTACGTCGGAATCGCAACAAGCGTCCCGAGCACTGCGGGTGCGAACAGTAGAGTGAGTGCGGTGGTCTGTTCGGTGGGATTACCGAGTCCAATGACGAGCGCCGCGGTGGCGACGATCTGATCGTACAGCGTTCCGAACTGGCCGATTGCCGTTCCTGTAGGGAAGCTTGTCCACGGCTCAAACGGCAGCGTCGACGGCCAGTTTGCGACCGTATACTGCACCTGCCGGAGATGATACCAAGCGTCGTTGCCGCTGAAGAGGATCTCGTCGCCGACGAGGAATCGCTGCCAGTTGCGCACCCGAATCCAAAACATGAACCCGACGAGTACCACCAGAAGAGGAATATGATACCACGACTCGACAGCACCGAGCGCTGGGAATCGCTCGATGAGTTGCTCCCTACGTTGGCTCATTAATCCCACGCAGTCACAAGATGTATATATGGCTTTTCATGTCTTTGTCAGTATGTGTCGGTTATCTATATCCGTAATGAAAACAGTTTGCGAATCCTACAACCAGTATAAATTTCGCAGATGGCCGTGCATGACGAATCTAACTAGCCGAGTTCTGTCTAGATCGTCGGGACCGACACGTCGTCGAGTACATCCTTGATTACGCCGTGCTTGTCGACACTCTCAACTACAGCATCGGGCGTGAGTACGAGTCGGTGAGCGAGTACCGGCTGCGCGATTCGTTTCACATCTTCTGGCGTGACGTACTCGCGGCCCGAGAGTATCGCCCGTACACGGGCAGCCTCGAACAATCGCTGGGTTCCACGGGGAGATACACCGACGTTACATGCTGAGTGTTCGCGGGTCGCTCGCGACAGCGCGACCATGTACTCAAGCAGATCCTCCTTGACTCGAATCGACTCGGGTATGTCTTGGAGCGCGCGGACTTCATCGGCCGAGAGTACCTCTGTTGCAGATGGACTCTGTAAATTTCTATCGTCCCGGCGACGGAGAAGTTCGGTTTCGCCCTCCTCGCCAGGGTAGCCGATCGTAGTCTTGACGAGAAAACGATCGACCTGGGCCTCAGGAAGTTCGAACGTACCGGCCATCTCGACGGGATTCTGGGTGGCGATCACAAAAAACGGTTCGGGGAGATCGTGAGTTTCGCCGTCAGCGGTGACCTGGTGTTCTTCCATCGCTTCGAGGAGTGCAGCCTGTGTTTTCGGCGGCGCGCGGTTGATTTCGTCAGCAAGCACGACGTTGGCGAACACCGGACCTCGTGAGAACTCGAACTCGCCCGTCTTTTCGTTGTAAACATGGGTGCCAGTCACGTCGGCAGGCAAGAGATCAGGAGTGAACTGGATCCGCGAGAAACTGAGTCCGAGCGTACGGGCAACGCTCCGAGCAATCAGGGTCTTGCCGGTGCCGGGGACGTCCTCCAGCAGGACGTGGCCACGAGCGAGCGTGCCGAGCAGCACAGTTTCTAAGAGTTCCCGATCGGCGATGACGGTCGTGGAGAGCGAGTCAAATACTGCGTTGATCTCCGTGCCTGGGTCCCCGACAGCGGTGTCCGTGGTTTCCATGCATACATCCCAGAACCGAGCCGCTTATTCGTGACGATGGATGCGAGATCGAAACTAATGATGTGACATTGATGAATGGTCGATAGATGAAGTCCGGCAGGTTGATTGCTGATGGGGTGGCGTTCCGGCGTGATCGGCGCGACGACACCCCTCGTTCGGAGCCAAAATCGGTCAGGAAATGACCACTCTTGCTGACAGGGTGTTCTAAAGGATCAGCGCTGATTCTCGGAATTTCCTCCTGAATCATCTACCAGCCGAGCGGTAGAGTCACTCTCAACAGCCAACGGTAGCAGACACGGACGTGAATCTATGAACTCCTCTGCTGATGCCTATAGCATAAATGACGTTGGGCTACTGACAGTCTGTCACCTATGGAAATCCTGCTGGCTGAGTAAACCACCGCTATCGATATAGATTTTAGCTGAAATTATTCTGCTAATACGTTCTGGCGAGCGCACCACGCCGAGTTATTTTCACGACTCGGAGCGGCAGGAGGTTGGCTCTATGTATCAATTCCAAGGGCGACTGGATACAAGATTATGGTGAGAGCTGTGGCAGTACACGTGTAATCGAACCTAATCCA
The DNA here is from genome assembly GCF_000336715.1 of Halococcus thailandensis JCM 13552. Lineage (GTDB taxonomy): Archaea > Halobacteriota > Halobacteria > Halobacteriales > Halococcaceae > Halococcus > Halococcus thailandensis. The sequence continues at coordinate 54,086 of NZ_AOMF01000015.1, forward strand.
CGACTCATGTGCCGGACAACCACTCACTGTCTCCGAGAAAGAGCACGAGCAACAACAAGAGAACAGCCCCTAAGAGGAGTGCGAGCGCAGCAATCGGAATCGCTGGCAACTGCACGCTGTCGACCACTATTGCAATCGTTCCACCTCCAAGCCCGATTCCAAGACTCCCGATGAAATGGGTCACCGTTACTGAGTACGTCCGTGCGCTCCGCCCGACGTCGTTCCCAAGCGCAATTGCGTGCTCAGCCATATCCCATGTGACAATCGTCAGGCCAACACCGAGTAACAGTTGAAGACTACTCGGATCCGAGATCCACGCTAAGAAGACGAGACCACAACCGAAGATCACGATCCCAAATCCGATGAGAGAGCCAGCCCACGACTGCCGGAGCGGAAACACACCGAGGACGACACACGCCATCGCGAGCGTCCCACCGAAGAACACAATCCGCTCGAACAGCTTGCCTGGAGACAACAAGCCCAGACCAAGTGCAAGGCATATGAGACTACACCCCACAAATATAAGCCCGCCACCGAATACGCGATGACCGCGACGGCGAACGAGACCACTTCCCAACAACAGAAATGCACCGATCGCCTCGGCACCAGCAATCGACACCTGAACAGGCTGACTCGCCAGCACACCGGTCACACAAGCCGCCGAGAGCACTGCAAGTGCACTTCCCGCGTACGTCGGCTGTTTCACAGCAGACGACGCACCCATCAGGACACTCCTCCGTGATGACCCACAGGCCAAACTAGTGGCTTCTCGGGCGACCAGTCCGCAACCGGTATGTCTCGATTCCGCAACATCTGGACGCGGTTCGCACGCTCGATGCTTACGAATTCCTCACAGACGGTCTCGTCTGCCGTCACATCCGGACTGATGACCGTCGCTGCGTATCCATGGGCATCTAGTTGCTGTACAGCAGTCTTGCCGAACCCATCGATGAGTGGTGAAAACAGTATGATTTCGACATTCCCCTGGATTTGTGTGATTAACCGCTGAACCTGTTCCATCGAAGACATCGTGATATCGTCCCCGTCAACCGAGATCGGCTGGTCGTATTCATGATCTACTAATAGCTGTTCGATCTGAGCATATTGTTCGCGGCCTGCGCTTGGTGCTCGCCAGTTGAATTCGCTTCCGAAAATGGCGACGCCAACCTGTTCGCTGTGCTGTTCGAGCGTCGAAGTAACTTGCTGGGCGGCGGCGACACAGTACGCTACTGCGTGCGGCTCTGTCGATCCGGCAGCTCGAATTGCGTTCTGTCGTGCATCCAGGCAGAGCACGACGGCTGTCCGGTGTTCTTCACGGAATTCCACCGTTGTGAGTTCCCCAGTCCGGGCATATCGCTTCCAGTCGATTCGATGCATCGAATCGCCGTGTTGATACGCTCGTATCTGTTGGAATTCGAGCCCTGATTCACCCGCATCAGCGGGCGTTTGTCCAGCATACTGCCGGGCCTGCCGGCGCAACTGAAACGCCTGCAGGTCGACTGTACACTCGAGTTCTTCACGGATGGTCGTCTGCCCGTCGGCTGTAATCTCAGTCTCAACACGCGTATTCCCGCTGATATCGTGGGCAATCACCGTCGTCGGATTGAACCGATGACTGCCGTGTTTCGCAGCGATCGTATACTGGAACGACGTCGACGTGCCTGGACGGAGGGTGGCTGTATGCCGTGGCGTGCCATCGGTGACAGTCAGAAGAGCTGGCACACCGTCGATGATTCGGAGGTCGGCAAGCGTCCGTGGTCCGGTGTTCGTTATGGTAACGGTAACTGTCACGGGGTCGCCGTGATCGGGCGTTTCATCTGTGACTGTTCGTGAGAGTTCGAGATCAACGGTTGGCGGGCCGACGAACAGTGGATAGCCCGCATACGCGACGCCGAGAATCGACGTCAGGAAAACGAGCGGGGCTTCGAGATACAGGCCTGCTGTGCTCGTAAAGAGGACGAATGCAAAGGCCACTCGCCAGCGATGCGTCCGATCGACCGATGTCATGGTGCGTGACCCCTCTGAGATTCGTGGCGCTGTTCGTAGGCGACGATTTCGTGGACGGTTTGACGAGCTCCGTGCTGGAAGGCATGTCCATCGGAGATTCGTGCGTAGAGGCGGACTGATCGAGGGGGTGGTGTTTCCCCAAGAAACCACGCGGCGGTAGCGTTTTCCGTCCAGTCACCACGTCGTACGCGGGTGCTGGCGTCGTCTGTTTCGATGCCCGTGTGACGTTGAATCATGGTGAGGACGGCGTCTCGGAGCCGGGTTCGAATCGCTTCTTGCTCGTCGTCAGTGATGCGGTATCCGAGAAACGGATTCTTAGTCAATGGTTCGACGTCTGCGCCCGCGTGTGGGATCTGTGGTGTGACTTCCGGCTCGTAGCCATCCACATCTGCCTTTTCCGGAATCAAATACACTGTGAGAAGGATTGAACCGCTGAAAAAGGCGATAAGGAGGAATCCCATGACAAGGTAGATACCCTCTTGAGGATGGTGAAGTATCTCGAGTAACGATGGATCGATGGCGTCGATTCCGGTGATGAGGAAAGCAGTAGTGACGAGGACGAATGCTATCAGCATGGTCCAGCGACGAATGCTGGTCCGGGAGAGATTATCCATCTGTGGCCTCCTGTTGGTCATCGAGCTTATCGAGTGCGGCCCGGACGCGTTTCCGGCGAGTGTCTGTTTCGGGCGCGTTCCCGTACTGAACAGCACAGAACGTTGCAGTGATCGTCTCGACGTTGTTAGCTGGAAGGCCTGCGTCAATCGCGATTTGCTGCCATTCAGCGGGGGTTCGTGACGATGGCTCCTCGATGTCATCGACGTATTGAACCATTGTAATCCAGGCTTCCTGGACTGATTCTGGTTCTGTGTCTGGTGGCCAGTCAGCACTCGCAGCTGCTGCCGAGGACTTGGTGGTCGTTTCAGTAGCTTCGCTCAATGAGTAAAGGACACGAGGAACAGCAAGATGATGGCGATATTGGTAGAGGAGACTGATAACAGTGATGAGAATAACAGTCGAGATAATCACAAAGCGGTGCTGAGAGATGATTTGGAGAATCATGAGTATGAGTTTAAGGATGGAACCGCCGGAGAATCCGCCAGATGGAGGCTCAAGAGTGATCCCGAAGAAAGCAAGGAATGCGTTGAGGAGCAAGAAGAGAAGCGCGAGGAGTGAGATACCGGATGTTGGTGCTGATTGCGGTGGCTGGGGAGCAACTGTCGTTGAAATTGAAGATTTGAGTGTGCCTGCGACGACGGCAAGCAGCACTACACAGAGAGCAATAGCAAGCACTGAGAGCAGGCGGTCACGAAAGCCAGTGATTCGGTGTATCATTGGTGGATGAGGTGATACGAGCGAGGGTGGATAGCAGTGTATCGAATGGTTTTGCTTGGTTAGATTAATCTATCGATATAGTAGAACGTCTGTCGGTTCATCTGACGATGAAGGAGTGGGCAGCTTTTCAGAAACCAATACTCCGAATCTCTGATCCATAGGTTTGCCCCGAAAATGGCTCGCTACGCCACCTATCCCCGTGCTTCTACCGACGACCAGGAAATCACTCATCAACACGACGCGATCGACGAGTGGCCTGCACAGCATGACGTCGACACTGAGCGGGTTGATACAGCTCTCGATCGGATGCCCAAGTAAGACAGCATTTAGCGAACCGGTCTCACATCAAAATGGTGGAATCAGCAATATTTTGTTGACCACTAAGGGTTCCACACTTCTCTGAGATCCTTCAGGCATGCTCCGAAGTTTCCATCCCAAAGTCTATTACCCAATACACGAATCATGTATTGTATGTCGACAACCAAAGGCGATCCCGAACGCGCCGTCGACGGGTTCATCGCGGTCGCGGATCTTCTCGACGAGCCGCGCCTTGCCCGTCTCTATACACACGTTCTCCGGAGTGACGATGTGACTATCGATGAGATCGTCGCTGACCTCGGCATTCCTCGAACAACGGCCTACTCCGACGCTGCGTCGCTCGTCGATCTGGGCGTGCTCATCCGCGATGAGACACAGAAAACCCATACCTACACCGCCCGCCCTGTCGTACTCACGATGATACTCGACGAGGATGAGTACACTATCACCCCAACACTCATCGACGCGATTGGTCAGATTCCGCGCGAACAAGATCTCAGCCTCCTCGTCGAAAAACATGGCATCGGCAAGCTCGCCGCCGCACTCACCTACGCGATTCCATATACAGAGGGCAAGATGACCGAACGCGTTGCTGCCCGCGAACTCGATCTCCAGCCGGCGTTCGGGATCGCGGTCCTGCACGCTCTCCGAGAGATCGTCCTCAACATGCAAGACCACGATCCATACTTCGGTCAGATCCGGAACGCACGAGACAACCCACCCCGCGAGGACGGGTAAACGGGAACTCACCCTCGGATGACGGAACTCGACACGACCCACGCCGAGAATTCGGCGTGGATCGCTGATACCGGCCTGTTCATCGCGTGTGGCCGCCAACACAACGACAAGTACACTGCCCTCTCCCGCTTCGCACAACGGCACGACAGGACGTTCGTTATCCCTCACCGCGTCTACGACGAACTGGGTGGGGCTCCTGACCGAAGTACACCTGGTGAAACCCCGATCAACACTGCCATCGATACTGGCTGGGTCCAAGTCGCTGACCCCCTCGACTACGCGAATTCCACAGTCGCAGCGGTTATGGACGACGTTCGCGGCTACATCGCGCGGGCTTCGAACCGTAACGAAGATACCATTGAAAAGGCCGATACAGCGCTCGCCGGTGTTGCTGTCCAGCTTCTCGACGCCGATGAGGCGGCATATATCTCCCTCGTCACGACAGACACCCACGCCGGAGAGGGAAGCGTTGCTGCTGTCGAAGACATCGGATTCAATGGCCAGATCGAGGTCGTCGACGGATTCGATCTCATTGAGGGGATCACGTCGTAGAAGCCGATTCTGAAGCAGCAGCGACTCGTAGCGACAGGGCTACTGAGCGTCCCCCGAGAACAACGCGCCGAGGTGATTCACGTTCTGTGATGGCAGACTCAGAAACGGACGCTACAGCATATCTGGATCGCCGGTGACGATCCAGTTGTGATCCGACTACTGCCAAAGCCGGTTTCGTCCGATACTGGCTTCTCTGGGTCCCGCGGGACAGAGGAGCCGCGCCTTGAGCAATCATTGTGGCGTGGCTGGCTCTCGAGGGCGAGAGCGACGTCTAACACTCTATACGGAGAGCTGTCGATCTTGGGCCTCGCTAAGGCGGCGCTCGCGCTCGGCTTCCATTTCTCGAAGCTCCTCGGTGAGTTCCATCACTTCCAACTCGCGGACGATTTCGGCCAGCTTTTCGCCCGTCGGAAGAATCGTGTATACCCTCCGTGACGGGCCGTCACCGCTTTTGTCGAGGCGCTCCTCCCATAGTCCTTCACTCTCGCCCTCTCGAAGCCGCTTCGAGAGCGTGTTCGGGCTGACCGCAATTGGGTCTTGCAGGTCCGAGAACTGACGGTCACCGTCCGCAATCTCGAGCAAGATTGCCGGTGCGCCTCGCCTTTTGAGAAATTTTGGGTTTTCCATGGTGGTTATATCAACATTTGTCCTGTTGTGGACTCCTACTAAGACTTCGTTTAGGACCGCATCTACTTAGATGTTTATTCTGAAAATGTCCAATAGCTATTTACACCCACGATGAGAGAATGTGTTCAGACGAGCTATAGACTATAGTAGAGTATAGAACTTGAGGCGTGAACTCGGATCAGACCCTCCAACCACACCACTCCACCGTGACCAACGACTCACGATCAACACCACATTTGCTGGATGACTACCAGCCGACCGGAGAGGAACCACCAGTTTCGGAGTCTCTTCGAACTGATATCGACGAGCTATGCGAGCTTCACGATCACATTACTCGTGTCGTCGTCAATCTTAATCTCTCAGATGAGACGTTCTCCGACCAGTATTCCGATTCTGGCAAAGCAAGATTCGAGTTCGAAGCGGTTCTCAGAATGTTCCTCTATATGAAAATCCGTGAGGTCAATCAGTCCGAACTGCACCGCCGTCTGAAGGGTACGACGTATCTTTGGGTACGCTTCGGATTGGGTGGCGTACCGACGCAACAGTCAATCAGTTACATCTGGCGTAACCGGCTCTCGCTCACTGATCGACGTATGATCATGGCTACCGCACGGGTGGTACGAGAAATCGCTGCTGGTCACGGTATCGTCTCCGACGACGAACCACGCCTCCACCCCAACGAGGTAGATGCAGCCGAAATCACCGACGACCAGATCATGGACGCTGTTAGGGCGGCACGCGACCGCGGTCTCGACGAATTCGATAGCGCCCGCGCGGATAATGCTACGTTCGAGGATTTGGCATTTTTCGAGCGACAGGGCTACCTAAACATAGCTGACCGGGGTACGACGACGCGCTCGAAAGGGTCGAGTAAGCGGTTCGAGCGCATTAGCAGCCGTAGAGAGACACCACACGGCGACACTCACCTCCGCACGATGAAGAAGACCGCCGCCCCTCCCGAGCAGATCACGCTCGACGACTACGAGGACGGTCGGCGGCCGAGGGATTGGCAGCGTATCCGCGACGAGGTGCTCGACCCATTCCACCGCGGTGTCGAGACGATCCTCGACGAGGTCAGAGCAAACGGCGGTATCCGTGAGCCAGTCATCGCCGCCATCGACATCACACCGTGGCCGGTCTTCATCTCGCCCTACAAGGACGACGAAGACGTAGCACGTGGCGACGAGCCAGTAGTGGTGAATGGAGAAGAGCGGTATCCGCGCGGGGAATATCCAGAGATGGTACACGGTCTGACGGAGAAGCATAAGCACGGGTACCAGATGGCGACAATTACCATCATCGGAGAGGATACGCCGATTGTCCTCGGTGTCGAGCCAGTGCGCCGGGAATCCAAGTGGGAGACGAGAGAAATAGGAGATACGTCACAGGCAGATCTCGTCGATCAATTGTTGGAACAGGCCGAGCAGCACGTTGATATCCACAAGGTGTTCTGTGACCGCGGATTCGACGCGAATGGTGTTCGAGACGTCATCGACCGCCACGACATGATCTATCTCATCCCGAAACGAAAGTACACGGCCGAAATCGAAGACATCGAAGAGCTGGAACGTGAGTCCGTTACCGATACAGGCGTCGTTCGGAACGTACCACACAGGCATGAAAGTCGCATCCATACAGGGAGCATCATGTACGTGCCATCAACGAAGGAAGAGGGAGCTCACGCGGTGTTCACGACCAACCGAGATGTCCCAGTAGAGCAGGTTCAAGGGTTCGTGGGCCAGTACAGGCAGCGGTGGGAGATCGAGAACGAATACAAGACGATCAAGAAGCACTTCCTGCCGACGGTTGGGTCAATGGACTATCGAGTACGGTTCCTGTATTTCGTGATTGGCGTTGTGATGTACAACGTGTGGCGGCTGACGAATCTCTTGTTTCGTGAGGCTGTGGACGTCCATCTCGGGGAGCGACCGCCAATCCCAGCCGGCGAGTTCATCGAGATTCTCGCATTCTGCATCGTGCCAGGCGATTGATGAGGAGCACTCTGTTCTCGCGCTCATCGAAATCTCGATAGCTGCGGGACGCGCCTGTTGACCCCATTCTTGGCTGTTTTCACCGACTAAGCATCAATTGTGCATTGAACAGCGGGTCGCATTCGCTCTAATCGCAGTTTTCATCGACGAGAACGGTCACTGTCCGTCGGTTTCGCTTGTAGAATCAGCCATCTTCCGAAGTTGTGCTGATACACTGTACGAAACTGTTATATCTGACAATCAATACACTATTCATACATGAGCGATGACGAGCAAGAGCAGGATGCTGACGATCGAATAATCTGTTCCAATTCTAAAAAACGGACGACAGACGGCGAGTTTTCTAAGTCTCGCTCTCGTAACCGTGACACCGAAGCCCTCAGAAAGGAGCGAGAGGTCCCCGAGGATGCGGAGCACGAGACAATAGTTCCCGAACACGTACCGATGCAGATGCGAACAGACACCGAGTCGGATTCCGAAGACGAGTAGAGAACAGCTCGGATGCCAGCGCTTTCTCCAGAGAACGTCCTTTTATCGCTAATCGTTGTTGCACCTGGCTTCATCGCAGTCTACACCGCTATCATATTCGGTGGCCTCAAAGAATCACTCTCGGACGGGCGGTTACTCGGTGCGAGCATTGCAGCAGCGTTCATCATTGATCCACTATTTTTCTGGGGCTACACGCTGTTCGGTGGAGAGATTGCCGACCCAACAGCAGCAGTTGGATTGTTCTTTGAAGGGGGGTTCAGGCCAGAAAGAGTTCTCATACTCACACTTCTCTCTGTAGGAGTCGGGATTTCCGGTGCCGTGGCCGTCAGTGGTGATTTCACGTATATCGCTCGCGAAGCACTTCAACGACAATTTGATGTGAATAGTCATCCCCACCAGCCTTGGGAAGGTTCGCTGAAAACGGCGAATCTTGTCCGAGTGTTGACTACAGAGTCATGGTTCCAGGGGTACATTGCCGAGTGGAGTGAATCGGGGAACGAACGGCAAATCACTCTTGATTATCCTGCGGAGTGGGATGGAGAGAACTGGTCAGAGATGGGTTTGGCAAAAATGATCTTCTTTGAAGAAGACATCAAGCAGATTCACGTCGTGAACGAGGTCAATCATGGAGGAAGCAGAGCACACCCCGCTGGCGATGGTGGGGACGAAGAAGACGATGATGGCTCTGATTCCCAATGATGCCAGAGACGTCTGTTTCGTCTTCCAAGAACAAAATGAAGAATATAGAATACTAAACATACCTTCTGTATACTTGTGAATAGAAAATGGCATTTGCCGAGAAACACGCAATAGAGATGGATTCGATTGCTAATTCTTCCTATACACGACTGGACAAACTTCGATACCGGAGTGTCGTTTCTATGCAAGGTCTGCAGTCTCGAATTCGGCAACAATTGTTCCCGGACTCGGTTTGTTCAAGTACGGCTCTAGGGCCGCGTAGTCCTCCCAGCCGCCGATTTCCATGACGACGCGGGGATTCATGCGTTTCTCAACAAGGCAGGTATGCGCGAAGTACCGGCGCAAATCGTGCGAGGAGACTTTCCGAAAGTCGTCGTTGCCGGTGCGCTCGGCGGTTTGCTCGGCAGTATTCTTCACGATGCGCTGGAGGTGGCGCGGGCTCACATCTATGTAGGGGTTGTCGTCGCTGATCTCCTCGGCGCGCTGGTAACGGTGGAGATCACGCTCGACGCTGCGGGGAAGGTACGCATCGCGGGGCTTCCCACCGCTGCCGGCAGTATCCTTGCCTTCGGGCACGCGCAGGAAATGGTAGCTGTCGTCGTTGATGACTTCGCGGCGGGGATGGGCGGGCGTGATTTGTGGTATCTCGAATGAGCGGAGGCCGACTTCGCCGCCGAGACGTACGATGAGCTCGTCGCGATAAGAGTCGGTCGTCCGCCGCAACTGCTCGTACTCGTCGGTGGTGAGCCAGCAGTTCGATGAGTGGTGGTTCTGATTGCGTTCGACGCGCATGGCGTGTCGCCTTTGTCTGGACAACTACGACATTTATGTGATGGGATTCGAGGACGAGTGAGTGAAAATCGCTGCGAGAGGGTCTGTGTGGCGGTCGGGGTGGTTGGTCGTGTCGTAGTTATACTACAACTACGACATCGGCGTAGCTGGCGATCGTCCTCGGGATGGTTCTCTCGCTTCGACTCCCACGAGGGTTCGTCTGTAGCTCTTTGAGGTCACGGACGGTGAGCTGGTCGAGATTGCTTCGGCCCTATGTAGTTCGTCTGTAACTCCCGACGGCCGAGGTTTCGTGGAGATCCGTTTCGTGGCTTCGACCCTACGTAGGTTCGTCTGTAACCCAACAGTATAACCTCACGGAGATGGGTCAACCCGAGCTTCGACCCTACGTAGGTTCGTCTGTAACTGGGTCTCGTGGTGCTCCGCGGACTTTACTATCCAGCTTCGACCCTACAAGGGTTCGTCTGTAACACGCGGGCCGGACAGCTATCTCGTCGTCAGCGCCCGGCTTCGACCCTACGTAGGTTCGTCTGTAACTCGTAACGGGCGACCGAACGTACATACGGGAACGATGCTTCGACCCTACGTAGGTTCGTCTGTAACCTCGAGCGAGCGAAACGGGTGAGCGGCCGATGAGTTCGCTTCGACCCTACGTAGGTTCGTCTGTAATCCATCCGAGGATCGTGCCCACGATGTCCTCAGCCTTGCTTCGACCCTACGTAGGTTCGTCTGTAACAGGCGTTGAGCACGCGACCGTCGAGGCGCTCCTCGACGCTTCGACCCTACGTAGGTTCGNCCCTACGTAGGTTCGTCTGTAACAGGCGTTGAGCACGCGACCGTCGAGGCGCTCCTCGACGCTTCGACCCTACGTAGGTTCGTCTGTAACCCGCTCATGCGCTCACCTCGTTGCCCTCATCCGTAGCTTCGACCCTACGTAGGTTCGTCTGTAACGTTCCCACACGAATCCGGGCGCGCACTCATCCCCGGCTTCGACCCTACGTAGGTTCGTCTGTAACAGTTCGTCCCCTCTTTCTCCCGTTCCTTATACTGGCTTCGACCCTACGTAGGTTCGTCTGTAACGCGGTGCGTAAGATCCTGCCACCGCTCGGCGGTCTGCTTCGACCCTACGTATGTTCGTCTGTAACGTGATCACCGTGATAGGTTATCCATCAACAATACAAAGCTTCGACCCTACGTAGGTTCGTCTGTAACGCGAAACACGATAACTCCGGGGACAGCGGGCAAACGCTTCGACCCTACGTAGGTTCGTCTGTAACCCGCGGCCTCACCCGGAGTCCCGATGAGGATATTCCGCTTCGACCCTACGTAGGTTCGTCTGTAACCCGTGGAGCTCGAAGAGGACGAGGCCTATCTCATCAAGCTTCGACCCTACGTAGGTTCGTCTGTAACCCGCCGGATCGACTGGACGAGACCGCGCTCGGTGCCGCTTCGACCCTACGTAGGTTCGTCTGTAACTGGTGCGCGGAGCCAGGCAGGTGCGGCGCGAAAGGTGCTTCGACCCTACGTAGGTTCGTCTGTAACTTGTGGGTGCTCCACTCGAGGTTGAGCGGACCATCCGGCTTCGACCCTACGTAGGTTCGTCTGTAACTCTTCAACGCCCACGCCTCCGCGTCGGGGTCATAGCTTCGACCCTACGTAGGTTCGTCTGTAACCGTGGGCGCTGGGGTCGCACAGCGCCTCGATCTCAGTGCTTCGACCCTACGTAGGTTCGTCTGTAACCAATGAGAACGTATCCGAGACGCGGCTAAACGATGAGCTTCGACCCTACGTAGGTTCGTCTGTGACCGGGGCAGCTCATCCTCGCGAACTCGCGGCTTGAGGCTTCGACCCTACGTAGGTTCGTCTGTAACGCCACAGGTTGTATGTCCGGTCGGTGGTCGCGTCGCTTCGACCCTACGTAGGTTCGTCTGTAACGCGAGTTCCTCGTTCGTGAGGCCGAGCTCTTCGTAGCTTCGACCCTACGTAGGTTCGTCTGTAACCAACGACGCCAGCGGCGACGGAAGCAACGACGACCAGCTTCGACCCTACGTAGGTTCGTCTGTAACGCCGATCTCATCGACACCGACGGGTTCGCGCTCGTTCTCGCTTCGACCCTACGTAGGTTCGTCTGTAACGCCCCGGTGGGACGGCGAAGGGATTTTTACAGATCGCTTCGACCCTACGTAGGTTCGTCTGTAACTCGTCGAGCGGTGCCCGATCGACGTCTACGTGGCCGGCTTCGACCCTACGTAGGTTCGTCTGTAACTACGACTACCACATGGCTGTCGATCGCGATCTCGCCGCTTCGACCCTACGTAGGTTCGTCTGTAACAATATCTGTCGATACTGACGGGCCAAAAAATGTCAAGCTTCGACCCTACGTAGGTTCGTCTGTAACACATCCTCAAGAAACCTGCCGACCAGATGGCGGCTGCTTCGACCCTACGTAGGTTCGTCTGTAACAACCGCTCACCGGGCGTGACGATTACCGAGTCGGCGCTTCGACCCTACGTAGGTTCGTCTGTAACAGGCGTTGAGCACGCGACCGTCGAGGCGCTCCTCGACGCTTCGACCCTACGTAGGTTCGNCCTACGTAGGTTCGTCTGTAACAGGCGTTGAGCACGCGACCGTCGAGGCGCTCCTCGACGCTTCGACCCTACGTAGGTTCGTCTGTAACGGTAGCGGTGAGTCCGTGCTGGCCGTCGCGGACGTTGCTTCGACCCTACGTAGGTTCGTCTGTAACGACGCATAGCCAAACTCAGTCCATCGCCGATGGGACGCTTCGACCCTACGTAGGTTCGTCTGTAACCCAGCAAAGGTCCCGAACGGGCGACGGAGTACGTCCCGCTTCGACCCTACGTAGGTTCGTCTGTAACCGTCGGCGGGATCTCGATCGACGACAAGGGTCGAGGCTTCGACCCTACGTAGGTTCGTCTGTAACCCAGCGAGCGCGAGCACCGACCGAGGGCGGCCTCATGCTTCGACCCTACGTAGGTTCGTCTGTAACCGTTCGAGTTCGGCAAGGAGGAGATCGTCCCCGCTGTGCTTCGACCCTACGTAGGTTCGTCTGTAACACGGGATAGTTTGGGGATACATGAGCCGAGACAGGGCGCTTCGACCCTACGTAGGTTCGTCTGTAACCGTCGAGATCTCGGTGGAACCCCAGGGTCGTCAAGTGCTTCGACCCTACGTAGGTTCGTCTGTAACACCTCCGAGCGCATCCGCTCGTGGAACCAGTTCATGCTTCGACCCTACGTAGGTTCGTCTGTAACTGTCCATCGGCGCTGTTTGGCACTCCCCTCGCTGCGCTTCGACCCTACGTAGGTTCGTCTGTAACGAGGCGCCACGCAAACGTCTCTACACCGAGACTGGCTTCGACCCTACGTAGGTTCGTCTGTAACTCGAACGCCCCCTCGATCCCGCGGCCGAGAGCTTCGCTTCGACCCTACGTAGGTTCGTCTGTAACGGGGGAGAGTGTTCGGCAAAGTGGGATGGTGAGGCTTCGACCCTACGTAGGTTCGTCTGTAACCGTCTGTAACCACCGCACGGATTTCGTTGCCGAAGGATGAGTTGGCTTCGACCCTACGTAGGTTCGTCTGTAACCGTGGCGGGCCGAGAGCTTGTATTTGCCGTGGAGGTCCTTGTGCTTCGACCCTACGTAGGTTCGTCTGTAACTTTTAGTGGCGTGCCGTTCGGGTCCGGTTCACTGTTGCTTCGACCCTACGTAGGTTCGTCTGTAACGACGCGGACAAGACCGCCGACTTCGAGAAACAGCTCGCTTCGACCCTACGTAGGTTCGTCTGTAACCAGGCACAACGGCCGATGTGTACCTCGCATCGTCGCCGCTTCGACCCTACGTAGGTTCGTCTGTAACGGTCGCTGGGGTCGCACAGCGCCTCGATCTCGGTGCTTCGACCCTACGTAGGTTCGTCTGTAACACGCCCCGCCACTCGTTGATGTTGCCGTAGAATTAGGCTTCGACCCTACGTAGGTTCGTCTGTAACCGCCAGCTCGCTCTCCGTGAGCGTTTTCAAACGCTCGCTTCGACCCTACGTAGGTTCGTCTGTAACACGAGTACCGTCGCCAGCTCGGCGAGGAGCCCGAAGCTTCGACCCTACGTAGGTTCGTCTGTAACCGGCCGGAGCGACGAACTGCGGCTGGATCCACACTGGGCTTCGACCCTACGTAGGTTCGTCTGTAACCCCGCGCATTGCATTCGTCCGCGACGGGCTGTCAAAGCTTCGACCCTACGTAGGTTCGTCTGTAACACTGTCGAGCGGCGACATCGAAGCCGGTGGCTCACAGGCTTCGACCCTACGTAGGTTCGTCTGTAACNCCTACGTAGGTTCGTCTGTAACACTGTCGAGCGGCGACATCGAAGCCGGTGGCTCACAGGCTTCGACCCTACGTAGGTTCGTCTGTAACAATGCCCGCGTTGCGGCCAGCAATATACTCGCGAGGCTTCGACCCTACGTAGGTTCGTCTGTAACGATGCCGGACTCGTCTATTTCTCCGACGTGAGTTCTGCTTCGACCCTACGTAGGTTCGTCTGTAACCTGCGGCACGGAGCACGCGACGGGGTCGGCGACCTCGCTTCGACCCTACGTAGGTTCGTCTNGCTTCGACCCTACGTAGGTTCGTCTGTAACCTGCGGCACGGAGCACGCGACGGGGTCGGCGACCTCGCTTCGACCCTACGTAGGTTCGTCTGTAACCGGCCTGTTTGACCTCCTTCAACAGCGAGTTGGTCTGGCTTCGACCCTACGTAGGTTCGTCTGTAACCCTCGATGGGGTAGCCGTCGGCTTCGAGTTCCATCCGCTTCGACCCTACGTAGGTTCGTCTGTAACGACGGAATATCGGGCCGAAGCCCAATACCGCCTTCTGCTTCGACCCTACGTAGGTTCGTCTGTAACGTCGATCTTCATGCGCTGACTGACGCCATGATCAAAGCTTCGACCCTACGTAGGTTCGTCTGTAACGAGCGGTTCGTTGCCGGTATAGACTCGTGTAACCGGCTTCGACCCTACGTAGGTTCGTCTGTAACCATACCCAAATGCTGGAGTATACAACTGCTGCGTCTCGCTTCTCACATATGATTTTCGTTGACCGTCAATACCCGCCAGACCCACAGGGGTCGATGGAATCACCGATCGTAGATTGCTTTACGACGCACCACGATCCAACTCCCTCCACGTAACTTTATATGTCTGCGAGAGATATTGAATCCTGCTTGGATGGCAGAAATGCACCATAGATGGACTGTGGCACGATGAGAGTACTATTCGATTTGCAAGCCAAGATGGATGCATCCTACGATTCAGAGTACCATGGGAGATTACGTGCCCGAATCTGGGACGCTCTCAAGGACACCAAGTATGATGAGCACGGTGACGAAACCCCTGGATTCACTTTCTCAAACCCCTTTCCATGGGGGGATCTTTCTGAGAATGACGAACGGCAGTTCATCGTTGCCTCATCACGTGAAGAGCAACTGGCACACATCACCGCTGATCTCCTCAGCAATCCCGAAATGCATGCTGGATCGATGCCATTTGCTGTCAAGGATGCACAACCGCTTGATCCAGGCGTAGGCCCGCCTGGTACCGAGGGCATTCTCGAAACCGCTACCGGAGTGTATTCTGTCACACCTCCAAAGTACCTCGACAACCCCGAGAAACACGATCATGAGACGTTCTGGCGGCCAGAACATGGTATGGAACCATTCTTTGATCATGTAGAGACCCAACTCCAACGCAATCACGATCGATTTATGCCAGATAGCGATCCTGGGCCGAAAGAAGTGGACACACCACTGTTCGAATCGTACGAAATGCTCAAGAAATATTGGCTTGATGTCCAGATCTCCAGCGGAACGGAATGGACAGTCCTAGTATCGAAATGGAAGTTCCCCTATCGAGTCCGCGACGACCACCATCGACGTCACCTCAACCTTGCACTGGATGTTGGCATCGGCCGGCGAACGCCGCTCGGTTTCGGCTTCCTCAACAAGCGTACTAATACAGATGACTGAAGCCGCTCTCGACGCCAATGAGGATGCAGATGCCATCAACGAAATTCTTCTCGATAGGCCGATAGCCTCGCTGTACGATATGGCATATCTCTACGGCAAGCTCCATGCTCTCAATACAGCAAAGCAGTATGACGTGCCGATCGATGACAGATATATCGGGCGTATGACTCATGAGTCGCGCACAGACTACTATGATCAAGAAGTCGGTCTATTCAGCGTTCTTGTCGATCTCACAGGTGACACACCAACATTCGGTGAGGCCGGCGAATTAGATGACATTTCAAGCGACGATACTTCGCCGTTTGTCGCTGAATCGCTTGATCGCGAGAAAATGCTTCGCGTCGGATTCAGTCGCCAGGATAGTCGTGCTGCGGGTCACAACATGTCCCTAAGCCACGATGTGACCAAATCTTCTGAAGATTGCGTGAAGTATGTTCGACAGCTGTTCGACCGCTGGGCAGCGTCTGACTCCGTTGCCGACGTGGCTGCCGAACATGACGATGGGTGGATTCTTGACGATCTCAGAGCGATCGGTGAAAACAGCGATCTAATGGGGACTCTCGAGAGTGACGTTGTTGATTCGATCCGAGATACCTTCGGAACCGAATTTAGCGGCGTTCTTTCGGTGCGTCTGAAACTCCCTGACACCGAGAGCTATGTCTATCCAGGTGAAGTGGAGGTACTGAATGAAGCTATGCACTACAGATGGGTCGAAAAGCGGATGCGATCATATTCAGAAGCTGATGACGCATCCGGCGAAGGTCGAGGCTTCATCACCGAGGAAGGCGGTGAAGTGTTTGGGCTGAGCGACTCTCCGCTTCAGCGGTACAAGGGAAAGATGGCCGAGAAATTCCCCAACCTTGTTGTCGATAAGAGTTGGCAGCAGCGTCCCCTTACCTCTGAAGCCGCAGTTGCCGTGTCATCGGGAGTACCGCTGCTAGAAAACTTCGTCCAAATTCTCGGCGATGACACAACAGCGTACTATGTGCCATACGTTCCTGAACCAACGGTTGAGCAGGCTGTCGCGCTGTATGAACTGGCAATGAAAGCTGCCGACAACAGTGGTGCAGTTGTCAGTGTTATCGAGGACGCCGCTAGCAACCCGGCCAATCCTCTCTTTGATGATTTCAAAATTCACTACGTGGCTACCTACACCCCCGGAAACAAGCGTAAATTCATTGAGGAGGAACCGTGTGCCGACCCGGAACGAACCCGTCTCGTTCAAGAAGCACATACTGAACTGTTGCAGAGTGCCATCTTCACGTCGGACAGAGATGATGGGCTACCACTGTTCCCTTCGCCACCGTATGGTAGACTATCTGATGGTGGTGACAGCGATCAAGGGAGCAGATATCTACGGGTTGAGGACCACACAGCAGTCATCACTGGCATCCTTACTAGCTGGTACTTCCAGAGTACCTTCCGTTATCAGAGTACGGATGAAGACAGAGATGATCATGGCACAACCGATCATCGGACAGAGGCAACCAGCATTACCCTTAGCTCCAACGGGAGAATTGATCCAGATTGGCTTCTCGGCCAATACGTCCCCCGCTTAATCAGCGAGCAGCGAAGCGCATTCGAGAACGGCAATGAACTGCCTGAGTCACTGCTCACCCGCCAATACGTTCAGATGCATGCGCTTGCTCGTGCGGGCGTCCTCGGTGACTCGTCTTCGGATGATCCGCGAACAACGCCGATCGACACAACTGCTATGAGCGATACGATAGACATCAACAACAGAGATGACCGACTTGCACAGTTCATCGATAATCACCCTGCTCTCGCAGAAGATGAGGAGCGCCGCGCAGCGTTTCTCCTTGGTGCTCTGATTGGCCGAGTAGCTGCCTACCAAAATCAGAGTGGGCTCTCACGTACCGTCATCCGTCAGCATCCTATTGACGCGATGACGCGGAGACGTGTGTCTACCACGCTTAGCAAGGTACTAGAGAAGAATGCCCACTACTCGAGCGATAACGATAGTGCTGGGATGTTGATGAATGACCGATACATCACGCGATTGAATGACATCGTGAATCGGCATTCGCCAAGTGAATGGTCGATTTCAACCGATGACCTCCGAATGCACTACGGACTCGGCCTCACCTACGGGAAGAACGATACTTCGATCGACGACAAGGATGCTGCCGATATGGAAGAAGAGGCAGCAATTGAGACACAGGCTGATAACTAACCTTAGACGCTCTTACAACCGATACAACAATGACAGACACCACTGACGATACGATCCAGAATCGTTCCGAAATCGCGTTCGTCATCGATGCGAAAGATACCAACCCCAACGGTGACCCGCTTACTGCTGACAACGAGCCACGTATTGATCCAGTCACTGGACAGTGTGTCGTTACCGACGTGCGGCTCAAGCGATATCTTCGCGATCAGCTCGTGGAAGATGATCATATCGTATTGATCGCCAATCCAAATGACGACGTGTTGACTCGCGAAGAGATGTACGATGCTGTCGAAGAAGAGATGGGTGTCTCTACTGAAGATGCAGAGCCGGAGGAGCTGCTTGAAGCGTTCGTCGAGACCGCAGCAGACGTACGATACTTCGGGGCTACCATTTCACTTGACACTGAATTGGCCGATGATCTTCCCGATCAGTTTGAGGGTCCTGTGCAGTTCAATCACGGACGGAGCTACCACGAAGTGGCCCGCAATACCGAATCCAAGCAGCTCGCTACTGTCATCGCCAACGAGGACGATGACGGTGGCAAGAAAGAACAGGGTACGTTCGCTACAGACAATCGTATCAGTTATGGCGTGATCGGGTTCGGTGGCCGAATCAATGACAACGCCGCCGAAGATACTCGTCTTACCGAAGCGGACGTCAAGCGCCTCGACACACTCTGCTGGCGAGCGCTGAAGAACCAAACCGTCACTCGATCGAAGGCAGGCCAACAGCCCCGCCTCTATGTTCGGGTCGAATACAAGGAAGATGGATTCGAAATCGGACGGCTCAATGATCGTATTGACGTCGACAGCGACTTGCCTGAAGACGAGATTCGTGGCACGAACGATTTCGATCTTGATGTCTCCGAACTCGTGACGGCTCTTGCTGATAACGAGGCTCGTATCGAGACCGTTCACGTTACCGCCGACAGTGCAGTTGATTGGTCGCGTCGGAAAATCGTTCAGAACCGTCTGGGCAGTCGCTGAAACGAAGTCGTAGCTGACTCCTCGAAGGAATGGGGACTGTTTGATNGGTCGCGTCGGAAAATCGTTCAGAACCGTCTGGGCAGTCGCTGAAACGAAGTCGTAGCTGACTCCTCGAAGGAATGGGGACTGTTTGATGAACGTGAACGAGTCCCCGATTGAGGTTACGGTCACGATCCACTTCGTTCTGACTATTGACCCAACTGAACAGTACCCACTTGCCGCCTTCGCGGAGTTTCTGACCGAGCAGCGTCTCGAATCGACGCTGCTCGAAGCAATCATCGAGAGCCTCAACGACGTACTCGTTGAGGCGTACTGTGGCGAAAAACACGCACAGGGAAACGGAACCAACCGATTCCAACGCTCGACAACGAAGATTCGCACAGCGGTTACTACCGTCGGCGAGCACGAGTTCTCCCTTGGCTACGTCAAAGACACTGCGGCAACTGACGACGAGAACGCTCATTTCCGCCCCATCGAACAATTCGTCGATTTCAACGGAAAGAAGCGATATCAGCAGGATATCGCTGCGCGAACAGTCGATCTTGCGACGGCTCTCTCCTACCGTGACGCAGCCTCACATGCTGAGGACCTCGAAAGGACGCCCTCGAAGGACACCATCCGCGACCGCGTGACCGAGTGCGGCAGGAAACTCACAGAGTTCGTTTCCAGCCGCATTGCCGGGTCTGAAGCTGAAACCGTCATCCCTGACGGAACCAACTGCTACAGTCAGGACGAGGACCGTGAGTACCACGACGTACGAGTAACGCTCGCAGAAGACACCGAAACAGCGTCACGATCAGTGCTTGATGTCTCGGTGAACACTCCCTGGAGTGAGATTGCGGATACTCTGGATACTGCTGAGGCGATCACTGACGACGCGAAAGTCGTCAGTGACGCCGAGAAGAGCCTTGTTGGGGCCTTTCAAACAGACACACGCGATCATCAACTCGATTTGTCTCACGTTCCGCGCACACTTGGCTACAAGCTGTGGGACGACGGTGCGCTCTCATTGGAGGACCGTAACGAGATCATTTCGGAGGTCTCTGGAGAGTTGTTCCACCTGAAGAACTCCGTCGAGAAACATCGTCCGCAAGAGGAGTATTCGGCGATCCGCTCGCGGATCGCCCGAACGAAAGAGCGTATAGAGAAGACAGCATGGCAGTTAGAGCAACTCTCTTCGCCGAAAGCAGCATCGTACCTTCGTAGTGGACTGGATTCGATGGTGACGTTTGCTGAGGACGCGATAGACGGGTTCGAGGTGCCGTGGACCTCGAACCCTGTCGAACGAGCAATGGGGGAGGTAGCCAAGCGATGCAAGCGTGACTGGATGCAGTGGAGCGAAGAAGGGTTAGATACGCTGTTGCAGTTGTCCCTCACGAAATACGCCAATCCCGAATACTACCGCGAGTTCTTCGATGAGTTCCTCCAGCGGTCAACTCACGGAAAGATACGATGTAGCGTGTCGGTCACAACGAACGGAGGTGAACTCTGAACGGTTTTCCGACGCGACCNGAGTTCCTCCAGCGGTCAACTCACGGAAAGATACGATGTAGCGTGTCGGTCACAACGAACGGAGGTGAACTCTGAACGGTTTTCCGACGCGACCAGTTGATTTCACACTCTCTAACGGGGAGACGGGCGACCGCGAGGACTTCTATGCTGCCCTTGAGGACGCTCTTGGTGCCGACACTGTCGATGCCTACGACGTGTACGAGCGGTACACGAACTGATAACCTCAATCACCCTTTGCACATGACGCAGCAAGATATCACTGACCACGTACCTGATGGCGGAAAATCGTCAGATGACCAGTCATCCACATCGGGCTCACAATTCGTTCCCAACAGCTGTATTGGGTTCGATGTAACCGCTGACTTTGCCCACTTCCGGAAAGTCGGTAACAATAGCGCGAAGCCCAGCTACCGCATCCCACCCCGGACGACTGTCGCCGGTTTGCTCGCAGGTATCATGGGAATGCCGCGCGACAGCTACTACGATCTCTTCTCCCCGGACTCTTCAGCAATCGCAGTCGTTCCGAAAGAACTGCCACATACTTACACCATGGGCATTACCACGGTCAATACGAAGGCTGACGATGCTATCCAATACCTTCCTCACGAGCGGAGCTGGCAACAAGGAGCAGAAATGCTCACACCCAAGTCCTATGTGAAGTATGATCGCCAGCGCGATACCTATGAGATGCTTGTTGATCCGATATATCGCATCTATGTTGCCCTCGACGATCGAGATGTTCACGACGAGCTCCGTGAACGCCTCGAAGACTCACGGTATCACTACTCACCGGCGCTTGGTCTTTCTGAATGTATTGCTGATATTCGAAATGTCGATGTACATTCGGTCGAATCAGCTTCGACGGATGTAGTCGACTCTGCTGCATACGATGCCTCTACCGTCATTCCGCGCCCTGGAATCACAATCAAGCGCGAACGGGCACCGCTTTACATGGAAGCGACTGATAATGGTCGGAAGACAACTGCGTTCGATAATATCACCTACGCAACCGGTGACGATCGCCTCCCCGTCAATGAATCACGGGCATATACAGTCGGCGAACACAGGATTGTCTTCTGCTGATGTCTAGCCCAATGGTATTTGACCAGTATATCTCACATCCTGCCAAAACGGAAGACGACAATGACACTCTTCTCATTGGCAATGAAGGCCGATTTGATCACGATGGACATCTACGGACGGTTGCCGACCGGATGATGGATAGATGTGGTGAACAGGCATTAGCTGATGGGACATCTATAGAGCCGGTTGCTAAAGTAACTGGTCTCTGCCACGATTTCGCCAAACTGACTTGTTGGGCCCAGATGCACCTTCGTGGCAAACCCTTTCAGAAGCCCGACGAGTATCGATATCACGCTTTCCCTGGTGCTCTCGTTATACTCTATTGCCTGCTGGAATGTCGCGATAATGTAGGAGAACATGCAGCAGAGGTAGCCACACTCGTGGCCGCGGGCCATCACAATACACGATCACCTCCTGAGCCTTCCACGTTAGCGGAAAAATACGGACGAACCAAAGCAGGGGTGAAAGGAACATACCAGCGTGTTAGCAAACAATTTGACGATATCGATGATAAGGTGCCGATGCGAGCAGATCGGATTATTCGAGAGGCAACTGATGGATCGGGTTCATGGGAAGGATTCCGAGAGTGGTACGACTCCCGTATAGAATCAACTGACGGTGTACACGACCATCTGGTGTATTTTGCACAGATGGGTAAAGGTACCCCACGAGAGGGTTACTATGCAGACGTAATTCGGCTATGGACGGCTCTCAAGTTCGCCGACCAGACTGCGGCGAGCGGTCTCAAACAGGACGACCTCAATGGTACTCTTCCCGACCGGATCGATCTTGATAATCATATCAATGATCTTGATGGAGGAGAAGGCATATTGGCTGATCTCAATCAGCTCCGCGATCAGGCCAGACAGGATGTGACGAAGAACGTCGAAGCCCTTGTCGAGTCCGACGATGTAGGTCTGATTACGCTTCCAACGGGGTTCGGAAAGACATACGCTGGCCTCTCAGCAGGCCTCCGGGCCGCCAACATCAATGACAGCAGGCTAGTGTACGTCCTCCCGTACACTAGTATCCTTGATCAGACTGCGAGAGAAATTCAGTCTGTCTTTGGAACCAGTCCCTACAGTAGGTCGTTTACGCTCCACCATCATCTCTCGAACACCTACACCGGTCTTGGTGACCGTTATACCGATGCGGAAATTGGTAGGTCACCGGGTGCTCTCCACGCAGAATCGTGGCTAAGCGGCCTCACTCTCACAACTACTGTTCAACTTTTCGAGTCACTCACAGCTCCGACGGCACGACAGGCCACTCGCATCCCCTCGCTTCAAGAAGCCGTCGTCGTAATCGACGAACCACAGGCCATTCCGGAGGACTGGTGGCAGATTGTACCCTTGCTCGTCAATCTACTCGTCAGCATCTATGATGCTACGGTTATCTTGATGACGGCAACGCAGCCTGGTCTTGTCAAGTACGGCTCTAATGATCTCGAAACACAGGAACTCACTGATGATACCGATCAGTATACTGACTTTCTTGCTGAACATCCTCGAGTCACTTACAGGCTGCACGATACCGTACAAGAGAACTCTGGAGACAAGTACGGGGTGCTTGATTACCCCACCGCTGGTAGCCAAATATCCGACACGGTTCAAGACGGCAATGACGTACTCGCAGTCTGCAACACGCGAGCAAGTGCTGAAGAACTCTATCAGTATGTCTACCAGACTGCCAGAGCCGACGAAAACGCCTCCGTCGAACTCGGTCAACTTCTCCATGATTACGTGAGCAAGGCTGGTGAACTACCGAATCCCGTCCAACTTCGCCGATTCGCTCTTGATGCTGTGGCAGAGAAAGATACCGCTAGCATCTACGCATACCTCTCAGGCGATGTACGTCCCAATGATCGGTCTCTGATTATCGATACCCTCTATAATGAGGACGTAGGGGATTCAGACGATCCCAATCCACTTCTTGATCGGGATGAATCAGTTGTCCTCATCTCTACAAGCGTCGTTGAGGCTGGTGTCGACATCAGTTTTGACACTGTATTCCGTGACTATGCACCAATTCCCAATATTGTCCAATCTGGCGGTCGATGCAACCGATCGTTTGGTGGAGAAACTGGTAATGTAATTGTCTGGCGGCTTGATGATCCAAATGATGGAAACAACATTCCATCACTGGTGATACACGGTGGTGACGGTGGCGATGCACTCCCACTTTTGCGAGAGACCGGGAATGTTCTTCGACGTCACGCTACCGAGGATGGCAGCATCGATGAGTCTACGATGGTTTCTGACACGGTGGTAGACTTCTACGAATCGCTGTTCGAGGGTCCGCTAGATCCTGGTGACGAACAGCTTGCCGCTGCGGTCGAATCAGCCTCGATGTCCGAATTAGCGGGTGAACACATGATCGACGATATAGAGAGCTATGACGACGTTGTCGCTTGTCTTACTGACGAAGAACATCGTAATCTCCTCACTTACGATCTAAGTGCGAGGGATATCGGTGAACATCCAGGTGCACAGGTCAACACTGACCCGGATACGTGGGAAGATGAGGTGTCTGTTGGTAATTCAAGGTACCTGCTGTTGGATGCACGGAGCGCATCATACGATCCAGTTTTCGGCGTTCGGTGATTTTGTCGGACCACAAACGGACTGTGTAGAGTCGAAGCTTGGCAGAAGATCGTGCAGCTGGCTTGATCATGTGGTTCAGACGAACCTACGTAGGGACGAAGCCTAAGTTCGAACGCGTCTCTATAGATGACCAGCGGTTATAGATGGACACACGTAGGACCGACGCATCAACATCACGGGCGAGCAGCCGTCCCTACAAAGATTCGTCTATAACGAGTACGCTGGCGGAAGTGATCGGCTGCGTGACGCTTCGACTCTACAAAGGTTCGTCTGTAACCGCGCTCGCAACGATTCGACGGTTCGTAGCCCGTGATGCTTCGCCCCTACAAGGGTTCGTCTGTAACCCGGTTTGTCACTCATGAGGTTGCTCTCGTTGCTGGCTTCGACCCTACAAGGGTTCGTCTGTAACCGAGCGCTGTCCGCTTCGGCGAGCGTATTGAACTCGCTTCGACCCTACAAGGGTTCGGCTGTAACCACGTTGACCCATCCCTCCGCTGCCGGGATGAAGCGGCTTCGACCCTACAAAGGTTCGTCTGTAACCGGACCGCCAGGGTTGACACCCCGAGGTCGTCTGCTTCGACCCTACAAGGGTTCGTCTGTAACGGATATGCGACTTCCCGGGCGCTGTGGAAGTTTTCGCTTCGACCCTACAAGGGTTCATCTGTAACCCGCGTGAGCGTCGCGCCCACATTGCTCGGAAGTGGCTTCGACCCTACAAGGGTTCATCNACCCTACAAGGGTTCATCTGTAACCCGCGTGAGCGTCGCGCCCACATTGCTCGGAAGTGGCTTCGACCCTACAAGGGTTCATCTGTAACAAGCCAAAGGCGAGGTGCTCGGACTCTACGAGGAGCTTCGACCCTACAAGGGTTCATCTGTAACTCGACTGTTTCATCCCGTGGAAACACTGGATATAGCTTCGACCCTACAAGGGTTCATCTGTAACGGTTGTCACGAACACGCTCAATGTTCAGACGACCAATGCTTCGACCCTACAAGGGTTCATCTGTAACCTGACTGCCGGGTTCGAGCCCTTCGACCTTCTGCTCGCTTCGACCCTACAAGGGTTCATCTGTAACCCGACCGCCGCGAGGATCGCCAAGAATGGTGCGTAGGCTTCGACCCTACAAGGGTTCATCTGTAACGATGGAGCCTCGAACTTCGCCTTCCCCGTCGGCGTGCTTCGACCCTACAAGGGTTCATCTGTAACGAGTCAGCCCGCCGAAAGCGCAACCAGCGATACCAAGCTTCGACCCTACAAGGGTTCATCTGTAACCCAAATCTGGCGCGGATTGGGCGACGATGCGGAGACTGCTTCGACCCTACAAGGGTTCATCTGTAACTCTCGCCGTCATGCTTCACGTTCGACCGAGCCACAACGCTTCGACCCTACAAGGGTTCATCTGTAACCCGGCAGGCTATGGTTCACGTTCCCGCTCATGCCGTGCTTCGACCCTACAAGGGTTCATCTGTAACGTCCCGACCGGCGCGGAGAAACGCTTCGCGGCTATCGCTTCGACCCTACAAGGGTTCATCTGTAACCAAGCACCCGTCGGCTTTCACCGAATCGTGCTTATAGCTTCGACCCTACAAGGGTTCATCTGTAACCAGCGGTGTGGGCCAGATCGTCATGCGTCTCAAGGAGCTTCGACCCTACAAGGGTTCATCTGTAACGCGGACGGCGCTGGCGTCAAGGTCCAAGAGGGCCCGGCTTCGACCCTACAAGGGTTCATCTGTAACAACGGCTGCGGCCGCGATACCGATCGGACCGGTGGCTTCGACCCTACAAGGGTTCATCTGTAACTGGCTTCGATACGCTAGAGGAGCCCGGGTAGAGCTTCGACCCTACAAGGGTTCATCTGTAACAAGCGAGATACTATTCCCACTCACAGTAACGACAGTTGCTTCGACCCTACAAGGGTTCATCTGTAACCTCACCGCCGCCGGCCATCGACTTCGATATTTTATGCTTCGACCCTACAAGGGTTCATCTGTAACCCTACAACGGCGCTTTCAAAGGGATTCGCTTTCCGCTTCGACCCTACAAGGGTTCATCTGTAACCCGTGGCCTCCAAACCCGTCCGCGTCTCGGAAGCTTCGACCCTACAAGGGTTCATCTGTAACGCACGCAGGACGGCGCGATCACGGCGGCCGCGCTCGCTTCGACCCTACAAGGGTTCATCTGTAACCAGCAACGACCCCGTGCTCGTCATCACTGGCGGGCTTCGACCCTACAAGGGTTCATCTGTAACAGGTTGCCATCGATCGGGCGGCGAACATCGTCGACGATGCTTCGACCCTACAAGGGTTCATCTGTAACATTCGGCGTATCGCGAGATCCGTGAGCATTGCCGAGCTTCGACCCTACAAGGGTTCATCTGTAACTGGAAGATCAACGTCACTCACTACAACGCTGCTGACGCTTCGACCCTACAAGGGTTCATCTGTAACCATCCCCAAATCATAGGGTATACAATCGCTACGTCTCGCTTTTCACATAGAATTTTCGTTGACCATCAATACGCGCCAGACCTCCGTGGGTCGATGAAGTTGGAGAAATGATTGTTTTGCGACCTCCCTTGATTGCTCCCTTCACAGAACTATACATATCTACAAGAGTTGCTGAATCGTTGCTCTCAGTATGACCGTGAGAAGAGAAGATACAATCCACGGAACCATTTAGATCTGGTGTACGTGTTTAGCCCCGAGCGATTTCGGTAGTCTCTCCTAGGACCCGTACGAGTAGTGCAGTAGGTCGATGCAACAGGCGAACGAGTTCATCTTCGAGGGATGGTCTCC
>NZ_AOMF01000016.1 GCF_000336715.1 Halococcus thailandensis JCM 13552
ATATCTGCCAGGCCGAACAGCGCTACTACCCGTCGCTGCCAGATGGGGAGGAATTTGCAGACGCGCCTGCATTTCTGCGCAACGAACTCGCACCGTACTTCGCCGAGCTGCGGGAGATCCAACAGCGCCGGTTCGAATGGTATACTGAGCACATTCCAAGAAACCTTGACCAGATTCTCGATACGGTCGAGAGTTTGTATCCATATGATGCTGGAGGAACGTTCCACGATGTCAACACGTGGATCGGGCTCGTGGTCGTGGCCGATGAAACATCCACTGGTGCGTACGCAAGCGAACACGGTCTCGACGAGGAACATGTCGTTCACGAGGGCGATCTCGACGACTACGCATCGCCTACTGAATACGGAATATTGCTCCCAGCACCACTGCTCGCTGGCGAATACAACAGCGGGAGTCGGTACTCATTGATTCCGTGGTCGGATGGGCTAGTCTGTGCTTGCCCGTACAAACAGAAACGCCCGTCGCGAGTGATGTGCAAACACGAACTCGCAGCGACGATACGCCTCGCCAACGACGATCAGTACATACTGCCAGTCGATGCAGGTGTGGATGTTCCCCAACGCGCTCGCCGGTTCGTCAGTCCCACCATCGCCGCGCAGCACACACCGAAACCACGGAATTCACAAAATGGATGAATTGCATCAAATATATAAATTAAGAATCGTTGTGCATGGGCGTCACGTTTATTTTCCACTGCATAGATTAGTTGAGTGATGAAACAAAATCTAGCTATCGCCGGCATGGCACTCGTTCTGATCACATCAATTATCGGTGGAAGTATGGTTCTTGCGGGGAACTCCAATTCCACCGAAGCCGATCACACCAATTCAACTGCTGCTCAAGCGACAGCAGCGGAGATGAGCGTCGAGAATGTCGAGGTGATCAATCGTTCTGAAGGTGTCATTACAGCTGAAGTCACTTTCACCGGAACGATCGATGTGGACAAACTCAAGCGCTCGCTTTCGTCGCTGTTCAGCGACCGTCAAACCAACATCAGTAGCATTACTATCGCCAATGTCAGTGGGGATGTTGCCACCGTGGAGCTTGTGACGAAAGGCCGCGCCAGCTCAGAAACAGTCGAAACCCGGCTCCAAACCCACCTCAGCAACAACAGCACAGCACGCAACGAGACGACCAACAGCTCGTCCGAGACCGAACCCACCTATCGGAACGAGACCGCAACCCACTATCAGATCGACTTCGTTCGGGGCCAACCGATTAAGAACCTGCAAGGCCCCGAAGGAACCTATACGAACGACCAGTTGATCCGATTCGCACACGGGAGTTCCGAGCGGCCTATCTATCGCGCCTCCGGCGGCGAGTTCACGCCTAACAAATCGCTTGCACGCTGTATCGACAGCCAACCGATCTCCGTCGATGCCGAGAACAACACAGCGTCACTCTCGTTCTCGGTTGCGAAAAACTGCGCTCCAGTGACGCTCTCACTCGTCAGTTACGACAAGCCGCCGGTCGTCTGGAGTCCCGAAACTGAAGACGAACAGGACTACATCGATTCAGCCACCACAACGTTCGAAGCGGGTGGCTCCTACACGCTGACCGTTCAGCTTCCGAGCAATGCGACCGCCACCGAGACAGCTGAATCGAACACCACAGCCGCAGAGACTGCAGCCTCTACTGAAGAAGCTGAAATAGAAACGTCCGAACCGACGCAGACGGCCACGTCCACGGAGACGCCATCGAGCGAGTCAACAGAAGCAACTCCGACAACGTCAACTCCATCGTCAACTGCAACGGAGACAGCCGAATCGGCAACAGCCAACTTGACAGAAACCGAAACAGAGACACCAACTGAGACAACCAGTGGAGCATCCGCCACAGGTTTGGGAGCAAAGATTGCAGGC
>NZ_AOMF01000017.1 GCF_000336715.1 Halococcus thailandensis JCM 13552
GGAGACGCCAATGCCCTATCTCGACGACACCTACACGAAACCAGTTCTCGATTCACTCAGCGATGTGCATCAGCAGACTGGCCACGGCTGGTCGCGCGTGTTTCGCGACTGGATCGATATCGTCTTCGCGAGCCTGCAACGCGACGACGACAGCCACGGCGAGATGGCCAACCGATACGAGAGTGATTTCGGTAAAGAGACGACGCAGACTGCTTTCAGAGCATATTCGGAAGCCTTTGCCAATTTGCTCGCAGCGATGGAACAGACCGACGCCGACGTGCTCGGCTGTCTGTTCCAAGAGTACGGTGCTCCATCCGAAGAAAATGGTCAGCANGGAACAGACCGACGCCGACGTGCTCGGCTGTCTGTTCCAAGAGTACGGTGCTCCATCCGAAGAAAATGGTCAGCACTTCACGCCACCGCATGTCGCACGATTGCTCGGTGGGGTGATGCTCCCCACCAACGAGCAGATCGAGAACACAACCCCAGACGATCCAATCACGATCCACGACCCCACCTGCGGGAGTGGTGGTCTCCTTGTCGGTGCAGGACAGCAACTCGAAAAATGTGCTGAATCGCCATACGCAGCGGTGTTTGTCGGTCAGGACATCGACAGCAGATGTACCAAGATGGCCGCGATCAACTTCGCAGTTCGAGGACTTCCTGGCTTTGCGATTCACGGGGACTCGCTCAAGGCTGATCCGACGGCCGCGTGGGAGGTCAGGCCCTCGAAAGGGCTGATGGGTGCGCCGATCCAGAAGTGCGAACCGCCACAATTCCTGTCCACCTCGGAAGATGGATCTGCTGACGGTTCGTCACCGCCCACAGCAACAGATGGCGCGGACGAGGCTGGAGAACAGAATGGCCAGATCGACGTGGACGTAGAGCTGGATACGCAGCAGGCCCAGTTCGCTGCATTCACCGACGATGGTGGCGGTGCTGACCAGTAAGGACAGCTTGCTTTCTCACTCGGTGTGGGGAGTGTCCGATTCGGATTCGGATGTTCTCTCATGTCACGACCCCATCCGCCAGCACCAGCAGTCGGCACCGCACCNAGAACAAGCGGACTCAAGAGCGATTGGAGACGCCGATGACATCGCTGCTGCACGTCGAGCGAAATACGTGGCGTTTCTCCACCGCCATCCGTTCGCCACCGACGCCTACAACCTCGGCTTTCTCCCCGGTATCCGTGAAGACTACTCGTTCCAGATCGACGACTTCGCAAACGTCGAGACACCCGTTCTGATGGTCGATAACGATTTTCGCGACCCCGATGCCGACCGATACGTTGCACGTATCCGAGAACTTCCNTTCGCAAACGTCGAGACACCCGTTCTGATGGTCGATAACGATTTTCGCGACCCCGATGCCGACCGATACGTTGCACGTATCCGAGAACTTCCCGAGCAGCCGTGGGTGTGCGTTCTCGGTGACGTCACGACACCCGAACAGGCACGCGATTACACACGGCTCGCTCGATCACTCGTCGACGAGTTTCCCACCACCGAGTTCGTGATCGTCCCGAAGTGCCCCGAAGCATTTGAGATCATCGACAAACAGTTCGTTCTGGGCTACTCGATGGGATACTCGGACATTCAAGCGACAGATGTCAGCACGATAAATGATTGGCGAGGGCGGCGCATCCACCTACTCGGGGCGAGTCCTCCGAAGCAGTTCGCGGCGATTCAGCGGCTCACACAGCCAACGATCACCGACGAGCCACCCGCAGATATCGTCGGTCTTGACTGGAACGGGCCACAGAGAGTTGCGTACCTCGGAGAATACTGGACCCGCAACGGCTGGCAGGCTGCCGATCACCTCTCCATCCGCGAGACCGTCAGAAAGAGCCTTCTCGAGATGCGAACGTTCTGGGAAAAACGAGGTGTCTGGCCGGCTGAAACGCCGAGAGAGAATATCGGAGCAGCTGTGCGCAAACCTGACGGCCCGGTGTTCGCAGCCAACGGTGAGACGATTCGAAATCGCGAAGCACTCGAAGACGCGATTGTCGTTGACTACGAAAGCGGACAGACGCTTGCCTACCGCAGCGAAACCGAACGTGCGTACGTTGAGTATCGTGCCGGACTCACTCGTCGCGATATTCGACGCGAGTAGATTCGCTCTGTCGATCCCCAGGCCGATTTTCTTCCATGTTTCCCAAAACATTTCGTATTGTCTTGAGGTCGTGGTTGTTCCTTGCAAGTGGAGACCGCTCTTCCTCTTTAACCCATTTCTTGTAGTCTTCAAGCCACCCAACCACACCCGGTGATACGCGTCGCCACTGTGACCAGTTCACTGCAGCCCTCTCCCGGATCTTAAATAGTTCAAGGTGCTTGCTGCTGTAAAAATCTCCAGTTTCATAGCAGGCATATCGTCCCTGCTTCCGTTGTCGCCACTGTTCCTCGGGGTCAATTCCATGCCGTTCGCGTATCTCTTTCGCGCCATACCACATTGCTAAATACTCGTCCTGAGGGTTTTTAACCTCATCTGGCTCCCTCAAGAGATAATTCGACAGGTTGCCGGACCGTGTTTCACTATGCGCCCATTGCTTGTTCCGTTTTTGCTCGCGAATTTGACTCCTGACTCTCTCTGCCTCCAGATCCTCATCAGAACACGCAGCACACATAGATACACCATCACGGACGCTGCCTGTTCCCCGTCTCTCAGCCCTCAGCACGGCAGTGCTGGGCACGAATTCATAAAAGCGTGTGTCGCACCTGTCGCAAATTCGAGGAGGGATAGATTTCCCCCGGAAACGATGGAAAACTTCTTGGAGAGCCCTCGAAAATCCAGTTCGTACCATTGTGATCTGTGGTATACTAACTGCCCATCAATAAATCCCCCGTCAGAATTTTCAAATGCTGCCTCTTACTGAAATAGGGATCGGCAACAAAACAAACAGTTGTTACTTACAGTTGTTTTCTCCAGAGGTCTCTTGCAGATCCTCAACCGAGAGTTCGTTCCGGAGATACGCGCGGCCCTTCTCGACGATCCGATAGGCAGCAACATCCTCATGTCGTTCGACTAGTCCATGCTCTGCAAGCGTCGCACAATGGCTTGCGACGGCTTGTCGTCCATATGGTAGATTGAGACACATACTCGCTGGCTTGATCCAATAGCCGTCAAGATCCGCTAAGAACTGCAAAATCGGATAATCCATCGCTGTGAGCCAGCTCACTCTTCGATACATCTGATACTGCCCGGATTCAGGAATGTGTAGGATTAGAACCACCGATCGGGTGTCCTTGTATCCGATATCGGTTTCTAGAACGTCGATATCGGTGTTGAGCCCATCTATCGGAAGGGGGTGTAGGGCAAGCTATATATGGAAGAGGGTGATGATTGCAGACGCAAAGCTAGGCACACAACCGCGCGCAGAAGGGGTTGTCTGAACAGCTACTCCTTCTGCCTCCGAGGTCATATAGCTTGCCCCTCGCACCGAGCGACAGCTATCTCTCGGAGGCGACGTTCCCGGCGTCGGCGTTCACACGGGACCAGAGTCACACGCATGCACGCATCCAGCGGAACGGCAGCCGTACAGTCCGACGAACAGTTGTTCGAGAGAATTGTCGCTCTCGAAGAGCGCGTTTCCGAACTCGAAGCCGATCGCGAGCGTCAGCGAAAAGAGCTTCACGCGGTCGCACGAGAGAACCACGAACTTCGGTCGTCGCACGAACGGCTCGAGGAACGGGTTGACAATACCGAAGCCGACCACAACGAACTCCAGGGCGAACTCGAACGCGCCGAAGCCAGCCGTGGACACATCATCGAGGACATCGTCGACGTTGAGGAGCAACTCGGTGATATGGAAGCCAAGCCTGTTGGGCGAGACAACGGAAACAACGCGGAAACCTCCAAACAACACACGGACATGGCCCCCATTGAGCGGATTTCAGTGATGGATACCGATGAGACCGGGATCGATGTGACCCCCTCCATCGAACGGGCTGTCTCGATCTTCGAACACTGGGAAGAATGGTCCGACAAGACACCAAAGGGACGTGTTCTCAAGGATGATCTTAAGACACTCCTTCGGACAGCAACCGGCGAGGGGCTCGCATGGCGGCAAGTGTACCGTGCTGCCGAAGCACTCGAAGAGCTCTCCAAGGACCGGATCGAATTCATCGACCACTCCCGCCACGGCAAGATGCTGATTGAATCTCTCTCAGCCAGGAGTGGCGACTGTCGCTCGTCGTCAGCGGCCACAAGCTAATCCCCGTCAGAGAACCGCCTGCCAAACGATAGCTCGATAACAGGAATAATCGTTCCATGGATGGATGCGGTGTATGCATCGGTCGGCTACTGGCGGGTGAACTGCCTCAAACAGCCTCACAATAGGTGAGAGTACAGAGAGGCTAGCTCAGTCATTGACGACAAGTGTCAGTCGAATCCGTCTGTTCACTTCTTCAAAAGTGTTAGAAACAGTAGCGAGACGGTCCGCACCTAGTTTGTTTGCCTCGTCGAGGAATGGAGGAGAATTGATATGTCGTACACGACTTGCGCCGCCGAGACCGCAAGCAACCGCCAAACCAGTATTCGTGACCGCGCTCTCGCAGCCCTGACTGACGCAGACGCCGACAGCGAGACCATGAAAGCGACCGTACTTCGCGAGTATCACCGTCACCACTCCAGCGTGTCGCTCGAAGATGTCCTCGAACTCAATACAGTGGTAACCGCTCCAGAGCAAGGACCACTCGAAGAGCGCGTTGCGACAGTTTTGACAGAGGCGATCGCACAGCACGACAGTTGGACAGATACTCCACAAGCACCGCCGGCCAGTGAGAATACTTCTGTTCCGGCCACGGAGGGTCACTGATGGACGCGCAGGCGAGAATCGGAACTGACGGCGGGAGAGAGGATTCTGAACACATCCTCGACAAGCTTCCACCAGAGAAGTTGCTCGATACACCCAACTTTCGGCTGATTCGTGGCGGCGTTGCCTGCATGCGCTCGGTCAAGACGGTCAAGCAGTACGTCGCCCATGAGAACGCCACCGAACAGCGTGAACAAGTCCNGTGGCGGCGTTGCCTGCATGCGCTCGGTCAAGACGGTCAAGCAGTACGTCGCCCATGAGAACGCCACCGAACAGCGTGAACAAGTCCTTCGATTGCTCCAGCAGCGTGCAACAGAACTCCGCGAACAACAGTAGTCATCTTTTACCCGGCTGTGATCGCGATTCCAGAGCTTTCTCTCGATTTTGCCGGTGCATTTATACACTCTCTGTCAGTAACGTGATTGGAGGGAATACATAATGGTTCGCCAAGACGGCAAACGAAGCTTCGGTTTGCGCGAAGCGGATGGTAGTGAACCCAGCGCTTTCGTAGGGAATTACCCCCGGCAGGCGGCCCTGAAAGCCGCTCGGCGGCTGAACCCCGGACCATCAGAAGCAGACGCCGACCGGCAGGAGCTCCGCCTCCGTGAACGTGGGACCAACAAGCTCCATATCTACGAGGGATGGGCGTGGGAGGAGGACGCACCCGAAGATGGTCCGGAATGGCTCTCTGGCACCATCACCGCAGCCAACGTNTGGGCGTGGGAGGAGGACGCACCCGAAGATGGTCCGGAATGGCTCTCTGGCACCATCACCGCAGCCAACGTCGCAAAACAGGGCATCGAGTTCCTCGACGAGTAGTCTTCTCCTCCGGCCGCCACGTCCGGACGAATTGTGGACACAGACATGGTGGTGTGTCGTGATCCATCGCATCCATATTTTTCTCCTCCAGAGAGGTGGAGGAAAGAGCCAATGAGTCACGACACGCAGTCCAGATCATCAACTGAACAGCTTGAACAGCAACAGTATCCAGCCGCCGAAACTGTTGCTCATCTCTCGAAAGCGACCTACCACCAGCGCATCGAGACGCTCGCTGAACGGATTCTCCCCCGACTCGCCGACGAGACAGGCACGATTCAGACGGTCAACTACGACAGAGTCCTCGGCCAGCTGAAAGTGATCGAACGGATGAGCTTCGACAATCCGTTCTCGGTCCTGGAGCACAGCGAGTACGAACTCGATGCGTTCGACTGGAAACGAGTCAACAGCAAGCATCCGGTGCAGGGGCTCGCCGAGCAGGCACGCCGACTCGTCGCTGGCGATGTCCAGCAACAACTCCTCGAACTGGTCGCTACCGACGACACACGCGTAGGCACTGGATCGCCGCACAACGGAGGACCACGATGACGGAGAACCAGCCTGACAGAGATCTCTATCTCGAATTGCTCGACGAGTGCTACGAAACGCTTCGTGAGGCAACCATTGAGGGNGACGGAGAACCAGCCTGACAGAGATCTCTATCTCGAATTGCTCGACGAGTGCTACGAAACGCTTCGTGAGGCAACCATTGAGGGGGTTGACGAGATCGCTGAATACGCTGTCGAAAGACGGTGTGACGAAGCAGTTGGCGAGCACGAGGTCATCGGAAATGTAGAAGAACCAAGGACGAACGCCGCAATCATCGCCGTCTCGGCTCGTACCGAGGACGTAATCGCAGATACATCGGGCCACAATTCTGCCGCGCTTTTCGCAGAACTAGCGCCTGCCGAGCAGCTTGCGGAACTTGCACATATGGCCGCTAAGTACGATCTGATCGAACGTGTGCTCACCGAGCAATCGGAGGCTGTTCACCAATGAGCGACAGCAAACCGAGTCGCCAGACGAAGTATGAAATCCCCGACGATCACGTCTGGGCAGACGAACAAGTCCAAGAATCCGAGGACCGCCCACCCGTGGCCGAGGTAGAACACCACGCTGTCGAGATCCTGCATCGTGGGCGCGACCGCACGGACGGCGAGCGCGACATTAGGTATCGGTACGTGTTCGAGAATGGCGAAGCCATCGGCATTCTTCGGTCGCATCGGCTCGCCGAAAGCAACCAGTTCGATCCGATGGGTGCAATCGCACCGTACGAAGTCCCCGCAATCGTGAAAGACATGCTCGCTCACGAGATGCTAGCCGACCACTGGACCGAAGTCGTCGATGTCGAACAAGCCGAGAGATTTGCGAAGGCCATTGGACGCTCACGCGAGTCTCACTCTTCGATCGGCTCAAGCTTTCCGTAGAGTTCCTCATTCTGAATATGGGTACAAAACTGCGCGCACAGCCGACAAAGATCTTCTGCATCAGTGAACGTGCGAACGCTAGCATCCCACCGTGCGTGAACCGAGCCGAGCATCGCACTCCGGACAGCCGGTTCAGTTGCGACCATGAATCGACGTGCTCGGGTCGGCGGAACCGCTTCGGCGGCCGGTCTCCTCATCTCCTCGACGGCCAACATATCCTCTAATGTACTCCCGATCTCGATTCCAACCCCGAGGTTATCGCCCACCTGTGGAGCGACGAAGACGACAACGTTGCTTGCGCGCGCGAATTCGATGCTCTGCGTCGCTGCATCCATTTCATCGAGCGGGATGCCAACATCGATAGCGAGAAACGCGTTGAACTCGCGTTCCCGAAGACAATTCCGTGTTGCTTTGAGGAGTTTCAGCACTTCGTCCTCGGAATACTCACCCGCAGACTCCTCCCACGTCGCAAACGAGGGAAGATTCTCAGTAGCGGCGTCGGTCTCTTCAGAGAGAACTGTCTCGACACCGAACGTTCGATATGGTCCCATGACGTACACCAGAAATTGCTTGCGACTGATCTTGGGTACCCTGTTGCACGTTCAAAATCAAATCGCCAGACGGAACGATCGGACCTGAATCCGGACTCCATCAGTAGAGTTGGTGAAACGATGGAANTACCGCTCGTTGAACTCCTCAACGAGCGGTTCGAACGCCGCACTGTCGTTCCTCTTGCCGGTCTCCATCGTGATGGCGACCGGCAGCTCCGTTGCTGCATCCACCACGAGAAACACCTTGTATCCGTAAAACGATCCTTCGTGTTTCCCCCAGCTCGCACCGTCAACTTCGCCATTTTCGATCTCATCACGCGTATTCGCCCACGCCGCGATGTGCGTCCCGTCGATCACGACGAACTCACCGCCATGTTCGTGATCNGACTGGAGGCAGTCTCGGAGTTCATCGGGATGAAGT
Source organism: Halococcus thailandensis JCM 13552 (assembly GCF_000336715.1). GTDB lineage: Archaea > Halobacteriota > Halobacteria > Halobacteriales > Halococcaceae > Halococcus > Halococcus thailandensis. Next base: position 8,026 of record NZ_AOMF01000017.1, read on the forward strand.
TCGTCGAAGGCCCGCCAGAGCGACGTCCCATCCGGGACGTCCTCTGGCTCGGTGTAGTTGAGAGCCTCTCGAAACGAATGATTGCGCTGAAGACGGCGTTCGAGGGCGTCAAACGAGTCGCCCTCGAACTGCCGCAGGACAAGTGCGGCAGCTCGTTCGGGAGAGATTGACTGAAGTTCCGAGACAGCGACCGAGAGGAAGGTNGTGACATCGGCTGGCTGGTCGGTTTCACGCTGAGCCAGCTGGTCGTCCCGAAGGGACGGCCAGCTGTGGGTGTAGACGGTGGTGTCTTGGGACTCAGTGGCGTGTACTTCCTGTTGGTCAGCGAGTTTCTGGAGTGGGCGGTAGGAGCGACGACCGAGAAGGTCGTTTGCTTCGGGTGCGGTCAGCCCGGATGGACGGCGGAACGCGAGGTGTTTGAGCGTCGGCTTGGCGTCTTCCTTGCGGTGGAAGACGGCGACGCCGTCAT
>NZ_AOMF01000018.1 GCF_000336715.1 Halococcus thailandensis JCM 13552
TTCTAGTCTAGTGAAAGTGACTATTCCTGCAATTAGTGACTGCTGTACGATATTACCGAACTGATTTCGAAACCGTGCAACGGGCTATTGGGGAGTGCATTGGAATCGCCGATCTCTTGAGGGATGTTGTTAATAATTCGCTGGCGCATTCGCCATGCTATTCCCTCAAACAGTATATAAATATCGACTATCTCAGAAATCATCTAGTCGACAATAGCTAAGTATCTTCGGCAGTAAGTACCGAGCAGAGGGATATCAGAAATGGGCGAAACCGAGCGACAAACGACCCCCGAAGTACGCCAGCCGGACTCGCCGCTCCCCGAAGACAGCGGGCTGAGTCTCGATGAATACCTCGCAATGCAACGAGCAATTGGTCACTCGACGCGGTACCGGATTCTACGAACGCTCGTCGCTAACGACGAGCTAAGTGCTTCAGCTCTCAAGACTGCTGTCGAGGCCGAATCTCATAATTTCCATTATCACTTGAACGAACTGGTGGATGTCGGTCTTGTCGACAAACGCCAGCGACGGACGGCCGACAGCCAGGGCTTCTATACATACTATCGCCCGACAGCGATGGGACGCGCGATTCTTGAACATGGTGTTGAGGAACTGATGCGCCGCGAACACGAGTTCAACAACGTTTACGCCTGACTCCGTTTTTCTTCCCCCGAGAGGAGTGCGCGGACGGACAGAGACGAACACGTCCACGCAGAGAGCACTCATGACAGAGACAAACACCACAGCGGCCGCAGAAGCCGCCTTCGAAGCGTACCGAGAGGTGAACGACCTCCATCCAGCCGATTCACTGTCCTACGCGGAAGCGTGCAAACACGACAACGGGGACACGCTCGCGGACTTTCTCGTGATCGAACTTATCGAAGGAGTCGAGGACGAGGAAAGCCCAGCACCCCAGCACGATCGAGGAATTGCGCTCCTCGAAAAAGCCGTCCGTGATCTGTCCCACGTCAAAACCGAGCTCAAAGATCGTCGTGAACAGTTGCGGGGGTCACAACGACACATGAGCGAATACTCGCCACCACCTGAACGCGAATCGGGCGTCGACGAGTTCCTGCCAACTGCCATCGAGCTCGGTGTCCACGCACTCTGGCAAGCCGGCGGTTCCCAACAGTATATCGAAGGTGCCGTGAACCAAACCGACGCCCAGTTGGCCGATATCGAAAGCCATATTGTTGCCGCTCGAACCGCCTACGAGGACGCCATAGGGGCGTTCACCGGCGAGGAAGCGTGTGTACTCGCTGGTCGAACCGACGCTGAAGAACAGGCTCTCGCTCATCTCCGTGGGACTCCGAGTGATGCCATACAAGCGAGTGAGGCCGTCACAACGTTGTTCAGCGAGTCATTGTTCATCGCAACTCACGCCACCAGCGACGAGTTCCGACAGCGAATGTCGGTAGCTGAAGCCGTCCGCGAGGAAGCTCGCTCGATGGTCGGCGGGGCAGCCATCACCATCGATGCACTCGATCAGATCGCGGACTGCCACCCAGATGTCGACAGAGACGAGATGAGCCTCCCGTCGCGAGACGCCGGCTGGTAGGACACGTATCGAGCGCTCTGACACTCGTTTTTCCCTCCGAGAGAGGTGTGCGGACGGACAGAAACGAACACGTCCGCACGAGGACAACCGAACTATGACCGAAGGTAACACGAGCAGTTCCGATCCAGACGCACCGACCGACAGCCCTGTCGAGAACAGCCGTGAATCCGACTCTGAAGCCGACCACGAGCACGCCGAAAGCGGCGGTGATGGCGGTGACGGCGCTACCAATACGTCGGCGATGGCCCGTGCGCTCAAACACGAACTCGAACAGAAGGGCATGGCCGTCGAGGTTGAAGACGACGGCGAAACCGTCTCCGCCGAGAAGCTCGGTCAGTCCTATCGTATCCGTCCCGATGGCACCGTCGAGGGCAACGGCGTCCTCAAAGACGGGATCGAAACCATCGTCGCTGACCTCGATCCTGTGGATACTACGGAAGCCGAGAATCCGGGAATCGACGACGAAGCAGATACCCGAGACGATTTTGCCGACAGCGCTTCCACCGCCGACGAGACCAAGAGCAGCGAGGCAAGTGCGGAGAGTGGTGAGAACGTCGACGCCGAGGACGAAGACGAGGACGGGTACGTGGGCGAGGATCTTGCTTCAGACCGCGATACGTCGGCCGATCCCGTCGAAGCCGAGAGTCCAGCTGCTGCCGCCGAAGACGATGGTACGGCCGACGAGGAAGAGACAGATGTGGAAGAGATGGAATCGGAGGCAGAAGAAGACGTAGAGGAGGACGCGGAGTCCCTCCCCACCGGTTCTGTCGGGCTGTTCGAGGCATCCATCGAAGCCGGGCACCTACAGCAAGCCATCGACGCAGCGAACGCGGTCGTCGACGAGTGTCGCGTCCACCTCGACACGGATGGACTCGTCATTCGCGCGGTCGATCCGGCCAACGTGGCGATGATCAACGAACAGGTATCCGCTGAGGCGTTCGAAGCCTACGACACCGACTGTGGCGAGATCGGGATCAATCTTGAGCGATTGGACGAGGTGGTCGGCATCGCCGACAACGACGACGACCTCGTGCAGTTCGATCTCGACCCCGAGACCCGGAAGCTCGACATGCAGATGAACGCTGTCGAGTACACGCTTGCCCTCATCGACCCCGACTCGATCCGAGCAGAGCCCGATATTCCGGATCTCGACTTGCCTGCCACAGTCTCGATGGATGAAGCCGAGTTCAAGCGAGCTATTCGAGCCGCGGATATGGTCTCCGACCACATCATTCTCCAGGTCGACGAACGAGAGGAATGTTTCATCGCCAACGCCGAGGGCGACACCGACGATGTCGATCTCGAACTCTCCGGCGACGACCTCAATGATGCCAAGTGGGGAAGTGCGTATTCGTTGTTCAGTCTGGAGTATCTGAAGGACCTCCGGAAGCCGATTCCGACAGATACTGTGGTTCGGATGCAACTCGGCGAAGAATTCCCGGCCAAACTCACCTTCGAGTTGGCCGATGGGGCGGTGGATGTCGAGTTCATGGTCGCACCGCGGATTCAGAGCGACTGAACAACGATTCATGAACGCCGTAATCGGCAAGCACGATTCGAAATTCTCCTGTCCAACGCTCGTGGACACCGAAACCGACATCTGCCACGACCTGTTCCGGTCGGCTGAGGATGCCCAGGAGAGCCCGAATCTTTATCTCTCTGTTATTCGAAGATGAGACTGATCGTGTTCACGTTGATACCATTGCAAGCCGGTCTCGGAATAGGCGTTATAGCACTGCTCGTCCTGTTGATCGTGATCATCGCAGTCTACAGTTCGATCGAGATCGTCAACGCCTACGAAAAGCGTGCGCTTACGGTCCTTGGCGACTACCGTAAGCTGCTCGAGCCCGGCATTAATTTCGTCCCACCGTTCGTTAACAAGACCTACCCATTCGATATGCGGACCCAAACCCTCGATGTCCCCCGCCAAGAGGCTATCACGCGTGACAACTCCCCCGTGACCGCTGACGCTGTGGTCTATATCAAAGTCATGGACGCGAAGAAAGCCTTTCTCGAAGTCGACGACTACAAGCGTGCAGTCTCGAATCTCGCGCAGACAACTCTCAGAGCAGTATTAGGTGACCTCGAATTGGATGACACGTTGAGCAAGCGCCAGAAAATCAATACCCGTATTCGCGAAGAGCTCGATGAACCGACCGACGAATGGGGTATCCGCGTCGAATCAGTCGAGGTCAGAGAAGTCAATCCTTCAGCAGATGTCCAGCAAGCAATGGAGCAGCAGACCTCCGCCGAACGTAAGCGCCGCGCGATGATCCTCGAAGCGCAGGGTGAACGCCGCAGCGCCGTCGAGAGCGCCGAGGGTCAAAAGCGCTCGAACATCATCCGCGCGCAGGGTGAAAAGCAAAGCCAGATCCTTGAAGCACAGGGTGATGCAGTCTCTACGGTGTTGCGCGCAAAATCCGCCGAATCGATGGGCGAACGTGCGGTCATCGAGCAGGGGATGGAAACGCTCGAAGCGATCGGGCAGGGCGACTCGACGACGTTCGTCCTCCCTCAAGAGCTCTCTTCGATGCTTGGTCGATATGGGAAGCATCTCACGGGGAGCGACATCCGCGAAGACGGGCAGGATTTAGAGAGCCTCGACTTCGATGCCGAGACACGCGAACTGATTGGTCTTGACGATATCGATGAGATACTTGGCAATATCGACGAAGAAGCCGACCTCGACGTTCCTGAGATGGAGCAGGAGGCAGAAGCCATTAAAACTGGGGAGGCAACTGCTGACATCCAAGACCCCGACGAGGTCATCGCGGAAAGCGACGAGAGCCTCGAAACAACCGATGGTGGCTCAGCTAGCGAATCGGCGACTGTCTCGGATAACGAGGATCTCGAATCGGAGCCCACCTGAGCGTTCGGCCGACAGGCAGGCCATTTCACACCAACCTTTGATGTGACGAGCAGAACCGCTGTAGCTGCTATTCGTCGAAATGTTCGATGCCCTGTTTTGCGACGTTGGCTGCGGTGATGGTGCCAGAGAGCCATTCCGGACCATCTTCGGGTGCGTCCTCCTCCCACGCCCATCNACGTTGGCTGCGGTGATGGTGCCAGAGAGCCATTCCGGACCATCTTCGGGTGCGTCCTCCTCCCACGCCCATCCCTCGTAGATATGGAGTTTATCGGTCCCACGTTCACGGAGGCGGAGTTTCTGCCGGTCGGCGTCTGCTTCTGCCTCTGTATCAGCGGGTTCGAGCTGCCGAGCAGCTTTCAAAGCTGCTTGTCGTGGGTAGTTCCCTACGAATACGTGGACTCGTCCCGTCCAATTCCCGCACGCCAAAGTTGCGTTTGCCGTCTTGACGAACCATTACGTATCTACTCCAACCACGTATACTGACAGGAATATCATAAATGCACCGGGTACATCGAAGAGCAGACAGGACTGAGCGTCGACGACGATCAGTGTCCGCTTCGTGTGGTCGAAGTCGTCGATCGTGACGAGTAGCCTGTGCAATGCGGATAGGTGCAGAGCAGGCAGTTCACACTGTGTCGGTACTTTCAGAGTCTCCACTGACCGTCAACGACAGCAGCATATCCTCTACTTGCTGGCCAACCTCCGAGGAGTACACCATCTCCGGGATGGTACTCGCAGCGGTATAGAGGGTATCACCGACGAGCGTGAGAACCGCATTTTGTCGGATGCTCACGGAGGATTCGGCTGAACTGAGTCGCAGATCGAGAAAGATAGCGCGGTTGTCGTTCGAGAGCGTGACTTCTCGTCGGTCAAGTGTTTCATTCGTCATCTCATTCTCTCCGGCAGACTGCTGGTAGCCGCTCAAAAACTGCTCTGTCGCTTGTTCGAGCGTCACTGACGATGGCGCACCTTCGCGGAGGTACACAGTTAGGCTACTCGGAGTATCTGAGGCCGTGAAAGAAACCTCCGTGGGGTCGGTTTCATCCACTTGCCAGTCGCTCGGGTATTCGATCGTGTACGGGTAGGAATTACTGCTGTAGGTCTCGCGATTCGAGAGATCGAGACTCCCCGATCCCGTAGCTGTCCCCATTGCTGCTGTTCCGCCAGCTGTGGTCTCTGCTGTGGGCTGGGACGTAGCTGTCTGTGTTGGGGTGGGGGTTGCAGTAGCTGTTTGGGTCTGGGTCTGCGTTTCAGTTTGGGTAGCGGTCTCTTGGGCGGTTTCGGCCATCGTGGTCGCAACTGTCGTTGCAGTTATTTCACCACTTGCCGACGTGTTAGACCCGTTCGTGGACTGGGTAGAGTTGTTGCCGGTACTGTTGTTGCCGGTGCTTCCATTACAGCCAGCAAGCAGCGAAAATCCTGCTGTGAGGCCAGCCAAGACGTGTCGTCGTCGCATATTACTGATTTTCACATATGGTATATAATAATTTCTATTAGCGTACCTGAATGTGCTTGAACTGCACACCTTGCGATCAAGCGCGATAGCCCCGATTTTTCTTCCCTTGTGGGGTGGAGGAGATCAAACGATGTCGACAGAAAGCCAGTCCTACACCGACAGTAGCGCCACCGGATCAAATCAGTCAGATGATGCGGGCGCAGAAGCGACCGAAACCCATCTTGGGCAGATTATAAGCGATCCCATTTTTGTTCGCCGTGCTAGATCGTCTAAAGAAGCTCTCGCAGACGTTTCAAGTTGACTTAGTATAACTGGCGTAGACAGAAACACATAGGAAAAGTTATTTAGCCCACATTTCGCACCCTCTCTGAACAGCCAACGTAATTTTCAGTTGATGTGTTTAGCAGGGATTCATTACTACCCCAGTCGCAGTCACGGTCACCGTGACTGCTGACGTCGAAGACTTTGGACCTGGTCCGCTCCCGGTTATTGGGGCTATGTGTCGGGAATGTGGTCTCTGCGACATCGTTGACAAATTCTGCGAATGGGACGATGAGCAGGTCGTCTTACCACCGAGATACCGACTCACAGCCCTAATCCTGTCTCTTATACACATCTCTGANCCAGCCCGCTCAGAGATGTGTATAAGAGACAGATGATGCTATGGCCCGCTTCCTCGATATGCTCGCTGAAACTGACCTCCCTACGCTTCTTGGAACCATGATGACTGAAGCTGCTGCTCGTGAAGGCGTGGCCACAAATGTGGTCCACGCCGACACCACCTCTAAATCTGTCCAAGGTCTCTACGAGGACGAAAACGACGAGTACGACCTTTCGATCACACAGGGATACAGCCGCGATGGCAATCGACACCTCAACCAGTTCCAAATCGGCCTCGCGGTCAACCGCGAGGGCGTTCCCGTCCTTGGAGATATCTTCGATGGGAATACCTCCGACACCACGTGGAATACTGAACTCATTGGTGAGCTCCGTCAGCGGCTCGCCGCTGACGAACCTCCCGTCTACGTCGCCGATAGTGCGGTAATGTGTGAAGATTCACTTGATGAAGCCGCTGCTGAAGGTATTTCTATTATCAGCCGCCTCCCGCGCACATACAGCGCGGTCGATGCGCTCATCGACCGCGCGTGGGAGGACAACGACTGGACCGATCTTGGCAAGTTCGTCAATGATGAAGACGACGAAGACGCCGCCTCCTACCAGATTCAAACCTTTCAGCACCTCATCTCTGGCCATGATTTGCGGTGTGTCGTTGTCCACTCTTCCACGCTTGATGGACGCACCAAGCGACGTATCGACAACAACCTCGACAGCACCGAAGAGGACCTTGAGGATGCGGTCGGTCAATTGACCGACCGCTCATTCGCCTGTGAACCCGATGCCCGCGAAGCATGGGAGACGTGGCTCGATGATCACGACGATCCCTGCTTCGAATTCGACGCAGAGATCGTCAAAACCGAACAGAAGAAGAGCCGCGATAAGCCTGGACGCCCGCCGAAGGAGTGGGATCCATACGAGACTGTGTACAAAATCGCCGCCAGCGTCCAGCGGGACGCGGCGGCGATTGCCCACCGCAAGAAAAGAGAGAGCTGTTTCGTGGTCGTCACCTCGTTAGCCGATGACGACGAGTGGCCCGCAGAACAGGTGCTCCGGGAGTACAAGGAGCAACAGGCGGTCGAACGTCGGTTTCCAGTGGTGAAGGATCCGAAACGCGTCGGGCCGGTCTTTCTCGACCGGCCCGACCGCGTAGAAGCACTCGGATACGTGCTGTTGATGGCGTTACTCGTCTATTCACTGATTGAACGGCGCGCACGCGCGGCATTGATGAATGCAGACGAACCGATGCAGTTGTCCGGTGGGCCGACAAGTTATCGGCCCACCGGACGCCGCGTCCTTGAGCGGTTTGAAAACATGCGTGTAGTTCGGATTGACGGCCAGCGAGATTTACCCAGTAACGTCGAGGTTCCTGAGCGGGTGCTTGAGTTCCTCGATCTCGATGTCACCATCTACGGCGTCGAACCAGAGGCGTAAGCGCGGCCAGAGAGCGGAACCTCTCTGGCTCGCGCATTTGTTTCATACCAGACCCCTTTTCGACCATTATCGATAAGTAGCGTCAGGATATAATAAAATATCTCTGACTATCTTAGCATAAAACAAACTGTCGTATCAACCGTATCTCTGGAAATCACTCCGGAAACTACGACAGGGTGCGAAATGTGGGATTTAGAGGTAGCACAAAGGCTTTCTACATAAACTGGAGTAGACAAAATGGCCTACATCAAAGCGAACGAACGTCGTGACTACGTCTACTACAACGTTGTCGAATCCGTCTGGGAAGATGGAGTCTCTCGGCAAAATCAACTTCTCTACCTTGGTCGATTGGACAACATCACTCCTCAAGAGCGACGAGAGTTCGAGGTCGATCTCGCAGAGATCGACCCCTCCCTCCTCTCTGATTTCTATGAGTACCTCGTCGAACACAACTACGACTTCGACGCGGACACAGACTACCAGTCTCAGTACCCACTTGAAGAAATCGTACCGAAAAAGGCCGTTGACTATGGTCCTGTCGCCGCTCTCCACGCTACCGCCGAGAAGCTCGGAATAGACGCTGTCCTTCAGAACCAGCTTCAGCCCAAGGGCGGCGGCCCGCCCTTGGGCAAACTCCTCCTTGTCCAGATCATTGCGCATTGTCTTGAGCCCCGCAGTATCGACGCCACCACCGATTGGTATCCGCTTACTGCTCTCCCTGGACTGCTTGATCTTCCGGACGAACGGCTCACTACTGATACGCTGTACAACAGCCTCGATTACATTGACGAGGACGGCATCGAGCGCGTCCACGAGGAACTCTGGACGCGTGTTCACGAGCTGTACGACACCCCCGAAGACCCGGTGTTCTACGATCTTACATCCAGTTACTTCGAGGGCACTGCGTGCCCTCTCAGCAACTACGGCTACTCCAGCGAACACCGTCCTGACAAGCAACAACTCGTGATGGGCGTTGCGGTCAATCCAGATATGGTGCCGTTTCACCACGATATCTACACTGGCAACACCAACCACTCCACCACCGTCGACGATGCTGCCGAACGTATCGACGAGCTCGGAATCGGTGATTCCGTGCTCGTCATGGACAAAGGCTGTGCGACGAAATCCAAACGAGAACGGCTTCGAGGTGAAGACCCAGACGCCGACTTTCCCCCAATTGATTGGTCGTGTCGCAAAGCGGTCTAGACTTCGGTAGCAACTGACTCCCTTCAGGAAGGGGTTGTCTCTGGTGACCAAACCGAGACCACCCCA
>NZ_AOMF01000019.1 GCF_000336715.1 Halococcus thailandensis JCM 13552
GAGATAGGAGTCCTCAAACGGAAATGTCTCGACCGCCGCATCTATCACGCAGCGACCCTCCGGTCGGAGGTCGCTGCGTGGCAGGCTCGTCACAACGCCGCTGACCGATTGATCGACTGGCAATTCACCACCGATGACGCCCGGATCAAGCTACGCCGGCTCTATCCCGTTCCGCTCGAAGAAAGCTAGCAAGATCACGGTTGAAGCTACACNCCACCGATGACGCCCGGATCAAGCTACGCCGGCTCTATCCCGTTCCGCTCGAAGAAAGCTAGCAAGATCACGGTTGAAGCTACACTCAGTGGAGGCTACCAGAGGCAAAGTCTAGAGGACTTTGCGACACCACCAATTGATTACGTAGCTGCTCTCAAGAATTACAACACCGTCACACAACCACTTGCTGAACTTACTGTCGCGGAGTTCGACTCGGTCGAACTCCCCGACGGTGCCAGTCCTCTCGCAGTCAAGGAAATAGAACCACCCGAAGATCTCGATTCCGATCAGATACGCTGGATCGCAACCCATAATGAACAGAAGGCCGCTGACGATGCAGAATACCGCTCAGACCAGCTTGAGAAGGCTGGGAAGGCGCTCGACAAGTTAGTCGAGCGCCAGCACGGCTCCCGTTCGCTTTCGAAACAGGAGCTGGTGGATAAAATCGATAAGAAGTTGAAAAATTCGATGCAGGAGTTGGTGACGACGGAGGTCAACGAACGAGGTCCGCCGCGGCTATCGTGGGAGATCGACGAAGAGGCAGTTGAGGAGGCAGCCAGATTGGACGGGAAGGCGATGTTTGAGACAACACGGGCCGCGGAGAGACTCTCCGCGGCCGCGGTGGCACGTGCGTATCGTGATCGGGATACGGTGGAGAAGTTCATGGAGTCGATCAAGGACGTAGCGCGGCTGCGGCCGCACTACGTCTACACCGAACAACACGTGCGGGCGCGTGTGTTCGTCTGCGTACTGAGCGTACTCCTGATCGCCGTCCTCCAACTGGAACTGGAGAAAGCAGACAAGGAACTGACCGGCATGAAAGCGTTGGAGACACTACGCGGCGTTCGCCGCGTAGAGTTCTCTGCCGGATCAGACGAGGCCGTCGTGGTCAAAACCACTGAGTTGTCGGACGAGCAAGAGGAGCTGGCGCACGTCTTCGATTTGGGTACTTAAACTGCGAAAGATGGGCCGAAACAGAGCGTGCCACGCTCACCGCCTCGATTTCAGTGGGGTGCATCCAGCGATTCCTCGACGCGATTCGCACGATCAACGAAGAGTTCGAGCTGGCGGTCACGCCGAACGGAGTGACCGGCACCGTCGCCAACACCAGTCAGACGATGATGGGGAGCGTGCGGCTCGACGCGAGTGCGTTCGAGAGCTACGAGGCAACGACCGGCGAGATCGGCATCCAGACCGAGCGGTTGCGAGAGGTGACCCGGATGACCTCGAACAGCGACACGATGCACCTCGCGCTCGATGGAACCGGCCGGACGCTCGACGTCGAAGCCGGCGGTGTGGAGTGCTCGCTCCAGATGGATGACGGCGTCCAGGTTCCCGACAGTGCTGGCCTCGATGACGCAGACCATCCATCGGTCTGTGTGCTCGAAGGCGGCGAGTTGAAGCGAATCATGAAAGCCGCCGGCCACGTCGCCACAGAAGTCGATTTCCGCATCGAACACACTCGCGAACGCTTCGTCGCGGAAGCCAACGGCGATAGCGACCGGCTCGTTGCACCGCGCGAAGCAGCCGATGTCGAAGAGTTGCTCGTCGGTGCCGTGCCAGTCGCGTCGACGTTCAATCTCGACTACCTGCGCCAGATCAGACGGCCGATCCACAAGCGAACCGAAGTCACACTCGCGCTCGGGACGGACAGTCCCCTCCTGGTCGCGTTCGACATTGCCGATGGCGCAGGACACGTCGAGTACAGCATCGCGCCCGTCGTCACCAGTGATGACGACGACAGCGACGACTAGTCCAGTCGAGAAAGAAAGAGTTCCATTCGATTGGGCGTCAGTCCACCTGTTACCAGATTTATCATGACCATCGACCAAAAACGCGAGAAGGTCGTTTCTCTCCTTCGGGAGATCGACCGCGACCACGAGCGCAAAGGCACCGCGACAACAACACTCCGCGACCTCACGTACACCGCGAAATCGACGCGGTTGGGGCGGCGAAGCATCGAACGTGCCTACTCGCTGCTCACAAGCTTCCAAACTGGGACGTGGGGAGTGACAGCCGACCAGCTTCGGGACCGCCTCCGCGTCGACGCGTTCGGTGTCCACAAATACGACGACCCGTTCGACGGCCGACCGTTTCGGAGCGCGGAGCTCGCCCTGCTCATCGAGCAACTCCACCGATACCGAGAGGTTAACTGATCGCTGACGCCACAGAAACACGACCGATTACGCTCGAAAATCATCATCCAGTAACAAGATACTTTCAAAGCAATGTTCGGACGCAGACAAACTGTCAAAACACTCGAAGAGACATCGAACCTCGAACCGATCGAAAACCCGACCTCGCTCGATGATCTGGTCGGAGCAATCCGAGAAATCACTGTCGAGCGCCTCAAAAGCCCACACAAACCCTCGATCGAGACGATGCAACGTGTTCACGAGGGCTTCGATGACGAGACCGCAAAACAGGAGTACATCACCGATGAGACGCTGCTCCAGCGCATCAACGCCGCCCGCCGGCAGTTCAACGAATGGAAAGGCCGCGAACTGCGGAGTCGTCGCATCCCCTCGGTAGTGGAAGCCGGCCCTTCGAACTACGATTTCGACAAAACACAGAAGAAGGCGCGGTATGCCCGTGAGTCGAAAGAGGAACTGAACGAAAAGCTCGATCGCGTCCGTGCGGCAGCGAACGGAGCGCGGGGGCGAGCGCTCGAAGCCGTTGGCTCGTCAGTCGCGGAGGTGAACGCCGAACGAGCCGCAGACACGCGCGAAGCTGTTCGTGAACAGCTTGAATCGGGGATGATCGTCGAGTTCCGCAATCCACGGCTCACGATCGGCCGTGTCGTTCGCGTCAACAAAAAGACCGTCACGGTCGAATACGACCGCGGTTACACCGAAGATCCGCTTACGGGCGAGGAACTGGATCCGATGGCCCAGACACGCGTCGATCTCGACAGTGAGTGGCTCACGCTTCTGACCGACGCCAATACCATCGAAGAAGCCGAACAACAACAGGACGAAAATACCGATCAGTAAATCACACTCAGTGGGGGATACAGCACCTGAAACCACATTTTTCACCCTCACGAGAAGTGAGAGGTCTGAAACCATGTCAAACGAAGCGAACCAACTCCGCTGCCGGAGTTGCGGAGTCCAGACTAGCGAAGCCGACGGTGCAAAGATCGTGCGCGGTGAGCGTATCCTCGGCGTCCGGGCGTACTGCCCAAACTGCCAATGAACGACCACACCGATAGCGGACGAGACGGCTACCAGAGTACAGATTCGCCAAACGAAAACCCGGCAGTGGACGAACGCGCCCCCGGATGGGAGCTCCCGACGGACGACGAAGGAGGGCCGGACTACGAGGCTGCTATCGAGGAGATCGGCCTCGAGTACGACCAGCTGTTCTGCATCGATACGGAATACTACCGATATCGGGGCCGAAGGCACGATGATCTGCTCGTCGTTCCCCAGTCGGAGTATGCCGATCTCGCAGACGATGCGCTCGCGATCCCGTTCGTCTGGGCGGCCTACTGCGAGGGACGCATCGGCCACGGAGCGCCGATCACGGGTCCCGGAATGGTTCGTGGCATTTCCAACGCATCTGGCAACTCCTTCGTTAAGTTCCAGCCATCGGACTGGGATTTGGACAGTTCGTTCGCGCGGATCGGCCTCAATCGTGTACCCGACCGCGGTGCGTTCTTCGTCGACTATCGATACGGCGAGGACCTGCCAGCGCTTACGCTCTACGACGCCACCGATCGCGAGCAGCCAGCCTTCCAGTTCCTGCTGGCGACTCGTGAGCATCCGACGGTGCAGATGGTCCGCGATCCTACAAGCCACTTGCTGGCGCAGCTTCCGGCAGAACTCAGTGAGCGCATCGAGAGCGTATACGAACACCATGAACATGAACGCGGAAGGAAAGACAGAGACGGGGGGCCAGACCAGTAATGCCATTGCACAGACTAACAGGACGTATCAGTCTTGCTGTGCTGAGATCAAAGGGATCGTGAAACATGGGACACCACTGTGACACCTGCGGGCAGGAGTTCACCACTCTGACGCGAAAACGGCTCCACGACTGTGCAGGCAGTCCCGCAGCGATGCGTGATCTGCCTGACGATCTCGCAGACGGGTTGCCTGATCGGTTTCTCACGATGGACGAAGCTGCCGCGCTGGATGAAAGCAGCGTACAGCGATTCTTCCCGCTTCTCAGTGTCGGCGGATTCAACGCCTCCGGGAAGGTGATCGCTGGCTACGCCAAAACCGCGGACGGCCACTTCTTGCTTGCGTTCAACGGCGAGGACGACACCTGGTACGTCGTGGAGGAAAACGTCGATGCCGCTTCCTTTGAACGCGATGAGGACGATCTGCTGTGGTACGTGTGCGAGCGGAGCGACGTCGACGTGGGAGACGTATTCGGCTACGACTCGAGCGATCCCGACTATCCCCAGCTTGGCACGTGACACTCGTTTTTCTTCCCCGAGAGCGGTGAGGGACAGCACCATCAGTTCTGTTCCCGTGAATACCATGGCAACACTGCAAGCCGCCACCAGCTCGACGTGGAATAGAGTCGATCCGACCGCGAAAGACTGGATCGAAGCAATTGCCGAGGAGTACGACTTCTGGGGCGCATTCGACGAACTCACCATCGACGTGAAGGAGAACTCCGACGGCGACACCATCATCAGTATCTTCGGCTACGCATCGTTCGATCCGTCGAAACCCATTCACGACGAAGACGGGGCAGTCGTCGACCACGAATACGGTCACGCCGAGGAGTTCCTCGAACGAATCGCGCCCCACCTCGAAGAACAGCTCGTGATCGAGACAGTCGGCTACGAGAAGTGTCGCTTCCCGCTGTTGGCTGGCCAATGGTGTGTCTGGCCCGATGGCACCACTCAGTACGACTCGTTCGACCACAGCCCGGACAAACCCGAGCCGAGCGCGCAGGATGGTCAGTCGGACGACGCCGTCGAGTCTGGGGGCGTCGCACAGTGAGCGAATCGGTGGAGTCAGAACGCCAGTTTTCGACCGGCACGAACGCGGTTCACGCAGCGACCGCAGTGGCCAGCAATGAAGCACCGGAGCTCGATTTCCAGGGCGCTCTCGATGCACTCCGGGAGGGTATCGATGGGTACGGCGACCGCATCCATGCGGGTGCAGCCGTCCTCCGGGCCACCGATGACCTCGATATCGAGACGGACCTGCTGACCCATCCTCGGGTCGAGCAGGCAATCTGGCGCTACGAGCACGATCCCGACAGAGTTCGCCAACAGATCGAGTTGACCATCGACCGCGAAGATGCAGCGACTACCGTCGACGAGGTCGTTGCGACGTTCCGCGTGGCCGCTGTCCGGCTCGACACTCCTATCGAAGTCGATTGAGTGGGTGGCATGGTTAACAAGCCTCCACTCCCCGGCGGATTCGATCTCCCTGCTGAGGTGAACGGGTGGCTCCATGTGCCGGCGTCGAACAAAAACGGCCACGTCTGGATCGGCGAGTCAGCACAGCGGTCGGTCGGTGTCTTCTCCGGCATCACCGATCGTGTCCGTGTCGCCGTCTTCGACGACCGCGTGAACGGATTCTGCAGCAAGATCCAGCCCGTGGAACGCTCCTTCGAGGATGGCGAGACGCAGGCCGAAGCGACGGCGTGGGGCGTCGAGCGCGCGGTCGCGTGGATGGGCCGTCACGCGCCGGACAGTTGGAACCACCCACACGTCGAAGAGGCGGTGTTCGACCCACCGGCTGGCTTCGTTCTCGATCGCTACTACCTCGAAGAGCGCGAGCAGATCGTCTGCTACCGGCAAGGAGATACCGAGAAGGCCGTCAGCATGGCGGGTGGACGGCCTCCGGAGACAGAACCGAGTCTGGAGACGCGGGCGTATCTCTACGTCGAAGCGTGGCGTGGGAGCGGGAACGCGACGATCTCCCTCGCGCCGTGGTTGCGAGCACACGACCACGAGAAATACGAAATCGTGGAACCGCCAGATGAGTGCGGGCTCGCCGTCGCCCTGAAACTGGCCCGCGAGTGGGTTCGTGGGGAAGTTGGCCAGACGCGGGACAGCCCTGCGATTGGACAGAGCGACCTCGGAACGTGGTCAGGATGATCCGAGTCGGCGTACACCGGTTCAATTTCTCCTGTTGAGAACCGACAATATATCTGCGAGTTGTTCCAACAAGCGACCACAACAGAAGGAGCCTATGCCACGAAACCCCCGCACGCCGCTNTTTCTCCTGTTGAGAACCGACAATATATCTGCGAGTTGTTCCAACAAGCGACCACAACAGAAGGAGCCTATGCCACGAAACCCCCGCACGCCGCTATCGGCCACAGCGAAGGAAGCTCTTGAATACCTCACAGATGCAATTCACGACTGCGAGGAACAAGGCTGTCCACGGGATGAAGCACACCAATTCTTAGTCGATGATGAAGCGTTCTCTCACAAGCAGGCAGAGCGGGCAGTCCACCAACTGCTCATGCGGGGCTACCTCTATGAGGTTGATGGGCAGCTGTTCGTCACTCCCTGAACAGCCTCAAGCGACACTTTTCTGCAAACAGCAAAGGCGACTATGATGCTTTCAGCGGTTTGTCCTCTCCAGAGGGATGGAGGTATTCAAACATGGACGACAGCACAGACAGAGACAGCACCGAAACGACAACCGAAGAACGAGTCACGATCACACTCTACGGCTATCCCGTCCCAACCGACGATATCGAGCGTAATCAAGAACTGGGGGCATTCAAGGAAGCACTCACCGCGATGCCTGGAGTCAGTATCCACCCCAGAGACATCGCGATCACGGTCGGCCACCACTATGTCCAGATCGGCGACGACTGCCCGCGTTGTGGTGGCACACTCGAGCTCCGTGAGTACAGCTACTGCGACAACGGGGCCGTCGCAGAGGCCAACTGCGCTCACGCTCCCGACTGTGAGTGGCGAGGCCGAGCCATCTATCGGATGATCGACCTCGAAAGCGGCCCCGCTACGGATGTCAAGAGTGCCGTCGCCAACGGCGACATGACCCCCTCGTACTATTCGTACTGACGCGGATCGATGAGAAACAGAACCCATCGCATCGCCCGAAGTCGAGCGTTTGAAGCACGCTATCGGTCGATAACAACGGAAATGTGGTGTGTCCAGCCTGATTCTGGAGTGGGAACACTACGCTCCACCAACTGGAACAAACATTCAAGTAGTAGAGTGAACAACTATCGAGTTGAAGACGAGACGATTCATGGACGGGACGAACACTGACAGCGAGAAAGTCGAACAGCTTACAGACATTTTTCACGACATCACCGGCGAATCTGCCACCACCGAACGCCAACACGAAAATCGCTGGGCATCTGTCTCTGCAGACAACTCAGACAACAACGACACGATCCGGAGCATCATCCGCGAGATGACCGACGAGTACGGAATTCAGACCTCGCTCGACGAGGACGAACTCGCCACGGTCGTCCGGAGTTACCACGCTGGAGAGGGAGACAGAGAGATCGCTCGAACACTCGGCACGCCCAACCGCGATAAGACCATCGCTCGCGCCCGCGTCAGTCTCCACCTCTTCCGAGACACTGATTTTGACGCGCCGTTCGAGCTGTCGCAACTGCGTAAACTCCTCGATCAAGATGCATCGAACGACGAAATCGCCGACACTCTCTCAGCAAGTAAGAGCACCGTTCGCGCCTACGCGCGTGTACTCGACGCTGAAACCGAAGCCGAACACGCCGACCACGAGTACCAATCCCGGTTCGAGCAGGCACTCGGTGATACTGAGATGGACAGTGACGGGACTGACCGATTCAGCGAAACGGTATCTACATCAGCGTATGCGAGCGGTCTCGAAGACGCAGTTGGAAGTAGTTGATCGGCCGATAGCTTTATTATTGTCACTTCGTTTTTGTGAGTTGGACAATTTGTCCACGGTGATGCCAGACAGCGGACTGTTCCCTTCCCCTTCCTACTTCCCCGACTCGCTTCCTTGCAGACAGCGTGAGAAAACGTCAGAGAGACCGTTCCTCAACCACGTTTTTCTGCGCCTGAGTAGCGAGGCACAACCTCATGAACAAGCATTCAGACATTCGGGTGCAGACTCAGTGGTTCACTATCGAACTCTCCGTCTGCCAGTTCCGCGAGAGCTGGTGGCCGGCAGCATACCGCGGCGGCCACAGCGTGGATCTATTCGTTCCGCTTCCCGAGAACCGGACGCTATGGATAGCGGCGAGTTCACGCTGGCTCGCAAAACAGTTCGGCATCGATCCGTTCAGCTCCGACGCGCTCGCAAGCGTCGTGCCCGAGCCGCCCCACGAATGCAAAGCGGAAGGGTGTGAGTTCGAAACCGAAGACTACGGCACATTTCTCCTTCACGACGAACGCGAACACGCTCCCAGAGCCACCCATCATGCGGACCAGGAGGGTCACTGATGGGGGTACGTGGACGATCGCTGGACGAGACAGCCGAAACCTCATCTCGCATCAGAGAGGCGCTCGCAGACGCTCACGAAAAGTGGGCCGTCGAGGTCGAAGAGATCTCCGGACGGATGGTGATCGAAGCCGAGCGAGAAGAATTCCACCCCAACGGCAGCAGTGCGGGCGCACTCGCACTTGACCATCCGAAGAAGCCCGGTTGGGAAGTTCTCGCACCGGGCAATCAGGATGTCCGATGGACCGCGATGTACGACACCGGTGGCGAGGCTGCTGTCGCGCTTGCCGAAATCACGAACATCTTCGAAGCCCGCCGATCGATCAAACACGAACAACCTTCGGATTGGATCGTCCGAGCGTACTACAAAATGGAGACGCTTCTGTTGGACAGCCTCAAGGACGACAACCAAACCGTCTGATCTGCTCTGTTGACTCGATGGGAAAACCTGCTACCCTAGCCAGGTGAAGGCAAAGCATGGGGCACAAGAGACCGAGCCCTATTCAGCGTCCAAGAACGCGCGCTGTTGACTGGTCCAGGTGCGAAGGAAGCCGAGAGTGGGGCGTTACAGCCCGGCTGCCGCCGCAGGCGACAGCCGGGAAAGCCCGAATACGTGAATCTCATCTAACGCATCGGTGCCCCGGAGTGAGAACACATGTTCTTAGGAATCGACATCCACAAACGGGAGGCTCAAGTGGCCGTCCGTAACGACGACGGAGACGTGATCGAGCAGGTCCGTGTCGAAAACACGGACCTCGATGAAATTGGCCAGCAATACGCTGGCGGAGAAGCCTTACTGGAAGCTACCACGAACTATTTCTACATCTATGATATGCTGTCTGAGTATCTGGACGTGGTCGTTGGACATCCACCGAAGTTGAAAGCGATCGCTCGAACCGACAAGAAAACCGACAAGGTCGATGCCGAGGAACTGTCTCGGCTGCTCTGGTTGGGTTCAGTTCCTGAAAGCTATGTCCCTACCGACGAGATCAGGGAGTGCCGCGCACTCGTGCGCGGCCGGATCAGTCTGTTAGAGGACCGGACAAGCTTCGCGAACAAGATTCACTCGTTGCTGCTGGATAACGGCATCACCCGTCGGGTGAAGCCGTTGAGCGTGAAGGGTCAAGCGTTTCTTGAGAAACTGTCGCTGCCAGCTCCGTGGGATGAGTTGCTGTCATCGTACCTGGCGGTGATCGAGACGTTGACCGCAGAGATTGAGCAGTTAGACGACCGCATTGAGGAGCGGGCGAAAGGACTCAGAGAGACGCAACTGCTCATGACGATTCCAGGGATCGCTCACTACTCAGCGTTAGTGATCTACGCGGAGATCGGCGAAATTGGTCGGTTTGACAGAGCCAAGGAGGTAGTGAGGTACGTGGGATTGAACCCGGTGATCCGCGAGTCCGGGGACTCGCGGTTCGAAGGAGGCATCTCAAAGAAAGGCCCAGGGAAGGTCCGGTGGCTGCTGGTTCAAGCAGTCCACTCGGCGGTGCATACGGTCGAAGACGAGTACTTGAGTCGGTTCTATCACCGGATCGAGCGCCGGAAGAACAAGCAGAAGGCAGCGGTGGCGACCGCTCGGAAGTTGCTGGTGTCGATCTACCATATGCTCGATCGCGGAGAAGTGTACGATCCACCCGGCGTATCAGCCTAAGCGGCTGATTGGCCCGGTTGGTGGCGGTTTGAGCCACAGCTACCGCACGAAGATGTCTTCCGCCTGCCGGTGGTGAAGAGAGAAATTGGTCCGCCAACAGTCGGTTTCTGTGATGAGCGAAAGAATCAAGCTCCCTGGTTGGTTCTGTTCAGGTAGCAGGTTTTCCCATACGTGAATAGGGGTACGGCGGCGGGATAGACCGTCACATCGGTAAGGACGAAGCCGAGGAAGACCGATATGGCCGAAGTGGATCTCCTCGACTTCCTGAGGGACTGTAAGCGGCTTGCCATACAAGCGTTGGGGACCAACGCGGGCAAGCCCGCCGAAGGTGGGCTTGCCCGCTGGAAGCANTTCCTGAGGGACTGTAAGCGGCTTGCCATACAAGCGTTGGGGACCAACGCGGGCAAGCCCGCCGAAGGTGGGCTTGCCCGCTGGAAGCACCTCGTCATTCATGGATATCGGCTCGAAGACGACCACAGCTACCGCGAAACGGAAAATCGACTCCGGTGTTTTGGCGAACTGCGTGAGATCCTTGAACTCGATCTCAACGATGTTCCGGACTACTCCACGATTTACAAGTCGTTCGACCGATTCAATATGACGATCTGGCGGGCGTTGCTCCGCATTTCAGCGGAGCAACTCCCGCAGTCCGGCCACGTCGCGCTCGACAGTACCTTCTTCGAACGTGGCCACGCCTCGTCGTATTACCTTCAACGAGCGGATCGAGACGTACAGACGCTGAAAGTTACAACTCTCACCGATACAGAATCGCTTGCTGTGTTGGATCTGCAGTGCTCGGTCGAGTGGAAGCACGATACGAAGCTCGGACCGCAGGTCGTCCGGCGGAACGCCGACGACCTGCTCTCAGTTGCCGCTGACAAGGGATTTCACGACTGGATGAGCAAGTTCGAGTTCTACACGCTCGACGTTGATCCGCTTGTTCTCGAACGTGGATCGTCACTGGAGACAGTCGGTCATAACGCACTGATTCGGGACGCTGGATACTCTCAGCGGTGGATGTCCGAAACATCGTACTCGACAACCAAGCGCTCGCTCGGCTCCGCCGTGCGAGCGCAATTCTGGTACCGTGAGTTCCGCGAAATCGTCCTGATG
>NZ_AOMF01000020.1 GCF_000336715.1 Halococcus thailandensis JCM 13552
TGAGATCGTCCTGAAGTTCGCTGTCTCGAACATCGAACAGTTATGTGAACCGCTATGATCACCGCGCCCTATGCCTATTCAACGCAGCAGTCTGATCGGAGAGGCAATCCGCTTCAGTATCTCTGATTACCTTATGTAACAGACAGCATCCTTATGTAGGGTCAGATGTTACATAAGGTCAACATGACTTCAGAAGAGCCGCCAGCTGCTCCGGCTTCACTACCGAAATATCTCCGCAAGGGGCTTCCGAAGCAGAACCGCGAATCGCTGGTGGAAACCCGCGAGTATATCGACGAACTACTCGAATGGACCCAGCAGCCGATCGAAAACGAGGAACTGCCGGACGCCGCCGATCCCGTCGACGAGGACGAGAGCAGTCCGAAAGGTGGGACCGTCGTGATGGAGAAGGTCACGTGCGGCGACGAAACCTGCAAGTGCATGAAGAAGGGCGAAAAACATGGGCCGTACAAGTATCTCTACTACCGGAAGGCCGACGGCACGCTTACGTCCGAGTATATCGACAACAGGTGAGTTCTCAGCGAGCACTCCATATCGGCTCCTCTACAGACCTTATGTAACAACAAGGCAGGTAGAAGAAGCGGGATGTTACACAAGGCGGCGAGAGACCACACCACTGCTTCCGGAGCAACTCGGGCTACACCCTCGTTTTTCTCTCCCGAGAGGGGTGGAGGATTTCCACCATGGACAGCCCGCCACAGCCCCCAGCGAAGCAGGGTATCGAGAACACAGACCTTCAGCAGCAGCCAGACACCCGGACACTAGAGCCAACCGAACTCGCCAAGACGTTCGGAGCAGTCTCCGAGCCGGAAAGCCCCGAAGAAGAATGTGCAGCGGCACACCAATCGGGCGAGATGTTCGAAGGCGGCTACCGAGGAGACGGCCGATGAACGACCTCACAGGCAGTGTTGTCACTGGCGTGCGAAACATGACCGATGACGAGATCGCCGCCGAATACTGGTGTCACGACAATCTCCACACACCCAAACAGATCGTCCTCGCCGACGATGTCCGACTGTTCCCTTCAGCAGATCCGGAAGGGAACGGCAGCGGGGCGTTCGTTGGCCTCGATAAGGACGGACTCATGGGTGCAACGTACACTGGTGGCCGAGAACTCGCAGACGCGGAATTCGAGCAGATGGGATGGCTGAAAACCCATCACGGTGCGCCACCAGTCTTACAGTTCGAGGACCGCAACGGCACGAAGTACGCTGTTTTCCCAGCATGCGATCCCGAGCACAACGGCCCCGGTGCAGTATTTGGCCGTGATGGTGACGAAGCATTCCGGTTTCAAACTCACAGCATCCCGGAATCCGACAACGCTCCGGTTCAGGGGTGATTGCTCACAACAGCCTCGAGGACCACAACGAGCCGCAATCCCGTTTTTCTCCCCCAGAGGGGCGGAGGAATTCCAACCATGGGAAGCCTGTCTCGACACCGTGCGAAGCAACGCTTCAAGGAGGCTCTCGATCAGCGTCTTCCAGACAACCCCAGTCCGAGCGAGACGCACTCGGTCTACCGTGAGACTATCGATGAACTCCTCGCCATCGCCATCGATGAAGAGGAGCTGGATGCCGCCAGTCGTCGTCTCGCATCCAATCCCGACGCCATCGATTTCCCGGACTGATCGCCGTGTCCGCAAACGATATCCTCGAACCTGAAACCGAAGCCGAACAGCACGGTCTCCTCGCCCGTCTGATCCGATGGGAGAACGGCCGCTACGCAGTCGAAACCTCGACGACGCTCCAGTCTGGCGGCCACAAGGAGCAGTGGTACCCGGTCGGTGGGTCGGTTGGGTACGACGCAAGCGTGTTCGACACTGAAGCAGACGCTCGCGACTATTTCGAGGATCTGACCACCCTCAGCAGCGAGGCGATGTGGGAAAAATACGGCGAGCAGGGGGTTGTGGGTGACCCGATAGCAACCTCTTTGCTCCTTATGTAACAAATCATGTCTCACTAACTCTATCTGTTACATAAGGCCTGAAACACCGCCGAGCGCCACCGCAGCACGGGGTACATTAGTACGACGACTCGCCGTTTTTCTCCTTCGAGAGGGATGCAGCGTCGAGACGTACAGTCCGACAACAGACGACCGACTACCAACAGAACACTATCAACAGCCATGAGTACCAAACCGCAAGACGCCGTGTGGATCAGTCGCGACACAGCTGAGACCGCGCTCACCGAACTGAATAATCTCCTCGAATACGCCGACGGGGAAATGGAAACCGGTGGCGAACGGGCCGCCATCGACGATCTCTGGCACGCGCTGGAAAGCGATGAACCCCGAACAAGCGTGACGAGCAGCGGCGAGTTCGACAAGCTTGCCATCGCTGGCGTCTCTGATGAAGCGGTCGTTATCGATCNTCCCTGCCGCCGACGACGGAGATGGTACGGCTGAGAACGGCTCTGAGCCCGAAACGGTCGGCGTGGACACTCCGGACAACGGGGGAGAAGATTGATGCCGATCGTCGAAACCGAAGAGCGCTACGAGGGCGCGTTCGATGAAGTTGAGTGTCCAGTCTGTGGCTCGGAGGACTGGACGCACCTCGTTTTTCAGGGTGTGTTCTGCGCCGACTGCAACACTCGGTGCCTCCTCCGCGAACCTGCTGGTGACCAAGGGTTCATCGCCAAGTTCGATGGGAGCTACACGTGGCTCACCGACGACGCCGAGATGATCCCTGAAACAGAGGAATACGGCGCAACTGCATCAGGGAAGTGGACCGGGACTCCCAGCCGCGGGTACGAGCGCTACTGGTTTTCAGCCACGGCAGAACACCTCGACGAGTACACTACCGATTGGAAGCCTGCGTGGGAACGAGAAGATGCCGGAACTGGCGAACCGAACTATCTCATCGAACTCCCGAGTAACGAGGTCGAAACACGATGACAGACACTTCTCAACGAGAGCACGGTCGCCGCCGGATCGAGCTGTCGCTTGTCCTCGAATTCGGCCCGGAGCAGGTTCTTGGCGCGGACGGTGAAGTGAATGAGGACATCATGCGCCGCGAGGCGCTCGATTATGCCGCCGAAGCAGCTCGAAACGGTGAGTTCGACATCGAAATCTCGCTGATCGACGAGGTGGACGAATGACTTCAACCAACACGAAAGCGGCCTCAGACGCCGACGAACTCATCGAACAGCTCCTCGGTGACGATCGGGATGTTCTCACGGACGCCGTCGGTGTCAGAGCGGTTGATGATCTCCAAGGAATCGAAGTGATCCACAGAGCAATCAACGGAGAACAGGTCATCATCCACTACAATCACTACACCGCCTACCAGTCGGATGGAAACGGATCGATGGACGAAATCGACATCTTCGCCACCAAAGCTACCGAAGCTACCGAAGCCACCGACCAATGAACGTCGAATACATCACCGCCGATGGCGAGAGGCCGCTATACCGGCGTATCGTACTTCCGGCAGGACCGTGACGGGGTCGGGTTGTTTACCGGCGATGATCTCGGGTTCGTTCAGGAAGATACGTTCGTCACGTACGCTGGACCGGGTCACGCCGGCGATGTTCCAGCGGTCGATGAAGAATCGATGGAGGACGTGATGGCTGCGCTCAGAGCCAAAGAACAAACGAGCGATGGGATGCTGATCGGCCGCTCCGGTGCCCACTCGAAGTCGGATTCGCCAAGGACCGAAATGTAGGACGGCCCCTCAATCAAGAAGTACCGAAAGCAGTCACGATGGACCAAGGGCGGGGCGAGACAATCGCCCTCGTTTTTCTTCCTCAAGAGGAGTGAGGAGATCCGACCATGGACGACACCACAGACAGTGACAGCACCGAGACGACAACCGATAACGAGAACGAACACGGGCACGAGCAAGAGCAAGAGCAAGACCACGACTGTCAGGAGCACCTCGAATACGTCGAGTACGAGCTAGTCGAAAACGGCTACGACGACATCTTCGTCTGTCGGATCTGCGAAGACGAGTACCGATTGGTGTACGCGCGGGCGTTCCTGCTCGACGGCGACGATTTCTCGCTCGTAGAGGAGTACACCGACAGTATCGAAAAGGAACTCAGACAGCTTCGCGACACCCAGGACGACGACACGGACGAAGACGAAGAAAGCACAGAACCCGTTGAATCGTAGCTGATCCGCCTTATCGAGTCCACAACCACGATTTCCAGTCCACTCATGAGCGAAACACAGTCAGCCACGGCACCAGAGGCAGAAGCAGAGACAGAAGACCGAACAGAGCCAGAAGCCGCTGCAGATACGGAGTCGATCCCACGCGAACAGCAGATGGTGTTCGGTGACGACGGTGAGATCGAACCCGACGGCGATACCGTCGAAACCTCGCTCGAAGCCTTCGGCGCGGAGGTCGATCACAGCGAGGGGTCCGGGCGAGTCGCCAAACCGAGCGCGACCCAGTTCGGCGTCGACGACCGAGCGCAGGTTCCTCAGCGCCAGACCAACGAGGAGGGCGATCAACGCTCGCTGTTCGCCGATGTCGAGAACGATCAGCAGACACTCGGTGGGGAAGACGCCGCGAATCGATGTCTATTCGGTAATGACAGTGACGAGTAACCGGCCCGGTCGATAGAGCTGCCGGTATTTGCTGTTTTTCTCGCCAGAGGGGCGTGCAGGCGCGCGTAGATCAACACACAGCACGCCAGAAAATCACGAAATCATGCACCAAATCATCCACGCGATCGTTGACGCACAGACCGAAGAATCCGCTCTCGGAGCCGCACGCGGGTCGGTCTTCGACCGTCTTGTTGGAGCCACAGTCGAGAGTTCTGCCGAGTTCGACTACTACGTCACGTTCGACGAGGAACGGACTCGTGTTGCGGGCAAAGGTCGGTGGGGCGAACTTCCCATCGCCGCTCGACTCAGTTCCGACGAGGGTTGCGAACTCCTCGCCCGGGGATGGAACGCGACGAAAGCGGAGTTCAAGCGTAATCTACAGGAAATTCGTGAGGCACTCAGCAGCCTCAGTGATCAGGAGGTCATGAACGACGACGATTTCGTTCGCCATCACTGCGCGAATCTCGGTGCCTATGCCGGGCCGCCAGTCCACCTCTACGACAACTCGGGGTGTGGGATACGAACTTTCGAGGATTTCGTCTGGCCATACGAAGACCTCGAACAGCCGTGGATCGTCCCTGCCGATGTTCACTACTAACGCCCATGACAGATAGTACCCATCACTCCGAAACGTCGCCAGCACCGGAAATCGAAGACGTAGATGAAGCGGTTGTGACGTTCCACCCACAGATCTGGCACGATAACCGTGCCCTCACCAGCGACGATACCGAGACGTACGCAGTTCCCATCGAAGCGGCACTGGACGACGACGGCGAGCTTCTCGAAGATAATACTGGCGAATCGGACAGGCTCGCTGATCACGAAAATGCACCAGAGCGAGTCCAGAACTGGAAGGGACCACACTACGTGACGATCGATGGAGTGCGGTGACAGTCGCCATGGCTGTCGCCTGCCGGAACTGCGGTCAGGAGTGGGAGCGCGATCCAGCGCTTGAAGTCGCGTGTCCAACCTGTACGGCTGAAGCGGGTCAAAACTGTCAGCGCCCATCCGGGCATCCCTGTCGCATCCACGCCGAACGCGACCGACGCGCGCTCGAAGAAGTCTGTGACTACTCGGTCTGCCCGGCTTCTGACGCCCCTGGTCGGCCGGTCTGGAGTGCTGCTGGCGAAGAAGACCGCGATGGAGATACCTACCAAGCCACACTTTCCTAATTCTCTCTCAGGAAGGATGCCACTGATTTCGCCGTAGAAACGCTAAGAAGGTGGAATCTGGTCGTATAGTTCTTGGAGTTCGCTAAGACGATCTGCCTCGCCATTCCGGTAATCGACAACGAGCGTCCGCGTGTTCCCCCGGCCATCTTTCCTCACAGTGCCATCCAAACAGAAAATAGATATGTGGCCAAATATTATCGTCAGTATGTCGCTCGAATCCACCCGCATCACGGCCAGTACGTCCGAACTCTTTCAGGCGATCCTTTCGGACACAACCGGCGAAGTGGTAGCAGTCAATCTCGATGGCGAACAGCTCACAGCGCTTGTCGAGACGATCGGTGGACTCTCGGAATCACCCACAGTCCGCAGCCTCGTCGAGGACTCCGTTGCGAGGTGGCTTCGAGACGATTTCCTGGTGGCAAGTGCCGTCGCCGATGAAATAGTTGCTGGAAACCTTTCGCTCCGAACAACCGAGGCACGCTTCGAAAACACACTGCTGGTGACCGGGGAAACCGTCGTATCCATTGTCCCAGCCGGTGATCGCGTCGCTGGTCTCACTACCGACGACGAAGACTTCGTTGCCACTACTCGCGAGAAGTGGAACAGCGAGTGGAACGATGCCACAGAGGTTTCCTTCCGAACACCACCGCGGTCGGAAATCCACGAATCGCTCGCCAACGAGATCGGTGAAGGAGTCGATGCAGATTTCAGAGCCATGCTCGATTCAGTCGAGACCACCCGTGACAAGGAGACTCTCAACGAAGTGGGGCTGAATCTGCTCGCTGCTGCCAACAACGAAATCCAACTCTTCAAAATCAGCAAGTGGGGCGAGGACACGGGACTGGCAAGCAGAGCGACGTACTCGCGAACGAAAACTCAGCTTGAAGACAGCGGCCTGCTCGCCACCGAGAAGGTCCCCATGGATGTGGGCCGCCCCCGCCTCCGTCTGCTGCTGGGTGAGGAACTCCGTGGTGTCGATGTCGACGACCTTGTGGAGCAGGCCCAGAAAATGATGGCCGCTGCGCCTGCCTGACAGTCTTGTGAAAGAGAGATCGTCTTGAAATGAAGACAGGGTAGGAAAAGGCTTTTCGGGTCGTGATCCGCTAGAAACTCTCACGGGAGTGATTCACAATGGGCACTCTGAGCCGTGTCAAAACGGCATTCACGAGCGCTGACCGTGACGAATCCCATCCGTATGAGTGCCAAAACTGTGGTGCATGCTTCAGATTCCAGCAGCAGGTGTGTCCTGAGTGCGGTGGATATACTCTCGATCGGATCGAGTGGTCTTCTTAGGACGCTCTTGCCGAATCTAGTGAAACACGTTGAGGGCGAAGCAGTCAACGAGGCCGTGTAGCGGTGCTCCGACGAGGTTCAACGTCCGTACGAACCCGTAGGTTCGGACGGACTGTTCCAATCCTGGTTTGGAGAGACCACGGAACTTCTCCAGCCACGGCTGGATCAACGACCAGAGGCATTCGACTTGATTTGTGTGGACGCCTTCGTCTGAGACGTACTTATCGTCGTGAACAACGGTTCGATGCTCGTGGTTCATCT
>NZ_AOMF01000021.1 GCF_000336715.1 Halococcus thailandensis JCM 13552
GCGGCTCGCCGCGACGAGCGTGAGTTTGTCGCCCGGTGCTCCCTCCCAGCGTGATCGGCCCGGTTCCCCAGAACCGCCGCGGGAGAGACCATCCCGCGGCGGCGATTGACCTTTGTAGCCCGAACACTTCGAGCCGGTTTCATCGATCTGTGTTGGTCCCTCAACGGTGTGCTGGATGCGCTCCCAGACGAGGGGAAAGCCGCGTTCGAACGCGGCTTCCCCATCACGGAGTTGCGCATGGATTGTGTCGTAGCAGGAATCGAATAGCTGGGCGATCTGGTTGATGCTGAGCAAGGTATCAGCGTAGAGAATGAAGATGAGAAGGAGTTCACCGGGTGTAAGACCGGTGTTTGCGAACGGCGTGTTTCGGGTGTATGTGAAGCTATAGCGGCAGTTACGACACCAGACTCGGGGACTGCTGTCCCGAGTCTGGAGAGCTGTTTCTCCACACTTGGGACAGGGAGCCTGCTCCCACGCACGCTTGCAGCGCCGCTCGACGATGGCGTCGAGCGGATCGGGGCGGAACACTATTGCTTGGCGCTCAACAACTTCCTGGAGCATCCCGCCGAAAGCTGTCTGTTGGTGCACATCCACTAGCATACGGCGGGATGCTGTAGTTCCTCCGCGACTGTTTCACCAGACTCGGCAAGAGCGTCTTAGGATGTTCTGTCAGTAGGCACTCCTCCACTTACAGGGGGAGGGGTCATTTACAACGGACGCATCCTTGTTCGCAGTCCATACTCAGGTGGAAGCTATGGCCGGTGCGCCTCGGTTTATTCCTGCACCGAGGCGCGAGGCAGCCATGAGTACAGACACATCTCAGCCCACTCCCGACTCGTATCAATCACTGACCGCACGCACCCGGCGTGCAATCAACGAATCCATGACCATCACTGCTTGCAGTCCGGGGGCGTATCTCGTTGAATCTGCGTCCGGGGCAACGTATGCCGTCGATCTCGCCCCTCATCCCGACACGAACAGGGCCCAGACAACGCATTGTACGTGTCCCGACTACACTGACCGCGAGCCTGCTGGCGGCTGTAAGCACCTCCGGCGCGTGAAACTCGATGTCGCGTTTGGCGAACTCCGCCATCCCAACGACTGGCCCACTGACGACGATCTCGCTGAACGTGAACCCTCTCGCCCCGACGACCAGCAAGAGACAGCACCTGTCCCACTCGCTGCTGATGGCGGACAAGTGCCACCGCTCTCTGGAAGCGATGATACCAGCAGTGCAGCCAGTACCGACCGCCACAGCAATCCAAATTCCCTGCCCGATGCATCCCCGATCTCCGACGAAGCGCCGCTCGACACCGATCTCGATACATCTCGCGACATGTGCTATCGCATCTCCGAACGAATCCAGGGACTCAACCACGAAATCGATCGTCGGCGGGGCGAACTCCGCGATCTCAAGACCGCGCTCTCCGTCTTTGAAGAACTGACTGGCACATCGGAGCCACCGACAGGTCTTCCCGGGCAGTGAGATATGTTGTCGATTATTGTACGAAACCCCTTTGTTAGCGTTGCACAATTAATCTAGTAAGCACGTGGAGACCGATGGATATGCACACACCTGCGCCCCGAGGCCGACCCGGAGAACAGACTGGTCTCCTGAATCCAGCGGCGGTATGTGGCGGTGATCATGCCCAGCGCCGGCACCGACACCGACACCGACACCGACACGGACGCCCTCTGCACCCACTCACTCGTTTGTTTTCAGCCCGGAGAGACAGAGTTACCCATGTCCTCCCCAGTCTCGATACGGTCCAAGGAGGTATCTGAATCGATGGCTTCCTCCGATATCTCCGTTCGCGAGCACCATGACCGAGTGAAAGACGCAGTATCCCCACTCTGCTCGCTTGATGGCAATCCAACACTGTTAGTCAACGACAAGAAAGGCTGGTACGTCACTCGTGAAAACCAGGCACAAGACAGCGAGCAAAACGATGGGCAAGACAGCAGCGAAGAGGAATTCCCGAAAGAGCGGCGAGCACGAAACTTCTGCGAGGACTACAACAGGGTGGCCGCTACCCGCCTCGAACGCACGCTCTACACTCTCACGTCGTACAAATACCCCGAGACGTTCGATCGGTGGAAACGCGCCCGATTCGATCCAGAGAGAGGCGACAACGGCGAATACGTCTACGCAGACCGCAAACCAGCGCCCCGCTCCGAAGACATCGCCGCCGTTGCTGTCTGGGGTGATATCGATCTCGAAGACGACCTCAAGCTTCAGCGGCCCGACCTCGACAGGGAAACCTATGACATCGCCGAGGAAGCCTACGAAGCGTACATCCAAGCGTTCGCTGACCTCTACGGTGGCCACGACGCGGTGTACATGCTCGATAGTGTCGGGGGAGCCTACATCTTCGGCGCACCCGAGGCAACACTCCCGGTTGTTCGGTACTACGCGGACGATGACGACGCCCGAGCGCGCGTTCTCTCCGAGCTCATCGACCGATCGAACGACTACCTCGGTGAAGCCCAGCAACGCATCAACGAGCGGGTCGATGGCGCTGGCGAGGTGATCGGCCCCGACTGGGCAAACAACATCAATCGGCAGTACAAGATGCCGCTCACGCTTCACGGCGATCACGACGCGGTCGTCACCCCCGTTGATGTCGAGGACGTACGCTATCGCGAGCCGGTCGCGGTCGAAGAAGTAGACGACACGCTGCTTGAGGGCGTTCACGAGTGGTGTGAGTCGTTCACCGCCGTCGAGTTCGAAGACCGAGTCACGGACCTCGTGGCCGGTCTCTGGCCTGATGAGTACGACGAACACGGGAGCTGGGAGGACGCACTCGATGCATGGATCGACGCCGAACGAGAGCGCGAGCGGCGCGAAGAACAGCGCCGGCAGGCCGCCGCCGAACGTCGCGAGCAACGCCTCGACGAGCTGGGCGAGGGGATCGAAGGCCAGCCGATCACGCCGTTCCTCCAGGATGTCTACGACGCACTCGACGGGATCGATACGGCAGAGGTAGTGCGCCACTACGCGAGCGACGAATGGGACTCGGGTGCGGATATGGCCGACAAGACCGAGTTCAATCCCTCGTGGCGGTCGAGCAAGAGCGGTCGGTCGTGTTACGTCAACCACAGCACCAATCGTTTCGGCGATCCCGGTGAGAGTGGCGGCGGGTACGCGGCGAAAGCGATGGCGCTCGGGAAGACCATCATCACCGACGCTTCGCAGGATCTGACCGGCGAAGAGTGGGCTGAGGCGGTCGATGCACTCCGTGACGCCGGCTACAACGTCCCGATCTGGACGCCAGAGAAGGGGTCACACCACCGCGATGGGAGCGAGTACGATGAAATGCCGTTCTGGGCGGTTCGAAAAGCAGCTGTCGCGTTGGGTGTCCTTCCCGAAGACGGGTTTACGACCAAAACCGGCGCGAGAGGGGAGGAATATCTCGGCTTCCCCGGTGCAGAGACGTACAACACGGTCCTCGACGAGATCGAGACCGTCGGGCTGGATCACAACCGCGACCACGTCGGCACGACCGACCAAACCGATTCGGTCCCCGATATCGATCTCAGTGCCGATCCCGAAACCAGCGTTGCCATCAGCGATGATGAACTCATCGAGAAGGCGCGGAACGCATCCAACGGTGAGAACTTCACTGCACTGTGGGACGGCAGCACTGACGGCCACGAGAGCCGGTCGAAAGCCGCTACAGCACTCTGCTTCCATCTCGCGTTCTGGACCGGTGGCGACGCCGACCGGATGGACCACCTCTTCCGTGACTCGGAGTTGATGTGGCCAGGCTGGGACGAATCGATCGAGCAGAACGGTACTGGCGAGTCATTCGGCAAGATAGCACTCAAACGCGCGCTCGCCGGCACGGACTCCTTCTACGAATCGCCACAGTCCGAGACGGACTCCAAGGAGGCAGCAGCCAGTCGAGATCGCGACGAACAGCAAGCACCAACCGAGAGTGCAGATGAGAGCGAGCTACCAACGGAACCGGCAACGACAGCAACCGACGACCGCACATCTCCCCAAGAGCAGCCGAGGGGAGAACAGACGAAAGCAGGACAGGCGGACGCAGAACAGACGGAGACGAAACAGACAGCAGGAGAACACGCACATCTCAAAGAGCAGAATCGCCTGCTCATCGAACGCGTCGAAACCCTTGAGGAAGATATCGAACAGAAAGAAGCCCGTATCGAGAAACTCGAAGCCCAGCTCGCATACTACGAAGAGAAACTCGCCCAGTCCGACGACGGCGAACGCGGCTCCAAACCCATCGTTGAGCGGGCTGTGCAGTATTTCCGATAGCGAAGAAGTGATTCCTGTTAAGAAGTTTCTCCGGCCCTACCAAGTAGAGTGTTGGTGAGGACGAGCGCCGCTATGCTCGGATAGTGAGAGGTTGTCTCGAATTATCGTGGCGTCGCTGCGGCGCAGCGACGCAACACATCATGTTCTTAGAAGGTTGGTGCGGCAGTGACTGTAGTGACACTCAGCCCCACCGCACCATCGGAATCGTTCGAGACCACGCCTCATGAACCTTCACTCGTTGAGGACCCGACGCTGGTCTGTGAGTGCGGGTCAGAGCGTGCGAACAAGCATGGAACCTACGATAGACACCCGCACGGGCGCGCGCCCGTGCGGGTTCAGCGATATCGATGTCGCATCTGCGGAGGGACATTCTCGCCGAGTCTGTCCTACATCGAGGACGACCACCAGTACACCAACGAGGTCAGACGGCTGGTACGCGTCGTGAACGCGTTCACCGACGCGTCTCTCGAACGGCTTCAGGACATCTGTACCATTCATTTCGGTGTTCGACCCTCTGACCAGCAGATTCGCAACTGGATCACCGAAGATACGGGGGAGATCGTCCGCAACGATCTCCCCACGTATTCGGGTATCTACACCTATGACGAGCAGTATCTCCACATCGATGGGAAGCGCGCATACCGGTTGTTGCTCTACGATGATCTCATGGGAGCACCCGTCGCCGAGCAAGTCGTCGACGGGTGCGAAAAGGCCACCATCCGTGAATTTCTCACCACTGCCCTCGAAGACAAGCCCGTCTTCGTCGTGACCACGGATGGACGCTCAGATTATGCCGAGATCGTAGAAGACGATCTCGGCGCGTTCCATCACCGGTGTCACTACCATTTCCTGAAAAACGGCGAGAAGAAGCTCCGGAACGAGGTGTTCCGGAGCGTTCGCTACTCGAACGCGGAGAAGCTTCACGCCGCGATCGTCTGGAGTGAGTTCAAGGGCGTGTTCGCGGCTCCGTCGTATGCAGCAGCTTTCCGGCGGTTTGAGGCGGTGCTCGATAAAATCGAGCACTTGCCGCCAGCGGTCCGGACCTACGTCAAGGAGGTGATGGAGAACTTCGACAAGTTCGCCATCCATCTCCGGGACGAATGGGTGCCGAGCACCTCAAACAACGCCGAACGCTACTTCAGCCACACGAAATCGACGCAGGTAAAGCGTCGATTTCGGACGGGTGATGGCGTCCAGTCGTTCCTCAAGACCCAGATGACCGTGCGGACGGTCAAACACGGATTCATCTCGCGGGAGGCATCGCTCGCGCGAATGCGCGAGCTCTTTCCAGACATTGAGATGGAGGCAGTGATCCCGCTGTTCACCGAGACGAAGAAGCGGTATCTGTGGAACCGCGATCTTGAGGCAGGCTAATCGATAGGAAGAGGTGCGCGAGCCGCTCCATGCGGAGCGGCTGCGCTATCGTGACGCGAATATACCTTCACGGAAGTAATAGAAATGAATACAAACCACTTTACTCATCTATTGGATCGATCAAAAGTATCGTTTCCAGCCGCGACACGTATCAGCTAACTAGCTGTAACGGCCTTGTCTTTCCCCTCAACAACACAACCCGCTTTCAGTACCTGATTCCGATCCCATGAGTTGTTTTGCGGAATCGGCGTGATTCAGACGTCTATTTCATGCGAATCAGGTAA
>NZ_AOMF01000022.1 GCF_000336715.1 Halococcus thailandensis JCM 13552
CCGTGAGTTTGTCTGTGTGCCTCAAGAAGCTCACCCTAATCATCAGCAGAAAATAACGTCGTCAATCTAGACGAGGTACTGAAAGTGGGACACAAGACTTGGTAGGGTCGTTTCTCCCGAAAAGTGATATGCGAGTGTCTCCTATCTATCACTGGAGCAACCATGAGCCAAAGCGTCCCAACAGTCAACCATCGCTGGGACGATCCCTCTTCGCACAAGGGGAAGTATCCGCCGGACTGGAGCGCGCGCCGGAAGGCCGTCTACAAGCGTGATAACTGGACCTGCCAATCTTGCGGCCACATGAGCGGGCCGCACGCCGGAGATGAAGGCAGGTCACTCCATTCCCACCATGTCATCTCCCTCTCGAAAGGCGGCTCGCACAAGTTCAGCAACCTCGAGACGTTGTGTGGTGTCTGCCACAACAACCAGCACCACCACGATATCTTCGCCAGCGACAGTCGTGGATCGACTCTCAGTCAGTTCGTCGACGATATGATGCGTGCCCTTGCAGTCGGTGGGCTTCTCCTCCTTGTGATCGCGGCGTACGGTGCGATTACCATCGGGGCAAGTATCTCGATCGTTTCCTCGACCGCTCTCCCAACGGGGATGATCGTCTTAGGTGCCATGGCGACACTCATTGGAGTGGGGCTCGCGCTCATATGGCCGCGGGTCAGCGGGCCGGGCTTTGCGTTGGGTGGCATCATTTGCACCGGGATGGCTGGCTCCTTCCCTGGTGCTCAGGCCTCCGACCCTGCTGTCGCACTGATACTCGCCATGTTCGGAATCCCAGTTCTGGTTGCTGCGTGGGAACATTTTAAAGGGTAAAAATCCCTTTTTGGCTTGACATCCTCTCTGTCCTGCTCGCGCCCGTTCGCGCGTTCGTTGAGGACGGCGACTCCCGACCGCAGGGGGAGGGGGTCATCAGGTCTCGGCTCCTGTTTTCTTCAATAAGTAAACTAATCGACCAGAAGTATATAGTTGATAGAATACTACAATCTGGGAGATGGACTGGGACGATACGCAATCTGATACCGATTGGGCACCAGATCCTCCAGAAGGCTATGATCAGTATGATCCGCTATTTGTTCAGCCGTGGTATGTCACAGTGTTGCTCGGTATCTGGGCGGTTGGTGCAGTTGTTGGTGTGCCGCTTCTCGTCGTTGTGATAAAGGGTCTCGATACGACACTCACGGTCTACAAGGAAGTGTTACTGCCGACCAGCTTCGTCGGAGTCGTCATCTATTTCGGCTGGATAGCCGCGACGCTCATCGCGATGCTTGGTCTTCACGAGCTAGTACACGCAGTCACCGCGCGAGCGCTCGGCTACAAGACGGAATTCAGTATCGAGAAATATCTGGTTGGGGGGTGGACTCCGCAAGTCATTACGTATGGCCGGTTCGAGTCGCGCTTCGAATCGGTCGTCGTGACGCTTGCGCCGCTGCTCGTCATTACGCCAGTGAGCATTGGAACACTGATAGTGGCTGACGGTTCGTGGGCAGTTGCGACAGCAGCATATGTGACGCTCGGCAATCTCGCTGGCTCAGTAGCCGATCTCGCCACAGTCTGGCTGGTAACACAACTACCATCCGGCGCTTTCCTCTATCACGATCGCGCTGGAAGAAGCCAGTACTACACGCCGATTGAGCAAACAGCGGATACCAACGATGAATCCTGATGAACAGTCTTGCGATTCAGGCAGGGTCGAGGAGAGGGTGCTACTCGCTGCGCCACGTAACGAGTATTGCCATCCCCAACAGAGCCATCAAAACGATGCCGATCACGATGGAAATCCCCGCCAAGTCCAATCCAGCGGTGATGCCCGCTGAGTCTCCCGAGGAAGGACTCGCCGTAGTTTGAGAAACGGTGGTGGTCGTGGGTGTTTCAGTTGCTGTCGGCGTCGTTGTGGAGGTCGGTGTGGGAGTTGGTGTTGAGGCTGGAGTCGGTGTAGCTGCCGCCGTCTGTGGGTCGTTCGGGGTCGACGTCGGCGCGACTACCGCCACCGTCGCGGACTCGTTCGCTCCACCAAAGCTCACGGTGATGGTTTTTGCGCCTGTACTCTCGAACTGCTGGGTGAACGTCGTTGACTGAGATGTGTTGGGTGCGAGCGAAACTGTCTCTTGGTTCACGACCCGCCCGTTGGCTCGTATCACGACTGTCTCATCTCGTTGTTTCGTTGCGTTGCTTGCGACGGTCAGGTTGAACTGCGCTGGTTCGTCGACCGTCGCTGTCTGAGAAATGGGGCCGAATTCTATGATTGAAAGGACCGTCGAACTGGCAGGCGTCACCGTCGGGGTTGCCGTGGCGGTTGCTGTCGCCGTAGCTGTTGGTGTCGCCGTTGCAGTCGGCGTCGGGGTTGGCGTCTCTGTCTGGTCGTCTCCGCTCTCGTCCTCGCCGCCGCTAAAACCGTCCGTAGCATCGAGAACGTTAGTCGAGTCGATCTGCTTGCCGTCGAGGGTGACGACGAGACCATCGCTGTTGTTTGTCGTGAACGTCGTTATTTCGCCATCAAATCGGTAGGTGTCCTTGCCGTTGAGGCCGACAGTGCCCTGTGCGTGCTGTCCGGAAATACTATCAGTATCTTCAGTGTCGACGTTCTCAGTCTTGCGGAGGTCGCCGCCGACGCGGAAATTGTAGCTGATCTTGTCTTCCGGGGTCGTGATCGTCAGCGTGTGTGCTGGCTGGCTGTCGGTGTCTTGTGGCGCGACTGGAATGACCGCAGTACCAGTGAGCAGCAGACATACGATACACACCAGTAGTAGTCGTCGAGCAACAGATCGGTTAAAGAGACGATAGAGCACTACAACCGCCTCCTGACAGCGATGACCGCAAGCGAGAGGACGAGCGCTCCACCAGCAGCGCCAAGACCGAAGCCCGGACCGCTCCCCGAGCTCGCCGCCGTCTCTCCTGCCGTGGTAGCTTCAGCCTCCATCGAAGCGCGCGTGTCTCCCTGTCCAGGCTCCGATGCTGAGTCGCTATTCGGTCCGGAATCCTGCGATGATGCTGCGTCTGCTCCTGAAGACTGGGGTTGGGCAGTGGCCGTTGTTGTTGCTACCGCAGTAACCTCGTCCGGCTCAACGCGCTCGTTATCGAGTGTGACCTGCGCATCGCCGACGATATCGAATTGCGTGATCTCGCCCGTGTAGTAGAACGCCGTGATCCCGTCGTACGGGTCAAGTGATCCACGCGCTGTATTGCTGTTGACGATCTGTGTCTGGTTTCCGAGCGCGCTGGGTGCAATCGACCCGGAAACAGTGATTTCGTACTCGACACTCCCGTTTTCCGTTTCTGGTGGGTCTTTGTAGACCGCCAACCGGTGCCCGTTCAACACCTGCTGATCGATTGGGTTGCCGTTGAGCGTCACCTGCACCGAACCGTTGGAGTTGAACTCCATCAGACCGTAGTCGAAGACGTAGATGTCGCGCTCGGAGCCGTTTACCGTGCCCCGCGCCCGATATTTGCTGACGAGATCTTCCGATCCTGTTTGAGCCCCACTGAGATTGTCGACAACGCGGAAGTCGTAGCTCCCGGTGCCGCTGATGGTGAGGACGCTTTTGCTTGCGTTTCGCGTCTCAGCCTGTTGGTTTGGAGTTTCAGCAACATCTCCTGTGTCGGCCGTTGATGAATTGCCAGCGAACAGCCCCTCGCTTGAGTTAGTGCTGCCCGAAGTCGTCGGTGATATCGATGGTGCCGGTGTCGTCTCTTCGGTGGTGTTGTTCTGCTCTGCTGCAGTATCGCTCATCAGCGGTGCCGCAGCGCCTCCAGCCGACACTACGGGAGAGAGCATAATCATCACCGTTGAGAGGACCACGATGGTCATCATGACCCGGTGTCTCCACGTGCCGTCAGTGTGATGGCGAGAGTTATTCATTTTCATCAAGAATCTACCATACAACGGCGCTGCCACCGACTGTTCGCGAATCCACAAAACCAGCTTCACGCATCCCTTTGAGTCGGTAGGTGACGGCGCGACGATGGATCGGAAGGTTGGCTGCAATATCCGTCGCTGTGAGCACTGGCAAATCGGTGGTTTCGAACACC
Source organism: Halococcus thailandensis JCM 13552 (assembly GCF_000336715.1). Lineage (GTDB taxonomy): Archaea > Halobacteriota > Halobacteria > Halobacteriales > Halococcaceae > Halococcus > Halococcus thailandensis. The sequence continues at coordinate 4,039 of NZ_AOMF01000022.1, forward strand.
GCGAGCAGTTCGTCGTCAGCGACGGGGTCGGAAATTTTTCCGTGCTCGTCGCGCTCCATACCCATACTCTCAGCGTTCTTGATGCGTTCACTTAATCGTTACCGGCACCGTCAGAAGCAACCGACAATTTTCGGGGAATCGACTAAGTATCAGGAAAGTCTACAAAAGCCAACTCATATGAGCGAACCAACTGACACCAGCGCAGAACGTATTCCACCAGTCGTTTTCAATGCTGCTGTGGAGAATGCAGCGATTGATGACCGATTCATCATTCTCTGTACCGACGGCGACATCGAATACGCGCAGACGCGTGAGGAAGCCGAACAAATCGCCCAAGAGATGCGTACGATGCGGGAGTTTTTCGCTGGCCCGAGCCACGAGACAGAGATCTTCGAACTATGAGTTCACAAGACCAGACGGATCAGGATGGCGACGAAGCAACAATCGTCCACGAGACAATCGACCGGCCAGAGCTATCGCCGGGCAGTCCCGCAACCGACTGGGAGACGTACTTCCCGTTCGACGAACCGTACGACGCCCAGCGCGAAGCAATCGAACAGACGCATGAGACACTCCTTGATGGCGGGTTCGCGGTCGCCGAACTCGCCTGTGGGACTGGGAAGACGCTGTTCTCGCTCATGCGAGGGATCGAACTCATCCGTGACCCGACGACGCCCTACAAGCGTGTGATGGCGCTGACATCGGTCAAACAGCAGATCAGAGCGTTCGAGGACGACCTGAAGGCGATCAATCAAAATCTCGATGAAGGTGTTCCACCGATATCCGCGCTTACAGCCGTCGGGAAGGCAGACCTGTGCAGCTACGTCGATACCGGCCAGATTGACGACGACCGTATCTACTCGCGGTGCGAGGAACTCCGCGAACCGATTCGAAAGACGCTTGCACAGACTGGCTCCGAAGACGCCCGCACCTTCCTCGATTCGCTGGTAGACAACAGCGAGGTGGATTCGAGGAGTCGCGAGCAACCCGTCACAACCGAAGACTGGAGCGCTCCCTATGCAGAGGGGATTCCTGAAACCGGTGGTGACGGAAGCGGCGGTGCCGAGTTCTGCCCGTTCTACGCGAAATACCGGCGCGAAACGCTCGATGATCCCGAAGGAGGCGGCTACACGCCACAGGGCATCATGACACCGGAAGAGCTGCGAGCGCAAGCCAGCACGGCGGGTATCTGTCCGCACGCGGTCATGGGCGACGCGATTGCGAACGCCGAAGTCATCATCGCCAACTACTATCACGCGTTCGACCCGGATACGGTCGATACGCTTACCGGCGGGATCATCGACAAGGAGACACTGCTCATCTGCGATGAAGCGCACATGCTCGTGCCGCGAGTGCGCGACGTGTTGAGCCAGAGTCTGAGTCGGTGGCGGCTCCAGCGAACGATCGATGAAATCGAATCAGAGATCCTCAATCAATCCCATCAGGGGGTCGACCGCACGATCCGGGAAACGCTCACCGAGCATTTCGTCTCTCTCGACAACCTCAAAAAGTTCGTCGAACTCCTGCGTGACCTCCAGGACGAACTCGAACGGCGTGCAGCCACAGCGCTCGACGAGAGCGACGACGTCGCCGATTGGCGAGAGCAAAGCCACCCTGACCTGCCCGAGGATATCCAGCAACCGCTACGCGACCCACGGACTCCACAGCCCGACGACCTCTCGGAGTGGGCCGCCGACGAGGGGTATACGGATTTGCTCGGCCACGCCAAGCAGCTCTGCGATGGTGTCGTCGCAGCACTCCGGCAGGCAAGCCAGACCCATCAGGGCTACACACGACTCAACACTTACTCCGAACCCGTCGGACAGGTCCTTCAACGCTGGGCCGACTGCGACCACGAACAGTACATTCGGACCATCGAGTTGCACAAGCGCCAGCGAGCCGAAGAGCGCGAGTTCGCGTGGGCCGGCCACTACTCGGCGCACTTGACGATCGAAAACTGCCTTCCGGCCGAGGAGATCGCCGCTCAGCTCGACCATTTCGGTGGCGGCATCCTGATGAGTGCAACCCTCGCACCACTCGATGTCTATCGGCGAACAGTCGGTCTTGACCGCCTCGAAGAGAACGGTCGGCCCGTCCAGGAGATCGTAGCTGGATTGCCGTTCCCGCCGGAGAATCGCGGCTCGTTCGCTGTCGATCTCGAAAAATTCACTTACGGGAATCGCGGTCCCACGAATGCACGCTGGCGTGACGACGACCAAGACGACGTTCGCGACGACTACGCGAGTGTGATCCGCGATGTCGCCCGAACAACCAATGGGAACGTCCTCGTCGCTATGCCGTCGTATTCGGAGGGCGAGTGGGCTGCAGAGATGCTTCGAAGCGATCCAGAGATCGAAAAGGAAGTTCTCGTCGACCGGAGTTCGAGTAACGAGATGACGGAATCACTGAAAGACGAGTTCTTCGGCGGTGCTCCGAAAGCCCTCGTGACATCACTACGCGGAACGCTCACCGAAGGTGTCGATTACGAGGGCGACCGTCTCGATGCCTGTGTGGTCTGTGGCGTGCCGATCACGAATATCGATGGTCCGGTGCCAACCGCGATCAGAACCGCCTACGAGCGCAAGTTCGGCAAGCACAACGGGTTCGATTTCGCGTTCACAGTACCCGCAGTCCGGAAAGCACGACAGGCGCTTGGGCGGGTGATTCGTGGGGCGGAGGAAACAGGCGTGCGGGTTGCCGCCGACCGTCGGTATGCCACATCCCATAACTGGGATGACGTTCGGGAATATCTCCCAGAGTATGAGCAGAGTGATTACGATCCAACGCGGCCGGAGATGGTTACCAACGAGATCAACCGCCTCGTTCAACAGTGGAAATGAAAGAAGGATTTATGTGTATTGCTACCTATAAATAGCAATATGTCGTGTACTTCGACGCCAACCGACGAAACTGAACTCGGTGGTCTTCCGCTCTTGATACCCGATCAAGAAGGTGTCCTCATCGGATGCGTCGAGATCGGTGAACCACGTACGCTCGCCGCTTACTACATCCACTGGCGGGGACACATCATGCTTGGCGTCTACGAAGATGGTGAATTTGCGCCAGCGAGTACGTTCGAACACGAAAGCCAGATCATGGCTGACCAAGTGCAAGCATTGACCACACTCGACGCAGAGGTACAACTCTCGACCATCGGACGAGCACTCCTCAAAGCATGGCACATCGCCGATCTCAGCTCACTTGCGCAGAAAGAAGCCCACGTCTATGCACTCCGAGAACTCGCTGGCTTCAGTCGCCAACTGACTGCCGACATTCTCAATGTCTCGCCGAGTACGGTCGACTCTCATCTTCAGGTGGCGAAGCGAAAGCGGAGAGAGGCACAGAACCTTCTGAGCCTCGATCAACAGAAGGCACAAGACCAGCAGTCATCGACTTATGACCACGACTCGATTCTTGTTGAGGTCATCAACGAAATTGACGATCCCCAGAGAGCACGGTAGCCCATTGGGTGCATCTTTTATGCTCTATCGATTTCCGAAGACCATTGCGACCGATGTGAATTCACAGGTGGAGACGCTTGCTGACGGGTTCGAACGACTCGGGCCTGACGATACTCCGTTTACGCTCCGCGGGGGTGAGGAGAAGCGCGACCGAGCAGCGACGATCCACCACCAGCGGGATACGAACGAGCGGACGGATGATGAACAATCAAATGAACCAGTCAGCCGTGACGTCTCGGAGTGGAAACAGAACCTTCGCACCCTCGATTTCCCGTTCATCGATACGATTCCCTGTGAAACGTACTTGGATCGAGCATGGCAGGCTGCAGCCGCGGTGCAAGAACACGGACTCATCGAGGAGGTCCATTGTAATGTCCGCTTTGAGGATCCGAATCTGCATGGGAAGTTCGGTAGTTCCCAACTGAAATCTCACCATCTCCTCTGAACCGGTGAGCTGTCGAGGTAAACATCACAGTGGACCGGTTGGCTGGAGGTCAGAAGCGTCGCTGCGTACTCAACGCTTCCCAGCATCGACTCCTCACGAACCCAGCTGACAGCTGCTGCTCACGAAGGGCACCCCCGAGGCCGCGGGCTGGCTCAGCCCGCGGCCGCGGTGTATGCGTCCGGCACGCCGACACCATTCATCTCGATCTTCCACCGCCGCTCCAACTCTTCTTCCAACGCATGTCGAATCCAGTCACAGAACACCGAGAACGTGAACTCCTCGGGCAGGTCGCGCCCGCCCCGACGCGGGCGGGCGACGACCGCCCATCGTAGCACCAGCCACAAGTTCTCAAGGAGGAAGCTCACCACCACGAACGCAAACCGTACGATCGGGTCCTGCGTCGACGTTACCGCTCGTGCGCTCCGAAACAACCGATAGCTGGATTCGATCGCCGATCGCTTCCGGTAGCAGTGTTCGACCTGTGTAGGCGTGCGATCGTCCAGATCGCACGCCGCGTACCCCCGGACCACTTCGCCGTGCTTGTCACGATCGCCGTTCTGATATGAGACTGAAACCGCGAGCGGGAAACGCAGTTCCCGCTCGCTGTCCTTGTACATCCGGTAGGTCGTCATGTACGATTTGTGCGTCTCAAGCTTCTCTTCGAGCCGGTCGCCTTTCTCGGCGACCGGCACGACTGTCGCGGCGATCTCTCGTGAGCGGCGGATGACGCGCTCGTTGTAGAAGCCCGAATCAGCCAACAACAGCTCGATTTCGAAGGGATAAGCCTCGACGCGGTCGAGGACGCGCTCGACCGCGTCGGCTTGCTTCTCGTCGCTGCGGACGTAGGTCATCGCGAGCGTGATCGGTTTGCCGTTCGAGACGAGGTAGGCAGTGCAGTATCGGTGGCAGGTCGTGGTACCGTCTTTTGGGCTCATTCGACAAAGTTCGCCTATCTCGTCGCTGTAGGTGCCGTGGTATGGATTATCGACGAAATCGATTGAGACGATCCTCGACCGCTCGGGGTCGAGGATCGTCATGGCCAACTGCATGAACAGGAGGTTAGCGGCGAATTCAAGCCAGCCTCGATCGAGCGTGTGGAGCCACTCGAAGACGGTATCGTCGCAGGGAGCCTCGTGGTTCTCGGCGCAGACCTCTCGAATGGAGCTCTGATTGGTGCTGGCAAGGATAACGACGGACCAGATGTCGCCAGGATCGAGGGGCGAGCCCTCGATCCCTGGCAGGGGAAGCTCTCCGATCACGTCCGTCGCTACACCTTTGACGTCCCACGCCGAAAGGAAGCCGTCTGGTTGAGGTAACTCTAACACATTCACTCAACCAGATATCTTCTCCAATCAGACCGGCGCTTTAGCTCCGTCTCTCAACTCGATTGGGAACTACCGAAGTTCTGGCCGGGTATCGCTGTGATCGAACTTGCTCCGGAACGGGACTATTTTCCCGGATACGCGCCAGGACCGACTCTTGCACACGAGGTGAGCCATAGCGTGTACGCCGCGTGGACACCGGATGCCGGCTTCGAACAGGGCCAGCAGGCGTTTCGAACTCGAAGCCAACAGGAGCAGGCAGAATCCTTGTCACTGCGGCTCTACGGGCCGTTCCATGAAGCGACAGGTCCGTTCGTGGACTACCGACTGGGTGATGAGGAGCTCTTCGCGGCGGTTTTCACCTCGCGCATCATCGAACCCACAGCGGCACGCCGGAACGCACCACAGGCTGTTGATCGCATCGAGGAAATTGTTACAGCCACTGTTCCTACTTTATTTGATAAAAATAATCTCGATTCATAATATCACAATAGTTGATAATCCAGAATTGATGAAGGATTTGGTGGGGTGGGATGGGTAATTCCTATAGATCAGGGTAACTAAGATACCAGTTATGCCCCGTTCATGCGCGGTATGTGAACACCCGAACATTAGTCGATGGGAGATTTGCTTGCGTATCGAGAGAAGCCGTGGTCGTGACGGTGGGTTTCCTTCGTTTGTTAGTATCAAACGCGACCTTCAGGATGAGTACGGCGTCAATACCTCTGTTACAGGTCTCAAACAGCATGTAGAGGACCATGTTGAGATGCCTGCGGCCGGTGCGTGTTTGCTACGGGCACAGCTCTACGATGAGGATTTCGATAGCGTGGTTGAGGAGGTTTCTCAAGATGTATCTCCTCTTGAACTTATGAAATTACTTCCTGATCGACCGCTCACCGAGGCGGAAGTCGGGACGATCGTGTCGCATCCAGAAGTTGATGCTATCCATGGAGAGCCTCTCACCACTTGGTATTCGACGATACCTGACGACTTCGAAGATGATATCCATGCGTTCTGGATCGAAACCGGAGACGAGATCATCTCGTTTTCATTATATATCGGCGAGTTTAGTCAGTGGGATCAGTATACTGCGTCGATGAATGCCGATCAGGAGATCCGCTGGGAACAGATGGAGATCAGGAAGAAGGAGGACCTCGTTGATCGAGGAATGATGTATCGCAACGATTATCTTCATGTCCCGGAGCAGAAGCCGGAGGAAACCGAGGCACCTGCATTCAGTGAAGAGACAAGAGCTGATACGGAGGATTGGTTTACTGACCGTGCTGTCCAGCCGTCGAGTGCCGTCATGGAGGGTGAGTTTGCTGGTGATCAACCTCTCTCCATGGACGCTGTAAGAGATCTCTCGACGGAGGAGCTTGTCCAGCAACTGCGTGGTTTCGGGGTTGAGATCAGCAAGGAAACGTTTCAAGAGGAGGTAGAAGGGTTCTACTCGGCGAGCGAACTTACCGATCATTGGTGGGAGGTGTACTCTGTGACGGCGGTTGGCTATGACGAGGATTTCATCTGGATGGCGGCGGTTGTATTGTGGGACCGATTGGTACCGGATGCCGTGAGCTCGGAACAGTTAGACAGGATGATGCAGGACGGGTACGATCTTCAGGATGAGGGAAAGACGGTGGAGGCATGCAATCTCTGGTTGGAGGTATGGGAGCATTTGAAGGATCGGTTCACTGAGGAGATGACCTCTATTCGCGATGCTGAACAGGTCTTTTCGGGGCTTCAGTCCCTCTATAACTGGTGTCAGGATGTGGAGATGGAACTGGGGAATGCGGGGAGGCAGGATGACCCCGCATTTCACGAGAAACGGATCGAGTACTGCCGGGAGTTCTGTGAACTGTTTCCTGAAACGTACACCTTGATTATTCAGAATATGCGGAGTGCGGTGGCAGTTTCCCTGTTTGATCTTGGACGGGTTAACGAAGGTGAGGCGGAATTTGAAGCGTTGGTGAGCGAGTATCCTGATTTCGTCTGGGGCTACACCAAATGGGGAGATAAGTACTGGCAGAATCGGCATCACGATGAGATTCCACTTGACTACGGGAAAGCAGAGGAGATCTATCAGAGAGCACTGTCCAACGATATCGATGAACCTGATGTCGTGAGAAAGCGGCTCAAAAAGCTGGAGATGGAACGAGAGAACCGAGATTCAGAGGAGACATAGACTCTCCCCTCTCTCTTCGCGTCTTCGAGAGTATTGGTGGTTATATTGATATCGACGCGATCAATCTCCCGTCATTTCGGTGTAGTACTCGGTTACTGTTTCGTGAACGGGGCTAAGACCCGCTGGTGGTTGGCCGAGTTGTCGGAGCGTAGCGTCTGCCACGTCGGCCGTCCCCGACCGAATATGAACCTCCTCGATCGACTCCTCGGCTGTCCAGAACCCATCGAAACACTCCCCGATTGGGCGGTCGTCGCCTTTCTCAAACGTAACTGCTTCGGACGCTGACTCGCCGTCGCCGCTCCGCAGCTCCTGCAATCTGTCAAGCAGTGTGTCGCGCGAACGGCCACGCCATCTGAAGATGAGAAACGGGTCGTCGTCGAATCGTTCGGCCAGAATGTAGAAGACGGCAGCCAGATGTTTGCATGGGTCAGCACTGTCCGGACAGCTACAGTTGGTCCCCATATCACCGTACGACTCCGGGAATAGCGAGACGTCACACGCCTCGAAGACCTCCTCGATATCTGCAGGCATCTCCTCAGTCAACAACTGGGCGGCGAAGACAGCACGGTCTGCCATCACTTGCTCGAGCTCTCGCCACGTCCCCTCTGCAAGTGCATCACCGCGTATCGTGATGTCGTAGGGAGTCGATTGCGAGCCTTGGACTGACGCCGAGACGAGACCGTTCTCGACGGTGAGTTCCACGACCTGGCCTTTGCGTGCGTAGCGCTTGCCGCGCGTGATGCGGGTGCTTTTGCTGTAGGATTCAACCCCACTTTCGACACCCAAATGCGTTCTTGTGAATAAATTCTATGATTAAGGCCAAGTTGAAGGTATATTTTGTCAAGTGATATTGAACATCTCTAAATAAATAATACCTTATCAGACTCGCAGTAGTTAAACAGATATTTTTGAGAAATATATGCGCGAGCCAGAGAGGTCTGCCTCTCTGGCCGCGCTTACTCTTCCGATTCGATGCCATACGCGGTGACATCAAGATCGAGCAGCTCAAGCACTCGATTCGGCACGTCAACGTTGTCTGGTATCTCCCGTTTTCCGTCGACCCGCGATACGAGCATGTTCTCGAACCGTTCAAGCACTCGCCGGCCGGTGGGCCGAAAGCTCGTCGGCCCACCGGCCAGATCCATCGGTTCGTCCGCATCCTGTAGAGCCACGCGTGCGCGTCGTTCAATGAGAGAATAGACGAGCAACGCCATCAACATCACGTAACCGAGTGCTTCGACGCGGTCGGGCCGGTCGAGAAAGACCGGCCCGACGCGTTTGGGGTCTTTGACTACTCGAAACCGGCGTTCGACCGCCTGTTGTTCTTTGTATTCCCGGAGAACGTCCTTACCAGCCCACTCTTCAGAATCTTCCAACGACGTGACGACCACGAAACAGCTGGCTCTCTTCTTGCGGTGGGCGATCGCCGCCGCGTCCCGCTGGACGCTGGCGGCGATCTTGTAGACGGTTTCGTAGGGGTCCCAGTCTTTCGGCGGTCGTCCAGGCTTGTCGCGGCTCTTCTTCTGTTCGGTTTCGACGACATCTGCCTCGAATTCGAAACAGAAATCGTCGTGATCGTCGAGCCACGTCTCCCACGCTTCCTGAGCGTCGGGTTCACAGGCGAACGAGCGGTCGGCCAGCTGGCCGACCGCGTCCTCAAGATCCTCTTCGGTACTGTCGAGATTATTGTCAATGCGTCGGTTGGTACGTCCATCGAGCGTGGATGAATGGACGACGACACACCGTAAATCGTGGTCAGAGATGTTCTTTTGGAAGGTTTGAATCTGATAGGAGGCAGCGTCTTCGTCATCTTCATCGTTGACAAATTTCCCAAGGTCGTTCCACTCGTCAACCTCCCACGCGCGGTCGATGCACTCATCGACCGCGTTGTAGGTGCGCGGGAGTCGGCTGATAATGTCGATGCCAGCAGCAGAGGCTTCATCCAGCGAATCTTCGCTCATTGCCGCGCTATCGGCGACATAGATAGGAGGCTCGTCAGCGGCGAGCCGCTGACGGAGCTCGCCGATGAGTTCGGAGTTCCACGTGGTATCGGAGTCGTTCCCGTCGAGGATATCTCCGATGACGGGAACGCCGTTGCGGTTGACTGCGAGGCCGATTTGGAACTGGTTGAGGTGACGATTGCCATCGCGACTATACCCTTGTGTAATTTCGAGGTCGTACTCGTCGTCTTCGTCCTCGTAGATACCCTGAACGGACTTGGAAGTGGTGTCGGCGTGGACCACATTCGTGGTCACGCCTTCACGTCCGATGGCGTTAGCAACCACGCTCCCGGTGAGTATGCGTGGGTTGGCGTCAGCGATCTTGTCGAGGGCCCGTCCGAAAGTGGTGTCATTGAGATTTTCAGGTGAGATATTCTCGCCGTAGAGATTGGCTGTGTCGGTTTTCTCGAAGAATTCGGACAGCCGATACATCGGCTGTCCTTCGGTCAGGAAGTTCATGACGAGACCCATGACTCGGTGACCGGGGGAGAGCCGACACTGTTGTTCGTCCCAGTCGACTTGTTCGTTGACAGTCTCGATGAGGCCGCATTCCACACAGACGGCTTTAATCACCGGAAGCGGACCAGGCGAGAAGACTTCCACAGCCGAACTCACAGTATCGTGAGTTCTGCTGTGGGGTCAAAGAAGTTCTCGGTACTTTTCAGCTTAAAAACATTTTGTCGATTCTGTAGGGGTGTCGAAAGTGGGTTCAACCACATCCACGAACCGTCGTGACCACCACTGTTCGCCGATGTCTCCGCGCTTGCTCTGGGCTTCGATGCCGTCCTCGACCTCTTTCGGCGTGCTTTTCTCGTAGTAGCGCCAGCTCATGCCAGTGTCTCCTCCGAGAGCGTCACGAGGTCATGAAGTTCATCGGTCGATAGTTCCGTGATCCACTCGTCGCCTTCGGCGAGCACCTGATCGGCCAGCTCCCGCTTCTGCTCGATAGTCTGGTCGATGGCCTCCTCTACAGTGCCCTCGCAAATGAGTTTGTGGACCTGTACGTCGTCGGTCTGCCCGATACGATAGGTCCGATCGGTCGCCTGATCCTCGACAGCTGGATTCCACCACCGATCGTAGTGGATGACGTGCGTGGCGGCAGTGAGTGTCAGTCCAGTCCCCCCAGCGCGGAGCGACAACAAAAACAACGGTGGACCATCGGGCGACTGGAACTGTTCAACCATCTCGTCGCGCTTCGCTTTCGGCGTCCCGCCGTGGAGATAGAGGACGCGCCGTCCGAGTTGGTCCTGAAGGTACTGGCGTAGCAGTTCAGCCATCGACGTGTACTGCGTGAAGATGAGCGCTCGGTCACCGCTAGCCAGGAGTTCGGTCGCGAGATCTTCGAGACGCGCCAGTTTTCCCGATCGTTCCACGAGCTGACTGCCATCCTCGTGGTACTGGCGCGGATGATTACAAATCGCCTTGAGCGCGTTGATGAGTTGGAGCACTTTCCCCCGCCGTTCCATGTCGCTTGCCTGCTCGATCTGTCCTAGCAGTTCGTCAGTGGCAGCCTTGTACAGGGTCGCCTGTTCCTCTGTGAGATTACAATACTCTTTGCTCTCGATTTTCGCCGGCAAGTCGTCGATAACTCGCTCATCGGTCTTGCTGCGGCGCAGAATGAACGGCCGGATCAGACGACGCAACGTGTCGGCTTTGTGCTCGTCACCGTACCGTTCGATGGGACGGGCGAACGTCTCCCGGAATGCCGTCTCCGAATCCAACAAGCCGGGATTGCAAAACTCCATGATCGACCAGAGTTCGCTGAGTCGATTTTGGACTGGCGTCCCGGTGAGAGCGAATCGATGGCATGCCGAGAGGGTACGAATCGCTTGCGTGCGCTTGGCACCGGTGTTTTTGATCTTCTGTGCCTCGTCGAGGATGACACGGTGAAACTGAATGTTTCGGAGCTGCTCGATATCGTTTCGCACGACGCCGTACGTGGTCACGATCATATCGTGGTTGGTGAGTGCCGCGTCAAGCGTGTCACCAGATGCCCGCTCGGTCCCGTGGTGGACGTACACTTTGAGCTGTGGTGCGAACTCGGTGGCTTCGTGTTTCCAGTTGCCAACGACCGAGAGCGGACAGACGACCAGCGTCGGTCCCAGCGACTGGCCGTCAGCTCGTTCCTCGACAAGTCGCGCGAGTATCTGGATGGTCTTGCCGAGACCCATGTCGTCAGCGAGACAGCCACCGAAGCCGAACTCTTCGAGATAGCTCAGCCAGCCGAGGCCACGTTTCTGATAAGGCCGCAGTTGGCCGTCGAATCCATAAGGGGTCTCGGTGTCGTCGATCCACGCTTCGAGATCGGTGTCGAACAGGTCCGCGAGGGCACCCTCGAACTGGCGGTCAACGACCGGGAGTCCATGGTCGGCGTCAGTCAATCCGGTATCGGCCTGCAGCGCCTCCGCGACGGTCATCTCACCGTCCCCGGTCTCGTTGTACAACTCAAGGGCGTTCTCAATGTCTCCTTCTTGGAGTGAGACCCACTGACCGCGCACGCGAACGAGTGGCATTTTGAGTGCAGCCAATTCTTCGAGGTCATCTTTCGACAGCCGTTCGTCACCGAGAACCACATCCCAGCGAAACTCACAGAGTTGCTCGACACCGATGCCCCCGACTGATGATTCGCTGGACGACTCCTCTGATTCAGCGGTGAGCTGTGCGCCAAGCCGGCGTTCGGGTTCGTTCCACCATGCTGGCAGGACGACGCCAAAGCCGGCCTGTTCGAGCACTTCGGCTTTCTCTCGGAGGAATTCGTTGGCCTCGGTGGCAGTGAGTTCGAGCGTCGTCGGCGTGGGCTCGTCGAGTGCCGATTCAAGAGCCGGATAGAGTGAGGCGGCCCGTCCCAGTTCTTCCAGTAGTGTCTCCTGTGGTCGGTCGAGATGACGTTCCAACACCTCCGTCGTCGCTTCGGTTGATTTCCAGACAGTGCTGGCCTCGACCAGAAGGCTCGGATCGTCAGCCGCCTGCAGTAACAGTTCCAGTTCCCAGCCATGAGGACTGACAGCGGCGACATCGCCGGTACTGACCTGTGTGTCCCCAGCATCGGCCTCGGGATGGGATTCAGGTTCAGGTTCAGATTCGGGTTCGGGTTCGGGTTCGGGTGCCCAGAGTCGCAGGCAGAGTCGGACACCCTGCTCGCCGGTGGTTTCAAGCGATCGTGTCCACTCGTCGAGTTGCTGGCGCAGGTCTTCGAGAGCGTCCGGATCGGCATCGATCGTCCCATCCGGTCGGGTGAGTGCAGCAAGCCACTGCTCGTGGATATCGTCGAGTTCTCCGCCAGAGCCGTCCAGCTCAGCCGACGTGAGTCGATCCTTGACAGCGGCATCCACACAGACGTCGAGCATTCGAACGAGGACATCACGTGCCGACCGGACAGTGGCGTCGTCCCAGCTCTTGGCCTCTTCGGCACGGGTAGCCACGTCGTCGGTGACGAGCGCTCGCGCGAGCGGGGGCATCGACTCGCGGAGTGATTGGAGTCGGTTGAAATCCTCCGCCGTCGAGGGAAGCGCACGCCACACTGCGACGCCGGAGTCCTCGCGCAGTTCGAGGTGAGGCACCACACGCCCACCACGGACGAACTCGCCAGCCAGCGACACGACAGTCTGCCAGTATCCCACCGTGTCTCCCGGGACGATGCCAGCGTCTTCGTTGCCGAGGGCATCGAGAACATCCCCGAGGACGCTGGCATCGCACTCGAGTGCAGGCACCGTCCATGGAGAGACGCGGTCGACGGGCGCGTCCATCTCCTCGTCGCGCACCACATCCGGTGAGGGTTCTGGTCCGAACCGACCCGACGGGAGCAGGAGCGTCAGACTAGTGTGCTCAAACGCCTCGGCTGCGACCGGGAGGTTCAGTTCCGCACACGCACTCTGGAGCGCTTCGATCGACGCTGCGAACGGATGATCTCGTGGATTTGGGACGTTCGGTGGTCGGCCTGGTTTCGGCGAGTGTTGCGGTGGTAACGTCGAATCTTCGGCCCAGAGGGCGACCCGCCCACGCTTGTCGGATGCGAGATGGCAGACGAGCATGCGCTTTCAGAGAATACAGCGGGGGATACATGGGTAATCTATTCTCTTCGGCACGAGTAGTGAGTGATGTTGGTTGTTCGTGTCCATGTATAGCGCCTGTCACGGTAGGATAAAATCACTGTGATCGATATCCCCTGCCATCTATATTTATTTAGATATTTAGAGAATTAGCTTAAACAATTCACTGAGCCTCAGTACACCGTCAGCGTTCCTGATTCAGCGTCCGGACAGTTCACGTACAAGCGGTCTTCTTCAGGGAACTGGACCTCGGGATCATCGTCGCGGCGACGAACCGTATGGGTCTCGCTGCAGACCGGACACTCGAACGTATCGCCTTCCACGTAGTCAGCGTTACTTTCCATTTTCTTCTGTTCTAATTTCGCTCGGTGAACTGCTTCACGGGATGACAGCGGCGCGGACGCAAACAGTGTCTCCTCACCACGGAATGACCGAACTATCTCGTAGGCCTCGGTCAAATCAACGCCGGGACGTGCTGCACTGTACGCACGGTACCATGCTTTCTCCGAATCGACGAAAACAGCTGCAACCACGGTTTCAGCCCTGACAATCACACAGCTGCTGACGGAGATACTTGACAGCTCTGGGCTAAGAGAGTCTTCAGCAGTTATGTCATCTGCAACGATGCTTTGGATACTCTCACGATCTTCAAGTGCATCAATCTCGGTCAGTGAGAGCGGACGAGACGGGAACGATGACAGTACCGGCCACCCATCCATACGAGACACGTTCTCATTCCTCCTGCATTAACGTTGCTCGTTTTCTCGAATCCATTGATACGCTGCGATTGCTATACGAGAGGGGGTTCTCCGGTCGTCTACTCTACCCGGCTATAACTCAGTTCTCGGATGTGTTGGTTGAAGTATCGCCCGAGTGAGTCCGCTTCGATCAATCCCTGGTAGGTCTGCTCAGGGACATCAGCATATCGGTATATCTTCCCGTCCTGAAGCTCGACCTCTAAGAGTTGCTGGTCCGAATCGTAACCGACGCTTCTGAGCAGAGAGGATGAGACTGGTTCACGCTCCATCCGTTCTAGGCTAATCCTGTTGTGACCGAGACGAATTGGTCAGGAATCTGCTTTTCCAATCGGGGAATGCAATCGGTCGCTGGATCAGAGTCCGTTGAGGAGCGCTCACCGGCGTGAGCGCTCCGAAATTCTCGACAAACGCGAGTGCTGTAGCTAAGGAGTCCCGCGAATCCAGCCCGATCACGCCGGATTACGCGAGGTCAGCGTCGAACGGTTCGTACTGCACCTCGTCAAGCAACGGGATGCGGTGAATGTTCGGATCTAGCGCATCGTTCATCAGCGATTCGACCAACTTCGGCGGTTCGTAGCCGAGTCGCTCGGCGACTCGGCGGAGAATCCGGTCACTGTGCCGTCCGAACGCTCGTGCCCATCGTTCTCGAGGCAGGAGCGACGACGCTTCCACGTCGTCGCTCTCCTCGTCCTGCTGTGCTTCGATGATCTCGATGAAAAGTTCTCGGAGCGTGCGGCTCACTACGAGCGAAAGCAGCCCGATCAGGATCAACGCCTCCACAACCTCTGGCTTTCCCGAGTTGATCTCGTCGAGTCCGTACGTGGTCTTGAGCTCCCGAAAGAGAAGCTCCACCTCCCAGCGCGCCTGATAAAGCTTCGCGATATCAGGCGCGCGATAGTCCTCAGCGGGCAGATTCGTGATGTAGAGGTGGTATCGATCTTCCTCGTCGTTCCAGACGCCGACGACACGGAACGTTTCGACGGCACGGCTGCGCGTACCGTTGTAGATGCGTCGCTTGAACTCGACTTCACCGTCGACGTCGATGACGTCGCGGTGAAGATCGTCAAGAATGTCCTGTACCTGCTTGCCTTCGAGGGAAATGGCGTCGCCACGCCATTTCCTGAGTTCAGCCGTGATCTCCGGATTTGCGTTGGGTTTGAGTCGTGTGAGGAACCAGCCGCCGTTGGCGTCGATCAGATCCATTGTCCGGTAATCGAAGTAGGCCTGGTCGAACAGCAGCAACGCGTTCTCCACCCAAGGACCAGTAGAGAGTTGCGTGAATTCATGCGTGCGCGCGTCAGTGATGCTGAATTCAGCCGGGAGACCGCTACTGATGGCTTCGACCACGTGGAGCTTCGCTCCAGCGTGGTCGTCGCCATAGCCGGGAAACGTCTCGAACAGCGACTGGTACAGCGTGATGACGGTCGCATCCGCGATGAAGACCTCGCGGAACTGCTTGAAGCGGCCCTGAAGACGGTCATTCTCGTGTTCGAGGTCCTCAAGAGCACGCTTGAGGACCTCTCGAAGGAATTCACAGAGAGCAGGCATGAACCACTCGTGGAAGGACGAATAGCTGAGTGATCCGCCAAAGGTTTCGATGTACTCCTGACGGAACTCTTCGAGGGTTCTGTAGTTGCCGGAGAGAAATCCGATAGCAAGTGACCAGAACAGGGCGTCAGCCTTCAGTTTCCCGCCGTCACGTTGGATTAGCCCGGTTGCGCGAGCAAGCTCGCGCAGCCGGTTGTTCGGAAACGTCTTCACCAACCGTTCCTCTATCACCGAATCCGGTGGTAGTTGCATTCCCTTTCCACCGGCTTCTCAGAGCGCTAACGGCTGGCGTTCTTCGGCTATCTCGGAGTTAGCCTAGAACGGATGGTTCACGCTCCATGCCAGCAGGATAGTAGCCACAGCTGGAATATCTTTGGTTCATTTCCATCTGATCCAGTGAGGATAGATTGATCGAGGGTGGTGACTCGTTCGGTGTGTGAGTGGCAAACAAGTTCATATAGTTTGGCGCAATATTTCCCCTCTCAGCAATGGGATCGTTCGTCTACGAGTGCGTCAACTGCGGTCACCAACTTAGCGGCAATGAAGGAGCGTCGCTGTCCTGTCCGGAATGCCGCCGGCTGATGAAACGCATTGGTCGTGACTCGACGGCCGGACGAAAATAGAATGCGCGAAGACTCGATTGTGCGCGAGTGTACTCTCTCGTATCTTCGTCTTATCGCCAGAAGCACTTAAAGAACGGATGGCAACCCTCGACTCATCAATCACGCCGAGGAGCTGATAGTCGGATCTGGGAGACTTGGGTCGCGGTAGGGATTGAGGCCGTAGACCGCATCGTGGAGGTCCTGCTCGTCGAGTTGCTCGGTCAGGGTCCGGCGGAGGCGGTTGAAATTGGTGACGTCGAAATCATATTTCTCGCGGAGTGCTGTGAACTGATCGTTATCGGTGATCGAATGAAACTCAGTACCTCACAAAGCACGCCAGTTGATTGCTTCTGAGGCGTGAATTTGGTGGAGAAGTCGGTATCGAGCAACTGCTGAGGGCGAGGTTCAACACCGAAAGCATCGAACCTGTCGCAGTCGGCGGCGGAACGCCGCCGACGCGACGGNAACTGCTGAGGGCGAGGTTCAACACCGAAAGCATCGAACCTGTCGCAGTCGGCGGCGGAACGCCGCCGACGCGACGGTGTTGCCACTCACCGAGCAGGCATTCCCGGTCGGTGGGTTAGCGCTCGAAACGGTCGTCCGGAGGCTTGTTTGCGGGGACGGCGCGACGCACTGCGAGCGCCGTCTCCGCTGCTCTCCGTATCATTCCAAGAAACTCGTCGAATCGCCACGGCCAGAGGCGTCGCGCGCCTCGGCGCGGCGACGCCACGTACTCCCAGTGGAGGTACCGCCACGCATTCTGGAGCAGGAAGCTAATCAGCACGTACAGGAACCGCACCGCCGGATTCTGTGTCGTCGTATTCGCAATGCTTCGTTCGGACAGCCGGTAGGTTGATTCGATACCGAATCGACGGCTGTAGTGTTTCCTGGCTTGGCGTGGCGTTTCGATGAACGGCGCGTCGACGGCGTAGCCGTGACGCGCCACACCTTCCTCATCGTACTTCCCTTGCTGGTACGTACAGTCGATATAGACCNTCGATGAACGGCGCGTCGACGGCGTAGCCGTGACGCGCCACACCTTCCTCATCGTACTTCCCTTGCTGGTACGTACAGTCGATATAGACCGGGAAATCGACGGTCCACGTGTGACCGTCGATTTCGCCTTGGAGGTCGTGATCGATCACGCGACTCCAGCCTGTGCTCAATTCGTTCTGAATCTTCTCGCCCCACTTCACGATCGGCATGACGAAAGCGTAGTTGTGGGCAGCNATCACGCGACTCCAGCCTGTGCTCAATTCGTTCTGAATCTTCTCGCCCCACTTCACGATCGGCATGACGAAAGCGTAGTTGTGGGCAGCGAGTAGCGTCAAACAGTACGTATCGTAGAACTCGCGGTCGAGGTAGACGGCCTTGACTGCGAGGTCAAGGCCGTCGAGCACGCCGAGCAGTTCCGCGAGGATCGAGCTGGCGGTGTCGCCGTCAGTCAGACGGCGCACCGCCAGCGTGTAGCGTTTGTTGCGTACGCGGGCGTAGAGTGTGGCANGTCGCCGTCAGTCAGACGGCGCACCGCCAGCGTGTAGCGTTTGTTGCGTACGCGGGCGTAGAGTGTGGCATAGCCGTGGAACGTCGTCGTTCCGGCTTTAGCGAGTGAGTTGTAGAGCTCCTCTTTAGATTCGTACTCCTCTCCGTAGTACGGACGGAGGTGGAGGTCGGCGACGACCTCCACCGGCCGATCCGGAAGCAGCTTGAGGATATCCTGCTGGATGAGTGTCTTCCCGACTCGTTCGAGCTCTTCGAGCTCGAATACCCTGTTGCACGTTCAAAATCAAATCACCAGACGGAACGATCAGGCCTGAATCTGGACTCCATCAGTAGAGTTGGTGAAACAATGGAATGGTTCCTGATAGAAATGGCTGAATCGGCCGATAAATCAGCCCGATTGGTCGAGCTCCTTTCAGAAAATACAGCAGCCTGAGGGCGATGCCTCTCAGGCGGCGACACCTGTTTTTTGGACAGGTGGCGCGATCGTCAGATGAGCCGACTCGGTGAGCGTATCAGCCCTGGTTTGTTCTGCCGTTGTGCCGTGAGAGACGCCGCAACCAACGCTACTGCCGAGAGAACGACGTGAGTCTCGACGTTGTTCTCTTTGCGNGTCCTTGATCGTCGCTAACGGCGACGATCGGCGAGGATTGATCGCCGTCAGCAACGGACAATCGAGCTGATCCTGACAGAAGTCGCGGTTAGCCTGACTGTCAAAGCCAGCATCAGCGAGGGCTGCCTGGAGATCGTCAGTGTCGTACCGCTCGTTGAACTCATCAACGAGCGGTTCGAACGCCGCACTGTCGTTCCTCTTGCCGGTCTCCATCGTGATGGCGACCGGCAGCTCTGTTGCCGCATCCACCACGAGAAACACCTTGTACCCGTAGAACGATCCTTCGTGTTTCCCCCAGCTCGCACCTTCAACTTCGCCATTTTCGATTTCATCACGCGTATTTGCCCACGCCGCGATGTGCGTTCCATCGATGACGACGAACTCACCGCCATGTTCGTGATCGGCAAGCAACTCGCCACACATCGACTGGAGGCAATCTCGGAGTTCATCGGGATGAAGTTCGTCGAAGGCCCGCCAGAGCGACGTCCCATCCGGGACGTCCTCTGGCTCAGTGTAGTCGAGAGCCTCTCGAAACGAATGATTGCGCTGAAGACGGCGTTCGAGGGCGTCGAAGGAGTCGCCCTCGAACTGCCGCAGGACAAGTGCGGCAGCTCGTTCGGGAGAGATTGACTGAAGTTCCGAGACAGCGACCGAGAGGAAGGTTGCGACGAGTTCGTCACGGTAGAGGTAGCCGTCGTCAGCAGGATCGTCGGGTGTGACATCGGCTGGCTGGTCGGTTTCACGCTGGGCCAGCTGGTCGTCCCGAAGGGACGGCCAGCTGTGGGTGTAGACGGTGGCATTGTGCCCCGCTACGGTGTGTACCTCCTGTTGATCGGCGAGCTTTCGGAGTGGGCGGTAACAGCGCCGATCAAGCAGGTCGTCAGCTTCGGGTGCGGTGAGTCCGGATGGCCGATTGAACGCGAGATATTTGAGCGTGGCTTTGGCAGTCTCCTTGCGGTGGAAGACGGCGTAGCCGTCATCCACCTCGGGCCGCCAGAAACCGTCGTGAGTAGAGCGTTGTCCGATGATGTATTTGCTGGCGACGTACTCTCGGTTGTGATTTAACGAGGTGTAGAAGGTATTGGAGGAGCCGATCTGCTCGATATACCACGCCGACACGTCGGTGCCGGCGCGGAGTTCGTCTTTGGAAGCGACCTCGTCATGGAATCGGAGGTACTCACGAACGGTGGTCTTATGCGATGAGACGGTGTTGTCGTAGGCGTCGGATCTACCGGTTCCCATACCACTGATCCGACCTCTAGTCTAGTGAATGTGACCATTTCTAGCGTTAGTGGCTACTGTTCGATACGTTCGAGCTGGTTTCGAAACCGTGCAACGGGCTATCAGAGGTCGGTTCGACATCTCGGTCTGCGTACTCCTCGCGGAGTTCGTCGAAGTCCACGTCGGTATCCTCGACCTCGACGAGGAACTGACAGCCCGGCAGCGCGCTTTCTATCATCACCGGGTCCGAGAGCGCGAGCCATACCTCCTCCGTTGCCGTATCGTTAAGTTTGAATGTTCCACTGAATTTCATAGTGTCTCACTGTCCTTGGTCCGTAACCACAAGCCATCAATCACCGATCAACCATTCCATTTAAAATGCTTGACCTCGCACGTTTATAACCGATCACTGCGAATCGGTCGCTACGCGACCGATGATGCCGATCACGGAGTTTCTGTCCTGCACGAATCTCATCGATGACTTCGAGTGCTTCTCGTATCAGCAGAAACACCACGCCAAAACCTACGTGACGGGCCTTATTGCCTCCGGCAATAAGACCGTCGAGGGTATCTCGAAACGCGTTCTCCAATCGAAGAGCGAACGCGCTCTCAACAAGTTCCTCAATCAGTACGACTGGGACGAAGACCGCCTCAACCGAGAGCGATTGACCGCGCTCCAACAGCGCAACGAAACGCGGTGGTCCCAAGACGGAGTCGTCATTATCGACGACTCCGTCACCCATCGAACCGGCGACCAACTGCCGAACGCTGGCTGGTTCTACGACCACGCGGAAAACGACACTGTGTGGGGCCAGAACCTCGTGTTCAGCCAGTACGCCGACGAGAAAACCACCTACCCGCTCGGCTTCCGTCTCTACGAGAAGGAAGCCGAGACGAAGATCGACCACGCCAAAGCGCTCGTTGATGAAGGTCACGAGGTAGGTGTTCCAGCGGACACCTACCTCTTCGATTCGTGGTACTGCTCGCAGGAACTCGTCAAGCACGTCGAATCGTACGACAAGGACTGGATTTCCGTGCTCAAGAGCAACCGCCACGTCGAGTACGGCGGCGAGATGATTCGCGTCGATGCGCTCGGCAAGCGCATCGACACGACCGAGCGGGAGGTCGATGGTGAGACCTACAACATCTGGACGAAGAAGCTGAACGTCTCGAAACTCGGCGAGAAGAAGGTACTCATCTCGGAGAAGGTGACCGACGATGAGGACGAGGAGAACCCGGTGAAGTACCTCGTGACGAACAAGATCGACGCACCGACGACGCAGCTGATTCGCACGTACTCGATGCGCTGGCGCATCGAGACGTTCTTCAGGGACAGCAAGCAGGACCTGGGCTTCGAGGACTGCGAGGTCGAGCGTGACGCAGGTGCCAATCGGCATTGGCACCTGCTCATGTTGGCCTACAGTGCTCTTCGGCTGGGTGTTGCCGATAGCGCTCTGGGAACTGTGCTTTCACAAACGACGTCGTTGTGCAACGATCTCAAGCACTCGCTGAAGGAAGCCGTACAGAATCTACTGTCGTGGACGTTGAGGAACGCTGACCAGGGCGTAGACGGCCTCATGGACGAACTGAATGGGGTCTTCATATAGGTGCGAGGTCCAGTAAAATGGTTTGTTTCGTGATTGTCCTATTGGTTAGCTAGTGAAGTCGGTACAGACTGGGATTCCGAGTGTGTTGAAGTCAGTCATCGAAGCCAGTTCATCTGGAACTCCGTGGATATCGATAGTCTTGTTGACGAGCGTTGTCGGGTCAAGCTTGCTTGACTCGATCATGTCCAGCATCTCACTGTAACGCGAGGGCTGGAGACCGAGCGAGCCGTGGAAATCGATCTCCTTGGAGACGAAGTCATCGACCGGCAGTGGAACCATTCCCTCTTCTTCGGAAGTGGTCAACCCGATCTGAACGTGCGTTCCTCCCTTGCGGAGGCTATTGACTGCGTTCTGACACGTCGTTTTGATACCAAGTCCGTCGGCAGAAACATCTGCTCCACCGTTAGTGATATCTTGGACTTCGCCAGCGGGATCGTCGACTTCGGAAGCGTTAACCGTAGCGACCGCACCAAGTTCTTCGGCCTTGTCGAGGTTCTCGTCTTTGAGATCCACCCCGATAACATTACCACCAAGCGCATCAGCGATGTGGACGGCTGAAAGACCAATACCACCACACCCGTGGATTACCACGTCATCACCGGCGCTCACGGGTGCGCGATGCGCCATCGCGTGAAACGAGGTCATGAACCGGCAACCACACCCCGCAGCCGCTTCGGCGTCGATACTGTCTGGGAGCGGCACGGCGTTGACATCGGCGTGTGGGATGTGAACTTCCTCAGCGAATGCACCGGGGGCTTGGTTCATGAACCCAAGCCCAACGTGGTTCTCACAGATGTTCTCGCGACCGTTCCGGCACAGGTCACAAGTACCACACGCGAGGCTGAACGGAATTGCGATTTCTTGACCCTCTTCGACGGTTTCAACATCCTCACCGACGGAAACGATACGGGCAGTGGGTTCATGGCCAAGAACGTGTGGCGGATCAGGCCGGTATCCGAACCAGTCCCAATCTCCCTGCCAACAATGCCAATCTGATCGGCAGACACCACACCCAATGAGCTTGGCGACAGCCCCATCGGGTTCTGGTTCAGGACGGTCGACGTCCTGGACGGTCAACGGCTCCTGAAACTCCTCTAGTACTACTGCCTGCATGGCAGTTACACCCATATCCGGCCACATAATAAAGATTTTGGAAAAATACGTATGATTCCGGCCAGTAAGATCATTTTGAAATGCTGGGGCCCAGTTTGAGATTATAATATCTTCACAGCAGGGGTGTTCATGAGAAAATCTGATTTAAATGTCATAGATCATGTCATGTGTGGGTCCTATACTATCTCAAACTACTTCTGGGTCTAACCGGAGATCAGGCAGGAAAGACGGTTTTGTCAATGTAGAATTAGAAAATCTTATGCATCAGGACAGGCATGAGATGATAACACGTGACATCTAACACTCAGCCGTCGGCCGAGAGTTCACAAGAGGTCATTGAGAGACATGAGCAAGCTGCACGAGAGCTGATTCAAGACCGAAAGCTTCAACTATATATCGGAGGTGAGTGGGTAGACAGTACCGGTAGCGAACTATTAGACATTTACGACCCGACCACTGGGAGAAAACTGGCGACAGCTCAGGCCGGAAATGATGCTGACATCGAACGAGCTGTTACAGCTGCGTGGCGTGGCTTCGAGACTTGGGATGATAAATCGGTAGCCCAACGACAAGTCATTCTTTCAGAGATAGCGAGGCGAATCGAAGCCCGACAGGAAGAGTTCGCAAGGCTTGATGCACTTGATAACGGCAAACCGTTAGTAGAAGCCCGAGATGACATTGATCTTGTTGTAGATCATTTTCGGTATTTTGCAGGTGCGGCCCGGACGTTGGAAGGAACAACTATCCCCGCAGAAGATGACCAACACATAGAGACGGTTCGGGAGCCGTATGGCGTCGTCGGCCAAATAATTCCTTGGAACTTCCCATTATTGATGGCCGCATGGAAGCTTGCGCCAGCTCTGGCAGCAGGAAACGCTGTAGTGTTGAAACCTGCCGAAGAAACCCCATTATCATTAGTTGAATTCATCCGCGAAATCGACGATCTCATTCCAGATGGACTACTGAATATTGTCACTGGCTACGGTCCCGAGGCTGGTACATCGCTCGTTGAACACCCGCGCGTGCGCAAGATTGCGTTCACCGGATCAACGGAGGTCGGTCGCGGCGTAATGAAGGGAGCAGCGAATACTCTCAAGGACATATCCTTGGAATTGGGTGGCAAAAGTCCACTTATCATTTTCCCAGACGCGGCTCTCGATCGAGCGGTTGAGGTCGCCATCGACGCGATGTTCTACAACGCTGGGGAGTGTTGCTGTGCGGGGACACGGTTGTTTGTCCATGAATCACTATGTGATGAATTCACTCAAAAATTCGCCGACGCTGCGGATGATATCGTCCTTGGCGATCCTTTGCTTGAAAAAACTGAGATGGGTCCGAAAATATCGCCAAGACAGGTTCAAAGAACTGAACGATATATTCGTCTTGCCGAAGAGGTTGGTGGTCGAATTGTCACTGGTGGCAAACAACTTGAGGATGGGCGACTCGCTGGCGGATACTTTGTTGTTCCAACGGTTGTTGAGGGTACACCGCACAGAACGCGCGTTGCCCAAGAAGAAATTTTCGGCCCAGTAGAGCTTGTGTTCGAATGGAGCGACTATGGTAATCTAATAGATCGTGTCAACGATGTCAGCTTTGGTCTCGCTGCTGGCATCGTTTCTGAAAATATTTCCACTACTCGGCGTGCTGCTCGCGATATTGAGGCTGGGAACATCTGGGTAAATCAATATAACGAATTCCCAGCTGGCCAGCCATTCGGTGGGTACAAACAATCCGGTATCGGTCGGGAAATAGGCAAAGAGACAATCAAGGCATACACACAGACAAAGACGCTAAATTTCAAAGTCGATTGAGGTGGTCATCTTCTAGTGTAGACTATCTAAGTCAACCACAAATCCATCAGGTGCCAGACGCTATGCTTCGAATCTTGAGAAAGGTTTTTAAGTACGGTCTTACAATATGAGGATGATAACCGATGGGTGTTTCAGAGAATTCATTTGATGATGATCTTACACCCAGAGATATCGTCCTCCTCAAAGCGAGAGTTGAAAATCCAACTGTATCAGTCCGAAAAATTCGCGATATACTTGAGGACGAATACGGAATCTCGCTATCACACAATCGTGTAAATGAATTACTCCATGAGATGGAGACGGACGAGGTATTACAGACGCAAGTAGTGCCTAATGTAGAGCTTTTTGACTATTATCTCTTCCGTATTGCGTTCCATTACCCAAATTTCGAGGAACAGTGGGAAGAATGTTATTGGGAATTGAGCGAAGACCCACATGTGGTGTTGTTCACTAATGCTGACGATTACTACCACTGGATCCTTATTACCCAGTTTCACGACGACCGCGGAGCCGAGCAATGGATGCACCACTTCTTCAAGAATCACGGCGATCTAATTGCGCAGTTTGATAACACCAAACTGCCCTCAATACACAAATTCTATACCTCCGCTGATGTTCTCAACGAGCGGCTGTGGGAAACCGAAGAAGGTCGTGAATACCTCCAGAATTCCCGCGACAAAGGCGAGAACAGTGACTCTGCTTTAGTTGAACACGAAGACAACTCTCCCCAAACAATTTCTCCCTGGGAAGAGAAAACCGACTAACGCGCTACGGCACTATTAGCCACGATCATGATTTCGGCGAGGAGAACCCAGCCGACGACTGAATGTCATTCAATGCGAATTGACACGAAAACACAGTTTTCGAAACTGACCAGAAGATCCGGCCACCTGCGATTCGCTGATTCAGCCCAGTTGTGTTTGAAATATGTGATGAATAATTGTCTGATTACAAATTTTGCTATGAGCGATAGATTAGAGTATATTCTAATATATTGGCCAAGCATGGCCGACAGTCTCGTGGTGATTGGAACAGGTTATGCAGGTACAAAGGCGGTGCAACAACTGGAACAGAATACCTCTGGTGTCAACATTACGTGGATTGGCGAGAATCAATATCATTTAGTACTCCATGAATCACATCGGATCATTCGGGATCCCACTATCCGACAGAAAATCACAATTCCGGTGAAGAATATAAAATCAACAGATACTAATTTCATTGAAGGTGAAGTTACTAATATCGATACTGAGGCTCGATCAGTCGAGCTCAGTAATGGAAACACTATACCATACGACTACGTACTGGTTGCAATAGGGAGCCAAACCGCGCACTACGGGATTCCTGGTTTGAATGATTATTCAGTTACGTTGAAATCATTAGAGGATGCGTTAACAATCCATAAACGAATCTTTACCGAAACAAACCTCGAATCTAGCGAAAAACCAACGCAAGTCCTTATTGGTGGAGCTGGACTCTCGGGTATTCAAGTTGCGGGTGAAGTTGCAAAACTACGAGATGAGGCAGGAATTTCTATCGAGATTACGCTTCTGGAAGCTCTTGATGAAATCTTGCCAGGGCACAGTTCTGATCTTCAGAAATCAGTGCGGAAGCAGCTCATCAAAGCCGATATAGATATTCGAACCGGCAATCCGCTTTCCAAGGCAGGAGATGAATATATACATCTCAAAAATGACAAGAAATTATCTTATGACATCCTAATCTGGACAGGAGGGATTACCGGTCATGATATCATGGAGTCCATTGATGTTGAGAAGGAACACAACCGAATTAAAACGGATACAACATTCAAAACCAGTGACGATCGCATATTCACTGTTGGTGACGCTGCCCTAGTTGAAAATGGTGAAAATCCGGTACCACCCACTGCCCAAGCTGCATGGCAAGCCGCTGATGTTGCTGCTAATAATATTGAGCGTTCTCTCCAAAACAAACCATTGAGACACTGGACGTATGAGGATAAAGGAACACTTATTTCAATTGGAGATAAAGCCATCGCTCATAATGTCTCGAATATTCCATTTTCAACATTTGGTTCTTATCCGGCACAGTTCCTGAAAAAATTTGTTGCAGCACGATGGATTGCTGGACTGACTTCATGGTATCACGCTAGCAGTGCCTGGAGTGTGTTATAATACTCATAATCTAATAAGTAAGATATGGATGATTTTATTAATGAAATGTTGCGATATTCATGTACTTGAGTCGGGCAGGTGGTTTCCTAATGCACGTCCAGTCTCGAAATCTATATCGGTAGTCTAAATTTCATAGGTGGTCATACATGACGAATTCATCTAGCCGACCTCTGACACCTTGAACATCTCCCGACCCGGATTGTCTCCTCCATCGCCTCAAACCAGTACCGAACAATCCCAACGCCGTGTGTCGTTTTCAATAGAGCACGAATTTCGCCTGCTTACGTCACTTGGACGCTAACCCGTCACCAGCAGACGACGTGAACCCCTACACTGATTCGTCGAGAAGTTCCTGAATCGTCTCCTCAATGAATTCCTTGTCTGCTGGGTCAAACCCGAACAGCGCGAAATGGCCCCACGGTCGACGGTTGGTGAGCCGAGAGAAATGACTTTGGCTGATTGGTTCGAGGTCGTCACGAACGTCGGTTTGTTGGTCGAGATCATTGAGGGTCTTCGGATCATGAATTCCCAAGAAAGCGCCTATCTTGGCGTATTCTTCGAAGTCGATGCGGTTAGAGTGGATACCAACACGGTGTTCATTGGCGATTTCCTCGCTGTCGACTTCGTCGAGCAGCTCGGTGAATCCATCGACGACGCGATCAGGTGAGGTTTCCATATCACCAGCAAGAACGGTCAGCAAGCGGATGAGAGATGGGGTTTATATACTCGAATCGGGAATTGTACTCATGCGTACCGACTCTCCAACTCCTCGATCTGTTCGATGATTGCGGCGAGTTCGGTTCCCTTCTCGGTGAGCGAGTATTCGACAGTGGGCGGTGAGGAATCCTCGACAGTGCGCGAGACGATTCGTTCTTCTTCGAGTGCTTTCAGTCGTGTCGAGAGCGTGCTCGCTGGCAGCCCGTCAATGGCGGTTTGGATCTGGTTGAACTGTGCGTCCTGAACGGCAAGAAATCGCAGGATGTGAAACGTCCATTTGCATCCGAGTACTTGCCATATCCCGCTCCATTCGGTCGAGTACGTCGTTTCTATGAGACTCTCTTTCATAGATTTGTAGCTACTGGCTTCAGTTTTACTACTACCTTTACTATCCCCCGCACCGAAGGAGGAGACGAGGGTTCACCAATGAGCAGCGAACAAATTCCGGGATACGACTTGGGTGAGGAATCGATACCTGAAGCGCCGATCAGTACTGACGAGTTCGACCATCTCAAACAGACGGTGATGTTCACCGAAGAGGACGAAGAGTATCTCCAGATGGCTGGCGATGTGCTTGACGGACAAACTGACGATATCCTCGATGTGTAGTATGGATTCGTCAGCGACACAGATTTTTCAGTGTATTATTTCACTGACGGCGAAGGCAATCCAGATGAAGAGTACTTGGATCGTGTGCGCGAGCGGTTTAAGCAATGGATTCGTGATACCTGCGATGCACCGTATGACAAGGAGTGGCTGAACTACCAGTTCGAGATCGCCCGTCGTCATCATCGGACGAAGAAAAACCAAACCGACGACGCCAATGCGGTAGGACACATCGACTTGCGGTACATTCTCGCGTTCATCTATCCGATTACTGCGACGATTCGAGAGTTTCTCGCAAATGGCGACCACACCGACGAGGAGGTCGATAAGATGTACCACGCTTGGTTCAAGTCGGTCACATTGCAGGTGACGCTCTGGAGCTATCCGTACGTCCCCGAGGAAAATTGGTGAGGAGAGTATCGAGGTTTTACGATAACCTCGACGGTCTCTTGCGCCCTATGCTTTTACCTCACGCTCCGCAGGGATAGCAAGATTTCCACCGAGTCACAAGGGCGTCCGGGACAGTGGTATTCGAGACGATCCACCCGTATGTGACGGCGCGTGATGCCGACGATCAGTAGATGGACGGGAAGGAATTCATCCACATGATCGAGCGGCTGATTCGCTGGTATCGCCACCGTTGAGGTATCGAAAACGGGTTTAAGAAGCAGAAACACTTCATGGTCAGAACGACCTCGACCGAGAGCGACTATCGCTTTTTCAACTTCGCGTTCGCGTGCGTGCTCTATCCACTCAGACGTGATTTCTTCAATAGTCACCATCGGAAATTCGGTGGAGTAGTCCGTCGTGTATCGCATCAAATTGAACGATGTTGAGCAAAGTGGGTCCGAGTGGATATAACGTCTGGCGACTCGTCGATCTCCTCGTAAAGCTCGCCATCGACGGCGAGAACAAGTCATACGAGTCGCGTGTGGACGCAAACCAATTTCTGACCGTGGTGAACAATTCTACGGTCTTGACCCACCCGACTGACGCCGACCTCTCCCGTGTTCGCCCGCCTCGTGAGCGGCGGCGCTGTTCCACGCCACTTTATTTCGTATTGTTATATCCTGATATTAAAATGACGAGATAACGGAGACTGCCGTTCGTTTACTACACGCAAGAGTTCATTAGAATGAACAACCAGTCTGTGCATGACAAATCAAGCTAGCCGACATCAGTCAGGACTAATACTGACGCGCACCTGACCTGAACTCAGCTAGGGAGATCCGTCATCCATAGTTCCGTGTGAAATTTAGGCTGTCAATTGATTCCAATGCCCATCATGCATGAGGAAACTATATGCTTGACTTCAGCTCCTGACGAATTCGTGGCATCAGCCGAGGTCTTCAAACACGGTCACGTCGCCATCGTTCGTAATACCGATCTCGATATCGGTCAACAATCGGTTGTCATCGACTCGCTCGGTAAGGTCCGCGAAGAGATGGGCGTAGAGTTCAGGTCTCGGTTGAGCGATGCTGACGCCTGCCTCGTTGCCCTTCGCATAAATCGCGTCTATCATCTCTTCGAGCGACGCCCCTTCCGCGATAGGAACGCGAACGGGCGCGCGAATCACGTCGGCGAGGTCAAGTGTCCGCTGGGCTTTCTCGATGTTGGACCGCGCTGCCGACTCGATCGCACTGATGTTCGATGCTGTCGTGCCGAGTTGATCCGCGATCTCTTGTTGTGTCCGTCCACCCTCACGGAGACGCAGGATTCGTACCTGTCGTTCGGTCAGTGTCGTCTTCTCAATTGGGTCACCGTCGGCGGCGATCAAACACATATGGTTAACCTGAACCGTTTTGTTTGATAAAAATCTTTGTGTGGACGCGTCCTCGTTCCGATTGGTATGTCGACTGAATCCCAGACCACGGAAGAACGGCAGGACGCCATCGAACAACGCCATACTGAGGCCGCGGAGGAACTGGTTCCCGACAATCTCAAGCTCTACATCGGCGGCGAGTGGGTCGACAGCGCCTCGGGCGAGACCTTCGAGACGCGCGACCCAACGACCGGCGAGGTCCTCGGGGAGGCACAGGCCGGCAACAGCGAGGACATCGATCGGGCGGTTGAGACGGCGTGGGACGCCTACGACGAAACGTGGTCGGACTACTCGGCCGCCGAGCGCCAGCGCGTTCTCGCACAACTGGGAAATTACGTCGAAGAGAACGCAGAGGATCTCGCACGTCTCGAAACCCTCGACAACGGCAAGCCGATCAGCGAGGCCCGTGTCGATATGCAGCTTGTTGCCGACCACTACCACTACTTCGCGGCAGCGGCTCGCACCCACGAGGGCAGAACGATTCCGAGCGACGAAACCTCACAGATCGAGACCGTGCGTGAACCCTACGGAGTCGTCGGGCAGATCATTCCGTGGAACTTCCCGCTGTTGATGTCGGCGTGGAAGCTCGGCCCGGCGCTCGCCGCCGGGAACTGCTCGGTACTGAAACCAGCCGAGGAGACACCACTCACCGTGCTCAAATTCCTCGAAGGCGTCGATGACATCCTCCCAGATGGTGTCGTCAACCTCGTCACCGGGTTCGGCCGCGAGGCCGGCGAGCCGCTGAGTCAACACCCGGACATTCGGAAAATCGCCTTCACCGGGTCAACCGAAGTCGGGCGGTCCATTATGGCGAACGCCGCCGAGAACATCCACGACATCACGCTCGAACTCGGTGGCAAAAGCCCGGTGGTCGTCTTCCCCGACGCCGATATCGAGACGGCGGTCGACGTGATGGTGACATCGATCTACCACAACACCGGCGAGTGTTGTTCCGCCGGATCGCGGCTGTTCGTCCACTCCGACGTCAAAGACGAGTTCCTCGAAGGGCTGTCGGCCGCCGCAGAAGACCTCGTCATCGACGACCCGCTGCTCGACGAAACCACTCTCGGGCCGAAGGTCACTGACGAACAGGTCCAGCGAACGATGGAATACATCCAGGAGGCTCAAGACGCCGACGCAGAGTTCGTCACCGGTGGCGGTGCGCCCGACGATGAGGCGTTGGCCGACGGCAATTTCGTCGCCCCGACGCTCATCGACGACATCGACCACGACAACCCGGCGGTGCAGGAAGAAATCTTCGGGCCGGTACTCGAAAGCTTCGAGTGGGACGACTACGACGAGATGATGGAACAGGCAAACGACGTCGACTACGGTCTTGCTGCCGGCGTTATCACGAGCGACCTCGGCAAGGCCTACGACACGGCGAAGGATCTCGAAGCCGGGAACGTCTGGATCAACCAGTACAACGACTTCCCGGCAGGGATGCCCTTCGGTGGCTACAAGGAGTCGGGCATCGGCCGCGAAATCGGCTTCGAAGCGGTCGAGCACTACACCCAGACGAAGACCATCAGCATCGCGCACGACTAAACAACTGACCACACCGGCCACAACCGCGGGGTTTGGCGACGAATCATCGCGGACTCGAACGTGAACGCGTGGTAGCTGACGAGGACCGATGATCGACGCATCCGAATTTCCGTTCGAAGAGTGGAGCGGGACGCACGTCCAGCACCTGACGGTCAGTCCCGAAGGAGTGACCTATGTTATCCCATCGGGGGCTCACGAGCGCCTGCATCGGGTTCTCATTGGCAATCATGACCCGACGACACAACTTCCTGGTGACGAGAGGACAGTAGGCGGAACGAAAGTCGACCTCGCGCTCATCGGGTGGGCACAGCTCCAAAGTGACACGATGACCGACCGAATTAATATCGACGCTCCAGACGGGTTCACCGATGGGGAGCTCGTCCAGCGATTCGCCGCGTTACATGACGCAGGGTCCGTACACATCATGTACTACCCATCAGGAGATGCCCGCACATCGATGAATCCTCGGCACGTCTCGCTCTCACACGACGGCGACCGGGTGCCGGTCGCGTTCGAGTGCTGATCGAGGCTGTCTGTGCTCACATACGACGTGTTTATACTGAGAACTCCCGAGACGATAGATGGAGGGTATCTGTTTAGCGGAACAGCCAAGTCGAAATCGTAGCTCTCAGGGAAGAGCAGGACGAACAGCCGCTAATCGTGCTTTCCGGGCCTGACGGATTGCCGGGCCGTTCGACCTCGGCGATCCGTTCTGTGGGTCGGACGATCCTTCCCCAACGAGATCTTGCTGAGAACGCGTTTCTCCGCCAGCAAAACGCTGCCCAGAACGAGCGAATCGAAGAGCTTGAAAACCGCCTCAAGAAGTACGAAAGCGCCCACACACCCTCCAGCAAGCAGGGCGGTGCTGGACAACAGCCATAGAACGAAGAGTCGGAACAAGACGAGGAAAACGACGAAGCTGGCGGCGATTCCGACGCCGCCAGCGACTCCTCGTCCGGACCTGGACGCAACTCCGGCCACGAGGGAACGACCCGACCACCACCCGACCCGGACAGGACCGTCCGGGTCGGGGAGGCGTACTGTCCCGAGTGCGACCGCGTTCTCACCGATCCCGACGAGTACGTCTCCCGCGTCATCGTCGATATTCCGCTCCCCGTTCCAACCGAGGTCACGAAATACGAGCTCGGAAAGCAGGAATGCTCCTGTGGCAACGAGGTCGTCGCCGAACATCCTGACTGTCCGGAGACCGGGCGGTTTGGGCCACACCTGCTGGCCCAAACCGCCCTCCTCCGCTACCATGGACGACTTCCGCACCGGAAACAGGCCGAACTATTCGACTGGGAGTTCGATCATCCGGTTTCATCGGGAACGATCTACAACATGACCGAGCGGGTCGCAGACCGACTGCGACCCGCGTACGAAGAAGCCCGAGCCAGCGTCCGTGACAGTGACGTCATCTACTACGACGAAACCGGCTTTCCGGTCGACGGCGACCAGCACTAGGTCTGGACGTTCGTGACCGACGAAGACGTCTTCTACACGATCGACGAAAGCCGCGGGAGTCAGGTGCTGGAGGACGTCCTCGGCGACGAACTCGCCGAGGACGCCACTTTGAGTTGTGACGGCTGGTCGGCGTATCCGAGCTATCACGGGAAGCTTCAGCGGTGTTGGGCGCATCTGCTCCGAGAAGCGAAGTACGTAGCTGAACGTCACGAAGAGGCTGAACCGGTCTCAGAGGTACTGCACGACCTCCACGATGATCTGACCACGTTCGACGAGGAGGACCCGCCTGCCTCCGCTCGTGAGCGGAGGCGGGCGCAGGCCTCATTGTGTCTGGAGGAGTTGATCAGGGCGGACTACGAGACCGATGAAGTGACGCAGTTAGCCGAGAAAATCAGGAACGGGCTGGGAAGTTGGCTGACGTTCGTCACGGAGCCGGACGTTGATTCGACGAACAATCGCGCAGAGCGCGCTCTGCGCGAGCAGGTAGTGATGCGGAAGATCTTCGGCGGACTCCGGTCGGAAACCGGAGTCCGCATCCACGAGATTCTCTCGACGATGGTAGCGACGTGGGAGCGTCAGGGACCCGATCCACCCGATCAGCTGACGTCAGTGCTGGGAGGAGAGCGGCCAGATTCGCGAACAGAGGCATCTACGACGGAACTACGCTAAACAGATGCGAATCAGTGATATAGTCTCTTAGGCTTAGGGGCTCCTGCCAGCCCAGCAGTATCTGAATTCAATCACGTACGCTGATCGGAACAGCACCCTCTCCGAATCAACTTATCAGCAAACAGGTGGTTTGTAGCAATCCATACGCCGAACCTCTGGAGCACGGCTCTCGCCCACATCCATTCCAAAGAGTCCGGCCCCGAACCGTCCGAGTAGTGGCATTATGATGAGGAACGCGACATACACGGGGATGACAGCAGTGATCTGTCCGATTGAGTTCTGAACACGCGGGAGTTGGGACGCAATAACCACGAACAGCGTCACACTCATCATTGGGGCTGGCAACCACCCCATCGCGTCTTTCCATCGCTTTCCAGTCTCAGAACGTTCTGCACCCACCTCGGTAAGCCATGCGAGCGTCAGCGGAAGTGCGATGATGAGAACGAACGCCTCAATGAAGGGTCCTGCCTGAATGAACTCTGCTACTCGCTCTCCCATGAACACCCAGNGCATCGCCGTTCGCAAGCTCCGTGAACGAAATCACGTAGTCGATACACGGCGTGAGCAATACCATGAATACCCCGACGAGAACGACCGGGTCCTGCGAGAGAAATCGGGTGAGAGCGAAGACGACGACCGGAACCACAAGGAAGTTCATCCCGAGCGCAGCCAGCATGAATCGGCCGTTCGTGAACGCCCGGCGAAGTTTGACGAACGGGATTTCAAGGAACGTCACGTACAGAAGCACTGCCAAGACGGGGTTGATGAACTGTTCCAGAGGAGAACTTAGCCCCGGCTGAGCAAAACTCACGATAACTGCGAGAAGGACGCCAGTTGCGTAGATGAGTATCTGATTGTGCTGAATCCAGTCTTTCGTAAGCTGTACCATTGTAGAATCTTGTGACGCCGGAGCACCTTACGANGTATCTGATTGTGCTGAATCCAGTCTTTCGTAAGCTGTACCATTGTAGAATCTTGTGACGCCGGAGCACCTTACGAAGACTGATTTCAGCAGTTTCCCGTGGTTAGGGTGTCACAGAACAGTTCACATACTTCGACGAACGGTACGCATAGGAGGAGCGTATCACTGGAAGCTCTATCAGTAGACGGTCGGAATGCTTTCGGTTGGTCGTGAAGAACCACGAAACATGGCCACAACCGTCGAGATTCCCGATACAGACGAGACGTGTGCATACTGTGGTTCGCGTATCTTCGACCACGATCCCATCTGTGTACGCGACTGCACCGCCGATTGTGGCTCACCTCTCCACTTCTGTAACTACGCGTGCCTATCGGCGTATATCACCGAGAACGAACTGACCTACGGCGACGCCTGCGAGTGGTCGCCCAAGTAACACTTGTTTCCTCCGGGTCGTCAACCCTCTCAGTCCTCGGGGGCACTCAGTCGCGAGAGGCGCATCGCGTTACCTGTCACACCCAGACTCATCCCCATATCACCCACCACGACCGCGAGCGCAACACTCACGTATNACAGCGAGCAACGCCTTCACACCGAGACTCCCCCAGATATTCTGCCGGATCACTCCATTTGCCGTGTGCGACAGTCTGTATAGGTATGGAAGTTTCCCGATGTCATCGCCCATCAGTGCGATATCCGCGGTTTCAAGCGCCGTATCCGTCCCTGCTGCACCCATTGCAATGCCGATGTCAGCGGTGGCGAGTGCAGGTGCGTCATTGATTCCGTCGCCGACCATTGCGACATCTCCGTGCTCGGCCTGCAACTCNGCAATGCCGATGTCAGCGGTGGCGAGTGCAGGTGCGTCATTGATTCCGTCGCCGACCATTGCGACATCTCCGTGCTCGGCCTGCAACTCCTCGATGGCATCCACCTTTTCGTCCGGCAGCAGTTCTGCACGGTACTCGTCGACACCGACCTGCTCGGCGATAGCCCGCGCTGTCCCCTCGTTGTCGCCAGTCAACATCACCACGTGGCCGACACCACGGTCATGGAGACGCTCGACTGCACGCTGCGAGGTCGAACGTACNCGCTGTCCCCTCGTTGTCGCCAGTCAACATCACCACGTGGCCGACACCACGGTCATGGAGACGCTCGACTGCACGCTGCGAGGTCGAACGTACTTCATCAGCGATTGCGATCCCACCGACCAACTCGGCTTCCGTTCCAACGAGGACGACTGTTCGTCCGTCTTGTTGAAGCTCGGTGAATACGCTCCCGGTGAATTCTTCCTGCTCTGGCGAAGGGTTTCGAGAAACACCGTCTGAGACAGTCCCTCCGTCGGTCACACCACGAGTTTGTGAGAGATCGAAGCCGAGTTCCTCGAACAGCGCTGGCTTGCCTGCATAGTATGTCTCGCCGTCGATTTCGGCTCGAATGCCCTTTCCAGTCAAACTTTCGAAATCAGACGGGGAAGGGAGATCGGTCACGGTAGCCTCGTCCGTGCGAGTGAGAATCGCCTCAGCAATCGGATGTTCACTACGCTGTTCCAACCCTGCGCCATATCGAAGGACATCCGTCTCGCTGTGCTCNTAGCCTCGTCCGTGCGAGTGAGAATCGCCTCAGCAATCGGATGTTCACTACGCTGTTCCAACCCTGCGCCATATCGAAGGACATCCGTCTCGCTGTGCTCTCCGAGCGGAACGATGTCGGTGACCGTCAGTTCGCCCTTGGTGAGAGTCCCGGTTTTGTCCATCGCGACGACGTCGACCTCACCCATCGTTTCGAGGTGGTTGCCGCCNGTGACCGTCAGTTCGCCCTTGGTGAGAGTCCCGGTTTTGTCCATCGCGACGACGTCGACCTCACCCATCGTTTCGAGGTGGTTGCCGCCTTTGATCAGTACGCCGTTTTTCGCAGCGCTCGTGATCCCGGAAACGACCGAGACAGGTGTCGAGATAACGAACGCGCACGGACACGCGATGACGAGCAAGGTAAGCCCGCGGATGAACCACGTCTCCNGCCGTGAGGATCGCCAGCACGACGACTGCGGGTGTGTAGTAGCCAGAGAATCGGTCGACGAACCGCTCCTGTTCGGTTTTCTTCTCCTGAGCGCCCTGCACCATCTCGATGATCTGCGAGAGCGTCGAATCCCCCGCCGTCGAAGTGACTTCCACTTCGAGATAGCCTTCCTCATTGATGCTCCCGGCGTAGACTTCCTCGCCTAGAGACTTGTCGACGGGGACGCTCTCGCCGGTGATCGGAGATTCATCAACTGCGCTCTCACCTTCGACAACCGATCCATCGAGCGGAATCTTGTCACCGGGACGGACGATGACGGTCTCACCCACTTCTACGTCTTCAGCCGGCACGGTCACCTCATCGCCATCCCGACGGACCGTGGCCTCGTCCGGCGAGAGCTCCATCAATTCACGTAGCGAGTTCCGTGCCCTGTCCATC
>NZ_AOMF01000023.1 GCF_000336715.1 Halococcus thailandensis JCM 13552
GGTGCCAATTCAGTGTTGCTGTTGGAGGTGTCGTTTGTGGATGGTGAGGCGACCGCCGTTCGAAGCATCTCCATCTGGGCGCAATCGCCGACTGTCGTTTCAAGCTCATCGAAGAATTCGCTCACATTGCCCTCGCCGGAATGGATGATGCGCCACGTGTAGTGGCGGCTCTCGTGGCGTGTATCGAACAGTAGCCCGTCACCGAGATGATCGCGGGCAATGTGAGGGATAGAGGCACAGAGAGGGGTACGCTCCCAGTACGAGTAGAGAACGAGCGTCTCAGTGGTATGGTCAAGAACCTGTGTGGTCTGAGTCGCGTTACAGTCCTCGGTCGCGAGACAGTCCGCGTAATAGTCGCTGTTGAGAAAGGCGTCTTCGATGGCAGCGAGAGCATCGGGCGTCCCCGTAGCATGGTCAACGCGCCAGAGTCGGTCATCAGTAGCGTGCAGGGAGAGTGAGCGAACCGAAGCATCTGGATGGTTAGCGAGAGTATCAGCCACCCGATTGCACCCGGGTTCGTATTCGAGGGCAAAGACGAGTTCGCGCATAGGTTGCAATAGGTGCTACAGTGCCATAACAGGTGGTTTCAGCCTGTTAGATTCGGCTGGTCGGGTCAGATCACATCGTCGGGGTCGTGCGTTTCCTGCATCCGCTGTGCCTCGGCGGCNGCTACAGTGCCATAACAGGTGGTTTCAGCCTGTTAGATTCGGCTGGTCGGGTCAGATCACATCGTCGGGGTCGTGCGTTTCCTGCATCCGCTGTGCCTCGGCGGCGTACCGCTCTTGGAGGTCGGGATCATCGACAGTGCCGAGATTATCCGATTCAGCATCGGCGGCCGCGGTGGTGTCGCGCACGTCGGTGAAGGAGGTAAGTGCCCGCTCCTTCCGGTAGTATTGCTCACCGTTAGTGGTCGCGTAAGTGAGGATGATCAAATTCTGCTCGTCGTCAGAGTAGGTGCGTTCAACCAGCCAGACACGCACATCGTCGTCCAATTGATCCGGCATACTCGTCTGGTTATCGCTCCTAGGAGTTAAGTGGCAGAAATCACGTAATGGACTACTCACACAGACAGTACGGAAAACACCAGTTTTCGACACCAATCAGAAAACCACCGTTCATTATATACCGAACTACCTGAACTCGGCTAGGCCAATTTATCATGCATGCCACTCGATGAAAATAGGCTGTCGATGTGAGTTTCATTTTCAAAAGGTGACGAACTCTATCTATCCGGATTCAGAGATCAGCAACAATCGCTGCTGGTCTCGCAGACCTCGCCGTACTCGACACCAGTCGTGTTACTGATCGCTTCATTGCACTGTTCCAGTAGCGGTTCGAATTCAGATTCCGTCGATTCGGCTTGCGTGTCGGCAAGTGCCTCACCGAGGCTTTCGGCGGCAGCCAAAACGTCGCTCTCGGTGGTGCTCAACAGCAGCCACCTCCGGTAGACTGGGCGAATTCCTGCCCGATCCGATCGCTGATTATATCATTGGTCTCCTGTAACAGTTCGGTGAGCTCCTCCTGGGCAGCTTGCTGCCGTTGGATGGTCTCGTTGTCGGCTATCTCGGTCTGAAGCTCTTTGAGTTCGCTCATCACCGACTGGTCGAACTCTCCATCTTGCATCCGTTGCTGTTTTTGCTCGAAGTCCTGGAGCAACGCCGATGCCTCCGGATCGTTTTTGAGTGCCTCGCTGGCCTCACTGAACTGTTGATAGGTCTCGGAGTCGGTGAGCGTCTCGATGAATGTCCGGAGTTCGGCTTCGACGACTGTCCCTTCTGATTGGACTTCGCTCATGAGATCATCACCTCCTCGTGTTTCTTCGGGAGTTCTGAGAGTCCAGTAAGCTCCTCACCGAACGCGCTCAGTTCATCCGATCCGACTGGCTCGTCCCGACGCAACGGCGCAAGCATCATCGGCGTTTCGAAGCGTTCCTTGATTTCGCCGAGGTATTTCTCCTGTTGGGCCCGTCGATTCGCGAAGAAGGCGTTGTCGCCGTACTCCTCGGGAAGCAGGTAGTTCGCAACGACGAACGCCGTCTCGATACCGACCTGCTCTTTGAGGTCCTCAGCAGCGCGATAGGCCTCCATCATCGGGGTGAATTCAGGGGACATGACGAAGGCAAAGGAACTCTTCGTCGGGTCTTGCATCGTCTCGATGACTTCGTCGTACTGATCTCCTTTCGAAGGAGCGGCTCCCTTCGTCAGCGATCCCAAATCCATGAAGCCCTTCCAGTCCGAGGGCAGTTCCAGCAAGCGGAGCGTATGACCAGTCGGGGCAGTGTCAAAGACGACGATGTCGTAGCCGTCTTCCTGGAAGTAGCTCACGAACTTTTCAAGTGCCGCCATCTCCTCGGCACACGGAGATTCTAGTTCTTCCTCAACGTTGGAGATAGCGGCCTCGACGTCCAACTGGGTGTCTTCCTTGTTCTCGTACATCTCATGGACGTGATCGAGTACCTGCGTGCGGTACTCTTCGAGGGCTTTCTCCTGGTCGATACGGGCCGCATCGAGGTTTTCCCGATTCACCGATGTGGGATCGTGACCGACTGGCTCACCGAAGATGTCTTCGAGATGTGCAGCCGGATCGGTCGTGACGACGAGCGTCTCGTAGCCGGCTTCCGCGAGTTTCGTTGCCGACGTCGCGGCGACGGTGCTTTTGCCGACGCCGCCCTTTCCCGTGAAAAACAGATATCGGGTGCCCTCGTCGGGCTGGAGTTGTTCGGCGACCGATTCGGGGTCCGCCAGCGCATCGATATCGACCGACTGATCGGGGTCGACGTTGGTCGCCGTGCCGACATCGACGGTCGCCTCGTCACCGTCGTAGATGACGCCGCTGACATCCGAAAGGAGATCGGGACCAGCGATCTCGCCGGGCTGGAGCGGATACGTTGCTATCGCGTCGGTGTCGAACTCGGTTCGAGCTCGCTCGATGACTGCTTGTTCGTCCTCGCGTTTCCCCTCGAAGAAGGGGTCCTCACAGACTGATTCGGGGA
>NZ_AOMF01000024.1 GCF_000336715.1 Halococcus thailandensis JCM 13552
CGCTCAGAGATGTGTATAAGAGACAGCGGGTCAGCTGTATCAGTAGTGGTGGACATTGGCTTTGGTTCGTGCGGGAATTAGTCGTCAGTTGTCGGCTCTGAAGCGGATGTGTCGAGGCT
This sequence comes from Halococcus thailandensis JCM 13552, assembly GCF_000336715.1. Taxonomy (GTDB): domain Archaea; phylum Halobacteriota; class Halobacteria; order Halobacteriales; family Halococcaceae; genus Halococcus; species Halococcus thailandensis. Next base: position 120 of record NZ_AOMF01000024.1, read on the forward strand.
ACCAGTCCCAGTCCCACTCCAGTCGAGTTTGCGCTGGAAGTAGAGTGCGACGTTGACCAGCGCGAGGAGCACGGGAACCTCGATGAGCGGGCCGACGACGGTGGTGAAGGCGACGCCGGAGCCGACGCCGAACACGGCGACCGCGACCGCGATGGCCAGTTCGAAATTGTTCGAGGCCGCGGTGAAGCCGATCGCGGTCGTCGTCGAGTAATCCGCGCCGATGCCTTTCCCCATGCCGAAGCTCACGAAGAACATCACCACGAAATAGATCGTCAGCGGCACGGCGATCAGCAGGACGTCGCCCGGCTGAGCGACGATGCTCTGGCCCTGCGTGGCGAACATCACGATGACCGTGAACAGCAGCGCGACCAGCGTCAGCGGGTCGATCTTCGGGACGAACTCATCGTCGTACCACTCCTCGCTCTTGACGCGCGTGCCGACGTAGCGAGTCAGAAAGCCGCCGACGAAGGGGATGCCGAGGAAGACCACGATCGCCTGGAACACCTGCATCGGGGTGATATCGAAGGTCGTGATGCCGGCGACGAGCGAGTCCATGCCCAGCAGTGGCGGGAGGAACAGTCCGAAGAACCAGACGTAGACGCCGTAGGTGACGATCTGGAAGAGGCTGTTGAACGCCACCAATCCGGTGACGTATTCGGGCGAGCCCTCGGCGAGTTCGTTCCAGACGAGCACCATCGCGATACACCGGGCCATCCCGATGAAAACGAGACCGAGGAAGAACTCGGGACGGGCCGGCAGGCCGGGGACGAGCCCGCTGAAGAACACGACCGCGAGCCCGAACATCAGCGTCGGCCCGATGAGCCAGTTCTGGATGAGGCTCAGCCCGAGCACGCGCCAGTTGCCGAACACCGTCCGAAGCTGCGAGTAGTCGGCCTTCGCCAGCGGCGGGTACATCATCAGTACGAGACCGATCTCCACGAGGTGGAGGTCCTGGATCGGTTCGGTCACCGAGGGAGCGAGATAGCCGAGCCCGACGCCAATCGCCATCGCGCCGAAGATCCAGACGGTGAGATACTTGTCGAGGAAATCCATCGAGCGCGGATCGCCACAGCTCTCGCACTCGCAGTCCGGGCCATGCTCGTGGTCGACGCTACTCATCGCTCACGCTCCCGTCGAGGACCGTCACGAGGGTGATGGCACAATTGGTAGCTTGATATTTCTTCCATCGTCCGTCCTTGCGTCCGGTCGCGAGCCCCGCGTCGACGAGCGCCGAGAGCGCGTGACTCAGCCCGCTTTCGCTCACGTCGACGACGGCCTGGAGTTCACAGACACAGAGCTCCTCCCCAGCGGCCACGAGTACACGAGCGAGCGTGTAGCGCGTCTCGTTGGCGAGTGCGGCGAGCACGTCGAGTTCGGCGTCGACCTGTGCCGGTCCAAGCGCTTTTTCAAGCGTGCCGAGTTCGTCGAGTCGCCGCTCGACGTCCTCGTCTCGACATTCGCCGAGTTCGTCTTCGAGATATCGCTGGAGTCGTTCGGTCGCTTCTGCCATGAAAACTCAATTGACGACCGTCTCAATTAACCGTTTCGATGCTAATGCGAATTACCCCCTCTCTGACCACCTTTGAACCTTTATATCGCTTTCCGGGCGTGGCGAAAGACTTTTTGCTTGAACGAATACTAAACCAGGGCGTGCAATCAGAGCAAGTCAGCAAATCGATTCCTGATCGAGCGAGCGAAGGCAGCCGAAGGCAGCGCGATGGGACGGAGTTCATCGGCGGCTACGGAAGGAAAACCGGCGACTCGGACCTCCGTTTCATCGAGGGGCAACTCCCCGAGCACGGAGGTCGGGTCGAAAGCGACGAATCGCCAGCCCAGCAGCTCGAACTCGCCTTACAGAACCTCGAAACCACCCTGAATCAGCGCGGGCAGAGGATGGACGACGTGCTTCAGCTAACGCTGTATCTTGCCGATATGGACGCCTACGAATCGGTCAACGAGACATACGAGCGATACTTCGAAGACACATATCCGGCGCGCACGACCGTTGGAGCCTGCGAACTACTCGGTGGTGCTGCAGTCACCGTCGACGCGGTCGCCGCCCTCGAATAGCCCCGAACAGACTGCTACGGATACGAAGCCGGTTCCGGTCGCTCGTGATCGGGATCATCAGGACGGCGAAATCGATGTTGTCACGGTATCGTTGGAAATGGAGATGGATGACTGATGAGCCAGCGGGCCAACTTAGACGATGAAGACATTGAACACGACACCAACGACGACACCGATTGCGACGACGGTGGTAGCGTAAACGATCAACAGCCGGCGCTTGAAGAGTTTGTTCAGGAGAATCACGTTGGGGATGCTGACACCAGCTCCGCCAACGACGAACGCGAGAACGGTTCCGATAGCGATTCCCTGTTCGCTGAGGGAAGCGGCAATGGGCAACATTCCACTGAGGCTGACGTAGATCGGCGCACCGGCGAGCGCAGCCAGCGGCACGGCGAGCGGGTTCTCAGATCCGAGGACGGTCTGGAGCACGTCGACTGGAACGACGCCATGAATCAGTACCCCGATCACCATTCCGAGAATTAAATATGGGTACGTGTTTAGCGGAACAGTCGTGTCGAAACCGTAGCTCTCAGGGAAGAGCAGGACGAACAGCCGCTAATTGTGCTTTCCGGGCCTGACGGATCGCCGAGGTCGAACGACCCGGCGATCCGTTCTGTAGGTCGGACGATCCTTCCCCAGCGAGATCTTGCTCTTCTCGCTGAGAACGTGTTTCTTCGCCAGCAAAACGCTGCCCAGAACGAGCGAATCGAAGGGCTCGAAAACCGCCTCAAGCAGTACGAAAACGCCCACACACTGTCCAGCAAGCAAGGCGGTGCCGGACAACAGCCACAGAATGAGGAGTCGGAGCAAGACGAGGAAAACAAATTATTGCTCTGTTGATCGCCGGTTCTGTCCGGCGATTCTATCGCTGAGTTCAGGTGAATTGGACGCCCTCTTGCGATATGGAGCGGTTACGACAACGCGCGAAGAAATATCGAGAACTTGCCAAAGAACACGTGGAAGATCCAGACGCTCCTGCCGTCGCCGACGAAGA
>NZ_AOMF01000025.1 GCF_000336715.1 Halococcus thailandensis JCM 13552
CTGGTACTTTCAGGTATGGCAGTGGGTGCACCTGTGACTGGAGCTTTTGCAACAGTGCTCGGGGTACTGAGCCCAGTGAACGTGCTTAGTGCGGTAGCGTTTGGAGCACTCGGGATTGTACTCTGCGGTGGGGCATGTACGATTGGCGTCGGTGTCGGAACGATGTTCCCGAAGTTCGAGCAAACGAGTATTTCTCGGAGTCGGAAAGCTATCGTGCCGAGTCTTTCAGCGTTCATCGTGTATTCATTTTCGTTGCTCATCGTGGCACTCCCGGGCCTACTCGGTGGGGTTCCATATATCGCCGACGTGGTGGCCGGCACGCTCGGTATTTCCGCGACTCTAGTAACTCTCGGTGGATTGGTGCTGACGGCAGTGTTTGGAATCGCTGTGGGATGGATCGCCACCCGCTCGGCTGGAGAAACAATTGACGGATACCGGCTGTAGCGGCCGCACGCTATCTCGGGGAAGATGCTAGGGAAACTGGATTGTGCTTGACTGTCGTCTGGTTGCAGGCTGTCATCGAAAGTAGCGTTCACACGCTCGTTAACGGTTTCAATTCGAGATATCCTCGATTGAGGAACTTTCTGGATGTGATCGTGTGTCGTCCTGTTTGGGTTCAGCGTGTCGTTCATGAATGCTCGGTCTATCTCATGGTCGTCGGTAGTCGGTTCAATAGTATATCAGAGAACATCATCTGGCTCCCAGTCGGCTTCCCACTGGGGCGGGCGTGGACCTGGAATGGAATTCGCTTGGTCTCGCAGCTCTCCGTCGGTAAACCATGGGTGACATCTGTCAGTCCGCTCGAAATCACGGAAGAAGCTGTGATGTACCCAACTGTACGACGCTGGAGTCTCGTCCGCTTGCTCACGCTGTCGGATCGTCTCTTCGATCTCTTCGCGCGTGATGTCGATGTCATGGTCCTTGACCAGCCGGTATAATCCCTCTAACTCGGATGCTTTCTCCTCATCGTCGAGACCATCATTGAAGAAGATCTGGAGGGCAGCTCGACGCACCTCGTCCGGACTGTTCACCTTGTCATCAGTCATCCATGCGTAATCGCGTGGAAGGACGTGAGTCTTCTTGAAGTAGAGCGAATAGATGACGCCGAGTTCGGGACTTTCGCCACCGGATTCTTTCTCGTAGACGCCGACCACCCAGTCAGCGTATGTCGCAGTGAGATGGAGTTTGATCGCGAACGCCGATCGCCCGTCGAAATCCGGATCGCGGAGATCGCCGACAACTGCGGCGAACGTATCGGTCCGCTTGTTGAGTTCGCTCTGAACGACCCGAAGGTTTCGTTCGAAACCGTCGCGGTAACTGCCGAGCACGAGGTACGTTGTCCGACCAGAGACTTCGAAGGCGGGCATCTCGGTTCGGAGGAAGTCGATGGCTTGCTTGCGGTCTGCAACGCTTAGCGGCTCCTGTAGTGCCCGATCGAGAGCGTGCTTGAGTCGTGCTGCATCGTCTGGAGGCGACGGAGCCATTGCGGTCGGAATCTGATCGATGCACCCTTAGTCGTTCCGAATTGGCTTGGCAATCTTCAGATATGCCAACTTGGTGTATCTCACTTGGCGTAGCCAAACCATTATATCACCGTGGTTCCAAGTGGTGTGCATGAGCGAAACGCCTCCTGCTACCTCCACCTCACCTTTCGAGGCACAGCGCGAGATTCACGAGCTACTGTCTCAAGAGACCCGACACCATATCCTCCAGGCAATTCTGGGTCATCCAACCCACCTGTTATCGTTGACTGAGTTGGGTTACTACATTCAGAAGAGCGAATCCGCGATACTCGACCAGCTCGACGTGCTGAGCAATCAGGAGCTCATCACGGCGTACATTGCTGAGGAGAACGAAGGCAAGCGGGATCAGCCGAGCAAATTCTACGGTCTCACCGAACGAGGAATTGAGGTACTAGACGAATTCAAGTACCTGCGCGGGGTGCCAGTTCTCCGAGCTGTTCACGATAATACGGTCAAGCCTGAGCGGATCCAACGACACGAGGGAGCTCTTCGACCGGAACTGCCGGACGTAGTGGCTGATGCCCTTGAATTCGACGAGGAGACAGTAGACATCGACGAGCTCGAAGATACCACGAACCAGCCAGTCTTCGCGGATGAGGCCACTGATGAGGAGTCCGGAGCGTTCGACGAACTGCTGTCACGAACGACAGAATCTATGCACGAGAATCAGGATGAAGATGAGTCGGGCGGCTAACCGGCCGGGGATGAGCACAGTCTCGAGTGGTCACAAACGATACAAAACGGGTCGGGGCTGCGGAACGCAGCCACGACCCACGACCTGACGATCGACTGAAAAGCACCGATTCTCTTTCTGGCGGACGGTTGCTGTTGACGAAACAGGCCGAAGAAATCCTCGATGAGACGACTGATGCGGTCGAGGTGGTCAGCCACCTCGACCTCGCCTCGTATGCTCACAACGATCCATTCCCGGACTGGCATGACTCGAAGCCGTTCAAGCCGATGTTTCGGGCGCTTCTATTGGCCGAACTCGATGACGCGTCCGATGCCGCCCTGCATCGGACGCTCGATGAGGAACCCGACGTGGCTGCCGACCTTGGATTCGATCCCGACGACGTTCCGAATCAGAGTACACTCTCGCGTGCGCGTCGCAACCGATTCGAAGCGTTTCAGACGAGAATCGAGGAAAGCGGACGGCAGATTCGGCTGCTTGCCGCCAGACGTGGAAGTCCAATCGGGACACCCTACACAGACAGCGCTTCAGAGGAGCCGACAGGCTCCTCGAAGCGCACCGTCAATCGACTCATTCGCGGGAAAACCCGCGAAATGGTCGACGAACTCACCTCTGTCGTATTTCCAGCAGTCGATTTTGATCGGCCTGATGGAGCGATCTACGACGATGAGGAGTTACTGCTGCTGGAGACGTTGCTTGGGGTCACAGGCACCGCCGCCAACGGCGGTGCCGAGACCTACGGCGATTACGTCAACCCTGATCCGGATCTCGATGATCCATTCTACGAGGACGGTCCGTCCGGAGAAACACTGTTAACGGCGATCAAAGACCTCGAACCCGATGAAATCACGGATATGGTCAACCGTGGCGCGGCCCGCGTCCTGACGCGGGCCAAGCCTCATGTGGAGTTCGAGCGGCCGGTCATGATCGCAATCGACATGACCTACATCGCTTACTACGGTGAACGTGACGAGGTAGTTCGCGTTCAGGGAGCTCCCGACGACAAATCCTACGACTGGTGCTACAAGTTCGCAACCGCGAGCGTTGTCGGTGATAACATCCAGTTTACCGCAGCAATGCTCCCGATCGGTGACGCCGATGACCACGATCCGGACGAGTACTCCGGTGAGGACAAATCCTATCGAGCCGGCGGCGTGGTCCGCCGGCTCGTGGAAACCGTCGAGGAGCGTATCAGGCTGAGTGTCCGCCGCGTCTACGCTGACAGAGAGTTCCATGCTGCAGACGTGATTGACGTACTCGAACAGCGTGATCTGTTCTACGTGATCCCGGCTAAGCGCGATGACCGCGTAAAGCGGTTCATCGCGCGTATGGACGATCAAGTCACGGTCAAAGACACGTATCCGATGTACGGTCCGGTGAAAGGCAATCCAGGATTGACCAGGGTTGAGACGACGTTGGTTGGGCTTCCTCCCGACGAAGATCGCGACAGGATCCAGACGTTCCTGACCAATCTCGCCGTCAACGACGAGATTGGTCTGGATCGGCGGCAGACACGTCGCAGAATCAACCGATACTCTCGACGAGGAGGTATCGAAACCGCCTACGGTGGGATCAAGGAATTCGCTCCGTGGACGACGTCGAAAGACTACGCCGTGCGGTTGTTTCACTTCGGATTCGCGATGTTGTTATACGATATGTGGCTGCTGGTTGACCTCCTGGTGCAACTCTCGCTTGGGGTCGTAGAATTCCGCACGAAACCGCGGGTCATCGCCCCGCGGTTTCGTGGCTTCCTCCAGAGGAGGTTGGTCACACTCCTGTAGAACCCGCTCCGGGTTTGCCCCTCAGTAGAGGCATCACTGTCTCTTCACCGTGATTTCTCCAGAAAAATTGAACAACTGCCACTCGCTACGCTGAGTGGCAGTTGCGAGTGCTCGATTCGAACCTGAAAATAGCGGTAGTTCCTGATTCAGCGGTCTTCTCGTGCATAGATTTCGGGGAATTCGCAGCAGCAGACGAACTATTTCTATAGCCGTATGTAGTGTATAGGACAGAATATCCAGCATAGAACGTTCTTACATCCGATATTCGGCCGAATTGGCGGAAATATAGTTTACTCGTGCTTATTCCAATAAGCACACGTAGATTTATCCACTACCCCGCCCTCTGGCACAGCGAACACAATGCCACAGCCCAGAACCACGGTTACTCGCCCCGAGAATAGTGATCGAGCAAGCGAACGCAGTGGAGGTGCATAGCGTGGTGTCGATTGATGCAGTCATCGAGGATTTCCTGACGGACAAGGGCAAAGGCCAAGGTGGCGAGAGTGGCAACTACCGCCAGGACGCAGGTCGAGAGCTCGATCGGTTCGTTGAGTTCCTCACCGGCCACGAGGAGAGCCCGACGTCGTTCGACGAGTTGGACTCGGGCCATCTTCGCGAATACGCCCGTCACCTCACTCGTCAGGGCTGGACTGCGGGCACGGTACGTACCTACTACGCGTACGTCTCGGCATTCTGCGGGTGGGCCGTTCGCGAGGGGCATCTCGCCGAGAACGTCGCCCAGCGGCGTAATGCGACCGAGCCGATTCCCGATGATGGTGGCCACAAGAGCGGTGACCAGCAAGCCTGGTCGGCCGAGGATCGCCAGCAGCTCACTTCTTTTGTCGACGAACAGGCCAGTGCCGCGATCGATGACATCGGTGAGGAGCGAGAAGCCGCAATCAAAGCCTGCCGCGACCGCGCGCTCGTCTACCTGCTGTCGTACTCTGGCGTTCGAGGCGCGGAGATCCTTCGAGATCGGAGCGACGAGCGACGCCAGGGACTCCGGTGGGAAGACGTCCACCTCGAAGATCGCTATGCGACGGTCTTCGCGAAAAAGCAGCGTCTCGACGATCGAGGCCTTCCCAAGCCAGTGATTCATCCGCTGCAGATGTATCGGAAGGTACTAGATGCACCGAGCGAGAGCTGGCCGGTGTTTCCCTCGTTTCATCGCCCAACGCTCTCTCAGCAGGTGATGGACACATTGGATCGACGCGGATACACCGACACAGAGATCGAGGAAATGCGCACCGACCGCTCGCTGATCGAACTCTGCGTTGAGTACGACATCGAACCACCGTCGATAACGACTGACGCCGGCCGTCACGTCCTCAAGCGTCTCTGCGAGGAAGCAGGTATCGAACTCGATGACAGCGAGGAATATCTGATGCCACATGGTGCCCGACGTGGTGCTGGTGAAGTCCTCGTGCGTACATCTGGGCATGCAGCCGCTGCCCGTGCGCTCGACAACTCCGAAGAAGTCGTCCGCGAGCACTACTCGCATATCGAAGCTGGCGAACTCGCCGATCAGATGACCAATGCCTTCGAAGAAGCTGATCAGCAAGTGTGAATCTAGATCACCTAATATGACTCCTGGTCGAGGATGACTCTCTCGTCGTTGGCTATGACCACTAAGTCGGGACTGCCGTTGTTCAGGACCGAAGAGAGTCCGGTATAGATGGTCGAATCTGTGTCCTCGCCGCTTCCGTTCCGAATAGTGACCGTCTTACCCGCTCCGAGTGTGAACTCGCCGAACGTGTAGTTCTGTCCGCTTCCTCCCTCGAAGCTGAGGATGAACCCAGACATGCCGATTGCGCTATCGCCGGTGTTTTGTAGTGTAGCGAACTCCCCGTTGGGATTTTCACCATCATTGCCCGGCGCATTCGCTTGAATGTCGATGATCTCGATGGATTCCTCGTCGGGGTGTTCGGAGACCAGTGTTGCACCAGGATTGCCGGCTTCGGTCGCAAACGACGCGATGGTACTCACTGATGCATCCGGATAGGCGACCGCCGAAACCACGCGATAATCAGTCTGCCACCGTTCAGGGGTGAGCGTACAGCGTACGTACCCCCGATTGTCGTTGTAAAACCGCCGCCATGGTTCATTTGCGGTGCCACCGTAGTCGGTTATCCCGGAACCATCACCGGAAGAGGTAATTGAGGTTCCAACGTACTCGGTACCGACCGATGCCGAATCGGGATTCGAGAAATCGGCTTTGATGTTGTAGACATAGTTGCGGTGGACATCGCCAGTGATCACGACGGGGTTCAGATCCGACTGCTGGGCCATGAAATCACGGACCGTATCACGGTCGGCCCGGTAGCTATCCCACTTATCGCCCGCGCCGAAATTCTCTACGTCCGGGTTGGGATTTTCATCCGTCGCCGAGAACGGGACCTGTTGAGCGAGCACGTTCCATTGCGACGAGGAACTAGCGAGGCCATCGATTAGCCAATCCTTCTGTTTGTCGCCGAGCAGCGTCCGGTCGGAATTTTCGGCTTCCTCAGCGGAATATACTTGATCAGAGCGGTACTGGCGAGTATCGAGTACGTTGAATTCTGCGAGGTCGCCAAATGTGAATCGCCGATATAGCGGCAGATCCGGACCCGTTGGCATCCGCGAAGGACGCAACGGCATATGCTCGAAATACGCCTTGTAGGCGTTTGCGCGTCGCTCCAAGAAGTTCTCGGGTGGGACGTTGTTCTCTGAAACCTCGTCGGCGTAGTTGNGGCATATGCTCGAAATACGCCTTGTAGGCGTTTGCGCGTCGCTCCAAGAAGTTCTCGGGTGGGACGTTGTTCTCTGAAACCTCGTCGGCGTAGTTGTTCTCAACCTCGTGATCGTCCCATGTGACGATCCACGGGAATGCGGCGTGGGCAGCTTGGAGGTTGGAATCGGTCTTATAGAGGGCGTGGCGAAGCCGATACTGTTCGAGCGTGTTCATCTCAGTATTGAATCGGCGAGGGANAGCTTGGAGGTTGGAATCGGTCTTATAGAGGGCGTGGCGAAGCCGATACTGTTCGAGCGTGTTCATCTCAGTATTGAATCGGCGAGGGATCTCGGTGCTCCGCTCACCAGCGCTGGGTGGGATAGGATATTCGTAGAGGTAGTCACCGAGATGAATCACCAAATCCAGATCATCCTCAACCATGTGCTCGTAGGCGGTATAGTAGCCGGTGGGCCACGACTGACATGACGCGAACGCGAAACTGAAGCTATCGGGGCTGGTTCCGGGTGCAGGTGCCGTTTTCGTCTGCCCAACAGGACTGTACTCGTTGCCGGCTTGAAATTGATAGTAGTACTCGGTGTTTGCGTCGAGTCCTTCTACATCGACGTGGACAGAGTGTGCCCAATCAGGACTTGCAAACGTCACATCCCGCCTGACGACGTTGCTTATTTCCTCATCAGTGGCAACCTCGTACAGTACTGGAACTGGCTGATCAGGCATCCCACCACTGGATTCGAGCGGTTCGGGTGCGAGCCGAGTCCAAAGGACGACTGAATCCGGGAGCGGGTCTCCCGAGGCAACCCCCAGTGTGAACGGGTCGCCTTGGAAGCGGCCTTGAGCTTGATTGGCCGCTTCCGCGCGGTTGCTGAGAGCGATACTGGCACTGCCGAGTGTAGCTACCCCACCGAGCGTGCGGAGGAAGCTACGTCGCTTCGTAGTGGAACGGTCTGTCTCTGACATCGGTTGCTACATTCCCCAATGCAATATCTTGGAGAATGTTTCTACCCTGAATAGATTATATAATGATAAGCTTAGTATAGAGTATATAGAGACACACTTTATCCGTATGGTTGAAAAGACCAAATGCTCTGCCAAACATCCAGAGACCAGTTATCTATTACCTCCCTCTTAGATGAAGTGTGGATCTACGAGAAAGTCAGTATGTCTTTAATGACAACCCACTCGCTAGCCGGTTGAGTGTGGTGATTGTCGAATAAATTCTCACACAGCACCGTTTCATGGATGTACGAGCAAACGCAGCAAGTGTCGCTCACATGGATGATATAAACCTGCTACTTGGACTGTGTTCAAGTAGTGCATCACAAACGGTGTATGGGTGCATCAGAGGACCATCAGTAGCTGAGCTGCGGGAGAGATATGTTTATGCTAGGGAAATTCCATACGTTGAGTGATAGCTATAGCGGCAAACGTATAGCTATCATTCTCTATAGATGTTCCGTACGAACGGCTCATGCCCCCTTCCCTGAACAGTACAAATGGACATGAGGGACTTAGCGCCCACAATCGCCGCTCAGCAGCCGTTCGGAGTGAATGATGAGTGGACAGCCACCCATCTGGAACGAATAGCAGTATCGAACGGCCGGCGACGTGATGCACTCCAGTGTCTCGGGCGATTTGTATACCCTGTCGAACTGCGGACGCTTGCGGCTCACACTGTAGCCATACGAAACGACCTCTCAGTTGACACTGTCGAGGCTGACGCCACCGAACGGATGGCGATTCAACTTCATCATCTCGACATTCCCGTCCTCTCTGCCAGTGGTCTGCTCGCGTACGATGCTGAGAGCCGACTGGTAGTCTATACTGCTACCGACGTAATGAACCAATACGCGAGTGAAAGCGTCAGTGAGCCACGACAGTTCAGTGCGCTCTGAACCGCAATCGCGCAATCACGACGAATTATCGGATCGGACAGATGCCTGAATCATTGCCTCGGCGATGTTCCCCCCGTATTCCGCTGTACGGCGCACGCTATCAAGTACGAGCGCCAAGAGGTACGTATCAGACGATGAATCGTTGTGGAACCGGCGATCGAGAGGCTCGACTGCTTCGAGCAACTCATCGCGTGCATGAAACGCTGTGTAGGCCTGTTCGATTGATCCACCATCGAGGAGAACACTCGCCGCATCGATCACGATTTCTCGAGACTGGTTGGCAAGTGAGACGAGTTCGTCGACCCCATCGACCGAAGAAGGGTCCTCAACCCGCAATGCAGTCGTAGCTATCTTCTCTGCGTGGTCAGCAACCCGTTCTAGTTGACGGGCGGTTGTATAATAGCTAAATACCGTGGACCGGTCAAGGCTCAGCTGCTCGATTTCTTGTAAGCTGGTGAGTGATTTCTGAAAACAGCGGTTCACCAACCCGAACAGACGATCTGCCTCCTCGTCGCGCTCGACGACGCGCTCGGCTCGGTTGGTATCGGCGTTCACCAATGCTAAGACAGCGTTGCGATGCATCCACTCCGTCACGTATTCAAGCTGCAACACCGACTGGCGAACCGATTCGTCACTGGTGCTGATCATGTTTTTGAAGACGATGCTTGTTTCTGTCTCTTCGAGCGCCTCTGGACCGATCAGCTTCGTTGCGGCACGGGTCGCAGCCCGACGTTGGGCGGTCGAAAGCGTATCCCCGGTCGTGAGCGTAAACTCGTCCAGTCCCACGCCATAGAGTGCTTGCACTGCCCGACGAAGGTCGTCCTCGGCGTAGCCATCGACTGCAATGCGTGCGGCTGTCGTTTCGGTTTCCTGAGAGCTGTTCGCACGAATGGTCAGGGATCCATCACTGTTCACGTAGATATGTAGTTGTCGTCCCGCCTCGATACCGTGTTCGATAGCCCACTGTTTCGGGAGCGAGATAGTGTATGTCGATCCGCCAGTCAGCTGCACTTTGCGCGTTTCCCTGGATGGGGTCAGATCGTTTGAAGCGTTCATTGGATTCCGTATTGCTGATGATATTCTCGTGACGGTGGCGCGATCGCGGCAAGTCGATCTGCCGAAAGGATTGGGTAATAGCATATCATCTATTACTACCCAAACTTGCCGGTGATGTAGTCCTCGACGCGCTGGCTCTCGGGATTCTCGAAGATCTCGTTGGTGTCGCCGTACTCGACGAGCTCGCCACCAGTGAGGAAGACGGCGGTCTGATCGGAGATGCGCGCGGCCTGCTGCATGTTGTGGGTGACGACGACCACGGTGTAGTTCTCGGCGAGGTCCTCGATGAGGTCCTCGATCTTCGCGGTCGCAATCGGGTCGAGCGCGCTCGCGGGCTCGTCCATCAGGATCACTTCGGGATCGACCGCGAGACAGCGCGCGATGCAGAGGCGCTGTTGTTGGCCGCCCGAGAGTCCGAGCGCGTTGTCATCGAGTCGGTCGTCGACCTCCTCCCAGAGGGCGGCCTGCCGGAGCGCGCGCTCGACGAGCGCGTCCTCGTCGCCGGCGTCGTCGCCGAACAACCGTGCGAGCAGGCCAGTCTCGACGTCGCCGTGTTTGCGCGGGCCGTAGGAGACGTTCTTCCGGATGGATTTGGGGAACGGGTTCGGCTGCTGGAACACCATCCCGACGCGCTTTCTGAGCTCGACGAGATCGACGCTGTCGCCGTAGATCTCCTGGCCGTCGAGCGCGACGCTCCCCTCGACGCGCGCGGCCTTGATGCGATCGTTCATCCGGTTCAGGCATCTGAGGAATGTCGATTTCCCACAGCCCGACGGGCCGATGAGTGCCGTGACGCTCTCTTCGGGGATGTCGAGGTTGATCCCTTCGAGTGCTTGCTCGTCGCCGTAGAAGACATCGAGGTCGTCGACGGCGAACTTCGTCCCGTTGTCGAAGTCGTAGTTCGTCCACTCCGGTTCGATGCGCTCGTCGCTCTCACCGGCAGATGTCTGTCTACTCGTTGTTTGGTTCTCTACTGTGGATTTCGTTGTAGTTTGGATATTTGTGGCCATTTGAGTATCCTGATTGTTATTTTATTCACTCATGGTGGAGTTTGCTGCGGAAGTACGCCCGCAGCGCGATGCCGACCGCGTAGAACGACAGCACGACCAACAGGAGGACGAACGCCGTCCCCCACCCGAACGCCTCGGCATCCTGTGCGCCGACGCCCGCGGTAATAGTCGCGTAGAGCTGGTAGGGCAGCGCGCTCGCCGCGGTCAGCAGTGCATCGTTGGTCACGAACGGCGGTGTCGTACTGAACTCGAACGACGAGAATACGCCCGGCGTATCGCTCGGGAACGGCGAGCCAGCCATCACGAGCAACAGCGGCGCGGTCTCGCCCGCGATCCGGCCCACGCCGAGGATGACGCCCGTGATGACGCCGGGCAACGCCGCCGGGAGAACGACGCTTCTGATCGTCTGCCAGCGACTCACGCCGAGGGCGGCGCTCGCGTCGCGGTACTCGTCGGGAACGCTCTGGAGCGCCTCCCGGCTCGTGATGAGCACCAGTGGCAACAGCATGAACCCGAGCACGAGGATCCCCGACAACAGCGAGTTGGTGTTGCCAAAGCGCGGCACCAAGAACGCAGCTCCGAACAATCCGAAGACGATGCTCGGCGTGCTCCAGAGACCGTTCGTCGTGACCTCGACGATGCGGGTGAACCGCCCCTGCTCGGCGTATTCGGTGAGGAAGACGGCCGCACCGACGCCGAGCGGCACCGCGAAGAGGACCGTCCCAACGACGATCCAGACCGTTCCCATGATCGCCGGTAGTACACCGGGGATGTCGACGTAGATGCCTTGCGAGACGTTCATGACGAACGGCCAGTCGATCGGCAGCGCCAGCCCGACGATCTCCGGACCGACGCCGAGACCGATCTCGATGCCCGCGAAGGCCTTCGAAGCGCCCTTGAGGGTGACGAACGCGACCAACGCGGCCATGATCGTGACCATCGCCAGCGCGTTCAAGCCCATCAGCAGGTACGCACCGCTCTGTCGGCCCCGACTGCCGAAGCCGGCGCTGGCGGTCGCGGCCGCCCACGTGACCAGTAGGCCCGCCAGACCGATCATCGCGCCCACGACGAGCGGGGCGTGGAACGTCGCTTCCAGGTTTGCAGGGTTCCATTCCCATTCCGGGCCGACGACTCCGCCGAGGAGGACAACCCCTGCTACGATNTTCCAGGTTTGCAGGGTTCCATTCCCATTCCGGGCCGACGACTCCGCCGAGGAGGACAACCCCTGCTACGATGGCGATGCCGCCGGCTGGTACGGTTGAGCCGACGTCCTCGCGCGGCAGCACGCTGACGGCGACCAGTGAGACCGCGCCGAGCGTCGCCACCGGCAGCCAGACCATGGCTCCGCCGCCAAGCAGCTGTGAGCCAACGAGACCGCCCGCGATCGCGCCGAGAACGCCAAACGACGCGCTGACCGGAAGACCGACCGTCTCGTTCGGCGTCGTATCGACCCATCCGAGCCGCGAACAGACGCCGAGAACAATGACGGTCCCGCCAGTGGCGCAGAGAACGATCCCGAACAGGGTCGCCAGTCCGACGCCCGCGATCTCGGTTTCGAAACTCATCACGCCGAACATCGACGCGATGGCGAACAGAAAGACCAAGACGCCGAGACCGACGACGGCGGCGCTGACGCGCTCGAAGGCCGATCCGTCGTCGTTCACCAGCCGGCGCTCGTGAGCGTCGCTCACCGTTCACCCCCGAGTGTGCGCAGCATGCGGCGCTCGATGTACTGCGAGACGACCGAGATCACCATCACGGTCACGAACAGCACGGCACCGGCGGCGAACAGCGCGTTCACGTGAAGACCGCTCGCGTTGCCGTACTGGCTGGCGATGAGGCTCGTGAGCGTGATCGTGTTGTCGAAGGCGTCGAAGATAGGGGTCGGCAGGTCGGTCACGTTGCCGAGAATGACCGTTGCAGCCATCGTCTCGCCGACGGCACGACCGACGCCGAGCAGGACGGCGGCGGAGATGCCCGAAAACGCCGCCGGCATCGTGATGCCGGTCATCGTCTGCCACTCGGTCGCCCCGAGCGCGAGCGAGCCTTGTTTCATCGATTCGGGCACGCTCGAAATGGCGTCCTCGGCGACCGAGACCACGGTCGGGAGCGCCATCACGCCGACGACCAGCCCCACGGCGAGCAGGCTCCCGAGACCGGGCAGGCCGAACGCACTGCTCGACGCGAAGTACGGATTGAGCACGACCAATCCGAGATAGCCGAAGACGATCGAGGGGATGCCCGCGAGGATCTCGATGCCGGGTTTGAGGATCGCGCGCAACCAACTGGGGGCGACCTCGCTAACGAACAATGCGCCGGCGACACCCAATGGCCCGGCGATCATCACCGCGAGCAGCGTCTCGATGAGCGTGCCGACGATCGCGGGTGCGAGCGAGTAGAGCTGCTCACCGCCGGTGCGCCACATCGGCTCGCCGGTGAGCAAGAGGAGATCGATCGGTCCCATATACCGGACCGCCGGCAGCGCCTCGCGCAGTACGAACACGATGATGAGCCCCATCGTGAGCAGCGTCGAGACCGTCGCCAGGAAGGCCAGCCCCTTCGCGGCGAGCGCCTGCCGGGCGTACCAGCCGTAGCCGACGACGAGGAGAAAGCCGACGACGAACACCGCCGTCAGGCTCGATCCGACGAGGAAGCTGACGAACGCACCGAGCAGGCAGACCGCAGCCACGCTCCCGGCGACGAGCGCCACGCGGTCCGTCCCAGTGATCGAGCGCACGATTCGCGTCGTTTTGCTGTTTGTGAATGACATAATAGAAAACGGTCGCGTCAGTTGCTGACGGACCGATTCAGTGGAAGAGGATTAGCTACTGGTCGTGTCCGAGTTGCTCGCGTTCGAACTGCTCGCGTTGCCGCCGCCGTAGCTGACCTGCTGGGCGGGTTCGGGAAGCTTGCTGCGCTGCTTCTGCCGGCGCTCGGGTGGGAGCGTGAAGTAGTCGTTTGCCTCGACGAACTGCTTTTGACCGTATTCGGTGAGCAGCATGTTGATGAACGCGGCTTCCTTCTTCGAGGTGCCCTTCCAAGTGTAGCAGTGCAGATCACGCGAGAGCGGGTAGCCCTTCGAGCCGAGGTTCTTGCCGAGTTCGTAGGTCGTCCCGTCGAGTTCGAGCGCGACCGCGGGGGCCTGGCCGCCGACGAACGCCAGCGCCATGTACGCGATGGCGTTGTCGCTCTGCTGGACGGTCGTGCGGACCTGCTGGTTCTGGCCGATGCGCGAATCGCATTTGATGGGGGCGTCCGAACTGCCGAAGAGGTTCGCGCGGAAGGCCGTGTCCGTCCCCGAGCCCTCGGCTCGGCAGATGACCTGGATCTCCTTGCTTGACCCCGAGTAGCCCTCAACGTTCTGCCAGTCGGTGATCTCGCCCTTGTAGATGGCCTTCAGCTGTTTGCCGGTGAGCTTCGTCACGCCGGCGTCGTAGATGGGTTTGCTGACGACGACCGGCTGGCCGTCGACACCCACTACATGGTCAGTGAAGTTCTCGTAGCTCTTGCGCTCGGGAAGTTCCTCCTTAACCGGGGCGCTCGAATCACCTATGTCCACCTGCTCGTTCATCAGCTTCTCGATACCGGTACCCGAGTGGCTGAGGCCGACGTTGACCGAAAAGGGTGGCTGGCTCCCGCCGCTGGCCTCGAAGCCGTAGATGCCGGCGAAGAAATCCGCCATCCGCTTGTTCGTGTCGAACCCGTACTGGCCCGGACCCCAGTACTCCTCGTCATCAGCCGGCGGGTTCGAGTTCCAGACCGATGCGCCGTTGCTCGTGATCGGGTAGACCGTCGAGGAACCGTCGGCCGTCAGCGGCCCGCCGCCACTCTGCTGGGTGCCGCCACTGCTGTTTCCACCGCTTCCGTTCGGCCCACCACTGCTTCCGTTCCCGCCGCCGGCACCCGTACTCCCGCCGAGACAGCCCGCGACGCCGATTGTGGTACTGGCACCGACTCCCATCAGAACGCGGCGTCGTGTCGTTTTGCGCGTCATCACCAGAACCATTCGCCCTTGTCTATTTATTCGATACTAATTTTGATATATCTACATACGAATGCCTCATTTGTCTATATATTCGTACGTTCTTCAATAGTTCTGGATGAAGACTGGTTGCTGTGCAAGTGACATCGGGAAATCGGTTCTACAGAGGACAAGACAACTATTCAGTATGTCTAATAAGAATTGTTCTGATACCCATCTGTTCCTTATCCTATATAGCAAAATTACGATCGCTTAAGTCAGGTACCGGATAATCCGCACTATCCGTGTTGAACGCATACCGCCGGAACGAGTTGAGCCACAAAATTGAACGTGGAAAGACAGCTAATGTCTCACCCAGATAATCTAACGGCTACTGAGGGCAGCGAATCAGTCCTTCGGGAATACGTTCTCGGGGTCCGAATCATTGAATACACACCCACAGATGGTGACGGCCGGCAGTACCGCTTTGAGGCTCCCCATCATGAAGGTACAATATTCGATGATCGTGGGCAAGCCGAGTTGTACGCCGATGTATATTTCGACGTCAATGGATTCGAAGAGGCAGACACAGGTGAGCGCGGCGTTCCACCAGAAATCATCCAAGCCGGGCGAGACACGCTTGCAGCGTATTTCCTTACCCAGCCTGGAACGGACGAACACTGGGTGGCGTCGTTTTACGGAGTGAAACCCAGTACGGTTGAGCGATACGCCTCGTGGGTCCGCGAGCGAGCTGAGGAAATTCGGGCTGGCGCACGAGAGCGTACCATGGAGTAGACGGTAGCCAAAGAGTCCTGTTTCCGTTCAACCGGCGTGGTCGTGTCCTTGTGTTCTGAGCATCAATATACAAAATAATCAGCTGTCCTGTCAGCGTTCTCTTCTCTGGGAACAAATGGGAGATCGCACTTGGAACGGCCAAGCTTCCGAAATCGTCCGGGATACACTATCTATATGCTATATAGACATCATATCGATTTGTACAGAGTATGTTGATTTCGTTTGAGGAGAAATCTCTACCACCTTTACAGAGGAAATGGATTTGCTCCAGCCGTGTGCGTGGCCATCTGAATGGTCGAATTCACACGGCGGAAGCTGATGGCAACGTCGGCGGCAGCCGCGCTCGGAGCTAGCGTCTCTACCGTGGCGAGCGCACAGAAAGATGATAAGAACACGCCGCTGGCACCGAACGTGGAGGGCAAGATTGAGCGGTTCGCAACGACCGCACTTGGAGCCGAAGTGACGGGACCGGAAGTCACCAAGGCCGGTACGCTGTTTTTCAGCCTCCAGCATCCGAGCCGAAAGAACCCGGAACCGTTCAACAGCGGCGGCATCGGCTACGTCGAAGGATATGACATCAATAGTACAACGGAATTCGACGAGCTAAGCGTTCCAACGACGGACGAACAGCAGGGACGGGTCAGAGTCGGTAGCGGCGAATACGTCTTGCTAGCCCAGGAAGGAGACAACATCGGCAACGGCGAGGATTTGGGTGTGCCAGTCACACCAGACGGAGTGGGCCTCGACGAGTATCCCGGTCCTCGCTACGGCAATTTCGGCTACAACCCGGATTGTAACCGATTTGTACCGACAAACGACGATGAGACCGAGGGCTATCTTTTCACCAATTTCGAGCAAAGCCCCGGCAACATCAGCCGGATCCCTGTCAGTCAGCGTGACGACGGTTCGTGGAGCGGTGATCTCGAAAACGCGACGAATCTCGCCAACACCGACGCACTTCGGGAGATCGGCGGAACGCGAATCAACTGCTACGGCGACCTCAGCCCATGGGGGACATATCTCTCGGCCGAAGAGGAGTACTCCCATCCTCGTCTGTCGCTGACGGCAACCACCAGCGAGATCACGGAGGCCGGAAGCGGCGTCGGACGACGAGGCGCAGCACAGTTCTACAATCGACCGAATCCAACGGGGATCGGCGACACAGCATGGGCCGAGAAATACAACAAGGGTGCGTACCCCCAAGGAGCGTTCGGACTCGCTGGCATCGAGCTACAGGCGTACTACCTCGGTGCTGATGCGGCAGATCAGGACGATGGACTCTCCCGAGACATCGACTCCGAAACCGCCCTGACACCGATCGAGAGTCCGTATCCGAACCCTTACCGGTACGGCTACATCGTTGATTTCCGCGAGCCAACCGCGGATTCTCCACGGCCGATGAAATACTACGTTGGTGGGCGGGCCGCCTGGGAGTGTCCAGACGTTCAGAGCGACGAGAAGACGATGTATCTCAGTTCGGACGGCGACAGCAAGGGCTTCTACAAATTCGTCGCTGACGAGCCAATTCCGAGCTACGATGACCCGATGGATGTCGCGGGTTCCCTGTACGCAGCACGAGTAACCAACGAGGCGGCGGCCAAACGGCAGCCACCCGCGAACGTCGATCTCGAACTCGACTGGCTCAATCTCGGTCACGCGAGCAACGCGGAAGTCGAGTCATGGATCGCCGACTACGACGGCATCGATCAGATCAATTATCTCGACCACGCCGAGACCAACTGGAAAGAGGACCTCGAAACAGCGCTCGCGGAGGCCGACAGGGAGGTCGTCAAGAACGGCAACAAGGATTACATCGCTGACGAGGACATCATCACATGGGCAAACCAGTACGAACAACGTGGGCATGAGGGAGTAGATGAAGCTCTCCGGCGGGTTCCGTTCCTTGAGACCCGTGCCGCCGCGAAGGAGATCGGTGCAACCGTTGAATTTAGAAAAAGCGAAGGAATCGACAGTAAGGATGGCGCAGGTCCCGGTGACTATATCTATCTCGGCATCTCCGAGCTCAACGACGGGATGACCGATACGAAGGGTAATCTCCAACTCGACCGCGTCGACGGCGGGCTTGTCTATCGTGCCGAGATCGAGACGGACTACAATATCTCAACGCTTGAACCCGCCATCGTCGGCGCGGACGCTACTGACCCGGCTGCCGTCGCCGATGATGCGCTCTTGAATATCGACAACGTATTCGTCATGGACGACGACCGCGTGCTCTGCTGTGAGGATGCAGATCAGTTTAGTCGCTCCTATCCCAACGACTGTCTCTACGTCTACACTCCGGACGGGAGCGATGGTGACGGCGACGGGACGGAAACCGACGATGCGGATGACATCTATCAGGGCCCAGGTGATGACGATGATGGCGACGACACCGACAACGATGGCGACGGTCACGTTGATGAAGACGATGAAGACAAGGACGATGACGACGATAACGACGGCAACAACCAAGACGACGATGACGATGGAGCAATCGACGAAGACGGCGACAGAACCAAACAAAACTGAATCACCTCGTCACCAAATAACCCACTCGTAACTCATCAGACAGGACCTCGTATTTACCGCAGCTAAATACACTGAAGTTCACGTCCCACCTATTTCATCTACATATATTATGTGCAATATAGCTATTTCGTGCAATATCTGTTCTATAAACGGAATCGAGATAGAATCAATCCATGCCAACCTGTCCAATCTGTAAGACCACTGAGAACGTGCGACCGAGTTGGACAACCGGTTACCAAAGGCGCTGTAGCGAGTGCGGGGTCCTGTTCAACGAAACAGGTGACAAACCAGCGCATTAACTGCTTAAATCTCTGTATTAAATATGTATAACTTTTGCTTGATTGTAGCTATTTCACTACCAGAATTTTAAATGTCATTACGGGATTGCTAATACTATCTCGGCTGCTACCAATGGATGAATAGTATGGGATTGGCTCGAAAGCGTTGCAATAGCTCGTTTTTGGAGGAAAAACATCAACCTACCATGACCGGTGACACGATATAGATCGGGATATCGCTTCGGGATCTCCAAAGCAGTCTGTTTGCCAGGTTCGTGGTGGCCACATCACAAGGAGGGAAAGCATGGACCAGGAAACGGTAGCTGCACCCAACGGCCGAAGTAGTACTGCAGTGTTACTCGTGCTTAGCTCTCTAATCCCGAGTACACTCGTCCCTGAATCGACTCTCAATGAGAACTGCGAGATAGCGGGAGGTGGATTTGGACCACCGATCTGCGGGATATGAACCTGCCAGAATTACTGGCTCTCCTACTCCTGCTCTCTGAAAGTCGCTTCGACGAGAAACAAACAGAGTGATATACAAGTGTACTGACCAGCCAGCATGACCGACTCGATTCCTCTCGACGCGCTGTACGACGTCACGAGAATCACAGAGGTCGCACTCTCACCCGACGGCGAGCACGTCGCGTTCGTCGCCAGTGAGGCTAGCCGAGGCGAGGAAGAGCGCCACCCTTCTCTCTTCGTGGTTCCGGCCGACGGCAGTCGCTCGCCACATCGCCTGACTCGCGCCTCCGATGCGGGAGCCCCGAAATGGAGTCCCGATGGCTCACGGCTCGGGTTTCTGGCCTCGCGCGAGCAAGATGTCGCACTGACAGTCAACGACAGCGAGAGCGGGGATGACGAGAATACCGACACCGAAGCTAGCGAGGGCGACTCCAACGATGACGAAGGGGCCGAAGATGATGAGCCGCGCTCCCAGCTATGGCTGTTCGATCTCGAACTAGGCGGGGATGCCCGACAAGTAACCGACCGCAAGGAAGGAGTCCGAGAATTCGACTGGGGACCCGACGGCGAACGGGTCGTGGTCTCCGCGCGCGATCCGACCGACGACGAACGCGAGTATCTCGACGCCCGCCGCGAGGACGACGCCCCCATCGAAACCCAGCGTCTCCAGCACAAGTGGGACGGACACGGCTGGCTCGATACCGTCACCACCTACCTGTTCGTGATCGATCTCGATACCCGAGAAGAGCACCGACTCGATGATGCCTACGGAAGCGGAGCGGTTGAGGCGGCCACAGGGCTTCAACCGACATGGAATCCGCACGGCGAACGAATCGCCTTCGCCTCGAACCGCACCGACCGGCCCGACGACTCCAAGGTGATGGACGTCTATACGATTCGACCTGACGGGACAGGTCTCAATCGACTCACCGATGGCGATGTTCAGGCGATGGACCTCGAATGGAGTCCGGATGGCGAGCAGCTCGCATTCGCCGCGATGGACCCCGAAAACTGGTGCATTCCGGCTCAGGTGTATCTCTGGGACGGCGATGGGTATGAATCGTTAACGGGTGATCTCGATCGGACGCTCACGTGGGGACCGGTCCGGTGGCTAGACGACGAGACACTTCTCGCGAACATCGCGGACGAGGCGGATACTCGGCTAGTGCGAGTACATACTGATGAGACACCAACCGAGTACGTCTTCGAGCGACTGGGTGCAGACCGCACTGTCCAGGGATTCGATCTCCGAAACGAGAGGGTCGCGCTCGTCCTCACGCAGCCACAGCACGGGATCGACATACAGACGATGTGTACGGATGACCTCGCAGCTGACCACGACGATACTGATCCACTGACGCGCGTGACGGCCGTCAACGATGATTTGCTCGCTCAGCATTCGATGCCAGCCTGTGAGCGGGTGAGCTTCGAAAGCGAGGGACACGAACTTGACGGCATCGCGTACCTCCCACCGGAGTTCGACCAAGACGATCCCGAACCGCATCCACTAGTCGTCTCGATTCACGGTGGGCCAGTTTCCTACGATGCACCGGAGTTCAACTTCGAGTACGCCGTCTGGGCGAGCCGCGGATACCTGGTGTTCTGTCCGAACTATCGCGGCGGCAGTTCGTACGGCCGGGAGTTCGCCGAAGAGCTTCATGGACAGTGGGGAACTGTGGAGGTGACGGATATTGTCGCAGGCATCGAGTCGCTAGTCGACCGTGGGTGGGTTGATTCTGATCGAGTGTTCGGTCGCGGCGTTTCGTATGGAGGTATCGCACAAGGGTATCTCGTGACACAGACCGATGTTCTGACCGCAGCAGCCCCCGAGCACGGCATCTACGATCTGCGTGCCGAGTTCGGCACCAGCGACTCTCACATCCAACAGGAAAACGAGTTCGGGCTTCCATGGGAAAACCCCGACCAGTTCGATGCATCTTCGGCCATCACCGACGCTGGAAACATCGATACACCACTGTTGGTGATGGCTGGCGGAGAGGATTGGCGGTGTCCACCAACCCAGTCCGAACAACTCTATGTGAGCGCACGAAAACAAGGTGTCGAGGCGAAGCTCATCGTCTATCCTACCGAACACCACAACATTGGTGACCCAGATCGAGCCGTTCACCGTCTTGAAGCATTGACAGAGTGGTTCGAGAAACACGACCCTGCGGTCAACGATATGAACACAGATGGTACAGAAACGGAGTGAGGAGGATTGCTCCAACCCCGAAGCGACGCTACTGACGAGCGCATGGGTATCGCGCTCGAAACTGTTCGGTGAGAAAGCGAGATAGCGGGAGGTGGATTTGAACCACCGATCTGCGGGATATGAACCCGCCGGAATNGCATGGGTATCGCGCTCGAAACTGTTCGGTGAGAAAGCGAGATAGCGGGAGGTGGATTTGAACCACCGATCTGCGGGATATGAACCCGCCGGAATCTCTGGCTATCCCATCCCGCTGCCCGATGGTCTCTTCGAGACGTGAATAACAGTTGTGACTGAACGCCGGTCATGTTCTTATAAGCACCTGATCAATATTTTTGAGATGTCTACAAATGTTTGAAATGGGGCAGGATAGATTTGATTAGTCAGTCAAGATACTCGCCGCTGATCGTCTCACGCAACTCTCGTGTCTGTTCGAGGTATGTCTCGCGAGAGAGCTTCTCATCTTTCGCCTCTCGGATTGCCTCACGTGCCTCAGGGTCAGTGAACACGTCGACGAGCGTACAGGCAGTCACCTTCGCCGGAAGGAGATAGGCCATTTCCGTATCAGCGACCTCGAAGTCACGAGCGTGGACATTGCCCTCGAAGCCACCGATCCAGGGATGGATGCCAGGAACGATCTGTGTCACGTCGCCCATATCCGTTGAACCAGTGAGATGCGATCGTTCGGCGACGAGAGCGTCATCGCCGAGTACACGCTGAACGTTGTCGTTGTAATGATTGACAAGCGTTCGGTCGGTCTGCAGCGGCATATAACCAGGATAGTCTTCAATCGTCACATTCGCGCCAACAGCCATTGCACCCGACTCTAACGCACGATTGACCGTTGTGTTCGCGTCGGTGATAGCACTGATATCCTTCGCCCGAACGTAGGATTCAGCACGCACGTCTGCAGGAACGACATTGACGCCATCACCACCTTTCGTGATGATTGGATGTACTCGGACGTGATCCTCATCAGCAAATGTCTCCCGCTGAGTATGGACGGCATTCAGTCCGAGTGTCGCTGCATTGAGTGCGTTAACACCTTCTTCAGGCGCACTACCAGCGTGAGATTCTTTTCCTTCATAGGTGATGAATTTTCCGACGAAGCCATTGGTCGAGAAGTCCGTTGTTATCTCGTGGCCGGGTGTCTCATCAGCAGCGTGGACCATTGCTGCACAGTCCACATCAGCAAAATATCCCCGCCTTATTAGCTCCTGCTTCCCGCCGAGAAACTCGATTTCACCGTCGTTAATGAGGCCACGACGGTATTCGAGATCGAGATACTCTTCTGCCGGGACCGCAATCAATTCGAGAGCACCGTCGAGATTGTTGAGGACGCCTGTTTCAGTAAATGCGTAGCCGACGGCAGCGAGGTGGGCAAGTTGCGCATGGTGGCCGCACGCGTGGACCGCGCCTGTTTCCGAATCGGCGAGGGGATGTTCGTTATTAACCAGTGCATCAAGTTCGCCGAGGACAGCAGCGACGAACTCACCGCTGCCAGCGCGAGCACGGGCTCCGGTTACAGCCAATCCGGTCTCTACGTCGAGATCCATCTCCGCGAAGCAGTCGGCTAGCTTCTCAGTCGTCTTTTCCTCTTTATACCCCAGTTCAGGTTCAGCTTGTACGGATTCGGCAAGTGAGACAATATCGTTGGCTCGGTCATCGATGGCTGTACAGACACGTTCTTTGAGAGCCTCGGTATCGGTAGCAGTCATGATTAGATAGTCCCCTGTATCGACATAACAGCCTGTGCTACGAGAGCAGAGCCAAAGAACGTACCGAAGAAGACGAATACAGCCACGACAACGAGTTTCCAGCTCACCTCACGCATCTGTGTGACTTGTGAGCCAACCGACAGTCCGGCATACGCGAGAATCGGTGTTGTTGTCGCAAGAAAATTCACTGGTTCAGTCAACGACAACACAACTGACTGTACGGGCGAGTACGGGAGCGAAAGGAGAAAAGCAATGACCATAGCGTACGCAAAGGAAGGGAGTTCCAGGGGCAGAACACGAGCAAGTAGGAGGGACACTAGCCCGATAACGATGATGAGCACGATACCGGGTGCCGCCTCGACAGGTGAGATGCCGTAACCGACCCAATTTCCGATAAGCGTGATGACACCGATGATCAACAACATAACCAACGAATTGCGACTGAATTCACCAGTAGTGAGACTCATCAGTTACTCCCTTCCTCTGATGTTTCATTTCCACCTGATCCACCGCGGATGAGTGGCGCGAGCGTCTCATACAAGAAATTGATGAGTGGAAGCCCGATGAAGAGTACCACATACAGACCAGTAATACCCGTCAAAAGATTACTTGTCGCTGCAAAAGACAGAATTTGATCATCAGGAACGCTCTCAACTGCTGTCGCTAACGATGCAGAACAGGCTGTCATCATACTTGCACTCCCTGTTCCGCAAGCCATCGCAAGTGCGTGCGGGTCCAGCCCTGTTGCCGTCGCAAAGCCACCAAGGAGACCAAAAAATATCGTCCCGAGAACAGTCCCCGTCAAGTAGGTCCCAAGAACACCGCGTCCCTCCGGTGACTCAATGCCATACTTGTCCGTGACGACACCAAGTGTTGGTTCGCGTGCAATGCTGACCGCACTACCGATGGCTTCCCGCTTGAGACCCAGTAACAGTGCGAGAGGCAGTGCAAGGAAAATCGTCCCAAGATTCCCCAATTCTTGTAATATGAAGGCTGCTCCCGAATTCACTAAGCTCTCAAAGGAAGGTCCGACTTGTGTCCCGTATTTCACACCGAGAGGCATCAGAGCAATGATGAGGAGAGGCGAACTGAGGATACTCACGTCTTTATCAACGAACTGGCGAAGTGTTTTGATATACTTGCCAAGGACACTGTAACTAATAGTAACACCAATCACAACCGCGAACAGCAGTGGCAATAACACTACTGTCCCAGGTCCAATCGGGAATTCAATAGTCCCGATTGCTTCAGCGATGATGACGATAACCAACACTGTGAGGTGAGTTCGACCATGAATTGCCCAGCGTCCTGCTATTCGAATGGGCTCCCAACGATCTGTCGGCCCCTCTTCACTCATGGTCCCATTCTCCATGCATAGCTTTGCCAAATGAGGGGATCTGAGATAAATTGTTCGACTACCTGAGCAGGATACCATTATCCAGCTCAACAAACCACCATACACCATTGATTTAGAACCCATAGATCACGCTCTATGTTGTGAACTATCCAAATAGGAGCGTGTCATAGAAAGCGTCACATACGAGGTTGCAGGGCGTTGGAATTGTGTCCAGCAAAGCCAACGCCCTGCAAAACGTAGCTTCTGTCGACGACTTCTTGAA
>NZ_AOMF01000026.1 GCF_000336715.1 Halococcus thailandensis JCM 13552
AGTAATACCCACCACGAACGACGGGATAGCCGCTGACAGCAATTGCGACGAGAAACAGCCCATCCGCAAGCGTCAGTGAGTAGCCGAGAAGGAACGCTACCTCCGGATTCTGTCCGGCAAGAACGAACTCAAAGAGAAGGCCGAGGACGACGAAGCCTGCGCCAATCCATGTTTTGATCGCGCGAGGACTCGTCCAGATCTCCGACGGCGGCACAATGTCCATTTCACTATCTGATTTCCCATTAGAATCACCTTCATTGCCAGCAACCTCGTAACCCGCTCCCTCGATAGCTGCAACCACGTCAGCTTCGGCAGTACGGTCTGGATCATAGGTTACCGTGGCTGTGCCGGTAGTCGGTTGGAGTGTCGTCTCAGTGATTCCGTTGACGCGCTGGAGACTCTTGTCGACTTTCTGTGCACAGGAGGGGCAGTCCATCTCTGGGACAGCAAGACGGACAGATAATTGTCGTCCCTGCCCCGAGTTGCTCGCCTGCCCCGCTGCGTCCAGACCTTCAGTCATCGTCGTAAGATAGGGTGGACAGCTCGATAAGCCTTAGTTGGAATATTCCAAATCCGGACTTCGCATCAAAGCGGCGGCGATGGTTCGTCTGGTA
>NZ_AOMF01000028.1 GCF_000336715.1 Halococcus thailandensis JCM 13552
AGCACACCCTGTCGTCTGCATTGCTCTACTGCGAGGTCAGGAGCAACTTACGAGAGAGTGGCGAAATCGTTCTGGGGGTAAACACGTACGTTTGTTCCAATCATAGAGGCGCACCCTAGCGAAGGGTGGTTTATTATGCTTGATGGTGATGCGATTACAACAAGTCCAAAAATACCAGATGAAGTCGAAAATATGATGGAAAAAGGAAAGTGGGGATCGGCAATTGGGGACAATATTTGCAGAGAACTCCGAGACAGTGGCTGGAACATCACTGATGATGCCGAACCAAAGGTCGTCCCAGATCGAACTGGGAAACAAAGATCGGGAGTTATTGATTATGAATATGCCTATCCAGAATCAATGTTTGGGCTCTGTAGTTTCGGTACACTGCGGTTGATTTCACGTGTATCGGACGCTCCGGCGGAGGTTGTAGACGGTGGCTTTCAGCAGCATTTCACGGAACTCCAACCACCAGCTTCGCGCACGCACGGCTGCGCCGAGCGTGCGCTTGATTGACGAGAAGACGGTTTCTGAC
This sequence comes from Halococcus thailandensis JCM 13552, assembly GCF_000336715.1. Taxonomy (GTDB): domain Archaea; phylum Halobacteriota; class Halobacteria; order Halobacteriales; family Halococcaceae; genus Halococcus; species Halococcus thailandensis. The sequence continues at coordinate 536 of NZ_AOMF01000028.1, forward strand.
ATGGAACGCTGATGGTATCGATCACCGTCCATGCGGGCGTTGTGGGCGTGATCGAGTGGGTTCATGATCCTGTGCTTGATCAGCGGTCTGATGCCGTTTTCACGAAGTTCGTCGCGGAAGGCTTTCGCGTCATAGCCTCGATCGGCTGCGAGGCTCCGAAGGTCGCCGGCGTTGCGCCGGGCGACCTGCGGGCCGATCTTCGCATCGTGTTTCTTCGAGGTCGTCGAGTGGATGTCGGTGATGTACAGCGTTTCGACATCCACAAGCGCGGTGACTTTCAGCGCCCGGACGTGGTAGTGCGTGCGGTTGGCGTAGTGACGGCTGGGCTGGTCGCGGTCGAAGCCAGTCGAATCGATCGCGGCGTGGCCAGTGCGTTTCTCGGCTGACACGCCGAGAAACGCACGCCACGTCTTCGTTGGAATCCGCGCAAACCACGTGCGGAGGACGGTGTAGTGAGGTAGCCGCGTGAGACCGATCTCTTCGAGGACGCCGGGCATCTCGCTGAGCAAATCCACCGCAACACGGTAGGATTTGCCCAGCTCGATGCGGAGTGCATGCAGCGTGAGCATTGCCCACTCGGCGAACCCGCCACCCCCTTCGGGGTCGGCGGGTTCGTCCGGGTTAGCGACAACTGACTTAGCCTTAGCCACCGTAACACGGGTGAGGAGACGGAATTCCGAAGTCACAATACTCCGTCTCTTCGCTTTCTACGGCAATAACGTAGTCGCGGCGTCTCCGTCTAGCGAAACTACAGAGCCAATGTTTGATACGTTGTATGCATCGTCATTTGACAACCTCACTCGGCTCTGCACGTTTAAGTAGGAACGCGATGTAGACGGCAGTGACGGCCGATGCTTCCGATTACGGACTTCCTGTCCTGCACCGATCCACTGGACGAGTTCGACTCGCTGTCGTATCACCAGATTCATCACGCCAAAACGTACGTAACAGGTCTTGCTGCGGCCCGCAGCAAGACCGTGACCGGGATCGCACGTGAAGTCCTTCCAGCTCAAGGCGACCGAGCACTCAACAAATTCCTCACTGAGTACGACTGGAACGAAGATCAACTCAACCACGAGCGATTAGAGGAGTTGCAAAAACACGGCGAGACGCGCTGGTCACAGGACGGCTACATCGTCATCGACGACTCGGTGTTCCAGCGAACCGGGAAGAAACTTCCCGGTGCTGGACACCGGTTATCGCCTTAGGTCGAAATGAGCGTTCAGGGCGGAAACTAGCCGGCTAATCTCTGCCAAATCCATCAACAATACCGAATGAA
>NZ_AOMF01000029.1 GCF_000336715.1 Halococcus thailandensis JCM 13552
GAGCGTGTCATAGAATCCGTCTCATGATGTGAGTATCTCGCGGCCAGGGTTGTCTCCTCGTTCATCGTTGGTGATCGCGACGACGACTCGGAGACACAGCGCGAGGAAGACCTGCGCTCGTGCGTGGACGCGGCCTCGGGCGCGGACGGGCCCGAGGCCGCAATCCTTGACTGCGTCATTCGTTCGTTCAACCTGTGTCCGGCGGTTGTACGTCTCGTCTAAGAGAGAGCGCTTGAGCTGAACGTCCTCGCTGTGCTTTTCGATGCGGTCTTCGACCCGGTACTCGATATCGAGCGGATCGTCGGTGTTTCGCGGGTTGTACGGGGCGATTGGCACGACCCCTGCTTCCAGCAGGCGGTCGTGCCAGTCGAGCGTGTCGTACGCACTGTCACCGAGCATCCAGACCGGGTGTTCGACGGCGAGCGCGTCACGCGTGACGCGCATCGCCGTCTCTTCTGGCGCTTGCTTTGCTGGCGTGAACTCCGCTGCGATGGGAATCTTTGCTCCCGACGAGACGATCGTACAGCCAAAGCCGTAGTAGTGCTCTTCAGCAGTTGAGTCGTAGTTCCACGAGGCATCGTCGTTCCACGGAATCGCCTCGACGTGAGTCGAATCGATTCGGTACGTAGAGTCGAGCAGGCCCCGAACGGCGGCCTGCTCGACGAGATGATCAAAGACATCGTCAACGACGTGTTCGAGGTCGGTGAGAAAGCGATCGACCGCGTCTCGCGACGGCGGTCGATCGAAGCCACAGCTCAGCCAAACCAGCGGCTTCTGGAGTTCCCGTGCGACGGGACGAGTGCCGTAGACGTCTTCGTAGTAGCAGTGGAGAAAGCCGCGGAAGAGTTCTGGTGGTTCATGAACTCGTGTTCGCCCCCGTTTGCAGGGGGCGAACACGTCGTACTCCAGCAGAAACTCGAATGAGAGGTACTCAAACAGCGGGACTGTCTCGGTCGCCGCGACATTCAAGAAGTCGTCGACAGAAGCTACGTTTTGCAGGGCGTTGGCTTTGCTGGACACAATTCCAACGCCCTGCAACCTCGTATGTGACGCTTTCTATGACACGCTCNTTCAAGAAGTCGTCGACAGAAGCTACGTTTTGCAGGGCGTTGGCTTTGCTGGACACAATTCCAACGCCCTGCAACCTCGTATGTGACGCTTTCTATGACACGCTCACAGAGCGAAGCCGTTCCTTCCGCCGAAAACCAACGAACCGCATACACCACCCTTTCAGCTATTCTCAAAGCATCCATGAGCTACCGCTGGACCACCAAACCTCGACGACCTCGAAGCGTTCTACTGGAACGAGGCCGCCCCGGCGATGCAAGAGGACGATCTCGATCCCGAAGCCGACCGTCCGTCCTACAAGTGGATGACCGAGCACGGATTCAGTGGCTTCATCAAAGCGCTCCAGCGTGATCATGACCTCACGCCCACCGAGTTCTATGGTCGGCTCAACGTCGGCAGCGACGACGCAGACGACTACTGGGAACTTGACCACAACTCGACGCGCTCAATCCTCAACGAGTACGTCGACGAACTCCTCGATCGCCGCGGGCATCCAGAGATGACCGTCATGCCAATCCGATCTCGTCTCAAGAAGTACACCCACCTCTACGTCGACGTCAACGAGACAGCGGACCTGCTTGCACCGCTCGAAGAAGAACGTGAGCGTCCTGCTGAAATCGACCGCGCGCTCGCAGTCTTCGATGTCTTGGACGAGGTGCTGGGGACGCCTGCCTCGAAGTTCAAGTACCTCGAAGATACGCGCCGGTTCTACGACTACCTCCTCGATGCGGGCCGTGCCGTCTACAACCCGCTCGATCGGATGGAGAAACGTTTCGGGTGGGATCGGCCGGAGTGGGACAACCTGCCCTCGATCGCACGATGTCCGTTCGCTCTACCGAGTTGCCGAAGGTCTCGAAGATCGTCTGCTCGTGATTGGCCTCGCTGGGTGGGGGCTTCGACCTTCTGAGCTGTGTGCGCTTCGTGCTGATCAAGTCAATTTTGGACAGGAAGACGAGAAGTACCCCCATCTGGTGTTTCAGGAAGGAGAACGCAAAAACGGTCCCGGAACGGTTTCGCTGCTCATTGGGATTGAAAACCTCACCGCTCGCACCGATACGCTCGCTGACGACCCTGACTGAGCTGGGTATCTCTTTCCGTCTTCGGCATCCGAGAGTGGGTGTATCGTAACCGACACCATGCGAAACCGCTTTGCTGTGCTTGCTGAGAGTGCAGATGTGACCGTTGCCGGGGAGACGCCTACACCAAAAATGGGCCGGCGGTTCTGGTACTCGCTCTATGGTGACGCAGTACGCCAGATCGCCGAGCGGTACACATCGATTGCCGAAGACCAGGGGAGTTCTGATCCTGGAATCGTCCTTGATAACTACCTTTCAGAAACCGAACGTCGGAAGCACCGACGTGAAGCTATGCATGACGAACTCGCCAATTTGTTAGGTGAGTAAATTCACTGATTCACTGATTCACTGATTCACTGATCAGCGTCTTCTTTTACCAGTTCACGAATCTTCTCTTTCGTCTCTTCGCGGTGTTCGCCGAACGCGACTTCGAAAATCCCACGGTAGAAATGCTTGTTCTTCTCGAGCGTGACGTTCTCTCGTTTCAGCTGCTTTTTCAGCCGCGTGAATGTGACCTCAATATCTTCGCTCTGTTCCGGTTCAACGTATATCGTAGCTGAATCCCAATCCTCCCGGATGTTCAACGGTTCATCATCTACTTCTGTTGTGGTCTCCATCATCTCATGGTCGGCCGCAGCATCCTCGGCTTCTGCTTCGTCTGACGGGTCCTCAAATCGTTCGTTCATTCCTCGGGGCATAGTTATACCTCCACCTGTATTTTCTCGAACGCCCGTTCCATTGTCTCAGCAACCTCTAAGAAGAGGTTGCGCTCCACTTGCTGATCGTTCGCGTCCTCCCATTCGAAAATATCGGAGCCGTTGTCCCACGCGCGCTGTATCGCTACCCGCATTGGGAGTTTGAAAATTGGTGCCAACGACGCATATGATTCGTCGAACACACCGAGGAATTTCTGCGACTGACCATCGTCTCGATACATGTTCGCCAGCAGCCCCACGATTGCGATCTCGATCTGTTGGTTATCCTCAATGGATTCCAACTGGTCCCAGAGGTCGTCAAGGGCATCTCGTGATGTCGCTTGTGTTTGCGCAGCCAAGAAAACGTTCTGAGCTGCGATGAACGCTGCATCCGTCAGGACTGAGAGATCAGGTGGACAGTCGATTAAGATGAAATCGTAGTCGTAGCCGTCGTCAGCTAACTCCTCGAGAGCCGATTTCAACGCGAGACGGGCGCTTGCATCATCCATCCAGTCCCGAGCAAGCCCCATGTCCTTGTGACTCGCCACCAGATCGAAATTCAAGTGCTCGTACTCGTCGTTGTGGATCACTATTTCGGAAAGCGCTGTGTCGTGCGTGCGCGGATTGTCGACGAGGACGTCGAGAAGATTTTCATCATCCGTAGCGAGTGTGTTTGGAAGATCATTCTTAATTCTTGATAACTCATCATCGTCACCTGGACCCAAACCCAGCCCTTTCGTCATATCTGCCTGTGGGTCCATATCGATCGCAAGGACATCGTGGTCCCGAGAGGCCAGTGCCGCTGCACTGTTTATTGTCGCCGTTGTCTTCCCAGTCCCACCTTTCTGATTCCCGAAGGCGGTCGTGGGGATGCCGGTCGATGACGTGACGCCCCATCCACGAGGTGATTCGCCCATAGCTCGATCATTGATTCAATGACTCATAAATCTTCGTCAGACATTCAACGTCGATCTAGAACTCCGAAAACTGAATTCAATGCCACATTCCACTGACAGGCTAAAATTTTATTTGTCCTGCCTGGAGATCAATGAATCATTGACTCATTGAATTTGGGATTTTGGATTGTCTGCTATCCGTGAGTCTTTGAGTAGTGAATTCTGTACCACGATTATTGTTTCAATAACTCATCATTCTATGCAGTAACTGATTCTTTGATTATTTGAAAAACTTCCAACAGAACTCCGTTGTTGTATCGCGATGTGATTCTTAGCTAAAGACGAACGTGCTGTCGAGAGCGACGTGACCGGACTGTGGGTGTTGCTCCGCTGAAACGCGGAGCAACGCCCGCCAGACCCGCATTTCGAGCCGATCGAACGATTTGTAGATCGTGGAGTAGTCCGGAACATCGCTGGGGTCGACTTCGAGGATCTCACGGAGTTCGCTGAAACACCGGAGACGATTTCGGTTTCGCGGTAGCTATACACTTGGATGTGCTTTGTTCAACAGTTTCTCCTCTGATCGGAAGCAATGATCCCTGAACCATCAAGACTCTGAGAAGGGCCAGGGGGAACTCGGGTCCGAGTGTATATGGTCGTCTTCGAGGCGATAACAGTGAATGATGACGTGTTTCCAGCGGGCGAGTCCGTTGGTGGACTCGCCCGCGTTCGTCCCCGAAGCTTGTCTGACCAGACGCTTATTCGTCTTCACGAAGTCGAGGAGATCGACTTCAGCCATATTGGTCTTCCTTGGCTTCGTCCTTACCGATGTGACGGTCTATCCCGCCGTCATCCCTCGATTCAACAGAGCACCGGTCTCGACAAGTAATCGACGGTATCCACGATCATCACCTCCTGGGTGGGTCCGAACATTGAACGGCCGTCCCCACGCAGAGGCAGATACCGATGACCCGCACGTGCGAAGACTGCGGCGAAACGTTCGGGACGTTAACGCGGCTTCGATTACACGACTGCCCGGGACCCGCCGACATCGACGCCGAACAGACACGGAAACTGGTAGCGGAGGGAAAGAGTGGACTCAAGCGCGGGGACGTCGTGTCAGCGCTACCGAATCGTCCGCTTTTGCCTGAGGTAGCTGGCCAGTTGGAGGAAGACGAGGAAGTGTTGACTGTGCTCCCCTTGATGAGCGGCAGTCCCGAGGATGAAACCACTCAACGTCTCCCGCTCCAGATCGTGACGGGCGGATACGTGCTGGAGCATTTTCCGGATGAGGGGTGGGTCGTCGTCCGCACGGTGTGCGGTGCCGACAAGACCGACGAAGAGGTATTCGAGGACCTCATGGAGCAGGTGCAGGACTGGCAGGAAACGGTGACGGATCTCGCGCTGGACTATGCGGCCGGCGGAACGGATATCGGGGAACGGCTTCGGCGGGAGGTGAACCGTGGGCCGTAGGCCTGGTATCGATCGACAGAAGCATGATTTCCCGAGTGATTGCGACGATACATTAATGACCTACACCATCGATCGCATCAAGGACTACTGCACGACTGCGGTCTTCGACCGGGGCGTTGACTACCACGAGGACGGCCGTGTCGTTCGGCTCGACCGGTACGGAGCGACGATCTCGGCGGCCGTCCAAGGCTCCCAGCCCACGCCGTACGCGGTCGAGATCGAATTGGCCGACGATCTGCGCGCCTCGTGCACCTGTCCGTACGACGGGAGCGGGTCCTGCAAGCACGTCGTCGCCACATGGCTCGCGGCTGCTGATGATGACCTGGAAGACGAGCAGCCGGCCGTCGAGCGCCGGCTGGAGCGCGCCGACCCGGACGACCTCCGCGAATTTCTGTCCACGGCGTTCACGGGCGATGTGGACCTCCGGAGGCGGTTTCTCGCGACTGTCAGCGACCAAACTGACGGGCGCACGCTCGCGGACTACAAACGCGAACTGGCCAGCCGGTACCCTGCGGAAGATCGCCAGCCACCGGTTTCGGGACCGCCACAGCGGTTCACCGGGTTCGAACACCGCGCGGAGCGCCTCGAGGAGCGGGACCAGCCGGTTGAGGCGGGACTGATCTATCGTGCCATGGTCGAGGTGCGCGCTGAGGAGACCGACCTCGTGCCCGAGTACCACGAGGACGCCGTCGTTGAGGAACTTGAGGCATTTTTCGAATGCCTCCAAGCGGCCGATCTCTCTCACGAACAGAAGCGGGAGCACATCGAGTATCTTTTCGAAAAATGGCGGTCGGAGGACCGATTCTACCGCTTCTTCAGGGACACGTACGGGTGGATGCTCGACGACCTGTGTTCCACCAAAGCGGACGTGCGGTACTATGCAACACTCCTCGAAGAGCACCTCCCCGACGATCTCCTCGCGGGCGAGAGCGATCCCACCGAAGTCGGGATTTCCGTTCCGTTGAAGACCTATCTGGGCTGCCTCGGGTTTCTCGGGGAGGACGCGCGGGTCCGCGAGTTGTACGAGCAGTACTACCAGGAGAGTCCACTCTTCTATCGGCGCTACGTCGCGTTTCTCCGGGAAATCGGTGACGAATCACGGGCAATCGAGGTTGCGGAGGAGGGTCTCGAGGCATTTGACACTGCGCGGCTCCGTCCCCAGCTTGTCGAACTCTACGAGGGCCGCTCGTCCGAACAGTATGAGTACCACGTCGAACGGCGGTTCGTGGAAGCTCGCGACTGGTCGTGTTACGAAGCCTTGAAGCAGCGCAGCTCGCCCGAGAAATGGGACGAGCGCGTTGCGTCGTTTGAGGAGGAACTGGCCGAGGAAGATCACATCCATACGCTGATCGAACTCTACCTCCGCGAGAAGCGACGAGGAGAGGCGTTCGATCTCGTCATAGAACGTGCCCGAACGGACAACTCACCACGCTCGCTCGGCAGACCCACTGATCGCGGCCTCCCGATCCTGCGGAAATATCGCGACGAACTCGGAGAGTATGATCCAGAGACGTACCACGAGATCTACGAGGAACTGCTTGAGCCGTTCGCCGCTGAAAAGACGGGGCGTGGTCATTACCAGACCATCGTCGGCCACTTAGAGGAGTTGCGCGAGCTTGGCCTCAACGACCGTTTCGAGGCGTTGGTCGATCGCCTCTGTGAGAAACACTCGAACCGTCCAGCGTTCCTCGATGAGATGGCGAAGGCTGATTTGCGGTGACGAGGTAGGTCTCTCTCCTGATTCGTCCGTTCTGGAGTGTGAGCTTCTGTAGCGAAACCCACTCACCACCTGACGTTCAAGATCAGATGGTACCTACCACACGGAGTGATACCAGATGCCAATGATTGACTCACTTCCAGACCGGCCTCTAACCGAGACGGAATTACAGGCCATTCAGCAAGCCGGTAACTACGACTTAGTTCACCCTGTAGAGTGGCACTCACAGGAAGGGGTGTCCTCCAAGTCCGACACAGCAGAGCTCGTTGTTATCGTGGCTGAAGGGTGGTTCAAAATCATCAATCTCTGTTCAAATTGTGGGTGCTGGCACGTGGCGCTGAATGGTGAACGACCGGAGTACGCTGATCCACAGACGTGTTATCAGCTCGCGATTAGGGAGTTATAGTGCTCGATATGTTCTCGGAGGCGCACTCCGGACAAACGACGGTCACGGTAGGGTCGCCGGAAGGGGCGCTCATGCGTTCACTTGACGCGGGTACGTGGCGCATCGGGGATAATCCCTCGGATCGGTGGTGGCGTTCTCCCGTGGTTGGCATGCTTCCGGACCGATCGACGGACGCGTGTCCCGTCGGTTGATACGCCGTCTGCCTCTTCGGTCGTCGTGTGTTGCGTGCTTGGCCTATCTCCTCTCGCACTCCCGGGGTGCGAGGCACGAAGATTCTTCGCGACAGAAGCGACGAGCGACGCTAGGGACTTCGCTGGGAGGACGTTAATCTCGAGGACCGCGACGATGTTTGCGAAAAAGCAGCGTCTCAACCACCGGAGCCTCCCCGAACCGGTGATTCATCCACGACAGGTGTACTGGAGGGCCCTCAACGGTCCAAGTGAAAACTGGCCGTGGTTCCCTCGTTCCATCGGGAGTGATTTTCGCCTTCGGGATGTGGTAGAGAAATTCAATCAATCGACGCCTGACGCGCCCATATCTCCATGAATCGAGAGACACGCACAGAAGCCAGCCCGAAGAGGAGAACGCTTTCAGCCTCGCCGACCGCTGACACATGTGATGGGACGACAAATCGAGCAGGCCGCCGGTGAACGGTTCATCGAACTCTATGGGAATCTGCTCGCGCACGTCAACACCGAATACGATATTGTGAACGGCATCGAGACGTACGACGATCTGCGCGAGCGAGAGGATGCGGAGTTGCGACCGATCCGGAACTGTCTGTACGAAGAGGACACGGAACAACTGATCGCCGATTTCGTCGCGGAGAACCCAGCCGACATCCCCGATGATGAGTTGGAGGCAGTCGAGCAGTGGACGGACTATGTGTTCGGCGAGTTCGTCGTGGTGCGCCACTTGGCGGAGTACGCGGTCTTCCTCGACTGGGAGGAGCCGCCGCAAGCGTTTGGCGTGAAGGCTGCTCACACCCCATTTAGTGCTCACTGGAAGGAGAAGGCGTTGCCATTGCTGGTATCTCAAACTGCACTGTTGCCTTTCGAGGGGAAGATCATAATCGATGGGTGGCTGGCGATCCAGCCGGTCGTCTTCGGCGGCTCCATCAGCACGGACATCGACGACGCCTACGAGGAAGCCAAACATCGGTTTGACATCATCGAGACGCTGCCCGCGTCCGGCAAAGAGGCCGAGACATCCGACACCGAGCAGCTCAGCTTCTACATGAAAAACAAGCGCAACAGAGAGCGGTACGCCAACGAAATCGAGACGCTCACGGACAAGAGTCCGGAGTTGGAGCGCATCTATCACGAGGAGTTGGGCAAGGCACGTGCCCGAAGCTTGGGGCGGGAGCTACGCGACCTCAACCTCAATGAGGCGTACTTCGCCATCTACGACGAGCGGATCATCGCCAGCGGCATCTCCGAGGAGCAAGTCCAGCAGATCCTCGACAAGATCATGCCCGCCGACAAGGGGAACCATCCGTACATCTATCACTTCAATCCATGAGCACGGCGATGGAGCTGAGTTGACATCCTCCCACGCCTGAAGGCCTGTCTCTTACCCATAAGCCAGAAATGGAGAGAAAAACCAATTGAATCTGATTTGAAAAGAGAAAATTAGTCAGGAAATGCTCATTATTCCGGTTAAGTGGCGATTTCCTATCCATTACTATCCAGCGAAACTGGCGACAAGGGTAACTTCATTTCGAGTTTCGCTGAATGAGCGGTGGAAGCGCTCATTCAGTGCCGAGTTCGTAGCCTTCTGCCCACATGCGCAACTTGTTGAGTCCCTTCCACATCGTCTGCCAGCCTGGTGGAGGATCGGAGCCGCGGTCCAGATATCCGCCAAGCTTCGCTACACTTACAGCGTAGGCTTTGCCATCATGGCCACACAGTTCTGGAAATTTCATTTCCAGAACCGTACGCTCTGCCTCACTCAACAAAACATCAGGAGACGTTGGTGTCTCGCCCCGTGCAAGTTTTCGCAGCCGTAGTACTTTCCAGGCAATCACAGAGTACATACTTAGCAACACTTCCATACGCTTCCAAGTCTGAAGTTGCCGTTCTTCGATCTCACATCCCGTCTTCAGCACTTTGTGCCAATCTTCTATTGTCCAGCGAGCACCGTAATATTCGATTACTGTCAGTGCATCATCTAAGTCTTCGACCGATTCAGTGGTGAGCAACACCCACTGAATCGGGTCGTCAGCCTCGCTGATCTCGTCGACCCGCACAACGTTCACTGTTACTGGGTCCTTCCCAGCCGGTGCGTATTGTGGTGGAAGAAGCTCACACGTTCCCGTTACAATCGACAGTTCTGCCTCACGTGCTTGTCTTCCACCGCCTTGCTGAATCTCGATCGTCGTGCGACCTTCCGAGGGAAGGTCGCTACTCCAGTCAAAGAGTTTGTCAATCTCTCCATCCTCTGTTCGTATCCGTCTGTTCTGGTTAGCACGCACGACAAAGCCAGCATCATCTATTTCTTCGACAACTTCGGCGTGAAATGAGAATGCATCCGCTCCTCGATCGTGGACGAAAATCGGTCGAACATCTTCGGGGAGCCAGTTAGTGGCTTGTCTATCACCACGAATCCATTTCTCCTGTTCACTTTCCAACTGAGTCGGCTCATCTTTACCGTTTGTATCGTGTTTGGTGCCAGCCTGTTGGTCTTCGATCAGCGCCTGCTGATCGATGACCCCTGTCATACGATATGTTCGTGGATCAATCCCAATGGTTGAGTGGACTTTGACGCCTTCCAGATCCGTTGTAGAATTTCCGATATCGCCAAGTCCCTCCTTTGATGGATGCCTCGGAAAGACAAGTTCAGTAGTACCGGAGACAACCAAAAGCTCGTCTGTCTGATTCACTCGTGACCATTGTGCCTGCTTATGAGCAGAGAGAATCTCATTCGGGTCCACACTGTCATTATCGCAAAATCGGTATGTAGCCTTTGTGGACGCCCAGCCATCGCAGGCGGCTGGGATGGACTCGGCAGGTGAACTGCCGAGTTCATCGCCAAGTTGAACTAATCGGTCGGTAAGACGCTTATCTCCAAAATCAGCTGATCGAAACTCAGTCCGAATCCAACCTGATACATCCATGTCACACAGCTCCCCTTCAGCATCAACTTCCGGTCGCCAACTCCTCGAACAGCTTCCCATCTCCTATTCTCGCTTCGTCAGCTACGGTTGTAGGACTTATGGGTAAGAGACAGGGCTGAAGCCGTGGGTATTGCGCCTGTCCTTCGTATAAGTGCGAATAGGCGGGAGTACAGGCTGCATGACGGATCTCATCGTCAAAGCGGCGGTCAAAGAACAGCTCGCAGACCAGAACGTCTTATCGGATTTCTACGACGCGCTCGATAGCGAAGTAGCCAACCTGCTGGCGGATGCGGCACGGCGAGCAGAGGCCAACAACCGCAAGACAGTCCAATCTCGCGACCTCTGAATCAGACAGGACAACAGAGTTTCCGAGTTTCGGTGTGTTTTAGTCTTTGAATAACCATCCCTAAGATATGTATGATCTGACTGGCTTCCAGCGCGACCTGCTGTACGTGGCTGCCAGCGAGGACGAACCGAACGGGCTTGAGCTCAAGGACGAACTCGAAGAATACTACGAGAAGGAGATCCACCATGGACGACTCTACCCGAATCTCGACACGCTCGTCGACAAAGGATTGGTGGTGTCGCAAAGTCCTCTAGACTTTGCCTCTGGTAGCCTCCACTGAGAGGTCACAGCTCATGGTTGTTTTGGTTGATCGACTGAGGAGTTCGTCGAAGAACGTTCGGTAGTGACCTGGATTGGCGTACTNCACTGAGAGGTCACAGCTCATGGTTGTTTTGGTTGATCGACTGAGGAGTTCGTCGAAGAACGTTCGGTAGTGACCTGGATTGGCGTACTTCACGAGTCTGAGTTGAAGCAATGCCTCTAACCCGGCTTCTGTCCAGCGCATCCATTGGTTCTTGCATCGGTTCGCTACCTCTCCCATCGCTCGTTCCACGGGGTTCGAGGTCCACGGTACCTCGAACCCCTCAAGAGCCTGCTCGGCGAACGTCACTATCGACGGCAACCACCGCCGGAGATACCCCGCAGCCTTCCTCGAACCGAACTGCGAGAGTTGCCACGCTGTCTTCTCAATACGCTTGGTCGTTCGCGCGATCCGTTCGCGGATCGCCGCGAACTCCTCCTCAGGTCGGTGCTTGGCAACCGAATTCTTCAGATGGAACACCTCGTCGATCACTTCTGTAACGATCTCGGTGCGCCGCTCCAAGGAGAACACGCCGTCATCCCAGAGATTGTAGCCTAGCGTCCGGCCGACGTGGACGAGGTCGAGCTGATGCTTGCGGCTTTCGTCAGTAAATGCCGTGACGATACTGTCATCAGCGTCACTGACGACCGTAGCGTCGTCAGTGACTGCGCCGATGTCATCGAGAGCGGCCGCTGTCNATACTGTCATCAGCGTCACTGACGACCGTAGCGTCGTCAGTGACTGCGCCGATGTCATCGAGAGCGGCCGCTGTCTCGTCCCAGTCAGCATTGATCGACAGATCCAGCAGGGACCGTGAGTCCTCAGCAGTATCCTCGCCGAGCGTTGCTTGAACGGAGTGGTACGATCGATCTTCGTCTTGGCTGTGACACTTCGTTCCGTCGGCGATAATCGCGTCAGCGTCCGTTCCGGCAACACAGTCAGGAAGGAACTGCTTGAGCTTGCTGCCGTATTCTTTGGCACGGCGGTTGATGGTNATAATCGCGTCAGCGTCCGTTCCGGCAACACAGTCAGGAAGGAACTGCTTGAGCTTGCTGCCGTATTCTTTGGCACGGCGGTTGATGGTGTCTGGCGACGGCATCGAGACGAAGCCGTCGCCGTGATCGGCGGCATCTCGATAGCTGAGAGAGGTAGCGAGATCGACGCTCTTGGCCGCGATGTCCTGTTGATAGCGATTCTGCCCGTCGAAGNCACTGGTTATCGCTTTAGCCCACAAATCATCGGAACCAGAGCGAAACCCGGAATAAATGGTTTAAATCGGCGTGCACTTAGTGCACGCCTCTCTAAGTTTGTCTTAGAGATGGCGAAAACGAAATTCGGAGTCTCGATCGACGATGAGATAGCTTCTGAGATCGATGAACTGGTTGATGAGTGCGCTGATCTCGGTGCAAGTCGCTCCGAAATCGTCGAGGCTATCCTGACGGCGTATCTCGAATCAGACGTTGAGCACGGCTCTCGGGTCCGTGAACTCATCATCTGCCGTCGGAAGGGTACACTCTAACTGATTCTAAACTGCGTGCACTCGGTGTACGCTGTTTAGCAACTGTTTCATCCGAATTAGTTAATATTCTAACCAGAACTGTCCGCTAAAGCGATAACGAGTGNGATTCTAAACTGCGTGCACTCGGTGTACGCTGTTTAGCAACTGTTTCATCCGAATTAGTTAATATTCTAACCAGAACTGTCCGCTAAAGCGATAACGAGTGACCAGCCACGGTTTTTCTCCCCCGTAGGGGTGGAGGGAACAACCAATGTCGACAGAGAGTCACACATACGACGAGAGCAGCGCTACCGCGTCGATTCAACCAGACGATGTGGATACAGATACGGCCGAAACGGAGTGTCCAACGCTCACGGCAGCGGTTTCAGTTGGGCGCGTGCAGCGATTCCTCGATGCGATTCGGACGGTCAACGACGAGTTCCAGCTCGAAGTCACGCCAGACGGACTGACCGGGAACGTCGTCAACGACAGTCGAACGACGATGGGGAGCGTGCGTCTCGACGCGAGTGCGTGCGAGAGCTACCAAGCGACGGCCGGCAAGATCACTATCCAAACGAGTCGCCTGCGAGAGGTGACGCGCATGACCTCGAACCGCGACGTGATGCGCCTCACGCTCGATGGGGACAGCCAGACGCTCAACGTCGAAGCGGACGGGGTGGAGTGTTCGCTTCAGATGAACGAAAGTACCCAGATGTCCGCGGTCTCCGAACTCGATGAAGCAGACCATCCATCGGTCTGTGTGCTCGAAGGCGGCGAGCTGAAGCGGGTCATGAAGGCCGCCGGCCATGTCGCTACAGAAGTCGATTTCCGGATCGAACACACTCGCGAACGCTTCGTCGCGGAAGCCAACGGCGATAGCGATCGACTCGTTGCACCCCACGAGGCAGCCGATATCGAAGAGTTGCTCGTCGGTGCTGTGCCAGTCGCGTCAACGTTCAATCTCGGCTACCTGCGCCAGATCAGACGGCCGATCCACAAGCGAACCGAAGTCACGCTCGCGCTCGGGACGGACAGTCCCCTTCTGGTCGCGTTCGACATTGCCGATGGCGCAGGCCACGTCGAGTACAGTATCGCGCCCGTCGTCACCACTGATGACGACGAGGGCGACGAGTAGCCCAGTCGAGAGAAAGGGAGAATTCCGCCTGTTCACTGTCAGACCACCTGCTACCAGATTCAACCATGACCATTGACCAGAAACGCGAGACGGTCGTCTCTCTGCTGCGAAAGACCGACCGCGATCACCACCACAAGGGCAGCTCGACAGCATCGCTCAGGGCCCTCACGTACACCGCGAAATCGACCCGGTTGGGACGATGTAGTGTCGAGCGTGCTTACTCGTTGCTCACGAGCTACCAGACAGGCACGTGGGGAGTGACAGCCGACCAGCTTCGGGACCGGCTCCGTATCGACGCGCTCGGTGTCGCCGAGTACGACGACCCGTTCGACGGCCAGCCGTTTCGGAGCGCGGAGCTCGACCGGCTTATCGAACAACTCCATCGATACCGAGAGGTGAATTGATGGGTCGAATCACAGAACGGACGCAGGTTATCGATGCCATGGAGGCCGCCGCCGATGGTCACGACAGTTCCGAACTGCTCGGGGACTGTCCATACAACGCACGCAGGCTGTACGACGAACTCCGTGAGCGTGATATTACCGCCTACATCGTTCGTGGCGGACTCGACCATCCGGATGAAGACAGTCAGCCATCGTCGATGGATGAGGCAATGGAGCTGGGGGTTGTCCACTGGTGGGTCGAAGCACTCGCCGCCGACGACTGGCTCACAATCGATCTTGCTGCCGAAGATCCCAACCGCTACAGAGACCAGCTGCTGACCCCGCGACGCCCGGCAACGTACATCCCCTTCGAGATCGACCCGCGGGACAGCGAGATGTTCGCAACGCGCTGAGCAGGAACAGCAGGCTCGGCCACACCATTGTTTTTCATCTCCATGAGGAGCGAGAGGTCTGAAACCATGTCAAACGAAGCGAATCAACTCCGCTGCCGGAGCTGCGGAGCCCAGACGAGCGAAGCAGATGGTGCAAAGATCGTGCGCGGCGAGCGTATCCTCGGCGTCCGGGCGTACTGCCCACAATGCCAATGAACGAGCACACCGACAGCAGTAGTGACCGCGAACTGACTACCGAAATGACGCCACGCCTGTCCGAAACCGACTACGAGGTCAAGGTCAAGGTGCTCGCAGAACGGATGCTGCGAGAGCTTGCCAATGACACAGGGGTGCTCACGCCGTTCGATACTACTGACGTTCGGACGCTCTTGAGCGAGACGGTAACGATTTACGAGAATTTCCCGTTCAGTATCCTCGAACATGGCCAGCACAAGCCGAGAGCGGATGTGTGGCCATGGATCGACGACGCTGTGCCGAAAGAGAGTCTGCGACGGCAGGCACTCGGTATCCTCGCCGGAGACGTCTTCAAGCGCCTCAACCAGTTTGCCCAATCCAAGAAATACACCTACCGGCAAGACGGAGCGACCTACGTTCGCAAGACAGTTAATCAAACGGAGGCAGGAAACACCGCTCAAGAGGCCGATACCAGCAACAACAGCACCGCTAGCAGACGAGACGGATATCGGAGTACAGATTCACCGAACGAGAACCCAGCAGTGGACGAACGCGCCCCCGGATGGGAGCTCCCGACGGACGATGAAGGAGAGCCGGACTACGAGGCTACCATCGAGCAGATTGGCCTTGAGTACGACCAGCTCTTCAACATCGACACCGACTACTACCGCTATCGCGGGCGTCGTGGTGACGACATCATGGTGGCACCCCAGTCGGAGTATGCTGACCTCGCAGACGATGCGTTCGCGATTCCATTCGTCTGGGCGGCCTACTGTGAGGGGCGCATTGGCCACGGAGCGCCGGTCACGGGTCCCGGAATGGTCCGTGGCATCTCCAACGCATCCGGAGACTCTTTCGTCAAGCTGCAGCCATCAGACCGGAACTCGGCTGATTCGTTCACGCGAATCGGTCTCAACGGTGTCCCCGAGCGCGGTGCGTTCTTCGTCGACTACAGCTACGGCGAGGATCTGCCGGCACTCACGCTCTACGACGCCACCGACCGCGAGCAGCCCGCCTACCAGTTCCTCCTGCCGACTCGTGAGCATCCAACGGTACAGATGGTCCGCGATTCCACGAGCCACCTGCTGGCAAAGCTTCCCACAGAACTCCGTGAGCGCATCGAGAGTGAACACGGTCATGAACACGAACATGGAAGTAAAGACGAGGACAAGAAGCCAGACCAATGACGCCATCGAGCAGACCAACAGGCCGCATCAGCCTCGTTGTGCGGAGCTCAAAGAGAGGATCGTGAAACATGGGACACCACTGCGACACATGCGGGCAGGAGTTCACCACCCTCACGAGAAAACGACTCCACGACTGTGCAGGAAGCCCTGCAGAGATGCGTGATCTCCCCGACGGTCTCGCAGACGGGTTGCCGGATCGGTTTCTCACGATGGACGAAGCCGCTGCGCTGGACGAGAGCGGAGTACAGCGATTCTTCCCGCTTCTCAGTCTCGGCGGCTTCAACGCCTCCGGGAAGGTGATCGCCGGCTACGCCAAAACCATAGACGGACATCTCCTACTTGCGTTCAACGGCGAGGACGACACCTGGTACGTAGTCGAGGAAAACAGCGATGCTGCCCTCTTTGAACGCGATGAGGACGATCTGCTGTGGTACGTATGCAAACGGAGCGAAGCCGACGTAGGGGACGTGTACGGCTACGATTCGAGCGATCCTGATTATCCGCAGCTCGGCATGTAACTCTCGTTTTTCTTCCTCGAGAGCGGTGAGGGACAGCGAAACCAGTTCTGTTCCCGTGAACACCATGGCAACACTGCAAGCTACCACCAGTTCGACGTGGAGCAAAGTCGATCCGGAGGCGAAAGACCGGATCGAAGCAATCGCCGACGAGTACAACTTCTGGGGTGCACACACCGAAGTCAACATCGAGGTGAAAGAAAGTCCCGACGAAGAGACCATCATCAGCATCTACGGCTATGCCGCGTTCGACCCGTCGAAACCCATCTACGAAGATGGGTCAGTTGTCGACCACGAATACGGCCATGCCGAGGAGTTCCTCGAACGGATCGCTCCCCACCTCGAAGAGCATCTCGTGATCGAGACGATCGGTCACGAGAAAGCTCGCTTCCCGCTGCTTGCCGGTCAATGGAGCGTCTGGCCCGATGGCACTGTTCAGTACGACTCGTTCGACCACAGTCCAGAAAAACCCGACTCCAGTGAGCAGGACGATCAGTCAGACAGCGTCGGCGAGTCGGAAGGAGTCACACAATGAGCAACTCAATAGAGTCCCAGCGCCAGCTTTCGGCCGGTGCTGACGAGACTATCGCGCCGACCGTGATGGCCAATCATGAAGTAGCGGATCTCGATTTCCAGAGTGCGCTCGACGCACTCCGCGAGGACATTGACGGCTACGGCGATCGTATTCACGCGAGTGCAGCCGTCCTCCGGGCCACTGACGATCTCGACATCGAGACGAACCTGCTGACGCACCCTCGGGTCGAGCAGGCGATCTGGCGATACGAGCACGATCCCGACAGAGTTCGCCGGCAGATCGACCTCACCATCGAGCGCGAAGATGCAGCGACTACCGTCGACGAGGTCGTCGCAACGTTCCGCGTGGCCGCTGTCCGGCTCGACACACCTCTCAAAACTGATTGAGTGGCATGGTCAACAAACCACCTCTCCCCGAGGGATTCGGCCTTCCCGCAGAGGTGAATGGGTGGGTCCACACGCCGAAATCGAACAAAAACGGCCACGTCTGGATCAGCGAGTCAGCACAGCGGTCGGTCGGCGTCTTCTCCGGCATTACTGATCGTGTTCGTGTCGCCGTCTTCGACGACCGTGTAGACGGCTTCTGCAGCAAGATTCAACCCGTGGAACGCTCGCTCGAGGATGGCGAGACGCAAGCTGAAGCGACGGCGTGGGGTGTCGAGCGCGCGGTCGCGTGGATGGAACGACAGATTCCGGAGCGCTGGGACCACCCACACGTCGAAGAGGCAGTGTTCGACCCGCCGGTTGGCTTCGTTCTCGATCGATACTACCTCGAAGAGCGCGAGCATACCGTCTGCTACCGGCAGGGAGATACCGAGAAGGCCGTCAGCATGGTGGGTGGACGTCCTCCGGAGACAGAACCGAGTCTGGAGACGCGAGCATATCTCTACGTCGAAGTGTGGCGCGGGAGCGGGAACGCGACGATTGCCCTCGCGCCGTGGCTGCGAGCGCACGACCACGAGAAACACGAAATCGCAAACCCGCCAGAAGAATGCGGGCTCGCTGTCGCCCTGAAACTGGCACGCGAGTGGGTCCAGGAGGAGGCCGGCCAGACGCGAGACAGCCCCGCGATTGGACAGAGCGACCTCGGAGCGTGGTCAGGATGATCCGAGTCGGCGTACACAGGTTCAGTTCCTCCTGTTGAGATCCGACAATATATCTGCGAGTTGTTCCAACAAGCGCACAATAGAAGGAGCCTATGCCACGAAACCCCCGCACGCCGCTGTCGGCCACAGCGAAGGAAGCTCTTGAACACCTCACAGATGCAATCCCCGACCGCGAGGAACAGGGCTGTCCACGGGACGAAGCACACCAATTCTTAGTCGATGATGAAGCGTTCTCTCACAAGCAGGCAGAGCGGGCAATCCACCAACTGCTCATGCGGGGCTACCTCTATGAGGTCGAAGGACAGCTGTTCGTCACTACCTGAACAGCCTCAAGCGACACTTTTCTGCGAACAGCAAAGGCGACTATGATGCTTTCAGCGGTTTGTCCTCTCCAGAGGGGGTAGAGGATACTGATGATGGGAGACAGCACAGACAGCGACAGCACCGAGACGACAACCGAAGAACGAGTCACGATCACGCTCACGGACTACCCAGTTCCGGTCGCCGAAGACGACCGCGAAACCGGACTGGAAGCACTCGAAGACGCCATCAGCCAACTCCTTGACGTCAACATCGCACCAGCCGACATCACGGCGAGAGTCGGCCATCACTATGTCCAGATCGGCGACGACTGTCCGCGTTGTGGTGGCACGCTCGAACTCCGCGAGTACACCTACTGTGACAATGGGGCCGTCGCAGAGGCCAACTGCGCCCACGCTCCCGACTGTGAGTGGAGAGGCCGCGCCATCTACCGCATGATCGACCTCGAAAGCGGTCCCGTCTCGGATGTCGAGAGTGCTGTTGCCAGCGGCGACATGACACCCTCATATTATCCATACTGACAAGAGCCGGTAGCAGGCTGGATTCATCACATCATCCGATATCATGTGTTTGAGGCCTGGTATCGGCCGATAACAACGAAAATATGGTGTGTCCAGCCTGCTTCTAGATCGGGAACACTGCGCTCCACCAACTGGAACAAACATTCAAGTAGTAGAGTGAACAACTACACAGTTGAAGACGAGACGATTCATGGACGGGACGAACACTGACAGCGAGAAAGTCGAACAGCTTACAGACATTTTTCACGAAATCACCGGCGAATCTTCCACCACCGAACGCCAACACGAGGATCGCTGGGCATCTGTCTCTGCGGACAACTCCAACGGCGACGACACGATCCGGAGCATCATCCATGAGATGACCAACAAGTACGGGATTCAGACCTCGCTCGACGAGGACGAACTCGTCACAGTCGTCCGGCGCTGCCACGCTGGAGAGGGAGACAGAGAGATCGCTCGAACGCTCGGCACGCCGAACCGCGACAAGACGATCGCTCGCGCCCGGATCAGTCTCCACCTCTTCCGAGACACTGATTTCGACGCACCGTTCGGGCTGTCGCAACTGCGCGAGCTCCTCGATCAAGATGCATCGAATGAAGAGATCGCCGACACTCTCTCGGCGAGCAAGAGTACCGTTCGCGCCTACGCGCGCGTACTCGCGGCTGAAGCCGAAGCCGAACAAGCCAGTCACGAGTACCAATCCCGGTTCGAGCAGGCACTCACCGAGACGGAAACGGACAGCGACGACACTGACCAGTTCAGCGAAACGGTGTCTCCAACCGCGTATGCGAGCGGTCTCGAAGACGCTGTTGGAAGCAGCTGATTGGCCAACACCTTTATTAGTATCTGAATATGTTTGTTGGATAGGGTAATTGCCCTAGTGATGCCAAGCAGCGGATCGTTCCCTTCGTCGAAACACCACGGGAATTGTTCCCCCCTTCACCCTGCTATGTCAATATATACGCCCAACTTCTGTCCCCGCTGCGGTACCGAACTGGAGCCAGACGAGTTCGATGGCGATACACGTGGGTACTGCTCGGTCTGTGAAACCCACGTATTCCACTTGCCGAGTCCAGCTGCGGGAGTGGTTGTTCTCGATGATGATCGCGTGTTGTTGATCCAACGAGATCGGCCACCGTTCGAGGGACAGTGGGAGCTTCCTGCCGGCGTCATCGAGCATGGCGAGACGCCACGCGAGGCGGCTGCCAGAGAACTCGCCGAAGAAACCACACTCGATGTCGCTCCAGACGCGCTCACGCTCACCAAATCGGGAGGACATGCTCTTGGAGCGACGGGGAAGGGTGGCGAAAAGAATAAGAATTCATCTGATTCGGATGTGTTCGTCGTCGAGACCACCTTCGCAGTGAGTCGCAGCGAAACCACAGGCGAGCCGACCGCTGGCGGGGGTGAACGCGCGGCGCGCTTCTGGCCGCTTGCGGAAATCCGCCCAGCCCTTCGGCCCGGCGAACACGAGCGAATTCACCACTCGACACAGGCCCTCGACAGCTGAGACAGCCCCAGCAGAACCCGTTTTTCTGCGCCCGGAGCGGTGAGGCAGAAACAGATGAGCAAGCATTCAGACTTCGGTATTCAGACCCGATGGTTCACCATCGAACTCACCATCTGCCAGTTCCGCGAGAGCTACTGGCCGACAGCATACAGTGATTCCAGCAGCGTGGATCTCTTCGTTCCATTTCCCGGAAACCGGACGCTGTGGGCCGCGGCGAGTTCACGCTGGCTCGCAGAACAGCTCGGCATCGATCCACTCGACTCCGAAGCGCTCGCAAACGTCGTGCCCGAGCCGCCTCACAAGTGCAAAGTGGAGGGTTGTGAATTCGAGACCGAGGACTACGGCACGTTTCTCACTCACGACGAACGCGAGCACGCTCCTGAAGCCAACCGTCACGCGGAACAGGAGGGTCACTGATGGGGGTACGTGGACGATCACCGGACGGTGCGACCGAAACCCCACCTCGCATCAAAGAGGCGCTTACAGACGCTCACAATGAGTGGTCTGTCGAGGTCGAAGAGGTTTCCGGGCAGATGGTGATCGAAGCCGAACGAGAGCAATTCCACCCCAACGGCAGCAGTGCGGGCGCACTCGCACTTGATCACCCAAAGAAGGCCGGTTGGGAAGTTCTCGCACCGGGCAATCGGGATGTCCGGTGGCGAGCGATGTACGACACCGGTGGCGAGGCAGCTGTCGCGCTCGCCGAGATCACGAACATCTTCGAAGCACGCCGGTCGATCAAGCACGAACGGCCTTCGGATTGGACAGTGCGCGCTTACTACACAATTGAGACGATTCTGTTGGACAGTCTCAAGGACGACAATCAGACCATCTGATCGGAGACAGGACGACTTGGCATCACTACCTTATGTAACAACAAGCATCCTTATGTAGGTCTGGATGTTACATAAGGTACAATCATGGCTTCAGAAGAGCCGCCGGCTGCTCCGGGTTCACTACCGAAGTATCTCCGCAAGGGGTTCCCGAAACAAGAGCGCGAATCGCTTCTGGAAACCCGTGAGTATATCGACGAACTGCTCGAATGGACTCAACAGCCGATCGACAACGATGAATTGCCGGACGACGCCGATCCCGTTGACGAAGACGGAAGTAGTGCAAAAGGCGGGACCGTCGTGATGGAGAAGGTCACGTGCGGCGACGAAACCTGCAAATGCATGAAAAAAGGCGAGAAGCACGGGCCGTACAAGTATCTCTATTATCGGAAAGCCGACGGAACGCTCACGTCCGACTATATCGACAACCGGTGATTGCTCAGCGAGCGATCCGCCTCGGTTTCTCTACAAGCCTTATGTAACAATACGGCAGGCAGAAAGGCGAACTGTTACATAAGGCAATGAGACACTACACCACTGCTTCCGGAGCAACTCTGGCTATACCCTCGTTTTTCTCACCCGAGGGTGGTGGAGGATTTCCAGCATGGAAAGCTCACCACAGCCCCCAGCGAAGCAGCATATCGAAAGCACAGACCATCAGCAGCATCCAAACACCCGGACGCTAGATCCAAGCGAACTCGCCGGGAAGGTCGGAGAAGTCTCCGAGCCGGAAAGCCCCGAAGAAGAATGTGCAGCGGCACACCGATCGGGCGAAATGTTCGAAGGCAGCTACCGAGGTGACGGACGATGAGCGACCTCGCAGACAGCCGCGTGGATGAAATTCTGGAAGACGAGACGGAAGCAGAGCAGCACGGCCTCTTCGCTCGCCTAACTCGACGGGAGAACGACCGCTATGCAGTCGAGATCTCGACAGCGCTCCAGTCTGGCGGCCACGAGGAGCAGTGGTACCCGGTCGGTGGGTCGGTTGGGTACGACGCAAGCGTGTTCGACGCCGAAGCAGACGCTCGCGACTACTTCGAGGATCTGACCACCCTCAGCAGCGAGGCGATGTGGGAAAAATACGGCGAGCAGGGGTTGTGGGTGACCCGATAGCAAGCTCTTTGCCCCTTATGTAACAAACCATATCTCACTAACTTCATTTGTTACATAAGGCCTGAAACACCGCCGAGCGCTACCGCAGCACGGGGTGCATCAGTACGACGACTTGCCGTTTTTCTCCTTCGAGAGGGGTGCAGCGTCGAGACGTACAGTCTGACAATAGACGATCGACTCCCAACAGGACACCATCGACAACTATGAGTACCAAACCGAAAGACGCCGTGTGGATCAGCCGCGACACAGCCGAAACGGCTCTCACCGAGTTGACCAATCTCCTCGAATACGCCGACGGAGAAATGGAAACCGGTGGCGAACGAGCCGCCATCGACGATCTCTGGCACGCGCTGGAAGACGATGAACCCCGAACAAGCGTGACGAGCAGCGGCGAGTTCGACAAGCTTGCCATCGCTGGCGTCTCTGATGAAGCGGTCGTTATCGATCNCGATGAACCCCGAACAAGCGTGACGAGCAGCGGCGAGTTCGACAAGCTTGCCATCGCTGGCGTCTCTGATGAAGCGGTCGTTATCGATCACGGACGGATGCCGCCCCGAGCGATCATCACCACCGATGGCGGCGAGATCCCGACCGATATCATCGAACTCCCCGCCGACGACGAAGATAGTACGGGCGAGAACGATTCTGAATCCGAGACGGTCGCCGTGGACACTCCGGACAACGGGGGAGAAGGGTGATGCCGGTCGTCGAAACCGAAGAGCGCTACGACGGCGCGTTCGGTGAGCTCCAGTGTCCGGTCTGTGGCTCGGAGGACTGGACGCACATCGTTTTCCAGGGTGTGTTCTGCGCCGACTGCAACACTCGGTGTCTCCTCCGTGAACCAGCCGGTGATCAGGGCTTTATCGCCGAGTTCGATGGAAAGTACACGTGGCTCACCGACGACGCCAAGATGATTCCTGAAACAGAGGAATACGGTGCAACTGCATCGGGGAAGTGGCTCGGGACTCCCAGCCGCGGCTACGAGCGCTACTGGTTTTCGGCCACAGCAGAACACCTCGACGAGTACATTACCGATTGGAAGCCTGCGTGGGAACGAGAAGACGCCGAGAGTGATGGGCCGAACTACCTGATCGATCTGCCCAGCAACGAGGCAGAAGTCTCATGAGCAAACCACACACGGAAGACGCGAATAGTTCCGACAACAGCGAGTACAGCGGCCGGCGTGTCGAACTCTCGCTCGTCCTCGAATTCACTGGCGAGCAATATATCGATACGGATGGTGAAGTCAACGAGGACCTCATGCGGCGTGAAGCGCTCGATTACGCCGCTGAAGCTACACAGAGAGAATTCGACATCGAAATCACGCTCATCGACGAGGTTTCCAAATGAACGTCGAATTCACGACTGAGGACGGCGAGAACGGCCGGTATACTGGCGTGGCGTATTTCCAGCAGGACGTTGGCGAAGTGGCGTTCTTCAACGACGATCTCGGCTTCGTCCGAACAGATGCCTTCGTCACATATGCCGGGACGGGCCACACCGGCAACGTCCCAGCGGCAAACGAAGAATCGATGGAAGCCATGATGGCCGATCTCCGAAGGGAAGAACAGATGGGTAATGGGATGCTGATCGTCGGCTCCAGTGCCCACTCGGAGCAAGGGCCGTCAGGGACCGAAGGACAGAGTGGAGTCTCCAACGACGAGAACCGAAACCCTTGACGATGAATCGCGACCACGAGGTAGTCGCCCTTGTTTTTCTTCCTCAAGAGGTGTGAGGAGACCCGACCATGCCTCACGCACCATTCGACCCCGAAGAACCGACAAACTACCCAGACATCCGAGAATCGTTCGCACTCGCCCTCGAAGAAGAAGCACCCGAAGCAAAAGAAGCAGTGTTAGGAACAGTGGATGACGCCATCGGGGCAAACGCTGAATACCTGCACTTCCCCGGTGATCGATTCACTGCGGGCGGGGCGATTGAACCGAGAGAGGAAACCGAACGCAAGGAGGAGCGAGGAGATCAGCCATGAGCGATCAATCCACACCCGCCGAACAGCCGGAGGAAACAGCTACCGACAGTGTCACATCTGACAACCCAGATGGAGAGGATCACGACTGCCAGGAGCACCTCGAATACGTCGAATACGAGTTGGTTGAAAACGGCTATGACGACATCTTCGTCTGTCGGATCTGTGACGACGAGTACCGATTGGTGTACGCGCGGGCGTTCCTGCTTGACGGTGACGATTACTCGCTGGTGGAGGAGTACACCGATAGTATCGAGCAGGATCTCAGACAGCTTCGCGACGACCAGGACGACGGCACAGACGAAGACGAAGAAAACGCTGAATCGGCTGATTCGTAGCTAATCCGCCTTATCGAGTCCATAACCACGATTTTCCAGTCCAATCATGAGCGAAACACAGTCAGCCACGGCACCAGAGGCAGAGGCAGAGACAGAAGACCGAACAGAGCCAGAAGCCGCTGCAGATACGGGGTCGATCCCACGCGAACAGCAGATGGTGTTCGGCGACGATGGCGAGATCGAACCCGACGGCGATACCGTCGAAACCTCGCTCGAAGTCTTCGGCGCAGAAATCGATCACAGCGAAGGGTCAGGACGAGTCGCCAAACCGAGTGCAACCCGATTCGGTATCGATGATCGGGCTCAGACCCCCTCCCAGCGCACGGAGAGCGATCAGCGCTCGCTGTTCGCCGATGTCGAGAGCGGTCAACAGACGCTCGGTGGCGACGACGCCGCCACGCGATGTCTGTTCGGTGACGACGCAGGTAACAGTGCCAACGGTGAAGAGCAATGACCGGTAGCGCGCTGAATCGCTTCACCACCCAGTTCAATCGCATTCATAAAATCGCCGACAACGAATCAGTCGAACTGGTTTGCGATTTCTGTTCGGGGCCGATGGAAGCCGGAGATCGCGTAGCGACTTACGTGAGCAACGCCGAACTCGGCGGATATGCACACCCGTATCCCGGGACGAACCTGTACGCCCACCGAACCTACTGCGAAGAGTGCGACCGCCAGCATATCGTCTACCCGAACGAAGGGACCGGTGAGCTGTTGCTGGCAGCCACAATCCAGACGAACGGCACCCACGCCGACTGGGCGCTACGCGAATCGTCGCCAGACGATCACGGCGAGCCATGGGATGGAAAGCTCGCCTTCGAGTTCATCTTCGGCGAGATTTTCGACGGACTTGCCGCCGATGCAGCACTTCACGAGTGGACCATTGGCCACGAAGACGTGGTTGACATGATCCGGCTCGGCGGCGTCGATCTCCGCGAAGTGTTCGACGAGAACGGGACGATCATCGCACCCGAGGCGAAACAACAGCGCATCCAACAGCAAGTGTTTGATCATCTCGCAGAGGCAGGTCTCGAAAGCCACGACGACGCCTACGACCGACTACAAGACGAGGGTCGGCCCGGCGCATTCGCCTGTCCCGAATGCAGCGCACAAGCCGACTATTGGGCCGGCGTCGACCACGAGTCAGACTGTTCATCGGCACCAGTGAGCGGCGAGTAGCCACCGCTCCAAATCTATCGCTTTCGCACGAAATCCCCCCAGTTTTTCATGCCGGAGAGTCGCGCAGGCGTGAGTGAAATCGAAACACAGCACGTCAAAATCCAAACACGAAACTATGCACCAGATCATCCACGCGATCGTTGACGGACAGTCCAGAGACGATGCTCTCGGAGCCGCACGCAGATCAGTCTTTGACCGTCTCGTTGGAGCCACAGTCGAGAGTTCCGCCAAATTCGACTACTACGTGACGTTCGACGGGGAAGGAACTCATATCGCGGGCAAAGATCGGTGGGGCGAACTCCCCATTGCCGCTCAACTCGATTCCGACAAGGGCTGCGAACTCCTCCAGAGAGGATGGAACTCGACGAAAGAAGAATTCGAGCGCAATCTCACAGAGGTGCGCGACGCACTCTCCTCTCTCAGCGACGAAGAAATCAATGAATAACAACGATCTCATTCGCCATCGCTGCAGGAATCTCGGTGCCCATGCCGGTCCGCCGGTCTACCTCTACGACAGCTCCGGTCACGGGATACGCACCTTCGAGGATTTCGTCTGGGCCTACGAAGACCTCGACAAACCGTGGATCGTTCCCGCCGATGTTCACTACTGACTACTCATGTCAGACAACACCCGCCACTCCGAAACTTCGCTGTCGTCAGAAATCGAAGGCGCGGATGAAGCGGTTGTGACGTTCCACCCACAGATCTGGCACGACAACCGCGCTCTCACCAGTGACGATACCGAAACGTACACCGTCCCCGTCGAAGCAGCGCTGGACGATAACGGAGAACTTCTCGAAGACGATACTGGTGAGTCGGACGCGCTCGCGACCCACGAAAACGCACCGGAGAGAGCCCAGAACTGGTCCGAAAACGACCCATACTACGTAACCATCGACGGGCTGCGATGACGGCTAGCTGCAACAACTGCGGGCAAGAGTGGGAGCGCGATCCAGCACTTGAAGTCGCGTGTCCAACCTGCGAAGCCGACGTCGGGGAATCGTGTCGGCGGCCATCAGATCACCGGTGCCGGATCCACGCAAAACGCGACCAACGGGCGCTCGAAGAGGTCTGTGACCACTCGGTCTGTCCAGCTGCCGACGCTCCTGGTCGTCCTGTCTGGAGTGCAGCCAACGAAGAAAATCCCGACGGAGAAACGCACCAAGCCACGCTTTTGTGATGACTGGACCTCGTACCCATATAAAGACCCCTTCGAGTTCATCCATGAGACCGTCTACTCCTTGATCAGCATTGTTCAGAGTCCACAACAACAGATTCTGCACCGCTTCCTTCAGCGAGTGTTTGAGATCGTTGCACAGCGACGTCGTTTGTGAGAGCACGGTTCCCAGAGCGCTATCGGCAACACCCAGCCGAAGACAACTGTAGGCCAACATCAGCAGGTGCCAATGCCGATTCTAAAGCCCATTAGTTTAAGGTGTACGACTATCGAAGCAGCAATATGGCGAGTCCAACCGATGTCCAATGCCCTCACTGCGGTGTAGAAAACACAGTTGAGATCCCGGACTCAGACCGCGAAGCAATCAAAGGTTCTTCTGGAGATATCCCCAATAATGGTGCATTCACTTGCGATGGGGGAAGCCACTGGCCAAAGCCCGATCCTGGTGAAGGCTGTGGGAGAGAGTTCTCAGTCAATGTTGACCACGACAGCTACGGAGATGCCAACTCTCTGTAAACAAGAGGCAGAAACCCGCTCTAACCCTGTAGCGTTCTGAACTGAGACGTTACGCATTTGAGTCAGAAGTGAATCGTGAGTTCCCGTTTGATTTGGTAGTGATCAACGCGATTAGTTTGATCAGGTATATTCCAGACAACGAAGAGACAGATTATATCAGAGAATAATCGCCTGAATCATCAAATCCCTACGCTGTCGTCCATTTTCAATAGAGCAGTATTCACTGCTGGGATTTTTCGATTGCGCTAATCAGGGAGTTTGCGGACGGAGCTTCAAGCTTCTTCTCGTTGACGTACACGGTTGGCGTCGCCGACACACCACGGTTGGACGCCTGCTTGGATTCAGTGTTGAGCAGCTTGCAGTATGCGCCCGATTTTGCTGCCTGCCGTACCTTCTCGCCATCGATATTCGCGTTCAACCTATCAGCAAAATTCTTGAACAGACCATACGAAAAATCATCCTGACGGCGGAACAACGCCATCGTATACGCGAACATCGCTTGGTCACCACCGAGCCGTTGGACCTCGCGAGCAGCGTTCGCAGCCGGCCGGCTCCAGTCATCGACCGGGATCGGGAAGTCGTGATGGACGTAGTGGACCGCCCCTGACGCAACGAACTTGCTGCGGATTTTGGGGAAGACGTTGAGCGCATAGTCTCGGCAGTGGGGACACGAGTAGTCGACATACTCGGCGACAGTCACCGCGGCA
Organism: Halococcus thailandensis JCM 13552; assembly: GCF_000336715.1. Classification (GTDB taxonomy): domain Archaea; phylum Halobacteriota; class Halobacteria; order Halobacteriales; family Halococcaceae; genus Halococcus; species Halococcus thailandensis. Next base: position 28,241 of record NZ_AOMF01000029.1, read on the forward strand.
TTCGAGCTACCCAGTGCAGGGGAATCGAGCTTCGCTGGCGGAGACGAGTCGCACGTTGGTGTCGATGGCCCGCTGGCCCGCTCCAAGAGAACATACCCGCTCCCTACACCAGTTAGTCCAACCCCTCCAGCAGCGAGTAGTCGGCGGCGTGTAATCGTTGGCGTCATTTGTGTCGGTTCAACGATTGTCCTCTGCCTTTCCTGAAATACTCTCTGCCACCCAGATCGGCCAGCAGGCAACGGACCTCATTCAGTTTTTCCGCCCCGGAGGCGCGAGGTGTTCTCAGAACCGATGAGCACAGACACATCCACGAACCACCGCTCCAGCCTGTACTCCACGCTCGACCCGCGAACGCAACGCGCGATCGATGAACCGATGACTGTAATCACTCGCGGACCTGGAACATACCACATCGAATCTGCTTCCGGAGCGACCTACATTGTCCACTTTCCGCCTGAAAGCAGCTCTACCGAGAATGGCTCACCAACATGCAACTGTCCGGATCAGACGACCCCACCCTCGGAGACAGACTGCAAGCATCTCCAGCGGGTGAAACTCGATATCGCGTGCGGTGAAGTTGCCCATCCGAATGACTGGCCCTCTGATGCAGAGCTCGCCGAACGGGAGCCAGCACGCCCAACTGACACGTCGCCACCGATGCCCTCTCCAGTTGCGACTGACGGCGGTCAAGCACTCGGTACAGCTCCATCCAGCACCTCGACCGGTGCCAGCCCGGAGATCGCCACTGAAGAGCCAACAGTCATCGACGAAAGACCAGGAGAGATTGAACTCGATGCCCCTCGCGATATCTGTCATCGTATCTCCGAACGTATCACAGAAATCGAATTCGAGATCGAGCAGCGACGAGGCGAATTGAAAGATCTGGAAACGGCACTTTCGATCCTAGAGGACCTCGTGCCAGAGCTGGATGGCAGTGAACTGGAGAAGTAGATGTCGCCACGCAGAACGTTTATTATTCAGGGAACAGCTACTGATACCATCCATGGCTTCCGTCGAAACAGCTGACTGGCTTCACCTGACCGATGATGAAGTGGTTCTCTGGGACGGACATCCCTCCCTCTACACAATCGGTTCGGATATCCTGTTCAGCCTCTTTCTCATCATCGTTGGGATCGGACTCACTGCTGCGTTCCTGATCCCGCTGGACTGGGTGCCTGAAACACTCGCTGAACAGTGGGCGTTCCTTCCGCTCATCCTTGTCGCGGTTGGCATCGTGTTCTTCACAATCCAGTATGGGATGCTCAGACGAACCCACTACGTAATCACAACTGAAGAGGTGTACCGGAAAGAGGGGCTGATCAGTCAGGACGTTCTCAAAATTCGCCACGATCGGATTCAGAATACGACCTGCAGCCAGTCAGTGCTTGAACGCCTCTTCTCGTTCGGCGATATTACGATCTACACGGCTGGATCAGACGATCTCGAGATACTTCTCACGAACGTGTCTCAGCCGCAGAACGTGAGCGAAATCCTCACCGAAGCATTTGATAACGCAAATGATGACGGGCAGGCAGATACACAGCCACTCTAAGGGGTACGTGAGGCTGGTATCGATCCATCGTCAAGCAAGTTGACATCCTCCCCGCCCTAAAGGGCGAGGATTCCCCGAAGGGGATATTGGGGTTGCGCGTTTCCTCGGCACTCAAGTTCCCGTTCGGGAGGTGCGTCAGCGGTTGCCGCCCAATTGTGACCGAGGGCGTGCGTTCCAGCGCATCCAGCCGTGTCAAAGCGGCCTTCCCACCCACACACGGTGGGCGTCAAAGACGGCAGGGTATTCAGCCTGCTGGGGAGCACGGTTCGACTCGCCCGAAGCGTTAGTCCGTGCATGGTTCTCCCTCTCTGACGGCGATGTTCGCCGCCGCGTTCAAATCCGCGTGACGTTCGTACCCGCACGATGAACACGCGAAGTGGTCGCCGTCGCGGTCGCCGCGTTCACCACATTGAGAACAGGTCTGGCTCGTGTACGCAGGGTCAACGCTTTCGACGCGGATACCCTCGCGTTCGGCCTTGTAGGTGATGAACCGGCGAAGTTGGTCGAAGTACCATGAATAGACACCCGACCATCCAGTACGGTCGCGGATGCCTTCGAGGTCTTCGAGACAAATCAACGGATTGTCGAACTGTGCGGCGAACTCCACGAGTCGTTTCGAGAGGGTGTATTCAGGTCACGGATACGGCGGTGTTCTTTTCACCCACGCGGTTGCGAGCACGAAGTGCTCCCGCTTCCGCAAGCGAATCGCGTAGGGAACGAAACTTTCGCCGGACGTACCGTGCCTCTTTGCCCGAAACCAGCATCGACTCATCGGAACGCGGCTCGTGAACGGCGAGAATGTGCCGCTCGCCGATATCCACTCCAATTGGAGTTTCACCATCCGCTTCGGCGTCGTACTCGACGGTGAACGAACAGAACCAGTCGTCGCCACGACGGTACACTTGTAGCCGTGACCGCCCGGCTTCGCCGTTCACGAGGCGTTCGACGGGTTCGCGGATGTGGTCGTGTACCTCGATGGGAGTGTACCACCACTGATTGATACAGGGGAATCCGACTACGACCGAACCGTTCTCGGTACGGTCAATCTCCCAGTTCTGATTGTTCGTGGCGAACGGTTGCGCCGCCGTGTAGGTGAGCGCACCGTCGCGGCTATGGTCGGCCTTCGCCTCACGAATGGCCTGATTCTGGATAGCTGAGTATAGCGGCGAGTCGATGCTTCCGGTCGTGATGGATTTGCCGAACTCGTCGGATTCCCAGCCGTCGATGAGGAACTGCTTCACATCACGATACTCGTGCATGGCCTGTTGCCACTCGTGACGGCGCTTTCGCGTTGGTTGCGAAAACTTCGTCGTCACGGTGGCGATCACGGCTATTACATTTGTAATAAAACCGATGCTACTTAAACACTACGACCAATATCAGGTCACACGACACACGGAACCAGTGGTTGAACAGCCACAGAATCAGCTCACGGCGCGTATCCCCGCCGTGAACGGCGAGGCTTTGCGCCTGTCTTTCACGTAACAGTTTGTCATTCGGAGATTTAGCAGAGAGCTTCCATCTCTGAGACAAATTGACGGGTTCGAGTGAGAAGGGCGTCGATGTCTTCGTCGATTGTTCCGTAGCCGTAGTCAGCCTTTTGGCGGAGTTCTCCAAGGTCATTCAGAAAGCGGCCGTCCGCGCGCGCTGCATTTCCTTCTTTGACAACTTCGGATCCGAAAAGGCTAAGAACGCCGCCATGAGTTGTGGGATCGTGCTCTTGGTTATAGAGCACAGCTTGTGCAGCGTGGAAGCAGGCATAGTACAGGCGGTTGACGACGACCGTGTCGGAAAGCTCTGCGTCTCGTGCACCTTTGGCATCTGAGAGCGCTTGGTGTGCCTGTCGGAGTTGGTCTTCGATGGCGGCTTCACTGGGTGTATCGTCGTTAGGCATACGAGCGGCCCTCTCTGAGGACGTTTCGGACGAACGGGTTCCCTTCTTGCTGGTGGCGCTCGAACGTCGGTCCGTCTAGAATGTGGAGTTCGACAAGCGGCCCGTATTCGAGCATCACGTCATACGCGATGTCACGGAGGGAGTCGGCGATGGCGTCTCGGTCGGGGTTATCCGGGAGGACGATGAGGACGTCGACGTCACTTGATCGACCGCTCGCTTCACCGCGGACAGTGGAGCCGAAGACGTACAATTCGGCGATCTTGTCGCTGTGTTGGGACCGCGCGCGTTCGACGAACGCCTCTGCTGCGGCGGTATGGGCGTCGGCCGATGTCGATTCAGTCGCGGTCTCGTTGGCCATGTGACCAGCTACGTTCTTTGGCGTATTTATATGAACCGCAGGACGCTAAGATCCACCCTCAAGCGCGAGCCGCGTTGCGGAGGCGAGCGATAGGGTAGGGATACAGCGCCCGTTATCATCCAGCCTACCATGACCCGAAGCCTTACCAATCGCACGACATAAAGCCGATTCACCGTGCGCCGCACCCACAAATATCGCCTCAGGCCGTCCGACGCCATCTGCGAAGAGTTGGACCGCCACCGCGATATTTGTCGGCAGGCGTACAACCACTTTCTCCACCGTCTCAACCGCGTCGAAGACATGTCCCGGTACGACGAACTCGGCGTCCTGCCCGACCTCAAAAAGTGGTGGGACGACCTCGGTGACGTGTACTCGCGCACGCTACAGAACGTCGTGGAACGCCTCTACGACAACCTCGAAATACTCCGCCGACTGAAAAAGGAAGGCCACCGTGTCGGTCATCTCCGATGGACGCTCTTGCCGAGTCTGGTGAAACAGTCGCGTAGGAACTACAGCATCCCGCCGTATGCTAGTGGATGTGCTCCAACGGACAGCTTTCGGCGGGATGCTCCGAGAA
>NZ_AOMF01000030.1 GCF_000336715.1 Halococcus thailandensis JCM 13552
GTACGGACGTTGAATCTCGTCGGAGCACCGCTACACGGCCTCGTTGACTGCTTCGCCCTCAACGTGTTTCACTAGATTCGGCAAGAGCGCCGATGGAAGTCACCACGAGAGTATCGGTCGTTCACCTATCGACAGTCCGGCTTCAAGCTCCACGAAACGAGCGGTCAGACTGTTCTCTCGCTCTCAAAAATTGGTGATGTTCCTATCGTACTCCACCGCGAGATACCCGACGACGCTGCACTCAAGCAGGTTACGGTGAAACGCGAACCGACCGGCGAGTGGTTCGCATCCATCAGCATCGAAACCGGCGACGACCCACCTGCGAAGCCTGACAGCCCCGAACGGTGCGTCGGCATCGATGTGGGTATCTTGAAATTCGCCCACGATACCGACGGCTTCGCGCTCGGGCCGCTCAACCTCTCGAATGAACGCAATCGTCTCGACCGCGAGCGCCGGAAACTCTCTCGGAAAGAACACGGGTCGAACAATTGGGAGAAACAGCGCCGGAAGGTCGCCCGTCGTCACGCCGATCTCAAGCGAAAGCGTCGGGACTTTCTCCACCGCGTGTCGAACTACTACGCCCGAGAGTACGACCTCGTGGCGGTCGAGAAGTTGGATGCGAAGGGGTTGATGGAACTCGACGGCAACAGCCGCAACCGTGCATCCGCCGCGTGGGGAACGTTCCGCCGGATGCTCGCGTACAAGTGCGAGCGCGAAGGCACGCATTTCGCGGCGGTCGACCCAGAGGGTACCACCAAAGAGTGCGCGAAGTGCGGTGCGGAGACGGACAAACCGCTGTGGGTCCGCGAACACTCGTGTCCAGCGTGTGGTTTCGAGGCTGACAGAGACGCGAACGCCGCTGGCAACATTCTTTCACGCGGACTCGACCAAGTAGGGGTGGTTCACCCCGAATCAACACCCTCGGAGACTGCAACCGCTGTGGGAACCGCTGTTTCAGCCGTTTCTGCAAGTCGCGTCATCGAACAGGGAAGCCCTGCCCTCAACGAGCGCGCAAGCGCGAGTAGGGCGGGGTAGTTCACATTTCCCCCGCTGGGTGGTACTGGAACAATGATCAAGTACGAAGCTCCCGTTTGTGAGGAAATTGAAGCTACGATTGATCGGGCAAGGTTCGACATCTTGGACCCGGCGGCGATTCGGGTTGATGTTACTGACTCTTTTCGCCGCCAGCTTGGCGAGTGCCGTCCGATATCCCGGTCCGACCGCGACTCCACACCAAAATATGAGATCCGTATCGCTCGCCGACTGTTTGAGGACGGCCGTGACGACCGGTGGCGCGATACTGTTCGGCACGAGGTTGCTCATGCCTACGTTCTCAAAACTGTCGGTTCGGATGTCGCTCCCCACGGGCCGGAGTGGAAGGACGCAGCACGTCGGGCAGGTGCGGATCCGGTCGCTCGCTGTGAGGGTGACGACGTCGTCGACGCGGCGTACGTCCTCGCGTGTCCGAACGGGTGTTTCGAGCACGGATACGTCCAGCGCTCCAAACGGATCAAGAACCCCTGGCAGTACACCTGTGACGAGTGTGGCACGCACCCGATCAGCTACGACGTCACGGACAGACCAGACGATCCTGAAGCGGGAACCTGCTACGTAGCGAGTATCCCATGGCAGACGCAGGACGACAAGGACGATCCGGACGACACCAGAAATACCGCCCGGTACCTGCTGACCTGTCCGAACGGCTGTACAGCCTGGTCCTACCAGCGGCGCACGAAGCGGATCAAGAATCCGTGGCTGTACTCCTGTCCCGAGTGTGACGCGACACTCCTCAGTTGTGACATTGATGATCGCCCTATCAACCTCGAATCCGGGCGGTGCCACGTCGCGAGTATCCCGTGGCAGGAGCCGCGCATCGTCCACGCCTGTCCCAACGGCTGCTTCAACGTTGGATTCGGGCAACACACCAAAGAGAGCAGACAGCCTGACCGCTACCGGTGTGAGGAGTGTGGCGCGCGAACTGTCGCCTATCCAGCGGATGACCAGCCCGAAACTCTCACCCCGGGAACAAACTACATCGAGTAACCGCGCCGCCACGCTGATGAACCCCACGCTGACGGGTCCCGAACATAGATACGTTTCCCCCTCACACGTCCACATGAACACGAAGATGTCCCACAAGTGCGGTGCCTGCGGCGAGACCTTCACCACGTTGAGCCGTCTTCGACTGCACGATTGTCCGGAAGAAGCGTCCAAGAGTCAGGATCCACTGTCTTCGTTCGACGCCTTCCTCGATTCAATTTCGGATGGGATCGAAGCTGACATGCAGCGAAACGTACAGGAACGCGAGAAACGCGGACTCGAAGCCGCGAGTGAGACGCTGAAGACCAATCTCGAGGTAGCTGCTCAGGGAGATGTCGACGCCGCGTTCAGGTCGGTTGCTCAGTATGAGCGAGAGCTCAAAGAGTATCACGACGCCGAGGATTACGACACGTATCGCGGGATCCTCTGGGCGTTTTACGAACCGGCCGCAGAGGCCATCGACGAGATCGCCACACGCGAGGGTTGGGACTTTCTCGCAGACCTCATTGACGCCTACCCGCGCGAGAGCCCCGCCGACGAACCTCTCGCAAGTCCGGTCATCGAGAACGCGGTCGGACGGCACGTTGTCCGGACGCGCCTGCGCGACGGCGTCGCAGCCATCTCTGTCGATGCGCTCGCGTATCTCGGCTCGTTCTGGGAATCGATGGGCGATGTCAGCGGGGAGGAGTCGTTCACCTACGGCTGGGGCATCGGCCATCCGGAATACTCGGTTGCAGATCACCTCCACGAGGTCGTCACCGAGGAACTGTTTTGGGTGCTAGGAGTGCTCTCGCACACATTCCACGCCGACCAACACGCCGCGGCCGACCTGCTCGAGGCGCTGCTCACTGCGAAGCGGATCGACTACGAAGACCGGTACATGCTGGCGTCCATTTTGGCCACGGTTGACCACGATTCAGCGCCACAGATTCCACGCTACTGGGATCTTCGTAAGGACCTGGACGACCAGTTCGAGTTCGACGAGGCAGTCAAGTCGCGGTTGCGTGAAACGATCGAAACGGAGGGGTTTCACGAGCGTCTGCCTGAAAACTGGACATTCAGCGATATGGACGTATGAACGACAGAGAAGAGTTACTCGAAGAGACACCACCGGACGCACTCCGGGCGTTTCTCGGCCGAGAGTTCGAAGCTGATCCGGACCTCGAACGGCGGTTCCGCTCTTTTCTTGGTACGTCGGATATCGGTGTCTACGAACTGCGCGCCGAAATCGAATCCAAGTACGGCTATCGAACGGCACCGAACTTCACCACGTACGAAGAGCGGGCAGAGTCGTACATCGAGAACGGTCGATACTGCGATGCGGCGACCATCTACCGAGCGATGTTTGAGGCGATGCGCGATCATCTCCACGAGTTTGATCCCCACCAGGGTGGCTTCGAACACGACGAAACATTTCAGGACGCCATCGCTAACTACGCAACCTGTATCCGCGACGCGAACCTTCCCCATGAGGAGAAACGTGGGTACATCGAGTACTGTTTCGACCAGTGGCTTGACGAACACGGTGAGGGGGGGCTGTCTCTTATACACATCTCTGATGGCNGAGATGTGTATAAGAGACAGATGCACGACTGAAGACGACTATCGCTACTGGCAGTCCCTGCTGCGGGACCGACTCGACGAACGGATCGATTCGGACCAACTCTTCGGTGAAAAGTACGACAACGACACGGATACATGGCGTCGCGGTGATCTCACCACACCTGCCGACGAGTTACTCGACGGATACACTGAAACCGCGTGGCTGCGCGGCTACGTCGAACTGCTCGACCGCATCGAAGAGCAGGCAGAACTCGGAGCCATCCTCAACCGACACTATCCTGCGTCTCGACACCTCTGTCTCCGATACGCCCGTCTCCTCGCGGACGAAGACGAACGCGAAGCAGCCATTAGCGTTGCGGAGTACGGGGTCGATGCATTCTCTGGATCGGATACGGTCCCGCTCCGTGAGCTCCTCGTCGACCAGTACGAGGGTACTGATCCCGAGGCCTTCCGGGAAACGATGATCGAACTGTTCATCGAGCGGACTGACTGGGCGTACTACGAGCGGCTGAAGTCGGCATCATCGGACGATGACTGGGAGCATATCGTCGACACGATCGTTGATCGACTGGACAGTCGCTGGAAAGCCGAGACGATCGTCGAGATCTACCTACGAGAGGATCGGATCGAAGAAGCCTTCGAGACAGTCACGAACGTCCGCGATCTCAACCTGTTCGACGCGTACATCGACCAACTCGGAGCTCACGATCCCGCCGCGTACTTCGATGCGTATCGTTGCGAGATCAAGAAGGCCGCTGCCGACGCGAGTCGGCGCAAGTACTACAGACAGGTCGCTGAGCATCTCCAGACCATCCAGACGCTGGGGCGTGACCGACGGTTCAAGAATCTGGTGTCGTTCCTGCGAGACGAGTACTCGAACCGGCCGGCGTTTCTCGACGAATTAGAGAAAGCGGGAGTCTAAGACCCGCTATCTGTCCATCAGAAGTGGCTCGGAAGGATGCCATGCGTTTTAGCGACTGAGATGATCTCTTCGCGGAACTCGTCCGACTTCTCATCGTATGACTCCACGAGTGCTTCTACCTCGGCGGAGTATGCCTCGCGGATCGCTCTTGCCTCGGCTCGTCCCTCGACTGTCGGCTTCCAAACAATGGTCGTCCCGTAATCGCCCATTTCGAGCGGCGGTCCGAGCCGCTTGCGTTCTCTGACGCGCTCGATCAGCCCACGCTCCTGTAGCGTTTTGAGCGTGTTTTCGACCTCGGGTTCGAGATCAGCCTCTGCTGTAAGCATCTGTTCGATCGATGGGAGTTCAGGTCCGCTCTCTTCGCTCTCTGCCGTGATGGCATCGAGTTCTGCACAGTCGGCGAGGAGTTCATCGGTCGTCTCTTCGACGCCGCCATAGTCGTGTTTGTATCGCCTGTCGTGGGTGGTGAGTTGGTTGATGATCACCCGCTCAATCCAGGTCTCGGTCTCCATCTACTGGAACAGGATGTTGGAGACACAGAAATGTATCGTCCGAGTCGATCTCCCGTGGAGAACAGAACGTCGTGTTACTCGATGTCTGCTCGTTCTTTCAGCGTATCCACCAGAAGCTCGATAATCGTTTCTCTGTCCTCCTTGGGAACCTTCTTGCCATCAAGTTCGTTGACCGATACGCGAAACCCATGCCAACCGTTCTATGACACTCTTTGACGATCCAGAAAACCCCCCGAAGGCGGCTCCACTGAAAATGACGATACGCTCAACCACCGACCATGCCCGATGCAGACGACATCCTTGACCTCCGTAATGGCTGAGCGCGTGCGAGAGACTACGGCGAGGACAAACCCAACGTACTGCGCGTCGGAATTCTCACTGACAGGCGGATTCTCTGCAAAGAGTGCAGGCTGAAGGATCGCCGACAGTAATCACCCGACCGACGTGATCAAACCACCGGCCGATGGCGGGCGTTGACTTGTTTCTCTGTAGCTGTGTCAGACAACCGGCCTAAGCCTCAGTAGCGACGTACTGGTCTTCCCACTCACGCCGTGCATCGATCTCGCGACGGCCACGCTGGGTGAGGTCGTAGTAGTTGGTCCGCTTGTCGCGTTCGCCCTTCTCGACGAGTCCTTTCTCGACCAGTTCATCGAGGTTTGGGTAGAGCCGGCCATGGTGGATCTCGCTTTCGTAGTAGCTGTCAAGTTCGTCCTTGATCGCGAGCCCTTTCGGCTCGTCCTGTCCTGCAATCGCGTACAGCACGTCGCGCTGGAACCCAGTCAGATCGTACATATCCTGCTGTTGGTCATTCATACCGGAAAATATATCGATTTTCGAATCGACTATTCAACCGAAATAGGGCATATATCCATCGATTTCACCCGTGGTGTGCTTCGTCGGTTCGTTCTTCGATAACAAGATTTATTTGTGCGAAATGAGATAACAGATGCCATGATAGATCGATTGGAGAAAGAAGTGGATATGCTGGAACGGCATCTGCAGGTGTTGCGGATGGTGATCGAGAACGAACCGATCGGCATCGTGAAGATGTCGAACGAAACCGGCTATCCCCATCACAAAATCCGCTACTCATTGCGTGTGCTTGAAGAAGAAAATCTGATCGAGCCGTCCAGCCAAGGCGCGACCACGACCGACCAGACGAGTGGATTTGTTGACGAACTCGACGGACGGATCGACGCGGTGAGCACCAAACTCGCTGAGATGAAACTCGACACGACAGGCGAGCTGAGCCAGTAGTCCGGTCAGCAGAGAAAGCAGATATCGACGATATCGGCACAGGGAACATCTTCTCACGCAGTGTCCAGCGGCGTCCCAAAGCGATCGTTTGCGCGGGATGGCCGACGCAAGCGTCTTATTCGGCGTTGTACCGATAATACTCGACACCGCTACTGTCTGCGCGGCGTTCGACGTTGGTATCTTCGACTAGCGGCTCGGCCAACAGTTCGAGATAGACTCGCCCGATTGCCTGCGCGAGACCCTGTTCAGGACTGCTTATTGGGATCTGTCCCCCGCTGCTTGAGGTCATGACGACTTCGGTTTCGTCGGCGATTTCTTCCAACGTGTACGCCTGCGGTGCGTTGTCTTCAAGAAAATCGCGCATGATCGCTATCTGTGACTTACTTGGTCCCAGCTGCTCCCAGTCTGACTCATCAAGCGGCATGAGTCACTGGTCACAAGAGAGACACATAATACCCCCGTTCTCGCCTCGGTGGACTGGGTGCCACACCTGACGACATCGCTTCGGCACCGTCAGCGGGGATCGCCTGCTTTCAGACGGAGTGGTCAGTCTCCAGAGAGTCATTCACGCGACGAGCATCTCACTCTGGGACCGACTGGTACGAGCTGAGAGAAGTACTGACCCGATAATCCCTACTCAGAGATCGCGGGGCTGGACAGTCTTGCGATCATTAGCATCAGATCGTCGTGCTGCATCCGCAAGCAAGTCCGCTACTTCGCTGTCGAGCGCGTCGTAGAAATCCGATGAGACGTTCTGGTCTGCGAGTTGTTCTTTGACTGCCGCTTTGACGATGAGATCCGTCATGCAACCTGTATTCCCAGCTATTCGTACTTATACTTCATCAAAGCGTGGTGAAAGTAGACTCAGCACTTCGGCTTGGCAAGATCATGTGACTCAGCGAACGGTGGCTAAAATGTTGTCACGTAGGTTATGAGAAACAGAGTTGCATTGTAGAGCCCATGAGCGAGGATTGGAACGGACAAATTATCGTATTTTTCGTACAGCGCACCCAGTATGACTGCGAGTGAGAACGGGGCGATACTCAGCAGAACAATCCCTTGGATGCCGCCGAGATAGCCAATCGCATGCGGAATAACGAACAGAAGAGCGGCCACGCCGACAGCAGCGGGTGTTCGCATACTCCGGGTGAGTCGTCGCTGAATCACACCACGAAACAGATACTCCTCGGCTGGCGCGATGATGACGAATGAAAGCACTGCCAGCACGAGTACCATCGTCGGATCCCCTGTGAGGAGTTCTTGGTCGGCACGCCCGATTTGGATGCCCGTTCTGGTGCTGAGTGCGCCGACCCCGCTTGCAATCCCGAGCATGACGAGTGTGCTGGCCATCACCCATCCGAACTGTTGTCGTGTCGGAATCTCAATTGAGGTTTTCTCAGTGAACCATCGGTGGACATACACCCATCCGGCGATGGCATAGCCCGCTTCCGAAAGGACGAACACGACGGTGAGCACAGCGAGACTGGTTCCGCCTACGAGAATCGGGACGACCGAAAGTACCGTCCCGATTACAAGGGCAGAGATCACCAGTCCAAATCCAATCGCGACAGCACGCCCGCGCGTTCTCCAGTTGGGTCGTGGATGTGGCTCACTCTGACCGTCAACAGGTTGTGTACTGGCCATTGTTCATATGTTTCATCGATATGTTATACAGCTATCGGAGAGAGACACTCTCGCGCTACGACTGTCCAGCTTGTCGACGATCGCGATGTCGACCGCTTACTACTCGTCCTCGGCGTCGGCGATCGCTTCGAGCGTGTCGAACTCGAAGTTCTTGAGCAGTCGCGGCTCGTTTTTGATCGTGGAGATGGTGAACATCGACCGGGTGCGCATCACCTCGTCGATCCCCTCGAACTGGCTGATGAGGTCCTCGACCATCCCTTGGTTGCCAAGACGGGCGATGACGACGAAATCGGTTTCGCCCATCGTGAAGTAAACCTGATCCGCGCCCTCGATGTTCGAGAGCTTCTCGCCGACGCGCTCGTGATAGCCCTCGTCGTACTCGGCGATGACCTCGGCGATGATGGTGACGCCGAGGCCGACCTTCTCGTAGTCGATGTCGTAGAGGTCGTTCTTGATAACGCCCTCCTCGCGGAGGTTGTTCAGACGGTAGTAGATCGTCGATTTCGGGATGCCCGTCTCCTCGTGGAGCCGGTCGGGGCTGCCGGTNTTGATAACGCCCTCCTCGCGGAGGTTGTTCAGACGGTAGTAGATCGTCGATTTCGGGATGCCCGTCTCCTCGTGGAGCCGGTCGGGGCTGCCGGTACCGAGGTTCGCAATCGCCGAGAGGATCTTGATGTCACGTTCGTCCATACTTGAATACAGTTGGAAGATACTCAACACACGCACTTAATCTTCCCCATTGCGTGTAGAACGATGAATGACGCGACGGGCGGGAATCGAACGAAAAACGGTCGCTGGTCGGTCGTTACGTCCCGGCGAAATTGCTCAATAGCCACACAGCGGGTCTATCATAGAACTCATCTCACGGAATTCTCGCATCAGTAGTGTACTTGCACGGCAGTAGCCGGTTTGGAGCGAGCATACAAGTCGGCTCGCGGTCAATCCACCAATATGGCTGAATCCGAACTTGCCGAGCGCGAGTGCGTGGCGTGTACGAGCGACGACGACCCGCTGACAGGCAATGAAATCGACGTGTTCCATGACGACATCGATCGGTCGGTGTGGGAGGTCGTGGACGAACACCATCTCAAAGGCACCTACGCGTTCGAGGATTTCCGGGATGCTCTCGAATTCACCTACGAGGTCGGCGAACTCGCCGAGGAAGAGTTTCACCATCCTGATCTCCACCTCTCATGGGGCGAAGTCGTCGTCGAGATGTGGACCCACAAGATCGACGGATTGTTTGAAACCGACTTCATCATGGCTGCGCGAATGGACCGAATCTACGAGGAGTACTCCTCGGACGAATGACCGGTCGACCAGTGGGTCAGGAACTGCACCACTTGGTCGCCGTACTCCGGTTCGGCCAGCGCCATAACGACTGACGCCGTGGCCACACCGTCAGCAAGCGGATGGTTCAATTGATCGGCCGTGCGAAGTACTGCGATTATGGGCGAGTGAGCGCCAGTGGCTCTTCCAACGCGATGACTGCTCGGAGCCACTCATTTCTATGGGGACCACGTAGTCTCCACTATGGCCGACACTCCTTCGAACGCTGACGTGCCTGCACCGGCTCGGCTTGGCAAGATCGTTTGAATCAGCAAGCTGTAGCTAAAATACTCAGAGATCCCGCATTTGTTTCTCTGTAGATGAATCTCCGAACTAATCTCCAATAGAAACCGTACCGATTCTTTAATAGAGTTTATACTTCAATAACCGCAACAAACGAATTCGCGAGAGAAGACCACGAGAACTCACGCACCAGTTCATGCAGTTGCTCCCGTCGCNACAAACGAATTCGCGAGAGAAGACCACGAGAACTCACGCACCAGTTCATGCAGTTGCTCCCGTCGCTCCGCTCGCGGGAGCGACGGAGCGACCTCTTCGGTAATTTCGAGCATCGTTTCCACGAGATACGCTTCCTTGGCGTGATCGAGGCGGACGCTCAGTCCGCCTCGTTCTTCCCAAAACGCCACGTTCGCCCGTTCAGCGAACGTTACCAGCGTCCATGCCAGAAACACCAGCTGGAGGTAGCGCTCTATTGCCTGTTTTCCTTCCAGCTGATANTTCGCCCGTTCAGCGAACGTTACCAGCGTCCATGCCAGAAACACCAGCTGGAGGTAGCGCTCTATTGCCTGTTTTCCTTCCAGCTGATACTGCTTGAAGCCGAACTTCGCGTTCGATTCCTCGTGGACTGTCTCGATGTTCCATCTGTGTTCGACGAGTTCGAGGATCTCGGCCGCTGATCGGCCGAGATCCGTACTCAGGTAGTGTCGAGTTGTGTCCTCGGTCTTGCTCGCGACGATTTTCACCAAACCGACGCCTTCGATTTCGACGATCTCGCTCGCGACATCGTAGGTTTTCTCCTTCCCACGAACTGTGATCGTCGTCGATTCGTACTCCAGCGTCGACGCGAAGGCGTCGACGCGTTGGGTCCAGACGACACCCTGTGGTGAGACGTGTTTGTCGGATTTCAGCCGACAGACGACATTATGGCCCTGATTTTGGATCGTAGCAACTCTCTCGTCGCCATAGTACGCGGAGTCGAAAACAACGGTGAGAGCCGCTCCAGCCGGCAGCTGGAGCGGCGTGACGATCTCCTCAACAGCAATCTCGGTCTTTTTCTTGAACGGCTCGTCAAAATCTGGTGCGAGATCCTCTGGAACGTACATCCGCGCAAGGTACGGAACATAGACGTCGCCGGCCTGAAGGCAGGAAGTGACGAGCTTGTTGCCTAGTTCCGTCTCGCCAGCGACAGGATTGTACAACCGGGCGACGCCATCGGTGGCGTCGCCGGTTTTGCCGGCGAACGTATCGTCGATGTGGAGGAGCACGTCGTCACCGGCACCGACCTGGAGCTGGTCAAAGACGTACTCAGCGTGGAGTTGGGCAAGATCGGTGGCCGACCAGTCAGCTCCCTCGAAGAAGTAGTCGTAGGCTCTGCGGGATTTCGCGTTCCCGTCGGGACGCGAAATCCCTTGGGAGAGTCCACTAACAGTCCACTGCGTTTCGGCGAGAATCAGCGCGCTCACGAGGTGTTTGAGCGAATCAGCGTTGCGGCTGTCGGAGAAAGCTGGCTCNTGCGTTTCGGCGAGAATCAGCGCGCTCACGAGGTGTTTGAGCGAATCAGCGTTGCGGCTGTCGGAGAAAGCTGGCTCAAACGCTGAGAGAGCTTGTTTGAACCACGGCGGGAGACGAGTAACGCCGAGCACAGGACGAAAACATCAGGATCGCACTCGGAACCGCCGTTCGATCTCACTCTATACCGCTCGCTGACCAGTCAGCGAGCGTAGGGAAGAGTTTCCAAGCCGAGACCGGCCATCAGTGACGCGCTTCATACGACCCTCGATATATCGTTTGAGGATGCGATTCCGTACGTCCAGGTCGAACACGAACTCGCCGGATTCGAGACAGTGACAGTTACACGTTTGGACCGGATGGTGCGCGGCGCACTCGATGAGGAGGTGCCGCGAACGGCACTGCTCATCGTCTGCCACGCTGAAGTTGCGCGAGACGTGCTTGCGATCAAGCCGACGCTCGCTGGACTGTTGCCATGCACGACCGTGATCTATGAGATACCGAGTGATGATGTGGTCCATGTCCACCACATCTCGGCCGGCAAAACCATTCGAGATCTGGGCTGTGTTCCTGCCACGGATGACGCCGAGGCGTTGGTTGACCTGACCAGTGAGTTGATGACCGAAGTGTGGGCCCACCTCGATACCACCTCTGCTGAGTGAGAACTCTCCTTACAGTCTGAGCACGCAAACAGATCTGAGAACTCTGTTTAGAGGGACCACCGGTGACAGTGTTAATTGGTAGCACACACAAGTACGACAATGGAGCGAGGGACAGAGTACGAGGAACAGGCAGTGAGAGAAGCGTGGGCTGCCAGAGAGCGGCGGAAACGCAGAACCAATGCCCTCCTGCTCGGAACCACTCTCGTTTTCACTGGTCTCATGATCACGGCCTTCGCACTTGTGGTACCATTCGAACTCTGCGTCCACGGTGACGGTATCGATGGCGTCCGGTGTACAACCCAAAGTCTCAGCTCTCCAATCATATATGTCGTACTCGTCACTGGGAGCATCATGATGCTCAGAGGCGGACAGATAATCTGGCAGAATGCCCGGCTGAGCGGGACAAGTGAGGGAATCTAATCCAATGAGGGATTGCCTCACAGGTAGGTAGTACTGCGACGTGATTGGCCGGGATACACCTCGGTATCGAGATGTAACCGTCGCAATCAGGGAAAACAATCCCCGGGTACCGTTTAAAGTTGATCGAGTACTCTTCTGGCTCGTTGGTAGTACGAATTGTTGTCCCACGATCTCAGAGCGGCGACCTCAGAGAGCTGTGCTTGGGCATCAGCCTTCGTAAGGACACCGGCATCGACGAATGCGGTCATCAGAGCTGGGGTTGTGAGTAGTTCTGCGTCGTCCAACGCGCTGGCAATGAGAGTGAGATTGGTGAATTCATCGCAGAGCAGATACTGTGACTGCTCGTCGTTGGCGAGTTCGATTGCCGCCCGTTCGCCGAGATCGAGGGGTGGTACTGACTCCGAGATGTTCACCTGTGAGACGATCCGAGCAGTATCGAGAGCATCTACCGCTGCTTGTGCTGGCTGTCGATGATCATGGTCATAGGAAGCGAGCGTCTCAATTTCGTCAACGACTGCTTGAGGAACGACCACATCGAAGCCGTCGAATAGCAAACTGAGAGCGGACGGATCATACTGTTCTGCACACCCTATACTGACAAGCGATGGGGTATCGGCGACGAGGAGCGTCATTCAAAATCCATCGACTCGGCGACATCGTGAATGAATTCTTCATCTAACTGCTGTTTGAGGAGACGGAAATTTCCTGCTTTCTCCGGGCCGACTAACACCCGCAGTTGCTCAAAGTCGATCCTCCCGTCGTAGTACGCGCCAGCGACCTCCTGGACGATCTGCTCGTCTGTGGTTGCGTCATGCAGATATTCACGAAGTGCCGTCACGACGATTTCCGTCCGGTCACGTTGCTCGACTTCTCCGAGAACGTCGGCCTGCTCAACGAGGTGTTGAGGGAAATTGAAGTTGACTCTCTTGGTTTCGCCGCTCATACATACACCATACACATCGTGCAGTAGATAAATCTGATGGTGAAACAAGCAGGATGAGGCGTGAGCTTTATTATTCGAATTACGTAAGGAATCCTATGTCGTACGATCAGGTAGTGATTGGGGGTGGAATCTATGGAGCGTTCGTATCGTGGCAGTTAGCCAAGCAGGAGCAGGACGTTATACTGGTAGAGCGTGATAGTGTAGCGAGTGGGGCATCTGGTGGTCCGGGAAAACGTGGCGTCAGAGCAGGCGGGCGAGACCCCCGCTCGCTTCCGCTTGCCAAGAGATCGTATCAATACTGGGCATCGCTTGGAGAGGAACTTGGGGCCGATATCGGGTACGAACGTATTGGTCAACTTGAGTTCATCGAACACTCGGTTCCAGAGATTGGCCCAACATCCATCGAAAGCGCCCGGTCTCGCGTATGGTTACAGCGCCAGCATAATATCACGACCAAACTGCTATCCGCCGAAGAAGTGACCAAGATGGAATCAAACTTGAGCGACCGAGTGATCGGCGCGATCTACACACCTGATGACGGTATTGTAGATCACACCGCAGCTACGCGGGGTGTAGCCGAGGCGGCGCGACGTGAAGGGGCAGATATCTGTAACAACACGGAGATCACTTCAGTCGAACAAAATCAGACGACAGACGACATTTCGGAAGTCGTCACAACCGACGGGGATACGATCAAAGTCGATGGTACCGTCTGTCTTCTAACGAACACGCACGCAGCTGGTTTTCTCGAAAAACAGTTCGACGTGACACTTCCAGTGTGGAACTTTACGCCGCAGGTGGTTTTGACCGAGCAACTCGACACAGTACCATTTACACATCTCGTTGCCCATTCTCATCGGACTCTCGCTATGAAGGGAACCGAGGATGACCGAGTAATGATTACAGGCGGGTGGCCTGCAAGATGGGATAGTAACGACCAAACAGGCCGACCAATTCCAGATCAAGTTGAGAAGAACATCGCCCAAGCTGTCGCAGTCTACCCTTTCCTAGAGGATGTTGCCATCGACAGGGTAATTGCCGATCACCAAGAAACATGTTCTATTGATGGTCTTCCTATTATTGATAGAGTTCCAGGCGTTGATAATTTCTTCGTCGGGACCGGATGGACTGGTCACGGCTACGCTATTGCTCCATCTGTGAGCAAACTACTCGCGCAGTGGGTTCTTAACCAGAACAAGCCGGAACTCCTCGAACCATTCTGTCTCGATCGATTTTCGTCGCATGATCAGACTTTTCTATAGGACGCAGTGACCCTGTTCGGTAATTACCACGGCTTTGCTTTCCTGAGATTGGCGGTTGGGTCGTCGAGGCGGTTCGATAATGCGGTGAGAAGGTGGTCGATTAGCACCAGACCGACGTGAGTTTCTACCCGTTGACGGCCTTGTACGCGGAAATTGAGGCGGCGATCATCCTCTTTCGCTCTTCTGTAGTACAGCGGAACCGCAAGATAACGGGCGATTCACTTCCTCAAATGGTCTGCATTCGTGACGTAGCAGCTGTTTCTCACCTGTCACGTTTATCGTTAGCATGCTATTCCGCAGATCTACAGAAGAGCGGCCCTTTTTGACCATTCTCATATAATATGGCCAACGTGCAAAGCTGAGTAACGTACAGAGCCGAATCCAATCACATACCGCCGGTATCTGAATCAAAAGCTTAATGGGCAAGTGAGATGTTCGCTTCTGATAAACAATGTCAACCACCGATGATAGTACTAATCAGCAGAGGCAAAAAGAAAACGATGAGGATTTCATACAATTCTATGGGGGGAAATTAATAAGTTCAGTCCCGCTAGTTATATTTGTGATATGGTCAATTGTTCAAACTGCTGTTTTCCAAGTCAGTGACACTAATGGGTTAGTTGTTGGAAGTGTGTTTAGCTTATTAATTGGGATGGTTTTTGTAAAAGGGCCAATAGTTCCTTATGCCAACGCAATTTTTGAAGGAATGGCTCAGCGAGTCGTTGCAACTGCAATTATCGCACTCATGTGGGCACTGATGTTTGCAAACATTCTCCAATCTGGCAATTTTGTACAAGGTTTAGTCTGGACAGCATTGAATATTAATGTCGGTGGTTCATTATTTCCTGCAGTGACTTTCATACTAACTGCAGTATTTGGACTTGCCGTAGGTACGTCGTTTGGAACAGCAGTTACATTCACTACGTTGTTTTATCCTGCAGGAATATTGCTTGGTTCAAATCCATTGCTGCTATTTGGAGCGATATTATCGGGTGCTATACTTGGAGACCATCTAGCTCCTGTTAGTGACACAACAATCGTGAGTGCAGTGACACAGAGTGCAGATATTGGAGGGGTTGTAGCGTCGCGATTCAAATATGTGCTACTTGCTGTAATCCCAACAGTTCTGCTATATGCTTTGGCTGGTATGGTATTACCTGGCGTATCAATTGCCGGCGATACTAGTAAAATTCTCGCTCAAAACAGCAATCCGATTGGATTGGTCCATTTGTGTTCCCTGGGAATAGTGATATATTTAGCTATAAAAGGACGGCATATTCTTGTGACTATTTCAACCGGTATTCTTGTTGCAACCATTTTGAATATCGGCCTAGGACTGGCAAAGATCAGCGATTTATTTTTGTTGACTATTCCTGAAAATGTTTGGTCGTCCGGGTTTTCGACAATCATTCCATTTGTTACTGTTGGATCATCTACTGGAATATCTGGTGCTATCTATTCTGGTGTCACTGGAGCTTTCAGCACTTCCATTTTATTATTACTGATTCTTGCAATGACTCAAATCATGTCCAATGGAGGAGTATTTGAATTGATCCTCAATTGGATAGTTGAAAATGTAAAAACTGTGAAATCGGCCGAGTTAGCGATAGTAGGTAGCTCGGCTGTCCTAAATTCATTCTTTGTTGTTCATACTTCAGCAGAGATCATCCTAGGTCCTTACATATCACAATTAGGAAAAAGATTCAATGTGAACGGGTATAGAAGAGCCAATCTACTCGACACACCTCTTGCTGGTGTTGCAGCTTTCTTCCCGTGGGCTGGTCCAGTTCTTTTAGGATATGGAGTCATGTCTGGTACATTAGTCCAAGATTATAGCTGGTTTACTAAAGAAATAGTTGTAAACACAGCATATATAGCACCTTTCGTTTTCTATGGATGGTTTGTACTTATTGCAATAATAGCCTCAGCATTAACTGGGTTTGGCCGTGAATACACTACTGATGATCTGCCCGAGGAGGTCTCACGAATATGACTGAATCAGAAAATGAGGGAATCATCTCTAGATTTGTAAAGATGTTCCATAGAAGTAAATATTCTGGTCAATGGATGTTTAGAGATTCAAAGCCCAAATTCAAAGAGGATGATATTTTGAAAATATATACACCCGAACTCCCTGATAGAAACGAAACGGTCAGTGCCCGAATTGGCGATACAACTATTGAAATAAAAGATGCCCCCGAAAATATTGGGGGATCGTTAGTTGAAATAAGAATTTCTCACTTCAATGATGAAGAATCGCACGGGGAAGCTGAATTGATATCCTTTCAAGAGTAAGGGCGGTGGCGCAGAAGTCCTCACTAGGAATGCGGTAGGATGGACTTGATGTGTTAACGACCAAGTCCGTCCTACCGGATAACGCGACGGTCGAACAGGTCTTCAAAGCATTGGAGACCGAGACAGCAGCACTTTTCGAACATCTTGACTTCTCGTTTCTCGTTGACTATCCCGTGTTCGCCCCCGATCCGAGGGGGCGAACACGGGTTCACCAGCCACCGGAACTTCTGAAAGGGTTCCTTCACTGCTTCTACCACGACATCTACGGACCGCGTCCAATGGCTCAAGAACTCCACAATGAGGACGTCTGGCGACAGTGTGGATTCACACGTCCGCCGGGACGGCGGACGCTGAGCGGTTCACCACTAATTTCGCTCTCGTTGCTGAGGACGTGTTCATCACGCTGGTTCATGAGCTTGCCGAGCAGGTACCGTTCGGCAAGCTCTATCGAATTGATGGCCGACATCCCCGTCGACCAGCAGGATGATGAGGCTGAGTGGAACTACGATCATGCTGAAGATGACTTCTACTACGGGTACGGCTGCTGTCTGGTGACTGCTGCTGATAATATTCCGGTTGCAGCCACGTTCACACCCACGAAAAAGGTCGATCAGGAAACGGCGATGCGCGTCACTAGTGACGCGCTCGCCGTCAAGAAACCGATCTGGACGCTGGATGATGCGGAATTCGATATGCTGGATTGGCACGACCGCCTGCTGGAGCAGGGGGTCGTGCCGGTTGTCCCGTATAACCAACGCAACGCTGCTGATCCACTCGATATCGAATATCGTGTTGAGGATACGATTGCAGTTACAGAAGAGCGGCTAGATGAGGCCTATCGGAAGCGGTCACGGATCGAGACAGCGATTGGTGTCTGTAAGGATCTCGGCCTCGGGGCCCCGTAATGACCCAGAAAAGTTATGAAGATGACGTAGGGCAGCGAACGTTATGGCTGGAGATCGTCACAAAGAGATCGTCCGCCATCTCAGCGAAGACGATCTCGATCGGCTGCTCGACGAGACTGACGATGACAAAATAAGCAAGCGGCTGACGTTCGTCAAGCGGCTCTACAAAGGTGCAACGCTTGAGGACGCTGCCGACGACGTCGGCAGGTCCTCTGCAACCGCGACTCGCTGGGTACGACGATGGAACAAAGGTGGACTCGGTCGTCTGACCCCGAACTTCGGGGGCGGCAGGCCCCCCGAAGCTCGATGAGGACGAACAAGACGAATTCGTCGAACTCCTTCGTGACGGTCAACCGTGGAAATCACAGGAGATTCAACACCTTCTGATGGCGGCACCGTGATTGGATTTTTTGATGCTTCACACCCACAGCCGTACGATAATTCGCGACGTGTCTGGTACGTCGACGATCCACACGTCGAACGGCCGTTAGTCAAGACGGAGGATTCTGCGGTAGGGTTCTACGCGCTCAACGGAGAGAGTTTCGTGACGTTCACCGAAGACGAGACCAAAGAGCGGATTTGCGAGGTGTTAGAGATGGTTCGCGAGCAGAATCCCGGCAAGCGGATTCTGCTCGTCTTGGACAAGCATGGTTCTCATATCTGTGAATACACGCGCAGGCGCGCGCATCAGCTTGGGATCGACCTGGTTTTCTTACCATCAGGATCGCCGCATCTCAATCCAATCGAGAAAGTATGGGATTATCTCAAATGGACAATGTGCCCAATAATCGTCGCGAATGAAGAGGAATTCAAAGAGCTCGTCAAGAATGTTTTCAAGCAAATAACTCGACGAATTAGCTACGCACAATCTTGGTGTGAGAAATTCCTTGATCTTCAAAAGTTGTCTTGATCATTACGGTCCCGAGGCCGAGTCAAAGTTGAATTCCACGTCTTCTTGGTGTTGTGTCTTCGGCTCGCGGTTGCACTCACAAATCACGAACGAGATAATGACGTCGCTAGTCCAACCATCACCCTATGAGAACCATTCTGCGCCACCGCCAAGAGTAAGTAGATCTCGAATCATGACAGGGTGGTGATCCAAGCAGCTTGAACTTAGATCTATGAGACTGATCGTATCCCAGCCCCGTGATGAGTCTGATGATATGCGAGGAAATCGAATTCGTCCAATGGATCGGTGCAGGACAGAAGGTCCATAATTGGAAGCATCGGCTGTCACTACCGTCTACACCGCGTTCTAACTTAAACGTGCAGAGCCAGAGTTGATTTGGTCACCGCCAGTCATCGTATTCTTTGAATCGGGTTATCGAGAGTCCATCATAGTACGAAGTCGGGTCATTGTCGACAAGCTGTGCCGCAATCACCTTCCCCGTTGCGGGTGACAGTTGTATTCCAGATGTGGAGAATGCCGCTATTGAGAAGCCTTTGAGAGAAGTCCACCCGACAACCGGGTTTTGGTCGGGTGTTGACGAGCGAATACCAACCCATTCATCAACGATCTCTGCGTTCTCGGTGGCGGGAAGCAATCGTTCGAGTGTTTCGAGCCCGTGTTTGCGGATGTCGTCTGGTACTGTCTCACTAATATCGGTGGGATCGTACTCTGTGGCAACATCGTAGCCGCCAACTGGATGGTGCGTCATTAGCACAGTTCCATCAATATTCCGCCGTATCGAGAATCCAGATTCATGATGAGTTATCCACGGCAGCGCATACTGGCGGCTTGTCGCTGGTTCAAGCTTCAATACTGGCGCAAGTGTGTGTTTAACAGGGAGTTCTACTCCAATGGAGCGTGCAATTTTTGGGTTCCACGGTCCCGCCGCGCAAATCACCTCGTCGGCGTCGATAGATTTGCCATCAACGACCAGTCCGGTTGCACGGTCATTCGTTGTCCTGATTTCTTCTACCTTCGAGTGTTCATTGAATGTCGCGCCGTTAGCTTTGGCACGATTGTTGAATTCCTTGGCTAGTTCTCGTGGCCGAAGATAGCCCACTTGCGGTCGATAGATCGCCCCTTCGACTACCTCTGTATCGAGATATGGAAGAACCATTGAGGCCGAGAGATCCTCGGAATCGAAATAATCTATTGGCGAGGTATCAGATGAAGGTTGATTTTCACTGGACGAAGGTCGTTCACTGCGCGCTTGTACCATCGTGTCGAACTCCTCTTCGAGCTCTAGCTCGCCTTCCGAGGAAGTTGCAACATCCAGCTTTCCAACAAGTGTGTAAGCTGGATCGGCGTCTGGGTCGGCAAAAAATTGGTGGTGTCGCAAAGCGGTCTAGACTTCGGTAGCAACTGACTCCTCTCAGGAAGGGGTTGTCTCTGGTGACCAAACCGAGACCACCCCA
>NZ_AOMF01000031.1 GCF_000336715.1 Halococcus thailandensis JCM 13552
TCAACCGATCAACCAAAACAACCATGAGCTGTGACCTCACAGTCGAGGCTACCAGAGGCAAAGTCTAGAGGACTTTGCGACACGACCAAAAAATTGGTTGTAGAGATCCATTGCGTACCGCTTCATTTGGTACTGGAAGTTGTCACCATAGTAGCCAAAGAAAGCGAGAGATTTCCGAGTAGTCTCGGATGCCAACTCGCCTTGTTCGTGTACGACAACCGGAGCGTCGGTTCGACAACTTAGATGGTAGGCAATACTAGCTCCAACGATTCCGCCACCAATTATATGATAACCTGAACTCATTTTCTAGCTCCGTCTTCTATTTTAGCGACGAAGCTGCCCGCGCCTGTTCCAAGGCTGATGATTTGTTTTCTCACATATAGTAGCAGATGTCCCGATAACTTAATTGTTTGTCTCAATTTGGTGATTTTTCATAACGTTCACTAATCAGCACGGGGTAGTATCTGTTTAGCGAAACAGCTAAGACGAAATCGTAGCTCTCAGGGAAGAGCAGGACGAACAGCCGCTAATCGTGCTTTCCGGGCCTGACGGATCGCCGGGTCGTTCGACCTCGGCGATCCGTTCTGTGGGTCGGACGATCCTACCTCAACGAGATCTCGCTCTTCTCGCTGAGAACGCATTTCTTCGTCAGCAAAACGCTGCCCAGAACGAGCGAATCGAAGAGCTCGAAAAACGTCTCAAGAAGTATGAAAACGCCCACACACCGTCCAGCAAGCAGGGCGGTGCTGGACAACAGCCACAGAATGAGGAGTCGGAACAAGCCGAGGAAAACGATGA
>NZ_AOMF01000032.1 GCF_000336715.1 Halococcus thailandensis JCM 13552
TATTGCCCCGATTGCGACCGTGTTCTCACCGATCCTGATGAGTACATCTCCCGCACCATCATCGATATTCCGCTCCCCATCCCAACCGAAGTCACGGAATACGAGCTCGGAAAGCAGGAGTGTTCCTGTGGCAATGAAGTCGTCGCTGAACACCCTGATTGTCCGAAAGCCGGGCGGTTTGGGCCACGCTTGCTGGCCCAAACCGCTCTCCTCCGTTATCACGGCCGGCTTCCACACCGGAAACAGGCTGAACTGTTCGACTGGCAGCTCGATCATCCGGTCTCACCAGGGACGATCTACAACAT
>NZ_AOMF01000033.1 GCF_000336715.1 Halococcus thailandensis JCM 13552
CGCTCATCCCGATACATCGTAACACAGCAGTTTCTCGAACCAGTCGTTCGGTGAGTTGAGTTTCAGTCCGAGGAAGCCGAGGTATTTCTGGAGATGGTGCTTCGAGACCCCTCTAAACTTCGCCAGCCACTGGCGAAGGAAGCTATGGCGGTTCTCGCAAGTGTTCGTGTGAGCATCACCGATGACGTAGGTGTCGGAGTGAGTGACGGCCAGATGGCCGTCCACTCCCTCCTTGTCCTCGATGTCGTCGTAGATCGTGTAGCCGTCGGTGCAAAGGATCACGCTTCCGTCGCCGTACTCGGCGATATCTTCATCGGCGTTTTGCAGATCCTTACAGACGAGAAACCGAACTCGTCCGTCGNCGACGGACGAGTGTCAAGACTGGCGGTTTGTCTGCTGCGAAGGTCCCGCGTCCTTTTTTGAGAGTCCGCGCGAGCGCGGACTCCCGTCCTCGTCTTCGAGCCCTTTCTCACCAGCTGTGACGTAGACCTCGTCGGCTTCGCATACGCCGTAGAGGTCGAACTCGTCGATCTCACCGCTCACGTCCTGGACTTTGTGGACGAAGTTGAGGACAGCTTCGTAGTCTCGATCGAGGTCCCGAGCGATCTGAGCAGTCGGCTCAGATCGCATCTCCTTGACGGTGTAGAACATCTCTTCGAGGCCGAAGCGATGCTGGCCGAAGATCGTGTTCGTGAGGTCGTTGAAGTAGGTCTCGCACGCCTTACACCAGTATTGCTGGGCGTCTTTGCCGGTCGTACCCCGCTTGACGACAGCATCTTTCTCGCAGTGGACACACGTCACCGTCTCGCCGAATCGGGCGAGACGGAGACGCTCGAAGCATCGCTCACGCGGTGGAAGGAAGACCTGAGCTGACTCCTCGTCCATCGTTGACCGCCATGTGATCGCCAGCAGAATTGATGTTACGGTCTACCGGGATGAGCGNGGAAGGAAGACCTGAGCTGACTCCTCGTCCATCGTTGACCGCCATGTGATCGCCAGCAGAATTGATGTTACGGTCTACCGGGATGAGCGAGGATCTGAAATACGCCGAAAACGAGCAGCACATGAGGGAGTGAGATATCGGTAAGAGCGGCAAGCGCGACGACGAGCGGGAGCGTTGTCACTAGATCACCGACCGAACCGGTGATCTCAGAACGTGAGAAGTCAAATCGCTGGTAAGCACGGCGAATGCCGTCTCTAACTGCACTTTCGAGATCCAGGATGCGGATCACACTGGAGTACTCGCCACCTCACAATCAGTCAGCGACTCACAAAATGGCGGCGTGAGTCGGACTGCCTTGCTGACAATAACGGAGGTTCGACTCACAAATACTCTCCCCCGCCAACCGCGGGATGAGTCACTGCAACATGGCGTTTCATTGGTCGATAATCCCGCGGACCAATCTCGAACGTCTGGTCACAGTACAAACATTTCTGGCAGACCGTCATGGCGATCTGTATGTTATTTATATTTGAATTGTGTCTGTTCGATCATTCCACTGCCTCCGCCTCCCCGGCAATAGTGGATGACTCAGGTGGTTCTTCCTGTAGCTGTGCGACATCCGATTCGAGCCGATCTGCGTATTCGAGACGTAGCTTTCGTGCCTCTTGGATGCTGATCATCTCATCAGCCTGGATCTGTTCGGAGAGTGGCTGATACTGGGACAAATCGAAGCCCATCGTCGTGAGGTAGGTCCGTACCTCTTGAGAGTTCAACCCGTCGACAATAGCGCTTGCGCTCAGCTTCTGGAGTCTGGCGAACGCTGGAATCCCGATTCGATCGGTCCAGATACCAGGATCGCCGATGGCCAGATCTTTGTCTTCGACTTGCGAGAGCAATGCAGCAACGTCACCGACCAACTGAACGAGTTGGCTGGGAAGTGCCGTATCTGGAGCACGCCATTCGACGGTTGGAGACTGCTCGCGCAGACGAACTGGCGTCAGCACCGCGTTTTCCGGGTGGAAATACTCAGCAAACGCCTCTTCGTCGATGCCGGTCTCATGGGCGATTGCGCGGAGGACCTTGTATTCGGTCTTGATACGTGCATTCCATTCTGCGACGTCGTCGACGTACACCCAAAGGTCTCGATACCGCGAAAACCGTGAGTGCGCGCCGAGGCGATACACTGACGCGCGCGCTGAACTCGCCACTCGCTCCCCGTCGTAGTACGGCGAGGAGTTCACGAGTGCGAGCGCGGGATCAAGCGCCGTCAGCAGGTTCAACTGCTCGGTGACCCGTCCCTTGTCGAAGTGGACATGGGTTCCGGCGCAGTGTTTCGCGTACCGAAGTTCGTCGCCGTAGAGTCGTTCGAGCAGGTGGCCGCGCTCGGTAATGATCGGAAGCCCGTGGGCGGTAAGCGGCGTTCCGAGCGGCACGAGATGTTTGCCCTGTTGGTTCGCTGCTCCGAGCACCGACGTGAGAATGCAGTGTATCTCTCGACGAAGGTCTTCCGTGGTTTCGACCGGCGGCACCTGAATTTCGAGCAGCGAATCCACGAATTCGGGCGCGACGCATTCGTGTGCATCGAGTAATTCATCGGCCGGTGTCAGCTGGCCTGTCTCATCAACGACCCAGTATTCGAGTTCGACTCCTACTTTCATGTGAATCACCTCCCCACGTGATACGGCCGAGCCCTCCACAACTCGGCAGACGGACAGGCTGGTAAGCGTGATCCCATCCGCTTCTACGGTGACGGAGATTCAAGAGGAACCTCCGGAGCCGACGCATCACGTGGTACACCACCCTCAACGAACTCCAGCAACTAATAACTTATTCAAATACTCTGAATAGCCACCAATAATATAGCGCTACTCCCCCCCCCTTCCATCTTATAAGTTATGAGAAAGCAGCACGTAGCCAAAGTAATTAAATATAATTAGCCCACAGAGGGTATTGACGACATGACCGAATCCAACCTCCGTATCGGCGTCCGGAGCCAGACGCCGACCGAGAACGGGTCCAAGACTATCGATACTGTCGAACCGTCACGACAACTGAACGACGGAGAACTCCGACAGCTACGGCGTGCTCTCCAGCGTCCGCCGCGAGAATTCGGCTACCCAGTAGCGACGTGGACGAATAACCTCGCTCGACACTACATCCGCGATAGTTTTGGCGTCGCGTATTCCCTCCAGTTCATCGACCGACTGGTGAAAGCGGTCGGCGTCGCCCATCGACTCGAACGGTGGGATGTATGAGACGCGAGTGGCTGTCGCGCGACCCGGAGAACGCGCAGGTTGCCCAGCGCGCGGAGTTCACGCGGGATCCGACACCAGCAGCGACGCATTTCACTCGGAATCACTACCCAACACCATCAATCGACGCCGAAGAGTGGACGCTTTCGGTAACCGGCCTCGTCGATAGATCAGCTGATGTCCCACTTGCTGACCTCCAACGGACGTTCAGAACTGAAACTGTGACAACGACGATAGGATGTGCCGGGAACGGCCGGTCAGGATTTCGCCCGCGTGCCGCTGGCCACCAGTGGGGTGTCGGCGCTCTCAGCACTGCTCGATGGACGGGTGTGCCAGTCGGGGAGGTACTCCACAGTGCTGGTGCCTGCCTTGATGACGATTGCTGGGTAGCTGCCATCGGCGATGACGCGCCGGAGGGCGAGTCAGTGTTCGCCCGCTCGCTCCCCATGAGAAAGCTCCTCGAAGACTGTCTGCTCGCCTACGGGATGAACGGTCACCCCCTTCCAGCGGAACACGGTGCGCCCGTCCGACTCATCGTCCCAGGCTGGTACGGAACGAACTCGGTCAAATGGCTCTCCCGATTGCACGTCATGGAAACGATGCTTTGCGGACCCGAGTGGGAGGAATACACTCACTGGCAGCAGGAGAAATACCGACTGGTGCCGCAAGGCGAACAGCCGACTGAGCGCGAAACGATCGATGCGTTCGACCTCGGCGACCAGTTTGCCGATCCGTCGATTCGTCACCCGTTCATGTATGGAATGCTCGTGAACTCGCTGATCGTCTCACCCGGACCGGATGAATCTCTTGCTCCTGAACGCGGTGATTCGGTCACGATTCAGGGCGTCGCATGGGCGGGTGATAACGACATCAGCGCGGTCGAGGTGTCGACCGATGGAGGCGAAACGTGGCACTCAGCGACGCTGTTGGGAGACGACGAACAGCCGTGTTGGCGTCAGTTCGGCTTTGAGTGGACCCCACGCTCAGGGACACATACGCTGGTATCACGCGCGACGGACGACCGTGGACGTACCCAACCAGCCGCTATCTCCGACCCCGACGAGAGACTGCTGACAATTGCTAATAGAAAGTTTCCGTGGAATAAAAGAGGGTACGCAAGCAATGCATATGGGCCTGTCGCAACAACTGTAACTGCCGAGTAGTCCGGTTTCAACAAATTACAAGGAGGAGATGGCCACGTCAGACGGTCAGGTCGAATGCCTCCACAGGTGTTTTATGTAGAACTTGCTCGCGCTCTTCTGGTGAGAAGTATGCCTGAAGATGATCGTCGAGTTCGGTAGGATGGTCAAAATCCCAGTGCGGGTAATCAGTCGCAAACATCAATGACTCCGGGCCGACGATGTCTAGCACCTGCTGGAGCTGTGCGGGGGTATTCGGCTCACCAAGCGGCTGACTGGCAAAGTAAAACTGGTCACGGATGTACTCCTCCGGACTTTTTTCAAGCAGCGGCGCTTCTGAACGTCGCATCGAATACTCTTTGTTCAGCCGCCACATCATGTATGGTACCCACGAAATACCGGCTTCCAGAAAGACGAAATTCAACTCGGGGAATTTTGCGGGTACTCCTTGAACGAGTAAGCTCGTCAGCGCTAACGTCTGCTGCCAGAGGTGAGCTAACGTGTGGATGGTAAGAAACCGTTCAGCCCCTTGATTTTGCATCGGAAAGTCGACTTTGAAACCGGTCGCTGCTGCACCATGAAAGGCGATATGAAGTCCATTATCTGCCGCTGCTTGGTAGATGGCGTCGTGTGACGGATCTCCACGCGGGGGTTGCTGACCGTACGTTTCGAGGAAGATTCCCTTGATCTGTGATTCGTCGCCAAGTCGATCGATCTCTTCAGCGGCCTTATCTGGGGCCTGTGGGGCGACGACACCCAAGCCGAAAAATTCCGTTTGATCGAGATATTTATCGAGCAGCACATCGTTGGTCGCCCGCATCAACTCAACAGCGAGATCAGTATCGGGGAGACGTGAAACGCCAGAGATGTTATTCAACAGGGGGTGGTCGATATGGAGTTTCTTCACGAGGTCCTCTTCGACCGCCTCCGGACCATCGAGCTGACGCTGATCGATTTTCCCGCTCAGTGTCGTATCCCAGTCGCTTCCTGGCGATCCGGGATACGTCGACGTACTCAGTATTCGGCTTCGGTGTGGCTCGTCCAAGTATGGTGCGAGGTCATCGGCCGATATCGTGACGTGCACGTCTGCATCGACGATCGTTTCTCGTTGCATGACGGCCGGCTTCTGGTCTTGCTTCGACATCGTGCAATATCGCATTTCTCCCATGACCTCATAAGTTTTCTGTAAGTCATCCTTATACTGCTGCTAGCATACTCAGAGGCTACTGGGATAGTAAGGGTTAAGTATGACTGGTCAACAAGCAGATTTGATGGATCGAAGAACTGCACTGAAGCAGATCGGGTTAGGCGTCATCGGATCTGCTGCACTAGCGGGGTGTACACAATCCAGCGGCCAAGTACCGGCACAGAGTCTGATCGGTGACGGTTCACAGGTGAGTAACAACTCACTCGAATTCACCTATGCGGGATCGACGGTCAAATCTGGCACCTGCTGGAATTGCGTCAATCCGTCGATAGTCTGGCGATTAGCCGAGCGACTGAACACGAATTCAAATGGCCGAATTCAGGCAACGTACGTCGGTGAATCACAACTCTGTGATCAAGGCAGCTGTCACTCGAAGATTCGAAACGATGTTATTCCGGTTGCAGGTACCTCTATTGGCAATTCGACGAAGGCATATCCAGAGAATAACGTCTGGGTTCGTCCATACACGTTCCCAAGCCGTGCCTCGATGACATACACGCTGTTCAATGAGGCGATATGGAATGAGTACTGGGTCCCGTTCGCCAAGAAGTACAACATCATCCCATTCGCAGCGAGTGTTCCTTACTTCCGACAAATCTTCATTGGGGTGGATGCACCGGTGCCGAAGAATGCTCGAATACCAAGCGACATTCAGGGGCTGGAAATCAGACGGACGTTCAGTCGTGTGCCCTCGATAAGCATTGATGAGTGGGGTGCAGTCCCAGTCAATCTTTCGTGGGGCGATACGCTTCAGGGCCTGAGAACGGGCGTCGTTTCCGGGCTCGAAACAGGATCCGCCGCTCTGATTGCATATGGAATGGCCGAAGCAACCAGCCAAGCGATCATCAACAATTGGGGGTTCGGACACTCAGTTCTCTGGGCACGAGTAGACTTCCTGAAAGAACTCTCCGAGAAGAACCAACGAGTCGTTGCCGACACGACGAGGACACTAACTGAGGAGGCAACCCATCTTGCGGATGAGGTGGCAAACAAGCGGGCAGGAATCGCGTCTTCTCCGCCCGAAGGAAGTGGGTTTGCGAAGAACGATGTCCAAGTGAACACGCTGAGTGAGAACGAACGACAGCAGTGGCGTGAGCCGGTCGACCCAATGAAGAATCCGACGCTCTATCAAAAGAACCAGCGCGAAGTTGCGGCACTAGGGGCCGAGGGCATCTATGACCGCATCTGGGCGACAGCTCGACAGTCTCCCGAATCGAGTAGTGATATCACGATTGACTCGTGGTGGGATGATCATCTCGATAAAATATGACATCCGAAAAATCTGAATCGGCATACGAGGTGGACCAATCGACCGGTGTCTACGAGACGCTGCTCACCACTCTCGACGAGAAGCTAGAGATGTATCTCGGTATTGTCTTGCTCTTGGGCTATACCGCGATCATCCTTGCCGACATCTTCAGGCGGACGTTTCTCGGCACTCAGTCGGTATGGGGTCTAGCGATCGTGCAGGGAATGTTCGTCTGGTTGGCATGGCTCTCAGCTGCGTACGCCGTTCGCCATAACGCTCACATTAGGTTCACGCTATTGCTCCAGCGTGCTTCGAACCGGATCACGTACGCTGTGTATCTCATTGAGTGGGCTCTCTGGCTTATCGTCGGAGGAGTGATTTTCAGGTATTCGCTCACCGTCTTGAACGACTACCTGGTATCCGGAGCAGAGGTGGTTGGAACGCCTGTCCCACGGTATGTTCTCTATCTCGCTGTTCCTGTCGGGTT
The DNA here is from genome assembly GCF_000336715.1 of Halococcus thailandensis JCM 13552. GTDB lineage: Archaea > Halobacteriota > Halobacteria > Halobacteriales > Halococcaceae > Halococcus > Halococcus thailandensis. The sequence continues at coordinate 7,278 of NZ_AOMF01000033.1, forward strand.
CGGATTGATCCTCATTCGTATCGTCCAACAGGCGTACCTCGTTACTCGACGGTACCGAGATAATCAGGACATTACCATCGAGCCGGGTTTCGGGGGCGAGTAACGTGGCAGCAACAACCCTACTCATCGTCTTGACACTCATCTGTATCGGTCTGTTCGCAACTGGGATTCCAGTGTTCCTCGCCTTCGGAGCGTGGGGAGTTGGATTTTCGGTAATCGTTGGAGGGTTCCCACTGGTCAATACGTCCGTTGTGGCTTACGAACAGCTCAATACCTTCTCCTTTGTAGCGATTCCACTATTCATTCTCCTTGGTTCATTCATCAACGAATTTCGAATTTCCAATGAGATCATCAAATGGGCTCGCTCGTGGGGCGGGTGGCTTCCGGGCAGTACGGCGAACACCGCAATTTACACCTCAGGAGTGTTCGCCGCTATCACTGGGTCAAACGCAGCCACAACAGCAGCAGTTGGAGAAGCTCTCACAGATGATCTCGAAGAAGAAGGCTACGACCCCGAATTCGCAGCAGCGAGTATCGCGTCCGGTGGCACGCTTGGAATCATCATTCCACCAAGCGTACTCTTCATCATCTACGGAATCACATTCAGCGTGTCAGTTTCCGATCTCTTTCTCGCCGGTGTGATTCCGGGAATCATGATGATGGTCGGGCTGTCGTTGACGAGTAGCTATATCTCGCACAAGAGGGGCTACGGAACGGTAGAATACTCGTTTCAGCTATCCAATATTGCACGGGCGACCTGGGAAGCCAAGCTAGCGATTGGAGCTATCGTTGTCTTATTGGGAGGAATCTACGCAGGATTATACACCCCTTCTGAGTCGGCAGCGGTGGCATTCCTCTACATCATTCTCGTCGGACTCATCACAAGACGATTGACGAATCCCAAGCAGTTGTTGGCCTCCTTCGAGAACGCGATCATACTAATTGGAATGATCATCCCCGTCTTCGTCACAGCGGTGATGGTTCAACAAGGACTGTCGTTCATTGGGCTTCAGGACGTGTTGGCGAGTGCGGTTATCTCTCTCCAGCATCCCTGGCTGATCGGTGCTGTCATGATCGTTATCATGCTAATCTCAGGTTCGGTCCTTTCGTCAGTCCCGAACATGATTTTGGTCGCACCCCTCTTAGCACCCGCCGCCACACAGCTTGGTATCTCACCGATAATGTGGGGAGTGATCTTCATGATCGGTGATGCCATCGGTTTCATCACTCCACCATATGGGCTGAATCTCTTCATCATCAGCGGTCTCACCGGAATTGAGTATACTGATGTCGCCCGCGCTGCTCTTCCCTATCTGGGTGTTCTCCTTCTGATCTGGGTCGCGTTCTTTGCCTTCCCAGAACTCAACTTCTTAGCTCCGGTATAACTGACTGCGATTTTACCCAACTTCGCCCAAAGGATCCATCTTCGGATACGCGCATGAGGGCGGGCCAGTTGACTGGTTGGGTATTTGTGGATTTCCTCACTGTAGGCCCAGTTACCTCCGCGCCCAAACAAACTCATAACTTATGAATAGCCTCGGAAGATGTTGCTTGTAAGGTCGGCGTTAAGTAGGTCCCACTCTCAAGACGGAACGAAGTTATGACAGAACAAATCGAGCGGCCACGGATAATCGAGGATGAGACGATGGTGGATGCCGACGTACACCTCTCGATCTCAGACGCGGATCTCATCCCATATTTAGACGAGCCATACAAAAGCCGGATGAAGCATTCCCGTCTCGGGGCGTCGCCACGGGACGGATGGGACCGGAGCGTCAGCGGGAAGATCGAAGAAGACACTGCTGGCGTTCAGTCTCCACAAGCCATCAAAAGCGCACTTTGCGATGAATTTCACGTCGACTACCCGATCATCAATACGTTCGGACTGATGAGTCGAAATCCTGAGGTCGAGTGGTCAGTCGCGCTGATGCGTGCCCATAACGACCTGCTCTTGGACCAGTTTCTCGATGTCTATGACGAATTCAAGGGGCTGATCACGCTTACTACGCAGGACCCAGCAGCTGCGGCGGAGGAACTAGATCGAGTAGGAAGTGAGAAACAGATTGTCGGTGCATACGTCCACAACACCGGTCCCAATCCGCCGCTTGGTGATCCAATCTATGATCCGATATGGGCAGCAGCCGAAGACAATGGCCTGAATGTAGCTTTTCATGGGAGTGCTAACGGGTTCATGTATGAGTTTCCCCGACAAAACCAATCACTAAATCAGTTCCTTGGAGTGCATGTCCTAGCGCATCCTTGGAGTCACATGTTGACACTTACGAGTCTCATTGTCGAAGGAGTCGTCGAGAAATTCCCGGGTCTCGAATTCGCGTTTTTGGAAGCAGGACTCTCATGGGTTCCATACCTCATGTTTCGGTTGAACAAGGAATATTCGATTCGCCGTAGTGAGGCCCCACTCCTTGAGAAATCTCCGGAAGAGTACATTAGAGACCAGATGTATTTCGCCAGTCAACCAATCGAAGAGCCAAACGAAGCCAGCGATCTGAATTCGATCATCGATGTGGTGGGTGCTGATTCTGTGCTGTTTGCGACTGACTACCCTCACTGGGATTTCGACAGCCCTGATGCCTTGGATCGGCATCTCCGAGATGCATTCACGCCAGAGGAGCGTACACAGGTACTGAGCGGAAACGCGACGGAGTTTTTCGACCTGGATCTGTGACATCGATGGCTGATGAAGAACACGTAGTCGCTCGGGAAAGCGACATAGATGACGGCGAACGGCTGATTGTTGACATCAAGGGCCGAGATGTTGCAATCTTCAACATCGACGGCGAATATCATGCGTACATCAACTGGTGTGCTCACCAATCCGGGCCCTGTTGCGAAGGTCGGCGCACCGGAACCACGGACGCATCATTCGACCGTGAGACGCTTGAACAGACCCTTACCTACAGTCGTGAAGGAGAAATACTCAACTGTCCGTGGCATGGCTGGGAGTACGACATCAAGACTGGGGAGTGTTTGTCGCGCTCGGGAGTCCGCCTCCCATCATTTCCCGTTCAGGTAGATGAGGGAAAGATCATCGTTTCGTTCTAACCACACTCGGAGATACGACAAATGTCAGAACTGCATCTTTCCCAGGAAGATAACGCCAAGCCGGATTGGTGGCGAAAAAACGAACAGTTGAGAGAGGAGATGGACCTTCCTCGGTACGATCCTCCACGATTCGTTGATGGTCTCTATAAGCATCAAGTGGTCAACCAGTTGGAAGCAGAATACGAGTGTTCGATCCAAATCATCGGTAACGACACGACCTATCTTGACGACTGGGAGGTTTGGTTGGATCTCGAACCGGCATTCTCGATTGGCCGATACAGGAACGACAGCGGAAATACGCTATACACGATGACAGCGTCTGCATTCGAAGAACAGGTAGAATTGGTGCTTGAAGAGTAATCGGTGATAACGATCGCGTATGACCGCTTTCACAAATCGAGAAATGTAAAAATGTCCACCACAGTTCCACCGTCTCCTCCCAAGTGGGAGCGTCGGTAACCAATGTCACAAGAACAGCGCTCGCCCGACGTGCTCGGCGCGTTTCGGCAGCTTCTCGCACTCGAACGCGACGTACTCGTCCTGTCGGTCGCCATGCTCGCATTTAGTTTGTCTTTTCAGATGACTAGCCGCTACGTGCCCCAGTATCTAAGCGTACTCGGGGCAGGAGCCGGAGTTATCGGATTGTACGGCAGTGTTGGGAATTTCATTAGTGCTGCCTATCCGTATCCCGGCGGTGCGTTTTCGGATCGCATCGGCTCACGGATTGCGCTCACGATCTTCGGCGTACTCTCGACGCTCGGCTTCGGTATCTGGCTCGTCGCGCCCGCAATCGGAGCGCTCTCGGTCGGAGACCTGCTCGTTCCCGTCTGGATATGGATTTTCGTCGGCCTGTTTTTCTCGCAAGCGTGGAAATCGTTCGGTCTCGGAGCCACCTTCGCCATCGTCAAACAGGACGTCACGCCCGACCGACTCGCTACCGGCTTTGCGAGTACGGAGACGTTCCGCCGGATCGGGTTCCTGGTCGGGCCAACGCTGGCCGCTGGTTTGCTTGCAGTTTCGACTGGATTCATCACTGGTTTTCAACTCATTCTCGGTGTTGCCGTCGTTCTCGCGGCAGTCGCTACGGTCGTTCAGCATGTCCTCTACGATGCGAGTAGCGATACGTTGGGGAAGCAGTTCGAAGGCGTCTCCCAGATCATCGCCGACCTTCGTGACCTCCCCGAGGAACTCAAGCCGTTGCTCATCGGGGACATTTTCATTCGGTTCGGGAATGGAATGGTATATGCGTTTTTTGTGATTGTCGTCGTTCAGTTCCTCGAAGTGAGCGTGACACTCCCGGTCGTCGGAACGCTCGCATCGGAGGCGCTATTCGGAGTGTTGCTCGGGATCGAGATGGCGGTCGCCCTCGTGAGCATGATTCCCGTTTCGAAACTCGCCCAACGAGTGGGGTTGAAACCCGTCGTCGGACTCGGATACTTCGTTTATGCGGTCTTTCCGATCTTGTTGATCAACGCACCGGCGGACCCGCTCGTGGTCGGAGTGCTGTTTGCATTTTCGGGGTTGCGGTTTGCTGGTCTTCCGGCACATAAAGCGATGATTGTCGGCCCTGCTGAGCAGAAAGCCGGTGGCCGCGTCACCGGCTCGTACTACTTGATTCGAAACACGATTGTGATTCCGAGTGCGGCACTCGGTGGCTGGCTCTACAGTATGAGTCCTGAACTGGCTTTTGGGCTTGCGACGGTCGTTGGCTTGATCGGTACCGGCTACTTCTTCGCCTTCGGCAAGGAATTCGACGCATACACCCAATGAGGTTCGCCGATTGTGATTGAGAAGTACAGCTGATTAGGATCGAACGTCTGATCGCGCGAGTATTACTCGGCTGGTTCGCTTTCAATATCGTTCGTTTGTTCGCCAGCGTATCGGGTTCGGTTCGCTACGATTTCTTGAATCGTCGAGCGTGAGACGCCCGTCGAGCGGGCGAGCGCGCGTTGGCTTGCCCCCTTATCCAACTCGTCGAGGAGAATGACCGCCGTCTCGAAATCGTCGTTTGGACTGAGATACCCCTCAGAGCCGACATCGAAGCCGAATGGCGGACGACCGTGCCATTTGCCCATGCTTCGTTGAGCGGCAATCCCCTCGCGGGTGTTCTGGCGTTTGATTTCGGCTTCGAGTTCGGCAAATGTCGCGGCGACGGTGAGAAATGCTCGCGTGTACGGGTCGCTCTTCTCCGGATCGAGGTCGATACCCATGTCGAGAATGTGGAGTCCGACATCACACTCGTCGACAATCCGCTCGACGGTGGCGGAGAAATCTCGTACCGAGCGGGAGATTCGCGAGACTTCCGAGGCGATCACGCGCTTGACGTCACCGTCCTCGACCGCCGTCATGAGTTCACGATAGCCATCACGGTCGGTGTTGGTCCCTGATTGTTTGTCAACGAACACTTTAATGTCCGCTGGCTCGATCCCGAGGCGGTCGGTGGCGTACTCGCTGGTGAGCTGGCGTTGTCGTGAGAGACTTTGGTCGGCGGTCGAAACGCGACAGTAGAGTGCGGTCGTGCCGGTCATACTGACCCGTTTTCGGCCACCCCTCCGAAGTATATAAAACGCACCAACTTTTCGGCAGATGGCCGAGAAACCTCCGTTTTTCGGCCACCCCGATTCGCTGATTCAGCACTCCAGATGGCGTTCAAACGGCCGTAGTCCGACGAAACCCTGTTTCGCTGCTGGCTTAGCGCACTCCACAGACTCAACTTGTTAGCAAACAGGTGGTTTGTAGAAATCCATCCTCCGAGCCTCTGATTCGCTCATTTTAGCTACGTCGGGGAGCTACAACCGAGAACTCGGAACTATAGTAAGATTACGGAATACTTTTATATGAAACTAACACAGCGACCAAATCACCGTCGAGATTTCTATGGAAACTGACTATTTTCGGTGGGTTGAACGGAAAATACGGGGTATGAAACCAGTGCTACCGCTCTTCGGATACGCGAACTCGAACGCCCTCAAACGGTGTTAGTCTACTCTACGGAGGAACTCACCCAGCGCCCGCACGAACGTCTTGCCCGTGATCTCCGGCGGCGAGCGAATCTCAACGCCCTTTCCTCGCTTGATCAGGTAGTCGGTCAGCCGCCACAGTACGTAGAACAGTGTCGCCAGCACGAAGTTGCACAACCGCACGCGGTAGTCCGTCGAGGACGTCCGCGGCAGGAACTTCTTGATCGACTTGTACTGGTTTTCGATGTCCCAACGTCGACTGTAGCGGTTGCAGACCGCCTCGATCTCGTCGGGTTCGACGTGATCACGATTCGTCACGAACACCGCATACTTCCCATCGTCGTCATCACTGGAGCTGGGAACGTAGAGGAACTCGGCGGTGTGGTGGACCTCGCCGTCGTGCCCGAAGGGAACGTCGTGTTTGACCGCGGCATCCGCCTCGGGATGAGATTCGATGTCCTTGATCACCTCGTAATCGTCTTCGTATTTGGGCACTGGTGAAAGGTACGTCAGGCCGCGGTCGGCGACCGCCGCGTACACGTCGTTGCTATAGAAGCCCCGGTCGAACATCACCTCGTCGATATCCACGAACTGGAGCGCTTTGTCCAGCAGGCGTTCGACCAGCGCAGCTTTCGAATACGAGGGTGCATCGTCCTCTTCCCAGTTCGAGTTCTCCTTGACTGGTTCGATCGCCAGCGGAATCGGAACGAGATCGCCGACCAGCGTGATCGTCGCGTATTTGTACCCGCGCTTGTACGCATTGTCCTTCTTGTAACCGCTGACCATCCGCGGGTAGTTCGGCTTCGGGATACCAGCGGCCTTGTCCTGCCACGGATAGACGGTGAACTGCTGGTGAGTGATGTCGATGGCCGCCGTGACTTTCCGGTCGTCGAAGGGATCGTCACCCCGAATCGTGTTGATGACGTTCTCGATGGAGCTATCGAACGCCGTCATGATTTCATCACGGATCCGGTCGATGTCGGGCATCCGGTCATCGTCGAGGATTTCGTCGATCGTGAGCTGGGTGTCCTCGCCGTCGGGTGTGCCGAACAGCTTGAGCACGCGGAGGATGGTCGAGCCGTGGGCGATCTGGTCGTCATCGGTGATCCACGCGTGCTCGCCCTCCTCGTGGGCACTCCCTTCGTACGCGCAAATGTCCGCAATCATATCGAGGATCTGCTTGTCATCGAACTGCCAGTTCAGCGTTCGCCCGCTCTCGAACTCGGGAAAGGCGTGTTTGCGGGCGAGTTTGAACGTCTTCTTCGACTTCCGACGGGTGTACTTCTTTTCGTCCTCGTCCTCCTCATCGGCTTCGTCTTCGGATGGAGCGGTTGGGACGAGTGCCTCAGCGATAACGTCGTTCTCGACGGCAGTGTTGCGCAGTCCGATGCCCGCAGCCTCGATGATTTCGCGGGTGTCCGCTCCGAGTTTTCCCCACACGTCCGATAGCGCTTGCTGTGTCGGGGCTGATTCGAGGCCGAAACAATGCACCAAGATCGGGCGCTTCTCCATACGGTCGGCGAGTTGATTCTGTGAGAACCCGCGAGCGTGTTGGTAGAGAAACGCCCGCGTGATCGGCTCGGTCTCGTGCGCGACCTTGTGCTGTTCTCGGGTGTCAACGAGATGGTCGGTCGGGATCGGAAGAAACCTGATGAGATCCCAGAGGTGCTCAACGTGCTCGCAGATCTTCTCACCGCCGACGACGAGCGCTTGTGCCGCAGCCGGGTTCTCGGTCATTTGTGGATCTCGGATTTTGTTCGCAAGACAAACTCACTCGTTGTAGCACTACGTTCGATTCGAACAACCGTGCGTACCATTCCGCCACACATAAGTCTTTGCGAACGGTTGTTTGATTCGAACAATGAGTGAGAACGAGTCCGAGCAGGGGATCAGTGCCGAAGTAGCTGATTTCCTCCAACAGAAGGGGACTCTCGAAATGGTGGTGAGGATCGGCGAGAGGGGATCTCAGCGTCACACTGATCTCCGTAACGAACTCCTGATGAGTTCCAGCACGATCCAAAAGCGACTCAAAACCGGCAAACAGTACGGTCTCTGGGAACAGCGACTCGAAGAGCGCGACGACATTGCTGCGAAGGTCTACATGCTCACGTCGTTGGGGGACGAACTGTTCGAACACGCACAGGACGAAGAACTCGGTGACTGGTATCAGTCCCGGCGGGATACCGTCCGGCAGATTCAAAACCGGGAACGCAGAGTTATTCTGGAGTCCTCACCGCCCGATGCGAACTGGATATCGGAGATCACGATGGAAGAACACGATCTCAGCCACGAACAACAATTCCTTCCACAATTTGCTGATAATTGACTTTCTAGAGCGTGATTTCCAAGAACTACAGCAACGTGGATGATCGGGTGGATTCAGAGACTGACTTAGCTTTCTGGCATTCGCCATGTGGCTGTCGTTCCTATCGCCCTCACCTATCTCTGGTTCGAGAGAACGGTCCATAAACGGTCAGAATCCCCGTCCCAGTGATGTACTCAGAGCCGAGTGACGTGATTACTCCGGGTCGATATTGAAGGGACCAGCGACCTCGCCATAGAGATACGCCCGGAAGATCGCATTGAACGCTCGATAGACCACGACGCCGCTCACTATCGCAATCACCGCACTGAGTACCCCGCGCGGTCCACCGATCAAAAAGAGGAGTGCAATGCCGAGGACGATGAACCCAATAACGACTGGCCACGCCGTTGCCATCCCCATATACGTCCATTTCGAATCCTGTAGTATCGATGCACTCTTCGAAATCGCTCCTCGCAGCGAGAGCCGTTCTTCCAACAGCAATACCGGCACTGCATAGACCGTTGCGGCGTACCACGCACCGAGTGCCGTCATCTCAAACACCGTGGCGACCATGTCGCCGACGATCGCTTTTCCACGGAGCCATCCAACGACGATCCGGATGACGCTCAATACCGACGCCGCGAGAAGCCCATAGCTCAGCAGCGTCCAGAACTGCCGTCGGACCTGCCCGAGTGCCGTCGTGATCGGGGTCGGGCTTCCCATCTCGATGGCGAAGACGTAGCCGGTGATCAGCGCGTTCATCAGCGTCGTATAGATCGAGATGACGAAATAGACGCCGACAAGACACACGAGAAATACCGGATCGAGTAACCCGGACGCCTGTTGTTCGTAAAATCCGAGTACAATCAGCCCAAGGAGGCCCGCGATAGCGAGGATGACTTGAACGAGGGCAAGCCCAACGAGGGCCGGATGCTGTCGCTGAAACCTGAGGCTCCGGCGAGTGTAGGCAGCCCCTGTTTTGAACCGCCCGAGTCGGTTTCCGTTGCCGAGCCGGTTGAGGAGGTTCATCCGTGTTTCTTGGTCTTGGGTGGAGTCGCTCAAAAGTGCTCACATCCGATAGTTGTCGATGGTGTTCCCGGCCGACCGAGTAGCGATCCAGCCTCCGACGACCGCGAGTACCACTGTCAGCACCAATCCGCCGAGGGGAATCGTCTGTTGGGGAACGCCAAGCGTGGTTCCCACCCAATCGGCAACGAGTGGAATCCCGGCGAGCAGACCAGGTAACGACACGACCAGCAGCGCGAGCGAGTACACCACGAACGCCGAGAGACTCGGCACGATGACTTTCCGACTCCGGCTGATCCGCGTGCGCTCGAACTTCGGGAATGCGGTTCCGATGCCAACGCCGATCGTACACGCTCCAACGCACAGGACGACGCCGAGGACGCCGAACGCGACCGCACTGAGCACACTCAGCGGACTCAGCATACCGAGAATCGCGGCGAGAACTCCGGTTAGCGGCGCACCGACGGCCACACCCGCCAGCACCAGCCCGGAGAGCACTTGCAGGCCTGAAACCGACGCTGTGAGGGTGATCGGTAACACGGCCCCTTCGTCGCCAAGCGGATTGAGCGTGAATGCCGCACCCGCCGCCCACGCACCGTAGATGGCGATCGAGACTGGTAACACCGCTGCGACCGTCCCCGATTGGATGCTTCGCTGAATCGGATTGATGAGGAAGAAGACCGGAATGATCGCGTACTGGAGTTTCCGTGGTGCGCGATACGTTCGTCGCCAGCTTTTCTGAGCTACTCGAAGCACGGATTGGGGCACCCGCTCGGCGAACAATCGATCCGAAAGGCCCGTTGCAAGTGTCTCGCTCGTGGCTGCCGATGGTGGTGTCCGCTCCGGATTCGCAGGGGAGCTCTCGAATCCGCTCGATTCCGCGTGCTCGACATCCGCTGCGGTCGCCCCGTTGTTCGTTGGCCGACTACTGCTGGTCTGACTCGGCTGGACCGGATCGGTGTACCAGAGTCCGCTGTCGAGTCGCACGATGACCCATGTCAATAGGGGAATGCCGACCACCAGAGTTGCCGCAGCAGCGACTGGGCGCGCGAGGCCGATAGCCGGATCAGCGGTTCCAACGAGCGCGAGGTCGGCGAACCAGCCAAGCGGCGTGGCCTCCACTACCCCAAACAGTGGCCCGACAACCGAATCCGCTGCCCCGCTCCAGATGATCGCTAGGTACGCCAGAAAGACGGCCACTCCTAGAATCGTCTTGAACCGCGCGATCACCGCAAAGCGCGTGACGACGTTCTTGATAGCCAGCCCAATGGCGTCTCCGACGACGACACCGAACGCGAGCACTGTAAGCAGGACAACAGGACCGATAACGACGCTCGCCAGCGACCCCGCGCTCGCGGCGAAGGCCACCGCCGCCGCAAGGATCGGGAGTACGGCGATCCCGGCGACGACCGCGTACTCCGAGAGCAACAGCCCGAGCGCCGCCGCGGCGGGTGAGGTTGCCGTCAATATCGCTGCTGGCGCGTCGAGTGTCGTCTGATTTTGAATCGTTCTGATGCCGACCATAAATCCGGCATATCCACACACGGCAAGGATGGCTCCACGTGCGAACGGCAACGCATCGGCGAAGGTATCCGTTCCCACGAACGTCCCGAGCGAGTACGCTCCACCTACCAACAGCACGATGAACAAGAGTCCGAACAGAGCCATGATTCCTCGCGCGAGGAGCATGCGGGTGTTGTCTCCAAACGCCCGGCGACGACGACGCAGTTCCGTCCGCGCGATCAACCGGGCGTGAGCGAGCGTGCGCTGCGGGCCAGTGCGATGGCGTTGTCCCCCCATCCCAGCACTGCTGGCCCCGTGTGCATCACCCGTGGCGTTGCTGTCAGTCGTCGGGGTATCGGTGGGGGCACTCATTCTGCCGGACGGGCCTCCCGTTCGTTGGTTCGGTCTTCGGTGAGTTCGAGGAACACGTCTTCGAGAGAGCTTTCCGTTCCGGTCTCGACGCGGGTTTTGAGCCGGTCAGGTGCGCCCTCGGCGACTAACGTCCCATCTGAAAGCACGCCGACCGTATCAGCAATATCCTCGACGACGGGGAGGATGTGCGTCGAGAGAAGCACCGTTGAGTCACCGGCCGCGAGGTCGGCGATAGTCTCGCGTACGGTACGCGCCGCACGCGGGTCGAGCCCTGATGTGGGTTCGTCGAGGAACACCACCGCCGGGTCGTGGAGGAGTGCCTGAATGATCCCGGTCTTCTGCTTCATCCCTTTGGAGTACGTCGAAATACGATCATCGGCGTCGTCGGTGAGATCGAACCGAGCGAGGAGGTCGCCGATGCGTTCGGCAGCCGTCTCGGAGGGAAGATCGCGGAGTCCGGCGATGTAGGTCAATTGCTCGCGGGCGGTGAGTTCGTCGTACAGTGGTGGTTCTTCAGGCAGATACCCGATATGGGGTGTCACTGCTGCCCGGTCTTCGACGGAATGACCCATGATCCGTGCCGATCCCCCCGAGGGACGGGTAAGCGTCGTCAACATTCGGATCGTCGATGTCTTGCCCGCGCCGTTCGGCCCGAGGAAGCCGTAGATCGTCCCCTGATCGATCGAGAACCGGAGGTCGTGGACGGCCTGTTCGTCGCCGTAGTGCTTTTCGAGCCCGTTTGCTTCGATGGCGAGTGCCTTCGTCATGAGTTGCTCCGTTGAGTACACCGCTGTCGAGCACCGGCATCGGCGTTCACTGGTACGTCGAGGCTGTGTCGAGAACGCGAGCCGCTGGTACGATCGATGAATCGACGGGTGAATATCCATCCGCTCATACCAGTCGATCAGTGGTTAGTTCGCTGGGTTATTCTCGCCCTGCTCGGAATGGGTGAGATTCCAGATCCCGAGACCGATTACGAGGACCGAGAGGATCATCAGTCCGTAGATGTAGGTGTCACTCAGGATGTCGATCTGCACGACATCGAATGCGAGAAGAACGGTGGCTACGAAGAACACCACTCCACCGACGATGTTGCCGGTGGTATCCATGTTCACCATTAGGCCATCACCTCCCGTGAGTTCAGGTCAGCAAACTCCTCGACTGCCATCCCCGTTCGTGCATCGATATAGAGGGCGGTACGCGCGATCGCACCGACCGTCTGCATCACGAGCACTGCGATGGCGATCACCGCAGCGACCAGCATGACCCAGACCAGCACGCTCGGGAACACACCGAGGAATGCCAACCCGAGGATGGCGAGCACCGGGACGACCGCCGCGAGGAGAATGATTAATCCAATCCCCATGCTTCCGGCGCTCTCGCCCCATTTCTCTTTGAGCGTCTCGGCGCTTTGCTCGAACATTCCCCGCACCGTCACGCCCTCGTCGAGAACGAGGACCGGAACGATGAAGAACGTCATCGCGTTCCACGCCACGCCGAACAGCGCTGCTGCGATGTCGCCAGCCCCTTCGAAGCGTTCTTCGATGAGTCGGAGACCGATACCGACGGTCGCCGAGGCGAGCGCCCAGACGAGGATCTTCCGACGTGCGCGCCATGCAGCGGCCATTCCGGCGCGGAACGAGACCGACTGCTTGGTGAAATACGACGCCGCACAGAACGTGAGTGCGGACGTGAAGAACGTCGTGATCGCGGCGAGGATGAAGTACGCGATAAAGAGGGCGATCACCCCGAGATACAGCGTTCCCTTTTCCGAGGAGACGCCGAGCAGGTCCGCCAGATGGGTCGAGAGATAGGACAGGTACGACTCACCACCGACGAAGACGCCAGCGGCGAGTCCGAGCACGCCGAGGCTGAGAATCGCGCTCACGACTGGGAAGACGAGGAGCGTTGGATTCGCACCGAGAACTCCAAGGCTCCGTTTCCCGATCTTATACCCCCGGTTCATCCGTCCGAATCCACTAACCATTGGTGTACCTTTCTGAATTGTTCGCGCCGGCATTGTCGGCGGCTCCTTGTATGCCATTCCGCCCGAACGTCGGTCTACTCCGTCGTGGGGTCGCCGAGTACCGTTGTGTTTTGACGTCCTGATCCGCATTCGCGGCGCACGCCATCGTGGCCGTCGATTGAACACTATCCATCCAGACCACCGTCCGAGGAACCCGAGAGCAACGAAGACGGGTCGCTATCGCCCGTGGCGAGTCCTTCGAGTTTCTCGGTGCCGATCGAACCGTCGAGATACCATCGCCCGATCGTGGTGATGGCGTAGTAGTTGCTCTGCTCGGCGTCCTGATCCAATAGTCCGTTTTCTTCGAGCACCCGGACGCGGCGTTTGACCTGCGAATACGACACGGGTACGTCGAGGTTCGTATGGATGACTTTCGGCGGCGCGGCGATCTCGTGGCTCTCGAACCACTCCAAGATCGCGTCGTCGACCTTCGTCATCCACGATACGAGTGGGCGCATCTCTATCGTATCAATTATCGCTTGCGTTATTAAGCTTGATGGTGCTTTAGTGCGCCTACTTAGATTCATTTTCTGTCCGGCATTAGTGGGAGAGACAAGTCGGTCAGCATCGCTCATGTGTGGTCTCCTAGTCGGTAGATCGCTCGATTGGGCAGCTGCTCAGGGTAGAATTTTCCGTTGTCGATGCTGGTACCGTCCCATTCCATCTCGAACAGGCGAGCATCGCAGTCCTGACAGACCGAGGCGATCACATCATCCGGGCGGCAGCAAGACTCGACGATGTTGTACTCGACGTGGACAGGACCATCGCACTCAGGACACTGTTTGAGGAGGACGCGGAGACTCATCAGTACGCGCGCGATTTCGGCGGGCGCGAGTTGCGACCACGCAGAGGTTCGATCTCCGAGTTCAACCGCAGCAGCGACGTCGGCGATGACCCCTGCCTGCGAACTCCATTGTCCGATCACTGCCTCGTCGCTGTAGGCGATGAATGCGTCCCCGCGCTGGTCGATCGTGATTTCGCTCCCTCGTATCGGAAGCACGAGAGCGCCCGCGAGGTAGTTCTCGTCAAGATCGTGTTTCCGAGTAGTCGAGATCCGCTCGTGCCATGCGCTCCGAAATTCATCGGTGAGTTGGAGGTCGATTCCCTCTCGATACGATTCGACTGCGCCGGCATCGAGGAGGACCTGTTCAGGATCGACCCTGATGGAGTTATCGGTCAGCGGCGGCCTCGAAAGCGTGTCTTTGTCGAACCACTGAAACACGCGACTGGGGAAATAGCGTTTCGTGAGCGTGGGGGTGCCGGGCATGAGGCACCCTCGAAAGTAGATCGTCCCGATCGAGAGGACGAACGTCCCGACGCCACTGAGCGTCGAGACACCTCCGACGAGCACGCCGACGATGGCGGCAATGACGAGGTTACCCGTAGTACAGGGCATACAGCGATTTTCACCCGTGTATTCTGGCTGTCGAACCCAGTCTCTGATCGACATGGAAGGTAGTACGGAGACTCATGCTTTCACCTCATGCACGATGGATGTACTCAGCCATGAGCGATTGTTCACGAACGTGAAAATCATCACCGATGAACGAGATCACGTTGCCGATGAAATGACCACGTTCGCCCAGCTTCGGCTGCGATGACATAATACAATCGGGGGTCAAAGCTGAGATCGTGATGTCCGACAATCACACTACCGACGGAGGGCCCAACTAAACATATGACACTTCAGATTAGACGCGCACTCGGCAACGGTATCACGAAAACACTCACGAAAGCCGGGCTCACATTTATTGTCTTGTTCGGTATCGTTGAAGTCGTCTTTCTTGCCGCAACTCTCACGGTTACTGATGCAGTTATTGCGAGTCTCGATCCCCCTGCTGAAGCCACGCAACCCACGACATCGATGCCGCTGTCGCTCCCAGTGTCAGCGACGGTCGCCGGGATAATCGGGATTGTCGGAGCTCTTATTATGGTTTTGCTATCGGTCATGTTGATTCGGGTGATGACTGCGGAGCAGCAGACGATCACACGAGGGATATACACGCGACGGATAGGCTGGGTCTTCTTGAATTCGATTGTTGCTGGCGTCGTGGTTGGTCTCCTGACGATGATCGGATTGGTCTTGTTCGTGATTCCAGGGCTATTCCTCTCGATGAGTTTGCTGTTTACGGTGATCTACATCGCTGACGAGGACGAAAATTTCATCAGCGCGATACGGGACAGCTGGAATCTCACGTCAGGGAATCGTTGGCGGTTGTTCGGACTGTACCTCGTTGCGAGCATTCTGTCGATGGTCGTCTCGTCGGTCCCTGGATTTGTCCTGTCGTCCGGATCGACACTCTCGCTTGTCGTCTCAACAGTCTTCATCACAGCCGTCACTGTGTATTTGATAGCCATCTTCACGGACGCTTATTGCCAACTCCGTAACGAAACTCGATCTGGACAGGGGGCGAATCCAAATCCTGATGTCGCTGGGATGTAAGCGAGGGGGCTGACAGCGAAGCCACTGCCGTGAAGCAGGCATTGGTGCGAGTATCGGAGTCATAGTATCCATACCCACCGTACACACTCAGAGATCTGCTTGATGAGGAGCCAGATCATGAGTTATACGTATGCAGGGAAAACATGGGTGAGTATGAGTGGTCGAACTCGCCCACTGGACGAAACAGTCTATAAGCGAGGGGAGATCCTGTGGGCGATCAACGACCAACCACGTACCAAGCCCGCCCTCACCGAAGCCCTCGACACGTCTCGTTCAACTATCAATCGTGGCGTTGACGAGTTAGAAGAGGCTGGTTGTATCGAGCGTCGGGATAGCAAATACTACACGACGCTCCTCGGCGAGTTGTCCTGTACGCGCTACCGGAACTACCGATCGAACATGAGTGCGCTGGACAGTGCGAAAGAAGTCGTTTCTCGCCTCCCAGCCGCCGCTACACTCAGTGCGACCTTTCTCAAGGAGGCCGATGTCTATCCTGCTGATCCGGCAGCCCCTGAAGCCGCTCTCCAACCATCGATCGATCTCTTACAGAACGCCGAGCAGTTGCACGGGTTCGCGCCCGTTGAACTCTCCTTATACGTCGATTTGATCCACGAATACGCCACGATGAATGGGCTCTCCGTCGAGATCATCGCCGAAGAGGACACCCTGCATCCGATTTTGGAGTCGGATAAAAAGCGTCTTCGGGAACTCGCCTCACAGGGGGATTTAGAGATCTTCACCGGCGATGAATCGCTGCATTATGCGCTCTGGCTCATGCGGTCATCAGACCGCGAAGATGCTGGGGCAACCATCTACGAAAACGGCGGGATCAGAGGCGTTATCATCAATTCTTCGACGAAAGCCGTCGAGTGGGCACGGAATGAATACGAACGACACCGCGAATCGGCTGAACGCAGGCCGATTGCTGAGCTTCTTGATAAGTGATATCGGCTCCGAACGCCTCTTGTTCGCTATGGCATTCGCTATAGCACACAAGAGGGAGTTACCATTGTACCTGAAGTCAAGCAGGGAGATCACTCATACACGACTGGCGTCGAAATCTATACCGATAGTCTAAATTTCGTAGGTAGCTGTGCATGACGAATCCAGCTAGCCGACCTCTGGTTCTATGACACCCTATTTGGAGCGAAGTCTATACCAGTAGTCCAAATTTCGCAGATGGCTGTGCATGACGAATCGATCTAGCCGACCTCTGACATCATTGTAACGGTCGCTCTCGTCACGCGACATTATTCATAAGCAAATAGGTGGTTTGTAGAAATCCATCCTCCGAATCTCTGGATTCGACTGACCGCCGCGCAAATTCTATACCGTTATGCAGTTTATAGATACGGATATACGTCTCTATAGCCCTGAGGTGGCTGTAATCGGTGGAATTAGCGATTTTGGCGTTTACTCGTGCTTAGTCCAATAAGGACACGTAGATTTATCCACCTCCCCGCCCTCACCCACAGCACACCAGATGCTACAGCCTAGAACCCGGTTACTCGGCCCGAAAGCGGCGATCGATCGAAAGAACGTCACGGAGGCGTGTAGCATGGTGCGCATCGAAGCAGTCGTCGAGGACTTTCTGACAGACAAGGGAAAGGCCAGCACGGCGAGATCGGGAACTACCGCCAGGACGCAGGTCAAGAGCTTGATCGATTCGTCGACTTCCTCGTGGATCATGAGGACGCTGTGAAGACGTTCGAGGAGTTTGACTCGGGTCACCTCCGTGAGTACGCGCGTCATCTCGCTCGCCAGGGCTGGACCGCGGGCACGGTGCGCACCTACTTACGCGTACATCTCGGTGTTCGTGGCTGGGCGGTTCGCGAGGAACACCTCGCCGAGAACGTCGCCCAGCGCCACAACGCGACCGAACCGATCCTTGACGACGGCGGTCACAAGAGCGGGGACCAACAAGCGGGGTCCGCTGAGGATTGCCAACAGCTCACCGCGTTTGTCGACCAGCAGGCCAGCACCGCAATCGACGAAATCGGCGAGGACCGTGAAGCAGCGATCAAGGCCTGTCGCGACCGCGCCCTGATGTATTTCTTGTCGTATTCCGGAGTGCGGGGCGCGGAAGTTCTCCGCGACCGGCGTGATGAACGATGTCAGGGGCTTCGGGGGAGGATATCCACCTCGATGAGCGCTATGCAACCGTGTTCACGAAAAGGCAGCGCCTCGACGACCGAGGTCTCCCGAGCTAGTAATCCATCCGCTACAGATGCTCCGAAAAGTCCTCGACACACCAATCGAGAACTGGCCGGTGTTACCGTAATCTACAATCGAGACGGGGAGCACGCTGTTAAACCCCAGAAGTGCTAGAACGAATGAACAGGTTACCAGGGTTGTATATGTGGTGAGAGATTGTTCTTGAGCATGAACACGTCCAGTTGCAATTTCAGATTTCTTTCCTCCGAATGGAATCGTAGACATCAGAAGAAAATCCCAAAGGATGTGGATTGGAAGTGTCCCCATCCACGACACGAAACCCGTGATTACTGTATTTTCCACATCACCCCAACAAACCGTCAGAAATTGGGGATAACAACGGATGATGTTCGGGAAGGTATCCGAGAATTGTTGCTCTCGGAAAGAAAAAACCAGATTTACGGTGCAGCTTTTGAGAAGCTTGATTTGGAGTACTTTGCCTCACCAGAAAGTGACACCGAACCAATCGACCTTCTGGGAACAACTATAACTGATGAACTTAGACTCAACCATTCCCGTCTACAGAATCCTCTGTTATTGCATGCAAGCATACTCAACGATATATACGCGGAATTCGCAAGAATTCCAATATTAGGGCTGCAGAACACCGTTGTCAGAAATAGAATAAACCTTTTTTCAAGCGATATCGATTTTATACTCGCTACTAATTCATCACTCTCCAACCTTCAACTAAGAGAAGCAGAATCTAGCAAACTCATTTTTTCTGGGGCAGATATTGATGGTGCATCCTTTAATCATGCTAAAATAGGCGGGTGTCGGTTTGAAGGCGCTAATTTCTTGTCTGGCACTGAATTTAACGACTGCATTTTTGAAAATGTGGCCAATTTTCGGGACGCTAATTTTTTCGGAAGCACTGAATTTAATGGAGCGACATTTTCTCGCGATGCATACTTTAGTGGTAGCAGTTACACTAGACCAGTAGACTTTGGAAATGCAGTATTTGAAGGGGAATTAGGGATTCAAAAAGCAGAATTTGAAGAAAAGGCGATTTTTAATGATGTTTCGTGCGATGGCACCGTATATGCTGGGGAGAGCATTTTCAACGAAGGGGTCGATTGGAGTGGCACATCTATTAACGGAAGTTTGAACATATTGAAATCGACTATAAATGGCAGAGCAAATTTCAGAAGCATGTCTGTGTCTAATAAACTGCAAGTCAGTGAAGCAAACCCTTATTGGATTGATATACGGAATAGTGAGATCGACGAGTTCAGTTTGTATTTTTCAGACACTAATAAAATACAGGCTCATAGTGCTATCGTGAACGAATTTCAGTGTTCCAAAGCAAACATAGAAAAGATGACATTTTTTCAGTCAAATATTGAAACTGCTGGATTTCTAGAAGTTGAATTTAAAAAATTTGAGGCGAGAAGTTGCGAATTTGGCAAGCTATTCTTCTCTCAGATGTCAATCTCTCCAGACACACCTGCTTTTGGCCACCGGTCTTATTTTGATCTGTCAGGAACAACAATTCAAAGTGGCCATCTGACTCAGCCAGAAATCGGTCATGTCCTTTATGATATTAGCAAGGGAACAGTAGGTGATATCAGAATAAGTCAGGCGTGGCCCAATCCATTTTATTACATAGGTCTCCGAAGAACTCAATTCGACAATTTTGATTTCAAACAATATTCTGATAGCTTGTCCAATATAAACAATCTTCATCATACACTATCAATTGGGCGCTGGAGATCAGTAGTACGCATTAACGAGTTGGAAATCACATACAGACAAACTAGAATAGGGGCTAAACAAGTCAACGCTGTGGATTTTCGAGAACGTCTTTACAAGGCAGAAAAGCGTTACCGGCGTGAGCGCTTGAAAGCAATGGCAGCGACCAAAACGGGCTTTGAAAAGTTGGAAATGAATATTAAGGCCGCTGAGAATTGGATTTTAGACAAAATCACCGGATATGGAGAAGATCCGATTAGACCAGTAATTATATCAATCGGTACAATTGCTGCTTTTTGCCCTGTGTATGTATTATTTTCAGATGGAGTCG
Source organism: Halococcus thailandensis JCM 13552 (assembly GCF_000336715.1). GTDB lineage: Archaea > Halobacteriota > Halobacteria > Halobacteriales > Halococcaceae > Halococcus > Halococcus thailandensis. Next base: position 27,213 of record NZ_AOMF01000033.1, read on the forward strand.
ATGGTTTGGGGGCAAAAGTAGAATTTAGTGTAGCCACAAGTATTCAATCATTCACTACACTATTTTTTGGTGACGGAAATCAACTCCAATCTCCTATAGTTCGTATTCTCGCAGCGGTTGAAGGCTTTACAGGAGCACTTCTAATTGCATTATTGGTTTTCACTCTCACAAAAACCATGGAATAGCTAAAATAATATACTATATCAATATGAGGAATAACAGTGGATATATGCAAACCGATGATTGGAAGTATCTAGTTGAGGGCCACTCCTTCTCGCCGTCTACTTCGATCTCGCTCGTTACTCGTGCTTAGCTCTCTAACCCCGAGTAGACTTTCCCGAAAGCCTTCTTTCACCGTCAGCATTCCGTTATCCGTGTGCCTTCACGCGCCTCAGTAACACCCTTTAGATCAATAACTTCCTTGTCCTGAGTCCGATTCACAAGTACCTCAGTCTCTTCACTGGCACCGGATCGACGTAAATTCACCAATGCCTCAGTGCGCTCTCTTTCAATTCACCCAACCGGTCCTCCATTCCCATCGTCGACAGTACCGCCCGATCTAACCCATGTACCTGTTTAGCGAAGTTCCGGCATAGATGCCTCTACCCGCGAATCTGGCCGTTCTCCTCCCAACACTGACGTTAGCTGATCGGGTGGGTCGAGTCCCNGTACCTGTTTAGCGAAGTTCCGGCATAGATGCCTCTACCCGCGAATCTGGCCGTTCTCCTCCCAACACTGACGTTAGCTGATCGGGTGGGTCGAGTCCCTGACGTTCCCAAGTTGCTACCATCGTCGAGAGTGTCTCGTGGATACGGACTCCGGTTTCCGACCGGAGTCCGCCAAACATCTTCCGCATCACTACCTGCTCGCGCAGAGCGCGCTCTGCGCGATTATTCGTCGAATCAACGTCCGGCTCCGTGACGAACGTCAACCAACTTCCCAACCCGTTCCTGATCTTCTCGGCTAACTGCGTCACTTCCTCGATCTCGTAGTCCGCTCTGATCAACTCCTCCAGACACAGCGAAGCCTGCGCCCGCCTCCACTCGCGGGCGGAGGCGGGCGGGTCCTCTTCGTCGAATGCGGTCAAATCCTCGTGGAGGTCGTGCAGTACCTCCGAGATCGGCTCAGCCTCCTCGTGCCGTTCAGCTACGTACTTCGCCTCTCGTAGAAGGTGCGCCCAGCACCGCTGGAGTTTGCTGTNCTCCGAGATCGGCTCAGCCTCCTCGTGCCGTTCAGCTACGTACTTCGCCTCTCGTAGAAGGTGCGCCCAGCACCGCTGGAGTTTGCTGTGATAGCTCGGGTACGCCGACCAGCCGTCACAACTCAGGGTGGCGTCCTCGGCGAGTTCGTCGCCGAGGACGTCCTCCAGTACCTGACTCCCGCGACTTTCGTCGATCGTGTAGAAGACGTCCTCGTCGGTCACGAACGTCCAGACCCAGTGCTGATCGCCGTNTCGTACGCGGGTCGCAGCCGGTCTGCGACCCGCTCGGTCATGTTGTAGATCGTCCCTGGTGAGACCGGATGATCGAGCTGCCAGTCGAACAGTTCAGCCTGTTTCCGGTGTGGAAGCCGGCCGTGATAGCGGAGGAGAGCGGTTTGGGCCAGCAAGCGTGGCCCAAACCGCCCGGCTTTCGGACAATCAGGGTGTTCAGCGACGACTTCGTTGCCACAGGAACACTCCTGCTTTCCGAGCTCGTATTCCGTGACCTCGGTTGGGATGGGGAGCGGAATATCGATGATGGTGCGGGAGATGTACTCATCAGGATCGGTGAGAACACGGTCGCAATCGGGGCAATANTCGGTTGGGATGGGGAGCGGAATATCGATGATGGTGCGGGAGATGTACTCATCAGGATCGGTGAGAACACGGTCGCAATCGGGGCAATACGCCTCCCCGACCCGGACGGTCCTGTCCGGGTCGGGTGGTGGTCGGGTCGTTCCCTCGTGGCCGGGATTGCGTCCGGGTCCGGACGAAGAGTCGCTGGCGGCGTCTGCGTTGCCGCCAGCTTCATCGTTTTCCTCGGCTTGTTCCGACTCCTCATTCTGTGGCTGTTGTCCAGCACCGCCCTGCTTGCTGGACGGTGTGTGGGCGTTTTCNTCATCGTTTTCCTCGGCTTGTTCCGACTCCTCATTCTGTGGCTGTTGTCCAGCACCGCCCTGCTTGCTGGACGGTGTGTGGGCGTTTTCGTACTTCTTGAGACGTTTTTCGAGCTCTTCGATTCGCTCGTTCTGGGCAGCGTTTTGCTGACGAAGAAACGCGTTCTCAGCGAGAAGAGCGAGATCTCGTTGAGGAAGGATCGTCCGACCCACAGAACGGATCGCCGAGGTCGAACGACCCGGCGATCCGTCAGGCCCGGAAAGCACGATTAGCGGCTGTTCGTCCTGCTCTTCCCTGAGAGCTACGATTTCGTCTTAGCTGTTCCGCTAAACAGATACTAACCCATCACGCTCCGACGTACTTTTGAACACCTATGAAGTCCCGATTTAGCATGATAGGACCATGTCAAATAAGTATCGTCGATTGTTCATCACGTAACATGACTCTCAAGTCCGATGTGCACGACGATGTCAAATCAGCTTGTAGAAGCTACATATCCTCGATAAAGCAAGGGGAGGATGAGATACCTACCGATACGGTATACCAACTGACAGGAGATGTGGTTAGATATAGAAAACCTGAAGAAGTAAAACGACCTTCATTCGCACTAAGAATAAACCCGGGAGAACATTATTCTTCCGAATTTGAGTCAATTTCTGAATGTATAGCTGATGAACTGTCGTTTGAAATGGTTCCCGAAGTCGATATTGATGGGGAGGGGAATGCTCATGTCGTCAACGATGAGCTGTCTGGGAAAATAGAGGATAGTCTAATCGACTTTGCAGGGCTCGTCCTGGATTATACTGGCAGCTTTGACTTCGATGAGGAAGCCTTTGAGGCTGCTTACGATAATCAGTTTGAACCAGATTATGCAGATCGGCAAGAGTATGAGATAATTATCCCGGTAGATGGTGTTCAATTAGAATCAGATATAAATCTTGGGACAAATTTTCAATTCGATAGCCAATTTGATGGCCCATATCATATTTCTGATATAGAAATGACTGACGTCTCTGATCGTGAGTGGAACGGAGTAGCGACCTTTGACGCACCATACAATGCACCAAACACCACCCAAATTCCAAAATCCACCCAAGACTATTCCTTCTCAAAGGTGTTGCGAGTGACAATTGAAAGGAGACGACAGAATATCCGAGAGTATATTCTAAACACTCAAGGTAAAGATCCCAATGAACTTGCTGCTGAATCCGTCTCTGTCCTAACGGCAGACCTTCTCTCCTACACAATTCATGACAATCTTGTGAGAGAATTTGTGAATACGGTTGAAAGATCCCTTCATTATTACAAGCCACGATGCGATCCCGGATTTGGAACTGGGTATATCTTGGCTCCGAGCTGGATGACATACCGGGGGATTGCTGAGGATATCGTTGATGTATTGTATGTTGAGCGTGAGGCTGGGCACGGAGAAATTGCACTTGGGGATGGTCAAGATAGTTTCAGTGCATTTTGGGACAGATATGCGTCTTATTTCACTAATCAAGACTCCCATTACGACAAACCACTCGTGAGATTTGAAGAGATGTTTCATAAGCGGAGAGACGAGGATGCAATCCTTGATTGTTTAATCGCATTGGAAGGTACGCTTCTGAGAGGTACACGAGGGTCGTCTTACACATTCCGGATCGGGCTACGGGGAAGTTTCCTACTTGACGGGTCGGATCGGCTACCATGGAACCGTGAGAAAATTCAGGATTTCCTCTCGGGCCTCTATGCTGTTCGTGGAGAGATCGTACATCAAGATAGATCACTGGCAGATGCGATTGACGAGGTCAATAACAATGAACTCGACAATTATAGCGCCGCAGATCTTGCTGAAGAAGCTCGAGTAGTTTTTGCCAAAATTCTACTTAGATACATCGATCACGACATCGATTTTGGATTATCGATTGACGAGGTGAATCAAGATCTGGACCGGGCTGCGCTTGACGCATCTTACTCACCAGGCCCATGATATACTCAGAGACAGGGCGCTGTCTAGTTAAGAGTGAGCAGACCGAAGACACTCATGGAGTACCACGAACTTTCGGTAGAGAGCTGCTGGTGGACAGCTTCAGGTACCGGACTTCTCTTTCCCGGCCTGGACTGAGCAGTCGAATGAAGTATCAGTACCTCGCAAAGCGCAGCGCTTCTGCCTGAGCTGGATACAAGGTTGTCTTGATTAGCGGCGGATGGGCCGATCTTAGCAAAGGAATCGTCCCAGAACCTTTGATTAGCGAGGGTGNATACAAGGTTGTCTTGATTAGCGGCGGATGGGCCGATCTTAGCAAAGGAATCGTCCCAGAACCTTTGATTAGCGAGGGTGAGGTTGAACATCTCGTCGCAGTCGGCGGCGAAACGCCGCTGACGCGACAGCGTTGCCGCTCACCGTGAGGACGTTCCCGATCGCTGATTACCGCTCAAAGCGGTCGTCTGGTGGCCTGTTCGCAGGGACGGCCCGACGTACCGCGAGGGCCGTCCATGCTGCCCGGGTCACCATATCGATGAACTCTTCGAAGGTCCACTGCCAGAGGCAGGCCAACAGCGCTCGGGCTGGTTGCTCGGGGAGATACCGCGCTCGAAGGCCCGCAAAGCGGTCTCGATCATCTACCAGCGCGATAGTACCGGGACTTCGCCGGAACTCAAATGGACCAACACGCCACAGCAGAGCACTCGCGACCTTCCACAATTCGCTATCGAGAGCTTCCAACTACCGAATGAAGTGACGGAAGGCGAGAACGCCACGGCGAACGTGACGATCGCGAACAAGGGCAATTCGACGCGGACGTTCCGAGGGCTGATCGAGTCACGTGTCGGGGATAACGGTAACTGGGGTGGGGTCGCGCCGATCACTTCGCGGGTGAGGCCCGGCCAAAGCATCCAGCAGAACGTTTCCGTCAACAGTTCTGCGGATGGTTCGGTATCGTATCGACTCGCGCCGTTCAATCAGACGAAAACTGTCGAATACGTCCCACCGACGTTCGCACTCGGACGCTCGTACACAACGACAGAAAACGTCAGAGTCACGGTGAGCAACCTTCAGACAGCACAATCGGTGCAAATCTCGGGCAAGGATTCTCGACGCACGCCTCCGTCCGGCGAGCGCTTCGTCCTAGCGAAAGTGCAGGCAGTCGCCGTCGGTGAATCGGAAGGTACGCCGCGCTCGGGCGAGTTCGCACTGAAAGCGAACGGACGGACGTTCTCGCAAGAAGATGGACTGACGAATCCATTGACCTCACCCGTCGAAGGAACTCCATACGGCGGCGTGTACGACCCGAATTCGGGAAGGACATACTCGTGGTACGCCGTGTGGACCGCCCCGGAGCAGATTTCTACTGACGCCATGACCGTGCAGTGGACAAGCCGAGAGGAATCATCGGGCGTCCAGGGCGAGAGCGCACGCTGGACGAAAGATGGATCTAACTCTCCGTGACACTTTCGGGAGGATTCTGTCATCATTCAGTCACTGAGCGGGGCAACGTATTCGAAGCGTACAGAATTGGCCGGGCGCGCAGTCACGGTATTCAGCCTCTGACTGTTGTGAATAGATATGTTTTCGATCATTGGACATCTCCTCAACTGCTCGGTGTGAAGATTCCATTTACGCTGGATCGATCCAAAATTGGGATAGATCGACATCGATAAGGAAATTGTCGAAATCATCGTCTGCTCCAACAAAGAGTATTCCAACACGCTCGTCGGCGCGGGGCAGAACGGAAAGTCGATCGAGTTTTAATCCCGTGCTGGGTTTTCAGCGTCCTCCAACCCTATCTTCGATCAGATCTGTGCTGGTACGGAGTTGTTTCAATCCCGTGCTGGGTTTTCAGCGTCCTCCAACCCTATCTTCGATCAGATCTGTGCTGGTACGGAGTTGTTTCAATCCCATGCTGGGTTTTCAGCGTCCTCCGACTTAGATAGCTCGTTGATCGAAGAACCAAGATTTTCGTTTCAATCCCGTGCTGGGTTTTCAGCGTCCTCCGACAACCTGATTCGGAGTTCGACATCTCGGGCGTTGAACTGTTTCAATCCCGTGCTGGGTTTTCAGCGTCCTCCGACCAGGATCGACCATCTTCGCAGCGGCGTCGTAGAACCGGTTTCAATCCCGTGCTGGGTTTTCAGCGTCCTCCGACGCCCATCGTCGCCCGGCCATCAGTGATGACGAACATGTTTCAATCCCGTGCTGGGTTTTCAGCGTCCTCCGACCCTATCGTGAGCACATCGACGACCCGCCGGACGTGGAGTTTCAATCCCGTGCTGGGTTTTCAGCGTCCTCCGACGCCGTCGACATCCGACTCGGTGATGACATCGTACTGTTTCAATCCCGTGCTGGGTTTTCTGCGTCCTCCGACTCGGATCAAACGGGTAGGACCGTGGTGGGATCTTCCTGTTTCAATCCCGTGCTGGGTTTTCAGCGTCCTCCGACCGCCAATACTGGAAGATAGTGTTGGACCGGACGGGAGTTTCAATCCCGTGCTGGGTTTTCAGCGTCCTCCGACTTGCGCCACTTGCGCCCCCCGGACTAGCGAGTTCGTGTTTCAATCCCGTGCTGGGTTTTCAGCGTCCTCCGACTGCGTCTCGATCGTCAAGTACGGGCCCTCTCGCCGGTTTCAATCCCGTGCTGGGTTTTCAGCGTCCTCCGACGACCATCCGCGAGCCGAGCGGGTAGCCCACGATCGAGTTTCAATCCCGTGCTGGGTTTTCAGCGTCCTCCGACAGCAGTTCTCGGCGATGCTCGCGCTCAACGGCAACCCGTTTCAATCCCGTGCTGGGTTTTCAGCGTCCTCCGACTCTTCGATGGAGTGGAAATGAGCCACCACCCCCAAGTTTCAATCCCGTGCTGGGTTTTCAGCGTCCTCCGACAAACAGATGGAGAACTGCCCGCACTGTGGCAACTATGTTTCAATCCCGTGCTGGGTTTTCAGCGTCCTCCGACAATTAAGGCGAGCGACCGAGTAGTAGAACACATGACGTTTCAATCCCGTGCTGGGTTTTCAGCGTCCTCCGACGCTTCGGGGTATATCGAGCACGCGAGTCAATAGTTTCAATCCCGTGCTGGGTTTTCAGCGTCCTCCGACGCTTCGGGAAAACGGCTATGAAGTGGGTGAGGAATGGTTTCAATCCCGTGCTGGGTTTTCAGCGTCCTCCGACTCGCTGCCGTCGGCGGCGAGCTGGAGGCGGTCAGCGTTTCAATCCCGTGCTGGGTTTTCAGCGTCCTCCGACAATACGTCGAATCCGGCCGATACGAAATCAGCAATGTTTCAATCCCGTGCTGGGTTTTCAGCGTCCTCCGACCGATCCGGTACGTTGCTGCGCTTGCGCTCGCCTTCGTGTTTCAATCCCGTGCTGGGTTTTCAGCGTCCTCCGACTCGAAGACTCTTACCGCCATCTTTACCGATTACGACGGGTTGTTTCAATCCCGTGCTGGGTTTTCAGCGTCCTCCGACTGGACAGTCGACGGCATCGCCGCCTCGTTGATGGGGTTTCAATCCCGTGCTGGGTTTTCAGCGTCCTCCGACACTCCGCGATGGGACGCTCGACCCCGAGGAGACGGAGTTTCAATCCCGTGCTGGGTTTTCAGCGTCCTCCGACCACATCGAGACCGCAACGACCGACCGCCGCGGCCGGCTGTTTCAATCCCGTGCTGGGTTTTCAGCGTCCTCCGACCCGTGCCGGCGACGACATGGTGATCGGCCTCGGTGGCGTTTCAATCCCGTGCTGGGTTTTCAGCGTCCTCCGACCCACGGCGGACAGATGGACGGCGAGATACTCTACGGTTTCAATCCCGTGCTGGGTTTTCAGCGTCCTCCGACGAGCGGCATTGAGTTGCGAGCGCAGCGACGCCGAATGTTTCAATCCCGTGCTGGGTTTTCAGCGTCCTCCGACTTCTGTCGGTGCCGGGGACCGTCCCCCCACCAACCGAGTTTCAATCCCGTGCTGGGTTTTCAGCGTCCTCCGACTTCCAGTAACCCGAGGACATATCCCGAGCGTTCACCGTGTTTCAATCCCGTGCTGGGTTTTCAGCGTCCTCCGACAATCACCGCCGCCGAGAAATCCGTCTCTTGTCGCCAGTTTCAATCCCGTGCTGGGTTTTCAGCGTCCTCCGACAGTGATGGGAGATGAGCACTCGACGTGGCCCATCCGTGTTTCAATCCCGTGCTGGGTTTTCAGCGTCCTCCGACTTGTGAACAGTGCGGCGACGAGTTCAACGTCCGCCAAGTTTCAATCCCGTGCTGGGTTTTCAGCGTCCTCCGACCGGCGAGATCCTGACCGAGCACAAGACAGAGAAGATGTTTCAATCCCGTGCTGGGTTTTCAGCGTCCTCCGACTCCACTGCGCGCCCTTCCCTAGCCATCCTCCGAGAGGTTTCAATCCCGTGCTGGGTTTTCAGCGTCCTCCGACGCCAAAGTCTTCGATTTTCACCACTCGGTCTTGATTTTGTTTCAATCCCGTGCTGGGTTTTCAGCGTCCTCCGACGTCGCGGACGTCCTGAACGGCCCCCTCAACGGCACCCTTGTTTCAATCCCGTGCTGGGTTTTCAGCGTCCTCCGACACCAACAGAAGTGACGGTTTGAGAGCCCGAACCACTGTTTCAATCCCGTGCTGGGTTTTCAGCGTCCTCCGACTCCACGAGGGCGACGTGCTCGCCTCGGGGACGAATGTTTCAATCCCGTGCTGGGTTTTCAGCGTCCTCCGACCTGCGATGACGATGTTGCCCTGATAGTCGCGGCGTTTCAATCCCGTGCTGGGTTTTCAGCGTCCTCCGACATTGTTGATGGTGCCGGACACCGACGCGACTTGCGGTTTCAATCCCGTGCTGGGTTTCAGCGTCCTCCGACAGGGGGTCGAGATGCGGCCGTAGGGCCCATAAGCATTTCTCCGTGCCGCAAAATCAGGATTGGTTTCGTCGATGGGAGCTGTACACCGTTTTAATAACGGTCGATGAAGATCGCAGTTATCGTAGTCAAATTACGTTCGATTGTTCGTCAGGTGACTGCGCACCCAAGTCCGTGGTGTCGTCGATACACGACTCACACAGTCGGTAAATACGGATGCGGTCACCATCTGCTGGCTCGATTGCCGCTTCAAGCGCGTCCTCCAGTTCAACGCGCTGAGTCTTGGTGACTTCCAGTTCGAACACGCTGTATTGCTTCCATGCACCGTAACTCTGGAGGGTTCGGTACACCTGTCGTCGGTTTCTATCCTCGCTGACATCGTAGGCAATAGCGAGACGCATCAGCGCTCGAACTCCAGGGCGTGGTAGTCATCCAATTCGCCGGTAATCGCTTTCCGGAGCAGGATGACCTGCTGACGTACCGCCTTCCGGCGCGTTACTCGATATTCGAAGTACGGATGGGTAAACTCCTCTTCCATGTAATCGTCGTATTTCTCGCAGTACCGTCCGAATACATCGTCCGCGAGATGATTATCTCGATTGAAGTCGTTGTGCGTTATCGTTCCGCGATTGATGAGCCGGGTGACGAACGCATCACAGAAACTCGGGCGGAACTCCTCCAGTAGGTCAAGCGCGAGGGCTGGCCGACCGTGCCGGTCAACGTGCATCACCCCTAAAAACGGATCGAGGTTGTATTCCCGGAGTGCGCCCATCACCTCGTTCTTAACAAACGTGTACGTTAGCGATAGCAGCGAATTGATATGATCTTCGGGCGGGCGCGTCGTCCGCTTTTCGAATGTCCAGCCGTCGGCGAGCGTCTCGTCAAGCCGGGCAAAGTACCGCTCAGCGGCTTCGCCCTCCGCACCCCGTAGCTCGTCTTTCCGCTCGGCGCGCTCGGCCTGAACGCCAAGATCCTTTAGCACGTCCGTCCCTCGGATGCCCTTCCGGCCGAGCAGCGTTCGGGCATTGCGAATCTTCGCAGCGATCATCGCTCGGGCAATGGCGAGTTCGGTTTCGGCATTGAGTGCGTACTGTTCGCGACGGATTTCCGCGATTGTGTTGCGCTCAGGAACGTAACTTCCGCGATACTTGCCATTCTGACTGAAGTAGTTGAGCGTAATCCCGCGTTCGTTGGCGGCACGGATGAATGGTGTCGAGAAGTTGATGCCGCCGAAGACGTTGACCGTCGTCACCTGTTCGATGGGGAACGTGCCAATCTCGCCGTCGTCACCTTCCACATCCCAGACAACGATTCGACCCTCGCTGACGCGGACCTGTGCACCCTGTGTGGTGATGTAGACAACACCCGCTTCGAACATCCCCTCTACCGACTTCATACGTGGTCCTCCCAGCCGGTTCCTTCGGCTTTCTCGGGCTCAAGTAATGCTGTTTCTTTCGGCATGCAGTACTGTCGCGTCGAGCACTTTTCGCACTTGTTTGGGTTATCCGTGAGCGGTGGCACGTCGGCGGGCGTCATCGCTCGCATCGCGTCGACTGTCTCACGGACGGCCTCACGGTGGTTATCCGTGATCGGGATGTGCATCCGCTGATCTGTCTCATAGAGGTAGAGCGCTCCCTCGTGAACCGATCCGTCTACGTTGGTCTCCAAAAGCATACAGTAGCCGGCGATCTGGACCTCGTCGTTCCAGTAGTAGTCGCCGCTGCTGGCGCGCTTCCGCTCAACGGGAACGGTACGACCGTCTTCGAGGTCGAGCACGTCGATTTTGCCTTTCAGGCCGATCGACTCGGATTCGAGGTAGAGTTCGTTTAGCCAGTCGCCCCGTGTTGACTTGTTCTCGTGTCTCGTCTTTCCCTCGACTCGCTGGTAGTTCCGGCCCTGTGTGTCGAAGAAGTGGAGATACCAGTACCGGCGCGGGCAGTACTGGTACTGGTTTAGGTCGGAGACGTTGACGAGTTCGTCAGTCATATGTCTCGGTGCTTGGCGGAAATCGAGGGGATGCCGTCAGTCTCGACTTCAATCTGATACTCCCCACACCGGACCATGTCGGGAACGACGGCGCTCGTGATCTGGATCCTCCGGAAGAATAGATGGAGCAGTTCAGAACTCACGATTTCGCCAATATCCGCTCGTTCAATCTCATCGTGGATCCATCGCTGAAGTTCCTGTTCAATGTCTTGCGTAGAGCTGCTGAAGTTCCGCGGGCGCTTATTGTAGCCGACGAGACGGGCGGTCACGCGCATCGGAAATCCATCACGAACCTGCTGGAGGACGATTACATCATCACCCTCAATCCTACTGATGTCGTAGTAACGAAGCGTTCTCAGTAGATCATAGTTCGTGAGTGCCATCCGGTCACCGCGCGGATATCTGATATCCCCGGACAGTGACCGCCCTCGGAGGCCGCCGAACGCACCAAAACAATGTTCGGTGAATCGGAGTAGCTTCGATTCCTGGTCGTTTTCTTGGAGGTCAGCACCGAGTCCGCCGATTGACCCCAGAGCGTCGGTAATGGCTTCGATGAACCCACGCCATCGGTCGTATCGGTCAACCGTGGCAAAGTCTTCCCGTAGTTCCTGGTTGAAATATCCCCCGCGCTCGTGGAGGGCGTACGCGGCCCGAAGCCCCACGAGATCGACTAGAGCGTCGATATCCATCTGTGTGTTGCGAAGCGTGTCGTGGACGGTCCGAACGAAACTGTCGAAGGGCATTTCATCATGCCACGACGGGACTTGTCCGAGCCCGTAGACGTGGACAGTAGCCTCGGCCTGACGTCCTGCCCGTCCGAATCGTTGGAGGAAATCGCTCGCCTGTGTCGGTCCATGAGGCATTTCCATGATCAGCGTCCGGATGTCGTAGTCTAATCCCACCTCGCCCTTGCTCGTGGTGTTCAGGATCGAAAATTCCGCCTCATCAAGGTCGGCTTCCGGGTCATTCGTGTCGAATCCATTGTCCTTCTCGGTCCGGTCAAACAAGTCCGGGTGCTCGGATTCGAGGTATTTGTGAAAGTCGTTGCTGTCTTTCACGCCGTTGAACATGACGACTGCCCGCGTCTCGTCCGGTTCTACGCCGTCAATCGCGTTGCGAAGCCGTTCGACCACCTCCTCGCGTGAGTCAAGAATCCGGTCCTCCTTGTGGCGGTGGAGCATGACGTCATGACGGAATTGATCCTCATCGACATCGTATTCGGCCGAGATGCCACGAACTGGGAGGCCGAAATTTGACTGGATAAAGTCCACAAACGCCTCGTTTGGTGTCGCCGAGGCGAGTAGGATCTGCGCGGTTGGGTTCCGATCAGCGATAATCCGCGTCTGAAGTAAAAGCCCACTCGCGGCGAGATCGCCGTAGAAGTGAAACTCATCATAAACGATAGCATCAAATCTGTCGAAGAATTCCATCGCCTGCCTGCCCTGGTAGAGGTCCTGAACGACGGCTTGGAGGATGTCTGGGTTTGTCACCACGACTTCGTGATCCGCTGCGTACTTGTTCACGAAGCGAAGGAGGTTCTCAGTCCGCTGGCGTCCGTGCCCCTCCAATGTGTCGCCAGAAAGAGCCGTTGCGCTGACGCCTTCCTCTTCGAAACGGCGCTGTTGCTGCTTGAGAAGCGCATTTGTCGGATAGACGAGGAGCGTCAAGTCATTCGCGTCGATGAGTTCGTGGAACGTCGCTGTCTTGCCCGCTCCAGTGGGGGCACGGAGTACGGCCACGGGTTCGTCATCCTCGTGAACCCACTCGGCGACGCGGTTCTGGAACGCGCGAGCATGGTCGAACCCACGATCCGCGAACCCGTACCTCGGGTTCTCCGTCGCCAGACTCGCTCCCTCGATGAGCATCAGACTACCTCCGGGACAACGCGGTCTCGAACAAACTCCGGATCGACACCGACGAAGTGCTGGAGCCGCGGATCGTTACCGCGCCGGAACGACGTGCTTTGCTCCATCAGTTCAGTCAACATCTTCTTAGGCAAGTTGTAGACTTCTGAGAGGAGAAATTTGTTGAGAACGACGGTGCCGAGTGACCGTTGGCTTGCCCGAAATTCGCCGGTCTGCTTGATCCCCATGCGGAAGAACGGGCGGGCGGGAAGGGGGTCGTCGCTCCAGATCGTGAACTCGAACGTCGATCCGGGGGCGATACCAAGGTAGTTCCGGATCGTCTGCCACGCTGCGCCGGATGTTTCCAGCACGTTCGGGACAGCTTTTTTACCATTGACACGGGCCGCGAGGTCCGGATCGTTCGTCGTGAAGTGTCGTTCCGATCGGTAGTCCGTGCTCCGGAACGTTCGTTCGTCCGTCTCGACAGCGATCGGACGCATATCGGTGACGAAGAACGGGAGATCGGTCAGATGCGAGTAGTCGGCCGACGTGGCGTTGTCGCCGAATTCCGCGTATCGCTTCTCCAGCCCGAAGTAACGATAACCGAGAGCGTGCATGAGCGCCGTCGCCGAGAGCGTCGGCTGGGTGCGGATCGACCGCCCCTCCGAACTGGAGTAGAAGAGCGGTGCGTACAGCCGTGCCTCGTACGTGCGCTCAATCATCCCTCGTCGAAGACTGCTTGGGCGGACTCCGTCAGCGACCGGAACTCGTCTCGCAACACCTCGTCAGCGTCCTCTGCTTCCCGGGCCGCGACCGAGTGGAGTCGACCGAACCACGAGGGGAACGATTCTCCACCGTCGATCTCGCCGTAGACCTCCCAATCCGAGCGGCGTACGTCGTCCACGTAAGCACCGATACTCTCGTTGAGGTCGGCGTCGGAATCGTGATACTCCATGAGGAGTTCGCCGGTCGATAGCGACGTGTCGTGGTCGCCGAGCACGAGACCGATGACGTTGTTCCGGACGTTTCGGCCAGTTCGCGTCTCGCGGGCACCGTACTTGCCCGTATTGAGGACGTTGTGGAGAACGTACAGCAACATCTCGGGTGTCGCGGCTTCGAGCGTAATGAAGTGAACGAGGCTGTTGCCAGGCTGAACCTTCACGAAATCAAACAGTGCTTCCGACTGTTCGTTCTCGTCGGTCCGCATCGTCCCAGATTCGTAGACAGCGTTCCGCGTCTCCTTGTTCATCAGGTCGTACTCCTCAGTCGTGTAGGTATAGCCCTCAACGACCCGTGACTTGATGGCGAAGTCCTGCTCGCCTGTTCCGGCGAGCCCGTATGTGAGTGTTCCGACATTCAACGATTCGTCGAGGTCGGTCGGTTCGTTGTACGCATACTCCTCGTGGACGAGGTCGTTCTCGAGATCATCGTCCAGCCGCCGGAGCAGATCAAGTCCGGTAAGGCGTTCCTTACTGGTGAACTTCTCGCCGTTCACCTGTGCGTGGAGCTTGTCGCCGAACTCCTGCGTCTCCGCCCGGTCGTGATTGGAGTTGCGGAACAGCGTCGGTTCGACGATCTCCCGGTGGACTATGAGCGTCACCGAGGGTTTGCGCTTGCGGTAGATGTCGAACGATTCCACGAGACCAGTTTCGGGGGTTTCGAGTGTCATTAGTTATTGTATAGCAGCTGGTCGTACGCGTAGTAGTACGAGTTGACTAACGCGTCTTCCCAATCGGAGAGTTTCTTCAGGTCGTATAGGTCGTTCTCGACTAGATACGACCGGATCGCTTCGACGAAAGCCTCTGCCTGCTCCGTGGTGACGTGGCCGGCATAGTCTTCGCGGTCGGCAGCGACGTACACCTGACTCTCGACATACTCGACAAGCTGATCGTCGGGCATGTTCTGGTTCTTGCCGCTGAGGAAGGCGTCGATCGCCTCCCGGAACACTTTCGTCTTCTTGTACTTGCTGTTGTACTGTTTGCCGAAGAGGTCAACACCCCGTTCGGCGATGGTGTTCATTTGCATGAGTTCGTCCGTGTGGTACGTGCGGAAGTACTCCCGGAGGTCCGAGAGGTTGGTCGCATTGTCGTGATTGACGACGGCGAAGTTGGCAATGTCGTGGAACGTGTCACGGTCGAGCTGGAGGTAGGGATTCCGCATATTGGCGTCCTGCCCGACCATGCTCATGATCTTGAACAGGGCAAGCGCACGCCTGAGATGCGAGTCCGTTCGATCCTCCTCGCCAACGAAGTCGGGAAGCGGACCGAACCGTTCCACTTCATCAAGTCCTAGTAGTTCTTGTGGTCGGGTGGCTTCCTCATCAGCGAAGACCGTATCCGCGCCGTCGAAGCGCGTAAACGGTCGTCCGGTCACCACCTTCATCCCGGATTGCTGGGCCGCTTGCATGATTTGGCGGATGACCGCCATTCGATGATTCTCCCCCAGTACGTAGAACGGCTGGAGGAAGTACTGCGGGCCAACGAGACTGCTCGTGACTTCTGGATCGTCGATGTCGATCGTTTCGTCTTGAATGACACTCCCCGACCGACGACCGCGAACCCGAACGTCGCCCAAGAATTCGTCGAAGTAAAAGTACGCGACTTCGACGGCGTTGTTCGTGCTCACGCCACTCTGATCGCAGATGTCGCTGAACAGCGCGTATTCGAGGTTACAGACCTCACAGATCGATTTGTACTTGGCGTGTGGCGGGACACGTCGCGAGTATTCCTGTGTCCGGTAGATGGCGCTCAGCCCCTTCTGATATTTGACATCGGTTTCCCTCCCACACAGAAAGCACATCTCGCTTTTTGAGCTGAGCGGACGCACGTCATCGCCACCGAAGAACCGATCTACTGCGGTACTGATGGCGTCGCTTTGTGGTTCGAGATCGTCGTGCAGACCAGGACGAACTTCCTTGGATAGATCACTGAGGAAGTCGCTATGCTGTTTGTAGTTTCTAATCAGATGTGCGATGAAGTGTATTTTTGCCTTCTGACCGCCCTGTTCGTCGTAAATCTGCTCGTACGCGTCTTGGATTTCGGGATCGTCAAACTCGTCTCGGCCATCAAGGTAAATCGTCTTTGCTAGCACTGGGAAATACTGGTCGAACTCTTCAGGGATGTGCTCGAATCCTTCGACACCGGCTGTCCCATCGTGGAGCAGGTCTCGGAACGCATCGGCAATGATTTTCTCCTTATCCTCGAGCGGAATAGCAACTTCTGCGAGAATATCGTAGTCGAAAGAATTCCAGTTGAGTTTGCACGAGAACCCGAATTCGGAGACCCTTTCGGGAACGAGATCAGCGACGCGTGATTCGAGATCGTCTCTGTCGATGTCCTCTCCGAGATAGACGACAGTATCGGTGGTGCTACCGATCACGACGCCGTACACGTCGCCACCGTCTTCACCCGCGATTACCTGCTTGGTTGATCCAACGAGTAGATCGCTCAGGACGGGCTGTTCCAGCGCGCAGAATGTTTTGATGTGGGTCTCGTCCTGACCGAATTTCTCGACAAGTTTTCCAGCTACATCACGGACGCCCTCACGCTGTGCGATAGATGCGACTTGGTCCCCGATCCGACAGTATCGCTCCAATCCCCGGAACGCAGTCGAACTCCGGCGGCTTTCGGTGCTGTCCTCACCGATTTCGCATCGCTGCACCAGATAGAGGATGTCGTCGCGGTAGCCCGGTCCGAGAAAGTCGTCCTCGATGCCGAAATCGTCTCCCTCGTTGTCCACATCCTCGTGCTCGCCGAAATAGACGGCGAACGCGGTCTCGGTGTTCCCGTCCGCATCGAATCCGTGTGCCTCTCGAATATACTTGTTCGTGTCATGGAGCGCCGTCGCGGCCGCCAAGACCTTGATCTCCTCCTCATAGCTCTCTATGTCGTCTCCGGACGAGAACGCCTCATAGACGAAACTGTTCACTGCGACCGTGACGGCGTTCAAAATGTGGGCCGCGAGAGAAGCGTTCTCTTCCGTTTCTATTTTCGAATCATACTCTCCCGCGCTATCGATTACGTTCCTGTAAAGACCGGATCCCACCAACCAATCATGCGCCGTTTTCGCTGCTTTCGCCGATTGCTTGGCTTGACTCATTCGAGTTCAACCTCCATTGCACCGCATCCTCTCGCAACAGCACTCCCCACACCCGAAAATTCCCCGAATAGAGCGAGCGTCGCTAGCGCATTGCGCATGCTCTCGCTCGCGTCTTTAAACGCGTATGCTACCCGGCCGGTGAACCCCTGCCGGAAGAGGTTACGATTTTGGCCGTTTTCGTTCTCCACCCGGTTCACCAGTACCGAGTGTGTGTCGTAGGCGCGCGCGTCGGGCTTCTCGATCACACTCGCTGCAATAGTCTCGCGCGAGAGGTCGAGTTCCAACTCATCGGGTGCAGTCTTGTTCCACTTTCCTAGTAACGACTTGAATACCGGCACCCGGTGAGGAAACATGGTTGTTACGTCACCCGCCTCCTCGATACACGTCGCCGTGACGAACTCGATATCGAGTGTCGGGTCGTCCATGGCAGCTGCCCGCTCCAAAAGCATCTCGTGGGTTGCGTTCTCGCTCTCGAAGGACTCGATCCGAAGAACACCATCGGTCAGTCTAAGTGAGTCGCCTTCCAGTACGAGTGCATTCACGAGCGCCTCGAAGATCGCTTCATCGTCGGGGTCAACGATCCCGAGCGTCAGCGTATACTCCTTATCGGGGCGTATTGTCTTGTGGTGGGCACGATCACTACTGCTGAATACTCCTTGCAGACCGCTCGAATGGAGGCTCCCTAGTGGCGAGTCGTGGACCTGTGCGCTCACTTGCTCATCAACGTTGTCAAGCACGCCCAACAGGGATCCGTAGACTGGGTACCCGTCCGATTGCGGGACAGGAAACCGCTCTTCCGGCCGGACCGTGAGTTTGATTCGGCGTACCCGGGATGACGTTTGAGCGTGCTGTTCCATGTGATCGATAGGGAATGATGCTTCGCCTCTCACATTAAACTACCGAAACAAAATAATTGCAACTGAAGGTTTTGGTTGCGCCAGAATAGAACGGTACTGCCTTGAGTAACCAACTCGTTCTCAAAACCATGCGTACGTACATCTCTCCCATCGGCTATAATCCGACAAGCGTCACGAGAGTACTTCTTAGTCGAGGGCTTGAGACAGACGATATCGCTGTACTTCTCAGACCCAAGACAGACACCAATGACGATCGTGCGCAGGAGGCGATTACGGACGTCGAGCGCATGTTGAATGAGATTCAGCCGGAAGTTTCGACGGCTATCGAGCGTATACCTCACGATGATTTCCCGGCAGCCGTCCTCGCTTGTAGCGATATCATTCGTGCTGCGAACGGAACAGTCATTGCTAACCTGAGTGGCGGAGCTCGCGATATTTTCCTCCCATTTACCGTTGCGGTCTTAACTCATGCATCGTCGATCGATACGGCACTCGCGTTCAGCGACATTGATGGTAAGGTCCGAGAACGGGAGCTACCCGTTCTCACAGCCGATATACCCAACAGCACATGGGATACACTCGTACTCATCGCAAACGTCGACAACAGTATTTCTATCCCAGAAATCACTAAACAGACACAGCATGCTAAGAGTACGATCACTCGTCATGTCAATCAGCTTGATGAGAGTGGTGTTGTTGAGACATGGCAGAAAGGGAAAACAAAGCATGTCGGACTTTCGTTTGCTGGGCGTCTTCGACTTCGTGCACAACACACTCCCGATGAAACCGATTGAAATTTGACAAAAAGAAGCTACGTTTTGTAGGGTGTTGACTTTGCTAGACACAATTCCAACGCCCTGCAACTTCGAATGTGGCGGTTTATTGGCACGTACCCAACCAACATCTATTCAGAACACGATTTCTACACGGAACTACTACGGGAGAGGTGGACTATCCGACACCGAAGGGCACGTCACCGTCGTGCGCTTCGATGAAGTCTACTGCATCCGCCACACTCGTCAGGCGGATATTGTCTCGACTCCCGCCGTAGGGTTCAATCGGGGACTCTGGGTCGCGGATCATCTCGCGGATGAGTTCTTCGGCCCGTCCGCGATCGTGCGTGGCAACCCAGCCCTTCGCGGTATCAACCGTCACTTTGTTGCTGCCAGTGATGGGTTCGCGAACCATCTTCGTGACAATTTTCAACTTGATGTCTTCGTCGGTCGCCATCTTGTCCCCGTTTCTGCTCACTCCTCACACCCGCATATATCTTTCCAAATATTTGTACGGTGGAGTACGAAAGTGCGAAAGTAATAAGCCACTCAATTGTATACGTGCATGCATGAGCCAGACCGAGACAGCGAACGAAGCCTTCGCCGACGGGACGATGTTCGTGGATGTTCTCGGCGACGAAACCAAGGTCCGCATCCTCGAAGTGCTCATCAGCGAAGCCGATCGCGACCTCAACACAGCAGCCATCTGCGAGCAGGCTGGCATTGGCACGAGTAGCTTCTACAATCACATCGAGGACTTGCGGCGGTGGGAACTCGTCACGAAAACCCGGACGGTCGGAAACAGTCCGATGTACGAGATCAACCGCGAGAACAAGGCCGCACAGAAACTCGCGGAGTTCGACTGGGCGCTCGTCGAATTCATCGGCAAGAAAGAGGAGGCTGGCGAACTCGACGAGGATAACCGGCCTGTCCTCGCCTAAGCGATCCCACACCTGCCGTTCTACGAGGCAGAATCGGCTTCTAACGTGTGTAGCATATCTCGCTATACAGATTCAGCCGATTTTAGCGGTTCGCCGACATACCGCTCGCGATGCTTGGCAAGCTCCTGTATCGTCGAGCGTGCAACGCTAGTTCGGCGTGCGAGGTCGCGCTTGCTCGCGCCTTTATCGAGTTCATCGAGGATCACGACAGCAGTTTCATAGTCGTCGTTCGGCGTCAGATACCCCTCCGGGCCGACATCAAAGCCGAACGGCGGGCGACCGTGCCACTTGCCCTGTGACCGGCTCGCGGCGATTCCTTCGCGGGTGTTGTCGCGTTTGATCTCGGCTTCTAGCTCGGCGAACGTCGCTGCGACAGTGAGGAACGCGCGAGTGTACGGATCACGCTCGTCGGGATCGAGGTCGATCCCCATATCCAGGATGTGCAGGCCTACGTCGTTGTCGTCGACGACGCGTTCGACGGTCGCGGCGAAATCCCGTACCGACCGTGAGATACGCGAGACTTCCGAGGCGATCACGCGCTCGATCTCGCCGGCTTCGACGGCCTCCATGAGATCACGGTAGCCGTCGCGGTCGGTGTCAGTGCCGGTCTGCTTGTCGGAATACAACTCGATAGAGGAGGGTTCGATGCCGAGAGTGTCGGTCGCGTACTTTTTGGTTTGCTGATATTGCCGCTCAAGGTTCTGGTCGGGGGTCGAAACACGACAGTAGAGGGCAGTGATTCCGGGCATGGTTCGCCTACTTTCTGGCAGGGGTGCTAACTACTTAAAGACGGGACCTTTTCGGCAGGCGGCCGAGAAACGCTCCTTTCTGGGCAGCCCATCAGTAGCCACCCCCTCCCTTTCGACTGGGCTGATTCACACTTATCTTGCCATCCTTGCCATCCTTGAGATCGATCCCATAGAGTCAGTCCTTCGAAGCTATTCGGTATGAGAGGATACACTGACTGCTAACGGTTCGTAGATCAACATTTCTCCAATGCTCACATCGTACAACATCGTCTCGCGAGGCATCCGAGCAAGTCGATAGAGTGCATACATATCGCCGACCGCGCCCGCCGCGTTGGTGACGAGCGCAACGAGGACGGCTACGAGCAATGTCTCGCCCATGACCGGGAGAACTGCTACCCCAAATGCAGTAATAACGATCAATGGTGCACCTGCGATGAGTATATTGTCTCGACGTGTAATGGGCTGGCCGAACGCAGCTGCGTATACCCCCGGCATTGACCAGGCGACGCCGAACGTAACCCGATAGTCAAGTAGGCGCATGAGCGCTCCGTGGATCGTCTCATGAATCACGAGCGTTACTGGAATGGCGACCACGAACGCAAGGACACTAGACGGGCCAACCACAATAGCGACCTCGCCACCACGGAGTACCGCCGCGAGGCCGAGAAACACACCGAGGGAGAGGACAGTCAGAACAGTACCACCGACCTGCAGCCACCGAATCGGATACTCAAAACGGTACGGTCGGTAATAACCTGACAGGTCAGGATAGGATGGCATGGGGTCTTACTGTCGTATGACGCGGAAATTGGTTTCGGTGGCCCCCTGCCAATAGACGATTATCACTGATAGGAGGTTGTCCGGAGTGGTCGGCACGCTACTCCCGATAGGCCGCTCTTGCTGACAAGGGGATTTTGCATTGAATGAGGTGGGGCTACTGACAGTCTGTCAGTTGTCATGTGGCTGTTGACAGATCAGATGACGATCCTTGACAGGCAACTACGGTGACTGCCGAGGTGGTGATCCTGGTTTCGGCGTTTCATCGTCCTCTTCGTCGACGGTGGCGAGTGCACTCACCACGAGATTCTTGGTTGCTCGCCGGTGGCGCTCGGAGAGCGCCTGATGAGAGATGCCGAGTTCATCGGAGAGTCCCTTCGCAGTGATGTCGCGTGGGACCTCGTAGTAGCCTTTCTCGACGGCTAACACAAGCGTCTCGTATTGTGGCTCAGTCAGATCGTGACGTGCTGTTTTGAAATTTTCAGGTCCATAGATTCGTTCCAGGGTGAACCCGACATCGTTCTCCCGGGCGTACTCGTTGGTCGCCGAGAGAGCATCCCGATCGGGGAAGAGCACGCGGAGCTGCCACTCACCGTTGGCGGCAGTGGCCTCCTGGACGGTAGCAGCGTGCTCGTTGATCATGTATCTGATGACTAGGGCAGTCTCGTTCCAGACCAGTCGGTAGAAGCGTTCGTCGTCAGTCTCGCCGAACAGCTCGACCTCTTCGACGCTCGAATCGTCCTCAAGAATCTCGGTCAGTCCGTCGACGTCTCCTTGTGTCACCCGTACGAACGGCGTTACTTGAGTGGTGTTGTGAGCGACGACCCGGTCGATATTGATGGTGAGATCGGGGCGGCGTTCGAGGGTTTCCGCAAGCGCGAACTCGTCGGCAGGAATGGTGAACTCCGCTATCGTCGCCATACACAAGCATTCGCAAGCATGCATAAAAATTGATGGGTGTGGATAGTAATGTCACGAATGGGGATCGGACAGGAATCTTAATGGTCTGTAGAGTCCGGAGGGGCTGCAGGATAAGCGGTGAACTCGTGCTTAGTGGAGTAAGCGTGTATACCCCGAAAACCCTGTTCCATCCTTTTGCTCAGTCACCCGATTCTCGTCGAAGATTCCATTAACTCACCGAGTGCTACCGACGAAGGTTGCCGACAGCAGTTCGATCCCATCACTCACTCGTTGTCAGGTGTCCCCAGCAGCCACCACTTTGCTCGGCGTCACGCCGACACGCTTGGTCGCTGCTCGCGACTATCAAAGTAGCTACTCGGTGGCGATTAGGCTGGAGCCGCCGAGAGCATCTCGTGGGCGACACTCGACAACTCTTCCGTGTCGGCTTCTCGGAGACGCTCGTCAGCCAGCAGCAGACGCAACCGTGGCCGCCCCACGTCGATCGGCACTTTCTCCGTCTCTAAGAGGCCTTGTTCTTCGAACAGAGTCTTCTTGCGTGAGAACGTCGCCTTGCTTGCGACACCGATAGTCTCACCCCAGTGGGAAATGTCGTAGAGCAACTCCTCGTATTTGGCCGCGACGAGGAGACTCACTCCTACCTCATCCAATTCTCCCGCGGCGTCCACATTCTCAACCGCCTCCAGCACTGTTTCAAAGTCCGATTCCATCGCCGAGTCGAACTCCTCGGAAAGCGTTTCAGTTACGCGTGAGTATGCTGGTGTTCGCAGATCGAACGCCTCGCTATCTTCCCAGAGATCATTCCAGCGCTCGCGCACGGCCGCAGCGAACTCCTCGTCATCGGTGGCCAGCGCAGCGCTCTGCTCGCTATTTGGTGTGAGCAGCGAGACGACCATCTCCTCGGTCACCAACAGCGTGTCATCTAAACGCTCACCAGTGGCTCGCAGTTCCAGGACATCCGCTTCACGTAACTCCGCAGCTGTACTCGCCAGCATGAAATCATCTCTCACCCATTTCAACACGCTCTCTTCAGCAAGCAAGCGCACGTTCGGTGGCTCTTCACTCTCAGCAACTATCTTGATGAGCTCTCGAGTCGAGTTTTCATCCAAACCCACTGCGATCACCGACTCATCTGCTTCGGCCAAGATCTTCTGTAAGTTCTCAGTGATCGATTGTCCCACCTGGTCCGATGTGCTTGTCATAGAATAATGGTAGTTATTGAAGCCTTATCTATTTTCTGGGTCATATTAATGACAATCAGCGCGGATAAATGCGACAGGAACACACATGCGCCTGTTTTCGAGAAATTACTCGCTACGACAAAATCAGTACTCATGAGGCTTACCCATTGCCGAGCCTGAAATCCCATACTCGCATCTCAGTCGCTTTCTGATTGCGTCTCGAACGAACTCGCCGGTGAGAACTCGGTCAGTTCCTCGATCTCCTGCTCCAACCGCTCGACTTCCTGGCGGAGGACATCCGCTTCGGGATCGTCACTCACCGCCAGCCTGTCTTTGAGCCCCTGCAACCGTGTCTCTTTGCGTTCTTCGTCCACCTCGGCCTTGCGCACGTACTCGCTCTCAGAAACATCGTAGACGGCCGACTCGGGTACTGAGACCACATCCAATGCTTCCTCGACGTTCGAGCGGTCGACACCGAGCAGTTGGTCGCGATCGATGCCAGTTTCGGCGAACGCATCAAGCACTTTCTCATCATCTTTGAGCGAGCGGTTTCGGCGTGTCGTCCGCTGAACCGAGCCGTACTGGCCATGCACTGGCCGGTCGTGTCCGACGCGCTCTAAGAGCACATCAGTTACGTCCTGCCGCAGGTCATTGGCGTTGCGCTGAACATCCGACAGCAAGGTGTAGAGATTCACCAGTACGGGCGTCTCGACGCTTTCGAGAGCGCTCATGTCCTCGCGTTCGAGCACGTCGATCAGCAATAGCATATCCGAATATACGTCTATCTCGGGCTCTTCGCGCTCGCTGTCTTGCTCGTCTCCGGCACTCGCAGTCATCGACAAGTGCGGTGTCTCATCCAGTACGGCGCTCTCGTCGGCCTCGTCGAGTTCGATCAGCGTGTTCTCTCGCTCGTCAAGGACATAGCGTGGATGGAGTGCAAGCACTGCCGCGTATGGTTCGGCTTTCGGCGGCAAGCGCTCGAGCTCGTAGCCATCAACCGCCTCGCGTGTGTGTTCGGCGAGCGCTGCGAACTGCTCGCGTTGCAACGGTTGTGAGTCACCCGAATCGACGTCTTCGATGATGATTCGCTGGTCTTGAACGTCGGTGATCCGGAATCGCTTCGACGCCAGCGGCGTGATCAGCGTCGCCTCATCGGGCAGGTTCTCACACCGCTCGATCAGCGTGCCCCACGTCGCACCGAACGGAATCGCCATAGATGCCACTCAGAACGTCACTGTCTAAAGAACCGTTGGCAAACATCGAATCTGAGAGCATAAACCAGCTTCTGTAACGCGCTATCATGTATAAGACACGAAGGGAAAAGAGCGTGTGACACACTCTTTTGAGGTCCGGACCTATTCCGACCCCAATCCTGTATGACATTCACACTCCCATAGAAATTCCCAAAAACATCTGAAAGTAAAACGGTACAAGAATCACCCACTGAGTGCGGCAGGGTGCTCAATCGTCAGTTGGTGTGATTCGGACGTATTCTCCGACGTAATAGA
>NZ_AOMF01000034.1 GCF_000336715.1 Halococcus thailandensis JCM 13552
TCGCCAGTCCCACCAGCAGCGTCGCTCACCAACGCGAGCGTGTCTTCAACGAACGGCGGCAATCGCCGCTCTCCATCCATACCCGTTGTTTCAGGTTGCTGTATATGAATCTGTTTCCGACCGCTGAGTTACAGTTCGTCGAGATGCTCGATACCTTCTTTCGAGACGTTCGCTTTGGTGATCGTCTCGGCCATCCAGTCGGGTTTGTCTTCTGGTGCCTCGTTGCGCCACGCCCATCCCTCGTAGATGTGGAGTTTCTTCGTTCCTTTCTCCCGCAGGCGAAACTCCTCCCGACTCGCTTGGGCTTCGCTGTCAGCTGGGTCAAGTCGCCGAGCGACTTTGAGTGCCGCCTGTCGTGGTACCTGCCCGGTGAAAACGCTCGTTTCCTCACCACTCTCATCACGCAATGCGTAGTTGCGAGGATCGTCTGACGTGCTGGCCATGTATTGCTCCGAGTGAACATAACACAGACAAAGTGATAAATGTATCTACGTCTGGCGATTTCTTCGAAGCAAACGGCTCTCCAACTGCGATTGAAGAGATCGACTACTCAGCTGTCTCAGATTGATCACGAATCTCTGCGAAGGCAAAATTCTCGCGAGCATCCATAATCTCGACGGTTACCTCATCGTCAGGCTGTGCATCGGGCACAATCACGACGTAGCCGCGCTCGATTTTCGCTATCCCATCACCCTGATCGCCCAGCGCCTCNACCTCATCGTCAGGCTGTGCATCGGGCACAATCACGACGTAGCCGCGCTCGATTTTCGCTATCCCATCACCCTGATCGCCCAGCGCCTCAATTGTCACCTCACGGATCTCTCCCCGTGAGACGGGAGGCTCCGAAGCCGCCGTGTTCGATGGGTCCTGCTGGTCGTCGCTTCCCGCGGGCTCTGTATCTTCGAGGATCGCCACTTGATAGGTCTCGCCAGCCGTAATCGCTCCCACATCGAGTTCATCTTCTGGTACCTCAATCGTGTAGGAATCGCCTGCCTCGGTGACGGAACCAGTGAACAGACACGCCAATCGATCGGGTATCTCGACCATTAGACGTCCTCACCACCGTCGCCGGTCACTATTATTCCCAAGGGGTTGCTACCGAAAGCGCGCGGCCGCAGAGCCGAAACACTACGCATGGGCTATCAGACCTCCGGTGAGACGTATTGGTCTTCCCACTCACGACGGGCCTCGATCTNCGCTGCCCACGCTGGGTCACCTGATAGTAGTTCGTTCGTTTATCGAGCTCACCTTTTTCGATCAACCCTTTCTCGACGAGCGTGTCGAGATTCGGATAGAGTCGCCCGTGGTGGATCTCCGTCTCGTAGTAGCCTTCGAGTTCGTCTTTGAGTTCGAGCCCGTTCGGTTCATCTTTGTCAGCTGCAATGTATAGCAGGTCGCGCTGGAAGCCAGTCAGATCATACATATCTCGAAGGTGGTTATTCTAGCAGTAAAATATACCGATAGACGAATAACAAATGACCCATCCAGCACGAGTCACCTTCTAAACACAGTGGAATTGAACGAAGGAAGCATTATACACGCGAGAAACTCAGAAATCACCCATCTTATCCACGCTCTCCCAGCGTCTCGAACGGTCGTTAGCAACGGCAGATTCCGAATGTAGCGATAGAATGAAGTTCCGTGGCTCAACCGACTCTACTATGCCTGAGTGTCTGAATTGTGGTGGCTCCGTCACCAAGCAGTACGTCCGTGTGTTTGCCCCGACTGGGATGGATACCGTACGCGTCTGTCCGAATTGTCCTGACATGATTCGGGAAGGAAATGACGTACGGGAGGCAAAATGATCACGGGGGTAACTGCTGACTACTCATCTCAGGTAGCGGCTGAGCAATGGATTCCGGAGCGAAACCATTCCCCATGTAATTCAGTCACTCGTCGTCGATCTACCGTCTAATCTCGACCCAGATTCACAAATAGAAGTTTTCGGCTACTGGCTCCATATCCCGTCTCAGTAGGGTGAGTTCGTACTCGATAGCTCTCGCTCGTCTGCGTACGGATCTTCGATCCGTTCCTCATAGGCGGGGTCGCCGACTCTGTTTCCATCCTCATCCAACCGATACGCGGTCACGTCGCAGTGCGTCAGACCTGCTATGGCGTCGCCGACTACCGAGGGAAGTTCAGTCGGCCCCGACTCGATTTCCATCGTCATATCATCGGTGTCGCCCGATCGTTCGACGATGACGCGATACTGTTCTCGTTCTCTCTCAGCAAACCGTCCCATGGCATCTCGCTACGTGCGGGTGGCTGTAAAAGTTAGTGCCTGATACTGTCTCTCGGCGGTATGAAGGGTTTCATAGGCAAAAGGGGTGAGAGATGTCTCATTACACTCAGGATGTGAACCAGCGCAGTAATCGAAGAGAGATGATCGCAAAGATGCTGAGTACTGTTGAACCCGCTACGGTGCCGAAGAAACTGGAAACGGTGGTGTGTCCTCAATAGCGCTTCCTTGCCTTATGTACAAAACGATGGTACTCCTTCGTCCGAATGTTACACAAGATACGAAGCGAAACCACGGTGAAGCGGCGGCGGTATTCACTCGGAACGCGGTGGGTGCCTGACTGCGGCGATCGTTAGAGCTATCGCTATCAACGCCGGGCGAACAGCCGACGTTTCAGCCGGGATCAGCCCGGTGGTGCGGCCGATTCAGTGCCGCCGGATGCATCCGGTGCCGGGAGCGTTGCCCGTGCACGGCGATACCCGCTCTCGGCGTCTGTCTCACCCCCGACCACCCAGACAAATCCCGTACTAGATACGCTAGAGGGGGAACCGTCTGGGTGCTCTTGTGAGCCTCCACGCCGCTCAGACGTGCTTTCCGGGCCGTCACCCGGCGTAAACGGCTCATCGAGGTCGGGCAGATCGGCTTCGCCGACGCCCGGCTCCTCGTTCGTCCGGTAGCTGTTGGCGAGACCGTTCTTCGTTTCCTGTTTTGCGAGGTAGCCGAGATCGGTGAACTCGTTCAACGCTCGCCGGACTGTCCGCTTGTCGCAATCAACTTCCGAGGCGATGTCGCTGACCGCGAACTGCTGACCGCGATACTTCCGAGCAGCGCGCGTCACCGCTCGCTTGCTTTTCGAGAACGCCTTGACCACCGCACCGTCCGCGACGATCGGCAGGCTCTCCGAGAGCGCTGTTGTGTGTGCGAACACGACCGCGCCTTCCTGGTCACGCCCGAATCGCAGGATGGCCTGAAGCGTCTGATCCTCGCGCATGTGCTTGAGGTACGTGTTGGCCGTCGCACTGTCGTAATTGAGGTCCGCACCGTGGCCGGCCCGATAGATGCTCTCGCCGGCAAACGCGGCCCATTTTTCGACCACTGCATCGCCGAAGTGCCGACAGCCCAGCACCGCACCCAGATTCAGCTCTCCGAGCGCGTTCGATCCAGTGATGTTCCCGTAGTGGTCAATAGCCGCGATGTCGTCTTCGACCCGGCTGGCAATCTCCTGCTCGACTTTCTTGGTTGTGATGACGCCGGGTTTGGTCGTCGCGGTGAGCGTATCCTGACGCAGCTGTGTCGAGGCGAACTTCTCGGCGATCTCCTGAATGAGTGCCACGTCGCCGTCGAAGTTCTTGCCGTTCGGCGACCCGGAATAGGTCTTCGTGTGCGGACTGGTCTGCACCACTTGGAGATTCAGCACGTCCCGAAGGAATGCACGCCGCTCGCGAGCGCTGTCATGGATGTCGCGTGCTTCGACCTCACAGCCGATAGCGTGCTCCCACAACCGCTCGCGGCCGGTTGCATCCAGCCCGACGACAGGGTTGGGATGATCCTCACGAAAAGCGGGCGGGTTCCGCACGCTCGCGCCGTGGTGGTTCCGGTCGATCAGCATGGTCTCACGCTCGCGCTGAACGCTTTTCAGGTTCGTCCCGTCGCTGTCGCTGTCCTCGTCGAAATCGAATGCTCCGGTCGGAACCTCCGTCGCTGCATCACCTTCGGCGATCGTCCCGTGCAGCAGCAGGTGAGCGAGCGGGTGAGCGTAGCCATCGCGAGCATGAATCGCTAGCTCACGGCAGCCTTCCTCGCCGCCTGCGAGCGCTGTCCGCGCTCCGGTGAGCAGCCCACGTGCGCCGTCGTTGCCCTCGCAGAACGCTTCGACGGCGTTCTCAACCATCGCGGAGAGATCGCCGCCGAGACGGTCGGGCGCGGTGGTCGCGCTGAGACTGTCACCGTCATCGAGAGCGCGGCGTGCGGCTGCGAGAGCGGGCAGCACGTCGTTCTCGATCCGGTTCTGTGTCTGTCGGTCGGCACTCCCCACTGCCGCTCTCAGCGCCTCGTGAACGTTGTCGATCGCCGTGGCGTCCCACGAGGGACCGAGTGTTTGCACGCTACCGAGAGCGGCCGCCAGCGCGTCCTCGTCGCCGTCCGTGCCCTCGGTCGTCTCTCCGGTCCCACCGTCACTGCGAAGCTCCTCGACGGCAGCGAGGGCGTCACACAACCGCTGCATGACTTCGAGGCGTTGGTCGACCTCAGCCAGCGCGTCGATCTCGCTGGTGGCGCTCCCGCGAAGCCACGCACGCACGAGGTCGTCGTCCCACAGGTCGATCTCGAAGAGGTCCTGTCGATCGTCAACCTCCGCAGAGAGCGCCTTGCCGAGCCATGCGGCGTGATCGAGGAACTCCTCGCCGAAGGTTCGCTCGTACACGTCGCCGGGGAACTCGTCGATCGCGATGACGCGCTCTTGAACCCACGTCTGCTCGTCCTCACGCGAGACGTAGGTTTTCGCGCCCTCGACGTGGCCGTGAACGTAGTGACCGATGAGGATGTCTTTGGGGTTGTCGGGGTCGGTCGCACGGTCCCAGCCGAGCTTATAGCCGCACTCATGATCGGCGTGACACGGCAGTTCCGCGCCGAACAGTTCGGTATCGCGCTGGTGGATATCCTGTGGAGAGTGGCCGAGTTCGCGAGCGACGTGAACAGCCAGTTGCCACGCTTCGTCGTGCGCGCCGTTGGCGGTCGCGCAACTCGCGCGGTCCAAATTGATTTCCTCCTCGTCGGGAACGCCGTCGTCCTCGTCTTCTTCCTCGATAGTGACCGGCGCTTCGATGCGCTTGACTAGCTCCTCGGGGTCGCGGAGCAGGTCTTTGCCCTCCTCGCGAACAAGCGCGGTGGCCTCGCCGACAGCGCCCTCGTTGGGCTGGTGTTCGGCGAAGATCGGGAGGTGCATCGACGTGTGCCCCCACTGGTCGGCCTTCGCTGCGACCTCCTGCTGAAGCTCGTTGCGAGAGGTGAGATACAGCGCAGGGTACTCGTCGGCGAGCTTGACGACAGAAGTGGTCTTGCCGGTCGCCGGGAGCGCGCGCAACATCCACGCCTTTCGGGTGTCGGTGGCAAGCTCAGCGTATAGCTCCTCAACATCCTCGCGGGCGTTATTGAGAGCGTCCCGGTCGGTGGTGAACTCGCCGAGCAGGTCGTCGGCGCGCGGGAGCACGGGCACATGGTCGGGGTTGCCCGTGTTCCATTCGGGGAGCGGGGCACCGTATTGTTCGCGAGCGACGTGGTACGCTTCGGTGAAGTCCTCGCCTGTGAGCGGGTCGTCACACTCGTCGATGATTCCCTGTTCGAGCGCCGCGATACGGAGCGGGTCGATCGTACAGTCGTGCTCGCGACAGTAGAACGCACCCGACCGGAAGGCGATGATGCGTTTTTCCGTGCTGGAGTCCTCCCACGTCGGGTTGATCTCGGCTATCACGTCGTCGTTGTCGTCGGCGAGACCGGTGACGGTCGAATCGAGTGCCGAGAGATGCCAGTGGGTCAGCTGTGCAACCGCGCTCTGGACGAGCGCCCAATTGTCGGTCGCGGTCGTCGTATCGACGTACTCGGGAAGGGGCGCACCGAAGCGCTCGCGCGCGCGTCGATACGCAGTATCGTACTCGTCGTCTTGTAGCGGCTGCTCGCAACAGTCGATACTGCCGAGGTGGAGAGCGACCGCTTGCACGACACCGATCTCGCCGCCACACTGCGGGCATTGCCAGTGCTCGCCGTCATCCGTCGGTTCGTGTTCGAGAGCGGTATCGAGATCGTCGGGACCGACCATCCACGCTGCTTGCCACGCGGTTTCTGGATCGAGCACGACATCGAGCGTCGTGGGATCAACCTCATCGGGCGTGCGCTCCCACCCGCTCGTAAGCGGGTCGCGGCCCGGTTCGACATCGTATTGGTCGGTGAGCGTATCGAGCGCGGCGTCGTAAGCATCGCTGGGGAACTTCCAGCCGTCCTCGATCTCGTCGCGCTCGCAATGGCCGTGATCGACGGCGACGTGCCGAAGCGCACGGCGAGGGATCGGGTCGTCGTCGGGGATGATACCCTCTCGTTTCGCGTGGAACCATGCGGCGAACATCTCCGAATCATCGAGCCGCCCGTTCGGGTCGTCCGGTGAGCGTTCGCCAGCGTCGGCGAGCAGGTACGTGAGCGGGGTGTACGCTGCTTTGTATTTGTGGTCGTAAGCAACGTCGCGCTTCTCAATGATGACGAAATACGTCTCACTGTCGCCGTGGTGACCGAGGGGACTGGCACCGCGATAATCGTCGTCGAGGCCGGTAACGTCCCGAATATCGAGGTCGAACAGAGCCGAGTGGTCGTCGCTCGTGCTGCCGCCGAGTGGGTCGGTACGGTCGCGATCGGCGGCGGCGAGGGCTGTATTCTGCGGGTCGTAGGCGGGGTGCTCTCGTGCGGGTTTCGCGCTCGCGAGCAGCGGGGCGAGCGCCCCATCGACGGTCCACTCGCGTAGGTAATCATCGAGGTCAACCTTATCGAGACCAGGACGCGGGAGTTCCGCTACCTGTGCGTTAGTGTCGTGCTCGGCGAGATACGCGGCGGTATCGAGCGCACCGCGCAGGCCCTCGCCGACCTGTGTGAGCGAGAGTCGGTCGTCCTCGTCTAGATCACTGCTCGGCCGCTCGGCGTCCTGCACGATGAACGCACGGGGAACGTCGTGGTCGTCAAGGGCTTCGCGCAGCGCCTCGCGGTCCTCGCGCTTGAACCGGGTCGTGACCGGCGAGATGCAAGCGTAGCCTGCTTGCTGGGCGGTGATCGCGTCGGCAATACCCTCGGTGATGAGCACGGGCTGGCCGTCCTCGATCGAGTCGAGGCCGAAGATCGGCTCCTCGACGCGAGCGTATTCTTTCGTGTGGGCGGGTTTGGCGTATTTCCCGCTGAGGCCGTCGTCGGGGTGGCCGTCGTAGCCGACCGCCCCGCCGCCTTCGTCGCCGGTCGCGCGGCTGATCGTGTAAACGGGCTGGTCGTCGGTGTCGGAGTATGGAAAGACGAACCGGCCCTGCCAGAGCGGGCGAAGATCCTCGGTGAACAGGCCAGTGCCGAGAATCGCGTCCCGGCCGTAGCCCTCGCGCATGAGGTGGTCGAGCAAGCCCGTGCGGCTCGCTGATGCCCATCCGAGACGCGCGGTGTCGATGGTCTCGTCGGACCATCCACGCACCTCGTGGAACCATTCACGGGCAGTCTCGACAGTCTGCTCATCGCCGTCGTCGTTGATATAGGTGAGGCCGAGGTCGCTGATGTCCTGGTCGAGTTGGCTGTGGAACCACTCAACCGCGTCGGCGAACGCTTCGCGGGCGAGTGTGGTGGATTCCTCGCTCTCGAAGCCGGGGTCTGCACCGTCGGAACCGTCCTCCACAGGGCTGTGTGAGACGGAATCCTCCGATCCGTCGCCACCGCTTTCCGGGTCGGCGTCGGTATCGGTATCGGTATCGAGAATGTCGGGCGAGATGTCGGCGCACTCGGCGCAGTAGCCATCCACGACCGGCTCGTTTTCGCAGCCGATCGTCCAGCATCTCTCGGGTCCGTCCTCGCTCATGGCGCGACCTCCCGACTCTCGGCGGGTGCGTCGGGATGCTCGCGCGTGGCGAGACGAACGGCGAGATCGCGGTCGCCGAAGATCGGCCCGGTTCGCTTGCTTTCAGCGCTCTCGTGTTCGATGATCGTGCCGGCTGCGGGACAGCGATCAGTCCGACACCTGTCTCTTATACACATCTCTGATG
>NZ_AOMF01000035.1:0-11483 GCF_000336715.1 Halococcus thailandensis JCM 13552
CGAGAGAGCGCAAAAACCACCACTCTCAAGCCGGCTGCTGCCGTACAGATTCATGGGTTTGTTTGGTGCAAACCCCGGTCCGGGTGGTCCATTCACCCGGACACGCAATCGTGTCCTGTGGGACCGGGGTTCCGTCCCTTTCCCTCGGTAGGTATAGGTGATAAGACTTTCCGTTATGTTGGTTGGCAGAACAATTATCCCGTAAGCGGCATAAGACGTGGGCATGAGTACCCAGTCAGTGCCGCCTGAACGGGACGATAAGACGGGCCGATACACGCCTTCGTGGTCGGATGAAGATTTCCTTGAAGCTCTCCGAGAACTTGATGGGGTAGCAGGGACGACCGACGTGGCTGACCTCGTGGATTGTTCTCGGAAAACCGCGTACCACTGGTTGAATGATCTCGCAGACAAAGGCGAAGTCGAACGTCGTGAAATCGGTGGGTCGCTGACGTGGATTCTGGACAGCGACTGACTCGTGGTGTTGCCGCGGCTCGGCCGGATTGACTGTGGTTGTGCTTTTGCTCGTGGTGCGCCTTCGAATCGGCCTAACCGTGTGTTGATAGCGTTTGCCATGTGGTTTGGGTCATGGCTCGTTGGCTGCTGGCGTAGCGAGCGGTCGCCCTATCCCCGGTCTGGCGCGTCTGACTCGTGCTCTGGGCCCTCTCGCAGAGAGGAATGACGGCTCGCGGCGCTCTATTGTCCTTGGAGTCGCCTCTGCTCTGGATACGTGGGCACGAGCGAGTGATCCGACGAGAGACAGCGATGTCTCTGCGTGCGGAGCACAACGCTTTTGACCGAAGGCCGATGAAGAGCCAGTACGACCAATTCTCTGGTGAGACGGTCGCACGGCACCGAACTGCGGTTCGGGGACGAAGTAGGGCGCGTCCCCGACCTCATCGGCATATTTTATGTTCCCTAGCTTTGCGTTTGCCTCTGAATGAGTCTCTATTGCCTGCCTTATGACTGTTGTCACTCCCCGATATTGATATTGGTGATGTGCCTGCGTCCTCGCACCTGCGATACTCATCTGTTTCTATTTGACTCTCCTTTCCCCAAAACGTTATCGGCCAGTGGTTTATTTTGTCTTTGTGCGGTGATTGCCTCGGCTTCTTCGTGATTGAGGGCTAAATATTTACTATTCGGTCCAAACTTGGTATGTGTGCTCCAACTCAGTGAGCGAGAGAGCCAGTTACCCCATCTCGTAACGGCGGGAGAAATGATGCAAAAATTGACTCCGATACGCCTTGCTACATTATCATATCTCAGTGGTAATGATATTGATACGCAGAATGAAATAGCGGATGCTCTGGGAGTTTCTCCAACCACCATCACAACTCATCTTCAATTACTTTCAGATTTTCCACGTCCTCTCACAGTACGTAAGCGCAGATACGAGATAACGTCTGATGGAGATGCTGTGATTGAGTTGTATAATTCTATGTTACAACGTTTTGGGGAGGGTTTGGATATTGATGATCTGTCGGACGCAGACAAACGAGAAAAGATAGGAGAGCATCTCTCTCCTATCCATGAAACCCGTTCGATAGCTCCGTTTCTTGTTCTTTATTCGCTTGGTCAATACAGTGCGGATAATGAAGTATCTGGCAACTCTACGTCAGATACCGCTATCCAACTCAAAAGGATTCTTGACGATGTGAAAAGATGGGAAGAAGAGCGTGGGAAAACCGCTAGTAGAAAACAGGTTCGACGTATCTTACAACGGTTTGAAGAATTTGATGTAGTCAACCTCGCTGGTGATCGGATTACGTTGTTGGAAAAAGGCAAAGAACACATACGGTTGTTAGAGAGTGTTCTTGAGCTGCTTGAAAGGGGCGACGTTAATGAGGCTGAAACTCTATCTACGGCGTCACAGCAGACGACAGGTGAGCAATTGACTAGAAGCGATACTGGTGGGGTTGAGGAGTCTCCAATGCCTTCACAGAGGGAGCAAAGAAACGAGACTCAAGGTGTTCGTAGAAATGAGTCTCAAAAAGAATTACAAAAAGAGGGTGTCAGTGATTCAGCGTTGCCAGCCATCGTTCCTGCATACCGTGTCGTTGCGGATGATTCACAGTCATCTACACCGATCCTCCCGCTCACATCAACGACAAGAGTTGAAGATATAGCTGATGAAATCGAGCGTATTGGTCAGGAATACGGGAACGCACGGCTGGAATTAGTCTGGACGAATCTCCGTTCGGAGGTATCTGGAGATGAGTCAGCGAGTGATTCGCGTCTAAAATCCCGCTAATCCGGCGTACCCATTTCTATCTCCATCGGTCAGCTGATTGGTACCAATCACCATAATCGTTCGGGGTGGCCTCTTGGCGTCGGAAGCTTCCACGGTCCCGAAACCGTTCTAATTCTCCGGTTGAGGCTGTTAGAGGCTCAAGTTGGTTCATTGTGTCTACGTACCGTTGGTATATCTCATCTTCACCATAACGACGTACAGGGTCGCGCTTCATGCTTGCAGCGACGTACAGGGCTGCTTGAGAGAACCCGCTGTTGTTGAGATCCCGTAAATCACGTGCGTAATCACCCAGTGCAACCGTTTGGTCAAGCTTTCTGCGTATTTCTTCGCTGTTTTGCTGGGTGTCATATTCCTCGGCTATATAATCGGCCTCTGCCCGTATTTTCGGTTCAGGGCGTTCGTTCCGTTCGTCAAGAATTGCACAGGCTTCTTTCGCCTCTCTGATTGTTTGTGCCTCTGATTCATTTTCCATCTCTTCAGCGATTCTGTTGATTTCAAAATCGAATATGTCATTGTATTGTGGGAGGGCAAGGTGTGGTCCGAGGAAAAACCAGTCCATATGTTGCACCCCGGCTATCTTTCGTCCCACTGTACCGATTTCTTCCAGCAGTTTTCGGGTTTGTGCTGTTCGCTGAGTGTCTATTTCGATGAACCGGCTAGCGGGATTTCGGGTAGATTGGTCTCCAATATATCTGTTGAGAATCGATGATTCTCCTTGTCCTATAATATATGGGATGTTGATTTCGAGATGATCATCGGCTCGTCGACGAACTTCCAGCGCCGCACGATATTGCTTCAGCACATTATCAACCCAGCCAGTTGGGTCGCCGAGTCCTCGGTCCATCTTTTCGATTTGACTTTCTACCTTATACCGACTATTCTCGTATGCATTTAAGTCCGCGCCGAGGTGTCCTCGAAACCGGGCTTGGTATCCTCCACGACCGTATCTGACCCATCCGTTGGCCGCTTCTATCGCGGCGTCACGATTTTTCCAGTCGTCCGCAGCTGCAAGTGAGCTGTGGGTATCCTGAATGACCTCCTGTTGCTTAGCGTTCGAGTAATAGTCTGCGTAATCAAGTAGAAGTAATCCGTTTTGACGTCGAAGCTCGTCAAATGCCATGCCTAAATATTGTAATTTCTGGCTTCGTTCCTCCAGAACTCGGCCACGGAATCGCTCGTAATCATGCGTGTCGATGACAATGGCAGGGGTCTGTTGGTCTGTGATATCGAAAATCGTCGGGAGATGAGCAGCAAGCG
This sequence comes from Halococcus thailandensis JCM 13552, assembly GCF_000336715.1. Taxonomy (GTDB): domain Archaea; phylum Halobacteriota; class Halobacteria; order Halobacteriales; family Halococcaceae; genus Halococcus; species Halococcus thailandensis. The sequence continues at coordinate 3,509 of NZ_AOMF01000035.1, forward strand.
ATGTGAATGACAATCCTGGCAGTGTGAGAAAGCCGAGTGAGTTGGTCATTGTCGTCTGTGTGTCTTCGTCTGACTTGGTTTTTCTGCCGGGGGTTTTGTCGCTATTCTCAGGGCTATTGGTTCTCCCAGCCAAACCGACTGAAACTGCCATCCCGAATGATGCAAGGACCTCTCGCCTCGTGGCTGAGTGCTCTGAACCCTGATTTTTCACGTATCCATTTGACTCTGGCAGTACCTTAGTTTTGGGTGCTAGCCGTGAATTTCCTGTCCTGCGGTCGAACCATATGCTGCTAAGTATATCACTGCCCATTCATGTAGCGATGGATTTGGACTCGCATTCGGGCGGCTTCGTTGGACAATTCTGAGTGCATTCAGAAACTGTCGATTTTCTTCGGCAGCGAGTGTTGCAGCGATAAGGGTACTGCTCCGCGAGATTCCGGCTGTGCAGTGAATCAAGAGTGATCCATCTTGCTGATAGAGTGTTCTCGCGGTGTCGATGGCCTTCTCGAATGCCTTCCAATTGTTGTCAGGCCCATCGTTCAGCGGGCAATGATGCGTTGTAAGAGGATATTCTCGGGAAGTGGGCGATAAAACGTAGTCGAATGTCTGGTCGTGATACGCTGGATCAGCAGCACGCCAATTCCCTAGATACAAATCTCGGTTTTCAATCCGTTGAATAACGGCCTCGTCTTCGACATGATGCAGAGGGCGAACAACGAGGTCTCCGCCATTTTCAGTATAAACGGCTGCTAAGAAGCCCTCATGCTTAGTTAAATCCACATCTGACGGTAGAGGTTTTCCGATGATAAACGGATCGCTGCCCTCTGGGCGAATATGTATGTTGCTTGTCGGTTAAAGCTGTCCGTCAGACTGGCTGACCACCACCGTCACACCGTCGTCGTGGTAGCGCACGACTCGAGACCTGATCTCTGAGCGACTGACGGCGTATTCGTGTGCGACGGCGGCGACCGCATGATCCCCCGGAGATTCGTCAATATCGCGCCTTTCGGAATAGCTCATCGTGGCTATCCATTCGTCCTCTTGCTGGTTGATGTCCATTCTCGGGATAGTTTTTGCCCGTCACTTTACCCGATATTCGTTGTCGCCGCCCTCGTTTTCAACCCCGTGCAATTTCTGATACACGTCTCCGTACACTTCCTCGAACTGTTCGCTGTCCATCCCGATACCGGCCTCCTCCAATGCGTGAATCGCGGTGTCGATCTCCTCTTGGGTCAGTACCACTATCGCCTTGGTTTCGCCGTTTTCGCTCATGCTTCGCTCATGCTTCGCTCATGCTGTTAGTGTGTCGCGTTTCTTGTCGTAGCGCTGTTCAACCACCGATTTGCATACCTCACACCGATAGCCGCCGAGATTCGTGCGCGGAACGAGACCCTGCGATCCGCATTCAGGGCAGCAGTACCGCCACTGTTCGACCGTCACTGTGGGCCTCCGTCCGGCAGCGGCGTGGACTCTCGGGCTGTCTCCACCGCGTCGTCTCGTTCGTCCGCCTCCAGTTTCTTGACGTGCTCGGTGAGACGTTCGACCGTCTGCTCTAGCTCGTCGATCCGCCGGGCCTGCACGCACGCCACGCACGACGTTGGCCTGCTGTCGTTACGGTGTTCCGGGCACAACCGCGAACGAGTGCCGGGACTCATCACCTCTCGACCTCGGCAACGTAGTAATCGCCGTCAGCCGGACGTTCAGCGCCGCATTCGTAGCAGAACGGTTTCGGGGGCACAAGTTCGCTGCACTCTCGACAATGGATTTTCCATGCGTTGTGGTTGTCGGTCTCTGTTCCGCTCTCGTCGGCTGACTGGGCTTCGCTCTCGACGTGCTTGCCGTCGCGCGGCTCAAACGTCAGCTCGCCGTCCGCGTCCGCGAACAGATCGGTACTCATCCTTTCCTCCGTCGGCCGCAATCGCGGCATTCGAGGATTTGAACGCCGTCCCAAGCGCTGGGCCACCCCGCGCTCTCTCGGGCACACTTGATGATACGTGGCGGTAGATCGGAGCCACACCGACACTCGTTCATCGGTTTCCTCCGTCGTTTGCGGGGTTCACGACGCCAAGCCAGCGCCCACGACTCGCCACCGTCTGTGCCTGCACCTCGTAGTCGTTGCTCGCGATGATTTTGCGGAGCGCTGCGGGCGGTTCGGGCTTGCCGGATTGTCCGACGACAACTAACTGCTCGCGGCGAGCGTTGTACGACGTATTGAGCCGGGGGTGCTCGCATTCGACGTAGCGCGTCAACTCGCGGATGGTCGCGGGATTCTCGACAGTGGCGCTCATTGGCTCTCACCATCCTCGACGACGGTTTCGGTGGCGTCGGATGGAAGTTCGGGGTCGGCGAGCGCGAACCCGTCGATGCGGGCGTCGAAGGCGAGCGTGGCTTTGGCGACGACCTCACCGGGGTCGGTCGTCTCGTCACTGTCACCGGGCGGGCCACAGTCTTCGCAACTCACCCAGCGGAGCGACCACCGATTCGTGTCTCGAACACGGGTCGCGTAGGCGTACACGGTGTCGGCCTCGACGTCGTCGGGATCGTGCTCGCGGTGGCCATCGGTGAGCCGTCGGTTGCACGTATCACAGACGGCCAGGCCGCTGGGGCCACCGACGGGCGTGCCGGAAAGCATCGCGGGCGTGAGTTCGTCCGTCTCGTGCTCGTTCATAGACCGTCCTCCTCGCGGGCTTCGCGGCGGGCGTCACGCTCGGCTTCCCGAGCGTCGGCGCGGACGTGCTCGAATTTGACTTTACAGGGGGATCGAACAGAACCGGCGGCTGCCGCTGGTGCCGCGGGGATCGTTGCTGCACGAGGGATTGCGGCACTCGTCGCGGTCGCTCATCGGCTGTCCTCCTGCTCGGAGCCGTTGCCGAGCGGGTGGTTTGTGACGTATCGCCCGTCGGTAGCGTGGTCGCCGCACACAATGGCGGTTTTCGGCCCGGTCGGGGCGTTGACGTGGCGAACGTAGGGCACGCAGCCGTCGCACTCACTGCGGCCGCACGCCGCCTCTGTGGCGACCGATTGGAGTGCCGAGATGATCCCATCGCGCAGGGCCGCGCCGTGCTCGTCGGCATCGCGCTCGAAGCGCGTTTCGTGCGCGTAGCGGGCTAGCACGTCCTCGATGGACTGCCCGTAGCGATAGTCTGCGCCTCGCGGTGCCCACACCGTGCTGCGGGTGGTGCAGTACCGCGCTCCCTCGTATGGGCCTTTGTCCTCGCGGGCTTCGACGTAGCCCTCTGCGGTGACGAGCAGCATCCAGTCACCGGCTGAGTGAACGATCTCGTGGCTCTTGGCGTCGGCTTCGCTGGTCGGTTGTTGGTCGGCGGCCGATTCGTCGGGTTCTTGTCCGCTGATGGCGTTCGCCGTCATGGTTGTCCTCTTGCTGAGACAACCAGCCCGCGCGTCTGTAGCGCGCGGGCACTTTCCTCGTTTGAAAATGCCCCGGAGGGACTGGTCTGTCTCTACTCTATTGTATATGCCCCATTCACTAAAAGTTTTTGGTTCGGGTTAATGGTCTAAGGCTTGAGTCAGGCGGTTTTGGTCTGACAGCCGATGCACGCGCCTGAGTAAGCCGTGCTGTTCTATGGAATGGAAACACTTGTCACAATAATCCATTCCCGAAGCCGCTGAGACCGCCTATCCGCGCGCTGAACGGGGAGAGAGAACCGCTAAAACGGTCTTCGCGGGCCTAGCTAGTGGCCGTGGTTGGTCGCGGTCTGTCGTATTGAGTTGTCGGGGTCGTTGTTCCACGGGTAGAACGACCCTCGGCGGGTGGGGCCGCCGTCCATGTCGCCGTCGTTACTGAGTGGATAGCTCCCGCGAAAGCAGGGATCGTCTTTGATGCCGTCCCGAACGTGCAGCCGAAATTCGTCGCCGTACTGGTCGGCTGTGGGACGTAGCTGCTCGCTCGTGCGGTCATGTCCGACGCGCTCGGCGGTGACGAACCGGGCGAGAACGGTCTTCCCGCTATCGCTGACTTCGATGATTTGGGCGAGTTCGACGTTGGTTTGATTGTAACCCCATGAGGCGGAGATATACGCTCCTTGCCATGCGTCGGTGACGGTTTCGGCGTCGGGGTCGAACGTGGGGTCCGCGTCGTTGCTGTCGTCGTCGCTGGCGGTGTCGTCGCCGTCCTCGTGGCTGTTGTCCGACTCGTTCGGCTCATTGCCTTCGTCCTTGCTCTCGTCGCTCTGGCCCTCACTCTCGCCGCTCTCATCGTCCTCGACGTGGCCGCCGTCGGCGAGCGCTCGCGAGGCTTCGTCGCTGGCGGTGATGACGGCGTCGGGGTCGTCGCCGTCCTCGTCGTCGGCCGTCTCGTTGCTTTCGGTGTCGTCGCTCTCGAACAGGCATTGACTGGCGGCGCGTTCGCCGGTAAGGGTCTGCTGATCGTCGGTCGTGTCTGCGAACAGCGCTTGCTGCTCGCCGCCGTCGCGGCGCGTGACTGTGGCGCGGTCGTCAACACCGAAACTGCTGGCTTCGGGCTGGTCAATTCGGGTGTCGCGCTCGCGGTGATCGACGTTCGCGCCGAAGGCTTCGAGATCGGTTTCGACGCTCTCCTCGGATGGCTCAATTCCGTCAGTGTCGCCGTCCTCGCCGACCGAGAAGGCGTACTGCTGGCTGATAGTCGGACTGTCGGACATTAGGCCAGCACCTCCTCGACGCGCTCTTTCTGATCGGGGTTGATCCCGAGCTGGCTGATGACTTCGATGGCCGACGCACCGGGGTTGTTCGCCTCGAAGTGTTCGACGCGCTCGGCAAGCGTTTCGCTGTCGTCGGCTTCCCCGCCGTCTTCGTCGAGATCGTCGTTGCTGCTGTCGTCGTCTTCACTGGCAGTGACGTGAACACCGTCAATATCGGGGATTTTGCCGGTCACGAACGCGGCGCGGTGGGCGTGTTTGCACCATGACCCTCGCTGGCCATCCGGGCACGTACAGGTCCCGTCCGACAGGTCCACCGTGTAGCTGCTGCCCGAGCCGCTGAAGACGGTATATTTGCCGTCGTCGCTGGCCGCTTCGACGTGGAAGAATCCATCGAGCGCGCGGCTGACGCGCTTTGCAACCGCTTCAATCCCGCGTCGTTCGTCGTCGGTACGTTCTTGACCGCTGGGTTTGTAGGCGTTCATGGTTGTTTCCTTCGCTGAGACAACCGGCCCGCGCGCTCCAACGCGCGGGCGCTTTCCTCGTTGGAAAATACCCCGGAGGGACCGGTCTGTCTCTACTCTATTGTATATGCTCCATCCACTTAATGTCTTTGTTTCGAGCTAATGGTCCGAGGGTTGTGTCGGGCGGTTTGGAGTCTGATAGGCGATGCACGCGGCTGAGAGCGGCGGAGTGCTATGTGAAACGGAAAGATTTGTCATAATAGTCCGTTTCTGTTCCGGCTGAGAACGCCACTCCCGTCCGCTAATCGCTGAACAGACGGCCGTTTTCGACTATACAACCTGAAGTCAGGTAGGTAGGTTGCTCATGCACGGCTTGGTTCGGAATCTACACCAGTAGTCTAAATTTCAATGTTGGATATGCATGACGAATCTAGCTAGCCGACCTCTGATACAACAATTTTCTCGCTGCGCGTCGAACCCGTGACGGCTAGCGCGCGCCCTCCCGCCGGGCGCACACCGCACACAGTCGGCGTGTGGCCGACCGGGGCGCAACCGGGTCGGGAATTTCGGCGTTTGAACCCCCGCAGATAGCGCAGTTCACAGTCCGTCGCTGCCGAGACATCCCGAAAGCGTCGTGCCAGTTACGCTGTCGTGGGTGAGGCTGCCGGTCGCACCGCAGTTCCCGCACTCATAGCCCTCGAAAGCGTCGTCGCCGTTGTAGGACTGGGTAGTGATACGAAGATCGTGGGAACCACACCGCTCACAGATGAGCGTCATTTACCGATCACCTCACCGCCGTCAGCGGCCACGCAGGGCGTCTGTGCGCTCGCGGCGTCGGCGCTGGACAGAACGAGTGGGCGCTGCTCGACGGCGCACTGGTGCTTACAGTGAGCACCGCGATAGATCGCGTCAGGGCACGAACACCCGTCTGCTCGGCCGTTGGCAACGTGAACACTGTAAATGTGCTTGCCGGGATTTTCGTGCGAATCGTTCCGAACGTTGACGTAGCCGCTGCCGTTGCCATTGAGAACGGTCATGCTGAACCGCTCCCACTCCGCGCGTCGTTCGTTGGGCGAGTCGCCGGATTCTTGACCGCTGAATTCGTTCGTCGTCATGGTTGTTTCCTTCGCTGAGACAACCGGCCCGCGCGCTCCAACGCGCGGGCGCTTTCCTCGTTGGAAATCGCCCCGAGGGACCGGTCTGTCTCTGCTCTATTGTATATGTTCCATTCACTAAAAGGCTTTGGTTCGGGCTAATGGTCTATGTTGGCCGTCTGTCGGTTTCGGGTGTGAGAGTGGATAGAAGCGGGTGAGTCGGGTGTGGTGGGCTGTGACAGAGTTCGACCGTTCATAATAGTCCGTCTCTAAAGCCGCTGAGACGGCTTACTGCGCCCACATATCGCTATTTATGCAAAAGGAGCATATGCCAGAGGGTTTTGGTTCGGGCTTCCACCATAAGTGCTATATTCACGGGTGTCGTAGGGCAGATATGGCAGAACAGGACGAAGACGTGACACGATACAACGACGAGGGCCGGAAGATGGACCAAGAAGGCCGCTACAAGCAGAAGATGACGGCTGATGAAGTGTACGAGGTGTTTGATACCGTTCGTGGGCCGGTCGTCACGGCGGGGGATGTCGCGGATGCGTTCGATACTTCGACCGAAACCGCGCGGCGGAGATTGCGCGAGCTATACAATGATGACCGTGTTGAGCAACGCGAGACGCGCAAGCGGGTGCTGTGGTGGCGGTCGGGTGACGGTGATGCAGTGGACCTGCTGATGGGTAACGATCCTGAGACGCTGCTGAAGATGGTGAGCCGGGAGATTGACGACGCTATCACGGTCGGCGAGACTGTCTATGAGAACGGCGACACGCACGCTCTGGACGAGAATTAAGGGAGCGGATTCAGTTGGGTAGTTTGAGAGATTGATGACCGACAAGGACGCTGCACCGGCCTCTCCTTCGGGTTATCGAGAGGGGTATGAGCTGGTGAGAGCGCGGTCGTGGTTGGAGTACCTTCCGGGGGAGGTAGGGCTGTTCGTCGGAACAGCGGGGCTATTTAGCGGGCTGACGGCTCTTGTGCGTAATGGGTCGGCCGTGTTCGGTGTGTTCTGGGATGTGCTCCGGCTGGAGTCGGTGAGTGTGTACCTGCTCTTGATAGTGACTGCTGGCCTGACGGTGGTGGCTCATGAGGTGATACACGGGCTGGCGGGTTACGTCGCTGGCTGCGAGGTGAGCTTTCAGCGGCGGGGAATGAGCATGGGCACGCGGTTACGCGGTGGATTCCTCACGCGGCGGGCGGACGTGTTCGTGACGCTCGCGCCTGCGGTGGTGCTGACCGTGCTGGGCCTGCCGCTGCTGGTCGTGGTGGATTCGCCGCTAGCTGCGGCGGTAGTGCTCACAGGGCTGGTGGCAAATGCGGCGGGGGTCGGCAGCGATCTCGCGGACGTGCTCGCGTTGGGTGAGTATCCATCGGGGACGTTGCTCTACTATAGCCCGTTGCATGGTTTCGAAATCAGCTCGGAAATATCGTACAGCAGTCACTAATTGCAGGAATAGTCACTTTCACTAGACTAGAAGTCGGAGTAGTGCTATGAGTACCAGCACCTCCGACGCNTCGTACAGCAGTCACTAATTGCAGGAATAGTCACTTTCACTAGACTAGAAGTCGGAGTAGTGCTATGAGTACCAGCACCTCCGACGCCTGCGACAACACCGCCTATTCGCATAAGATCACCGTTCGTGAATACCTCCAAACCCACGGCGAGGTCGCCTCCAAGGACGATCTCCGCGCCGGCACCGACGTGCCGGCGTGGTACATCACTAACATCGCCTCCCAAGCCCCCTTCTACACTTCCTTGAACCACAACAAC
>NZ_AOMF01000035.1:11489-12090 GCF_000336715.1 Halococcus thailandensis JCM 13552
TCTTCCACCGCAAGGAAGACGCCAAGCCGACGCTCAAACACCTCGCGTTCCGCCGTCCATCCGGGCTGACCGCATCCGAAGCAAACGACCTTCTCGGTCGTCGCTCCTACCGCCCACTCCAGAAGCTCGCTGACCAACAGGAAGTACACGCCACGGAGTGGCTAGACACCACCGTCTACACCCACAGCTGGCCGTCCCGCAGGGACGACCAGCTGGCTCAGCGTGAAACCGACCAGCCAGCCGATGTCACTCCCGACGATCCTGCTGACGACGGCTACCTCTACCGTGACGAACTCGTTGCAACCTTCCTCTCGGTCGCTGTCTCGGAACTTCAGTCAATCTCTCCCGAACGAGCTGCCGCACTCGTCCTGCGGCAGTTCGAGGGCGACTCCTTCGACGCCCTCGAACGCCGTCTTCAGCGCAATCACTCATTTCGAGAGGCTCTCGACTACACCGAGCCAGAGGACGTCCCGGATGGGACGTCGCTCTGGCGGGCCTTCGATGAACTTCATCCCGATGAACTCCGAGACTGCCTCCAGTCGATGTGCGGCGAGTTGCTTGCCGATCACGAACATGGCGGTGAGTTCGTCGTGATCGACGG
>NZ_AOMF01000036.1 GCF_000336715.1 Halococcus thailandensis JCM 13552
TAACCGCGACTTCTGTCAGGATCAGCTCGATTGTCCGTTGCTGACGGCGATCAATCCTCGCCGATCGTCGCCGTTAGCGACGATCAAGGACGAAATCAAGGAACTGTTCAAGGAACACGGTGAGGAGATCGACAGTCCCTACGACGCCCTGGAACGGCTGCCACAGGAGCAACTCTCGGAGTACGGCGTTTCCGTCGGAAGCGTCGAGGAGACGTACATTTTCCAGGCGATCAAAGAGCGGATGCATCGACACCTGCGGGCAGGTGTCGAGCGGGTGTTCTCCCGGCTGAAGTCCTTTACCGGGCTTGATCGCGTCCGCGCACGCAAAGAGAACAACGTCGAGACTCACGTCGTTCTCTCGGCAGTAGCGTTGGTTGCGGCGTCTCTCACGGCACAACGGCAGAACAAACCANGCAAAGAGAACAACGTCGAGACTCACGTCGTTCTCTCGGCAGTAGCGTTGGTTGCGGCGTCTCTCACGGCACAACGGCAGAACAAACCAAGGCTGATACGGTCACCGAGTCGGCTCATCTGACGATCGCGCCACCTGTCCAAAAAACAGGTGTCGCCGCCTGAGAGGCATCGCTCTCAGGCGGCTGTATTTTCTGAAAGGAGCTCGACCAATCAGGCTGATTTATCGGCCAATTCAGCCATTTCTATCAGGAACCATTCCATTGTTTCACCAACTCTACTGATGGAGTCCAGATTCAGGCCTGATCGTTCCGTCTGATGATTTGATTTTGAACGTGCAACAGGGTATACTATACTGAGGACTGCCAGTTCGTGTATGAACCGGTGACTGCGGGCTGAGTGATGCTGGCGCGTTAGGGATCGTTTGGAGCGGTCTGCGTGTCGCTGTTCGGGGGTAGAAACGCCGAGTACGGGAGAAGTGTCCTCTGATAGCGCGTGAGATGACGGTGGGTAGCGGTGTCTATTCTGTTCTCCTTTGCTCTGGGCCGATCTGCGCCCGTACTCGGCGTTTGGCTCTTGCTCCGGCTAGGTCATAGGTGTGCTGGCCGTCAGGATTGCGTTCGGTCGGGGGTCGAGTGTCGCGGTTGTGGTATCGCGCTGTCGTGAGTTTCGTCGGCCGTTAGGCAGTCTTGCCGGTGTGTCGCTCGGCCGGGGGTCGAGTCTGGTGACACAGAGCACGCTGGCCGATATACAGTGTGTTTCGCTCGCTCGGGATTCGAGTAGTGCTATGCTGTGTTCCGCTATCTCGGGATTCCAGGCCTCGGTGCCTGACGCTGATCGCTGATCGCTGATCGTCGCCTCGCTGCCTGACGCTGCTCGCCTCACTCACTCGGGATTCGGGCTTTGCTGATACTGCTGTTGCCCTTGTGCTGAAAGCGCTGCTGTCGTGATTGCATGGTCAGTGTGCAGTGTTTCGCTGACTCGGGATCCGAACAGTGCTGTGCTGTCCCAGAGTAGTGTTGTTGTGGTGCTGTTCGTTGCTGTCACGGCTTCGCCGCTCTTCGCGGTGCTTCGCGCTGTTGTCGCGGTGCTGTTGCGGTGTCAGCGCCGAGGCTGACCCCGAGATGGTGACTCACGGGGCCTGACCCCGGATTTGCTGTTGCTGTGCTATTGCTGGTCTGACCCCTGTTGTGCTGAAACAGGCTGGACCCCCGGACTGCTGGTACTGCTGCTGTCGCTATTGCTGGCCTGACCCCCCAGTGTGTCGAGACGCGGTATTGCTCGCTGTCGCTGGATCGAGCTTTGCTGACCCCGGCTTGTCGAGTAGCGGTCTTCCAGTGCTGTGTAGTGTGACTGCTGGCCTGACCCCCAGTGTCGTCGTGATGCTGACTGCTGGCTGCTGACAGCGCTGTGTCGCTGGCTGACCCCTGTTGTGCTGAAACAGGTTGGACCCAGCCTGCTAGAGCTGGCTTGACCCCGAGATTGCGGAGAGCGGTCTTCTACTGCTGACCGCTGCTTGTTGAGCTTCACCTGAATCCCACTGGCTAATATCGGGCTGAATCCCCGGTGTTTTGTGTCGCCCTGAATCCTCGGTGTCGTCGCTGGCTCGAAATCCAGGACTCTGCGCTGAGTGGAATCTTCTCCCTTCTCCTCGGCGCTATCACTCGGCCTGAATCCCCAGCGCTGTCACTCGCTGGAATCCTCGGTATGTGACTGCTGATTGAATCCCCAGCGCTGCTTCGCTGGGTTGAATCCCTCGGCGCTGGTCTTCGGCTTGAATCCCTGCTGTTCTCTGCTGGGGTGAATCCCCTCTGCTGCTTCGCTCTGCTTGGGGGTCGGCCCTGCTAGTGCTCGCTGCTTACTGCCCTCGCTGGTCGCCCTTCGCTGTCGGCTATCGCTGTTCTCGCTGTGTCGCTCACTCGGTATTCGGTGTCTCGCTCNGTCTCGCTCCCTCGGTATTCGGTGTCTCGCTCCCTCGGTATTCGGTGTCTCGCTCCCTCGGTATTCGGTGTCTCGCTCCCTCGGTATTCGGCTTCGTTGAGACGGTTATTGTTCTTCTTTTTGATACAGTGTCGCCCCCTTCTCTCTTAGTGCTCTCCTTGGGGTCCACCTTGCTTCGGTTCTAGGAGAGACGGGGGTCTAGATGGACGTGCGGATTTGACCTACCGAGAAACACCGAGAAATCTTTCGGAGAAAGAACGTCGAGTTGATTTCTCTGAGAACAACTCTCCGAGAACATTCTCGAAGAAGGTTTATTATGGCTGAAGGTTGATAGATGATATGGCGATGACTGTCGCCGATTTAGATTGGAAATCGCATGAAATACTGGGTGTGCTATTCGAGGCCACCGAGGAACTGACGACGAGTGAGATTCGGGATTTGAGTGGCATTGAACCGAATCGGGTAATCCTCTACCGGATAGAGAATTATCTTGAGCCGATGGAGTTAGTCGAGACTCGTCAACCACCGACTGAGGGAGGAACTGTCGTTCCGGGTAAGCGGATTCAACTTACTGAGAAAGGTGAGCAGGCAACGGCAGACCTACGGGAAAGTGATGATAAAGAAGGCGTGTCAATTACTGACCTGCCAGAGAGAGTCGAGCAGCTAGCGAGCCTGATTGAATCGTTACGAGACGACATTGATCGGATTGATCGAAGACTGGATCACCGGGAAGAAGTTGATGATGATGTCGCTGATGCGATTGAAAATATGGATGAGCGGATTTCAACGCTGGAAGCCTATCACTCGGAATAACCGCTACGAAGGCCCTCAACTGCCCCACCGTAGTCGTCATCGGAAGCGTCCCCGCTCTCGTGTTCGTCATGGTCCTCGGGTGCCTTTGCGTCCGCCGTGGTATCAGCATCGTCACTCGCCCGATTCTCGTCCACCGCATGGCTCTGTTGCTCGTCGTTGGTGCTCTCCATCTGTCTTCTCTTGCGTCTGATTTCGTCTCGCATTTGTTTCGGCGGCATATACTCACAGTTTTCACACACTAATTCCCCGTTGCGGCCGTCAGCGCTCCATCTATCGCACTCCTCGCAATCGGGGCACTGAGACGGGGCGTCGATACTCGCTACTCCTCCATCGTCCGCGCTCTCAGACGTGTCCTCGTCGCTTTCTGTGGCCTGCTGTGACGACGCCTTGTCCTCGGTTGGTGCAGCCTCCTTATCGGTGCTGGTGGCAGTATCACTGCTGCTCTCGTCGTCGGGAACGAGCGGCCGCAATTCGCCGTGTTCGTAGATCATCGGTTCGTCGTACTCGTCATTGTTGTCGTCGGGAAAGACCACGAACATGAAATCATCCGCTGTCGGGTATCGAGTGTCGCCTGACTCGTCGGTGAACTCGCGTTCGGGGATGAACGGCGGGTAGATCGGCTTGAAGTCGTTCTTCATCTCACCTTTCGTGTCGTAGGTCTTCTGTGCGCCATTGGCGTGGACAACGTAGCCGTCGGGCGTGTTCTCGTAGTAGGCGGGAACATCCTCGCGGTCGGCGTCGAATACCGCCTCGGCAGTCTCGAATCGAGAGCGAACCGTGCCGCGTCCGCCCTTGTCTTCCAGCACGATCTCGGTGTCGGCTTCGCCGGTCGAGCGCTCGCGCCACTGCATACTCTTGGTGGCCTTCGGCCGGAGTGCGCCGACGCCCGGCTCGATCTTCATTTTCTTGCTCTTGTTGTAGAAGATGCGTCCCGGCGCTAGCTCCTCGTCGTCTTCGTCCTCTTCATCCTCGTCGCTGTCTGTATCGGCTTCATCCTCGTCCGTGGGGTCAATCGTCTCGTTGACGAACGTGAGACGGTCGAAATCACAGCTGATGTTCTGAACGCTGCCCTCGGTGTGGTGGATGACGCGCTCACCGCGCCGGGGCCAATACTCGAAGAGGCTGCTGTGACTGGGCGCGTCGTCGGGATTCTCGAAATCGTCCTCGTCGTAGCTGCCGTCCTTGCACGCGAAGATACATTTCTTCCCTTGCTCGACGGCTTTCCGCAGGTTCGTAAGCGTCTGTTTGGGCTTTTCGAGCGTGGTGGTTTCGGCTTCGATGGCGATGTCTTTCCCGTCGGATAGTTCGTAGAGCCGTTCATACTCGGTTTCGCACGTCTCTTTGAGTTCCTGGTACTCTCTGTCGCTGGTTGCGTCGGCCAGCGGGTTGATCGGAAGGTCGGCCACTCCGTCGGGTAGCTCCTCGCCGTCCTGTGAGGGGAGATAGGCGTCCGCACCCAGCGCGAGAAACGTCTTCATCGACTCGCGCAGGATATACCGATGGGCCGGGCCACCTGCGTTCTCCACGCCGCCGGTGTCCTGCTCGAACAGTTTGCTCAGTCCGGTGTCGGTGAGTCTGGCTTTCTCCGTACCCTCGCGCAGCGCTTCGACGCGCTCGCCGTACTCGGTTTCGAGTTGCTGGGAGAACTTTGCTTCGCTCATCTCGACGCCAGTGCGATTCTCGAACTCCTCGTGAACGTGGTCGGTCGTCACCGGCTCGGTCCCATCGTTGTCGTCGCTGGCGCGGACGGCGGCGACGAAGACGGATTCTAAGATCGTGTCGGTCGGGATGTTGTCTTCCGTGACCATGCTATCGAGGCCGAGCGCACCCGACTGTTCCAGCGCACCCTCACCGCCGCGAATGAGGATTGAATCACGGACCTCCTCGGCGGTCTGCGTCGGCAGGCCGTGGTCATGAAGGTATTCGTCGATTATTTCGTCGCGCTCGTCACGGGTACGCATCGGGGGAAACTCGGGCAGCGTGTAGGCCCGGAATGGTTCGGAACTCTGGCGTTTCTCCGGCAGATCGAGCGTCATCCAGACGTGATGTTCTGTATCACGTTTCAGTGTTTCAGGATCTATTCCGATATTGCGCGCGACCGCCCGCGAGTCTTTGTGCGACCCGGGCGAGAAACTGACCCACGTGTCGCAGTTCGCCGCGAGCGACGGGAGCACGTCTTGAATCTGATGGGGCGCTTGACACGACAGGAACAGCGAGAGGCGGTACTTCCGGCTCTCCGAAAGCATCTGCCCGATTGCACCATCTTGCGAGGCGAGGTTGTCGAACTCGTCGGCAAGCAGGTAGAACGGCGTGCGCTCGGTACGGTCCATCTCCGCACGTGCTCGAATGACCGACCAGATACGCCGGAAGATTGCGGTGCCGATCATCTGCTTTAGGTCCTCGTTCTCGGGCCCTAACCGCACGATGATGAGCTTGTTTTCATCGACCGCGTTGGCAATGTCGATTGGTGAATCGCGCAGCGACATGAACTGGCGGGCGATGGGCGATTCCACCCAGTCTTTGAACCGCCGCCAGAGCGGTTCGAGCGCGTTTGGATCATTCTCGGCCACGTCGGCGATCTTATCCGCCGAATCCGCGAGCAGTTCGAGATCGGCCGCGCGGACAGTTTCTGCGAATCGACGGCTGTTCTCCGGGGTTTCGATGATATAGAACAGATCGGCCGGGGTAAACTCGTATTCAGTGTTGGCCGAAGCCCGCACGAGCGAGGCGGTCACGCCGTCCATCCGCGCGCCCCATCCTTGCGAGGCACCGAGCATATGCCGGAAATCCGCAACTAACGACTCTACGGCGTGGTCGAACTGGTCGGATTCGGGCGGGATCGAGGTGTCGAGGAAGTTGAACCCGGAGACGCGCCCGCGTGTGCTGCCGGGTTCGATCCATACAACGTCGTCAAGGCGGTGCTCGGGGAGGATTTCGACGAGTTCTTCGGCGTCGTCGCCGCCGGGGTCGATATAACAGCCACCCGCGCCGAGTTCGGCGATCTGTCGGAAGACGTTTTTCTGAAGCGTGGATTTGCCGTAGCCAGTCGTGCCGAAGCAGGCGAGGTGACGGAACATCGAGCGCTGTTCGATACTCACGTCCCGGCCTCGGCGCGTGCCAATGCCCAGCCAGATCGGGGCGTCGGAGTTGGTGCGGCCGTCGGCGAGCATCGCGCGCGCTCGGAGGCTGGCAAACGTCACGTCGCGGTCTTGGTGTCCTTCTGGAAGCTCGGTATCGACACCGTGGGCGACGACGGGCGCTCCTTGGACGCGCTCAGTGCTGGTCGTGTCATACCGATAGGCTTGGTCTTGGTATTCGCCTTCCTCGCTGTTGTCCTCGTCGTCGCTGCCGCCGGGTAGCACATCTCGCAGTCCCATTGTTAGACCCTCCGTGAGGACTGAGTGGCGGCTTCATCGAGCGCTTCGGTGAGCAGTCCGTTCACGGTCTGTGGTCGTGGAACGTCGGTGAGCCTGATTTCCATCGTGTCAGTGCCAGCGGTGTAGATCGTGATGTCGCCGAACGAGAACAGCCGTTCAACAAGCGATTGGTCGCACGCCGTGTTCTGGATGCGATCATGGCGGATTTTGCTCACGTTTTGGCGCAGCAAGCCGTCTT
>NZ_AOMF01000037.1 GCF_000336715.1 Halococcus thailandensis JCM 13552
GCTCAGAGATGTGTATAAGAGACAGGCTACCGACAGTGCGACCGCAACGGTGAGAGCAAGGCCGACGACGGCCAGCACGAGCCCAGCCAGCAACCCCGGTGCAATGGTGTAGAGGCTCGGTCGGCCCGACCAGAGTACCGTCTCGTCGTCGGTGAGGTGGAGCCAATCGTAGTCCTGTTTTTGCTCGGTTCGGTCGATGGAAGTGGTGTCGTAGCTCATTGTGTCTCGTCGGTGTCGGTGTTGGTATCTGTGAACTGCGTCGCGTCAGGTTCGATGGGTTCGGTTGGCTGTTCGGCTCGCTGGTGTGCGCCAAGGGTGGCAGTTGCAGCAGCGCCTTCTCTGGCCGCGTGTCTGGCCACAGAGACGACTTCGTGGTGGGAGAGTCCGTAGGCTCTCGCCGCGACATAGACCGTCACGACTGGCAGGCTGAGGCTGGAAACGAGCGTCACGGCGAGATGGAACAGCACCCCACTCGGCCGTACTGTCGTCAGGGTGGTCGGAATGAGCATGAAGACAGCTGTGAGCGCGCCAACGCCGACCGCGTAGCATCGCCGTCCCCACTCGCGGAGCGCCCGGCGCGTCTCGGGATTGAGAATCTGATCGCTGCTACTGTCGCTGTCGGTCGCACGCTCGCTCTCGTGTGGTGGTCGATCTCCATCCGGTGCAGACTGGTCAGGCATGAGTTTCGTCCTCCATACTGTCGGGCGCGTCGGGAGCGCTTTGCTCCTGCTCGTTGGCACTCTGGTTCCGCCGACGGCGGTCGATAACAGCGACCGTTCCAACCGCGAGAACGATTGTGAGAACGGTCGCAACCCCGGCGGACAGCACGACTCCGCTCACCGCTGCCATGACTCCAGTCGCGCGGGCTGGATCGGTCGGGACACTGAGGGCTGCTGGCCCGTAGAGCAGCAGCAGCGCGCACACCCCGAACCAGCACCCAACGCAGAGATACGCTTTCGCCGCGCGGATGAGGTACTGCCGGATAAGCGGCTGGCCGTCGGGCGACAGGTACGGGCGGCCATTGCTACTACCCATATTCTGCTCTCCTGCGGCGGTATCGCCACGCGGTCACTGCTCCGGCGAGTTTCGAGAGAACGACCAAACTGATGAACAGGCCGGCGAATCCGCCAGAGAGCGCTGCCAGCGTCGTGCCGAGGCGATGGACCATTACCGGTTCGGAGCCGTACAGCGCGCCGTACACGGCGATGAATCCATAGCTGAGAACCGCCCATTTGACCCCGCGACTGAACAGATGGCGGCACGCTCGACGGAAGCGCGCCAATCGCTCACGCTGCTGGCGGTATCTCGGGTTACTCATGCTCGACGCCTCCTGTCTGGCCGTCAGCGGCGGTGCTCTCGGCGTCGGGCGCATGGTCGTCGGTTGGGGCTGGCTCCATGCCTTCGGCGGACTGTGGCGCGTACTCGGCCTGTTGCTGGCCGCTCTCCGTCGCGGCGGGTTCGTCGCTCGCGGACTGATTGGATGATGACGCGGGCTGTTGGGTGGATGGTTCGGGGGTAGTGTCGCCGAATTGGTGTTTCGCGCCGGGGCTTCCCGCGCCGCCTTCCATGCGCTGCCAGTCGAGCAGCGGCGCGTTGATCTCCCGATTGGGCAAATGGACGAGTCCGGCGAGTTCGTCGTCGGTCAACACGCTCTCACGGCCGAACAGCGTCCGCCTGATGCGGCCCTGCATCGGGAGTTCGCGCCCGGCAGCCGCTGTGATACCGTCGATGAGCGCCCGGCCTGACAGTGGCTCGGCGACGAACTCCTGTTCGCTCGCGGGGTACGCGAACTCCTCGAAGGCACTTTCGAGATCGTCCATTCGCGTGCGGACGTTCGCTTTGCTCGGCCCGGTCGCTACGATGCGGACCACAGTCTGAAACGCGGGGCGGCCGCGCTGGCGCTGCATATCCTTCGCGGTGAGACGGTCGGTACGGGATTCGACAATTCGGGGGTTGACCTCGCCTTTGACCGTGCCTTCTTTGCGGTTTTCGGCGATGCCATCAACGTCGTGGCCGCGGAGTGACGCAAGCGTACCTCGCTGATACCACGTCTGCTTGCCGACTGGCATGAACGTACACTGAACGAGCGCGCGGGTGTCGTCGGGACCGACCAGCGCGCTCGCTATCGCCGTGTACGGGTCGGTCGCGAGCGCATCAACCGAGGCGTTCTGGTGGGAGAGTGGGAACGCACAGTCTTGGCGGAGATGCAACCGCGCGCTCGCCACGTACTCGTCGGAGGACAGCTCTAGAAACGCTCGGTCGGGGGTATGCACTGACGAGTTCTGATAGCGTGAATCCAGGAGTTGGTCGAACCGGTCGGGAGTCGTCGTGCAGAATCGCTGGCTGAGTTGGCCGTCGGTAAACCACCACTCCATCGACGCGATGGATTGATCGCCCGTTTCGCTGTTCGGCGAGCGATAGAGGTCGCGGACGAACTCAACAGCGGCGTCGAACCCATCACTATCGCCATACGGGCGGACGTGAACCAGCGCGTGCTCGTCGCCATTGAGTGCGCTGGGATCGGTCGTCGGGGTGATCGTCTCGGTCGCCGTGTCAACGTGCGAACGCAGATCGTCGCTGACAGCCGTGACCGGATAGCCGCTGCTACCGAACAGGGCCATTATGCCTCACCTCCCGTGTCTGCCGCTGCTGACGGGTCGATGAGTCGGCCGACGACATACCAGAGTGCCGCGCTGAGAGTCGCCACTCCCAACACTCCCGCGGCGATGGGAAACATCCAGATCGCAGCCCCTAGCATCAACTCAACAACCGAAATAGACGCCGATGCACTCGTTCCGGTGAAAATCGCGGGGACGACCTCTGCGGAGAGCGTTTGGAATAGCTCAATCGGATTCAGCACTCGCACACCAAGCATCGGCGCGAACCATTTCCACGACACGACCCACAGCACCGTCATCGCGGCCGTCTGTGAAAGCAGTTGAAGCGTTGTGCGAGCGCGTTCATTCCTCACAGTGAACCGGCTGAGATCGGGAGAGGGCGGGGTCTGACTCATGATTGGCCTCCTGTCTCCGCTTGCGGAGCGGAGAATCGTTCGCCGTCGGGTTCAAGCCGACGCAGTAACGGCTCTACATCGGCCCTCGTCGTCCCCTGCGGCATGGGCACGTTGTCGCGCTCGACTACGCGGTACAGGTCCTCAACGGTGAATGGCTCGCCACGGCGTGCGACCGTCCGCACCAACCAGACGGCGAGGGCGTGCGTGCGAGAACTGGGAACGATCATCTCGTACTCGACACCCGTCTCGCTTGCGGGGGTAGTCTCGGTCAATAGGTCCGTAGCGATGGCCTCGGTTTCCTTGCTGAACCACGGGTCACCCGGCTCGGAGCGTACCTGAATCGGTCTCTGAGACGAGCGTGAGTGTGCCATCACGTACTCACCTCCTCTCTATCGTCGGCTTTCGGGTCGATGAACGGGCCAATCTCCCCGTATTCATCTTCATCGGCGTCCGCGTCCGCGAACTTCTCGCGGAAGAACTCTCTCGCTGTCGTGATTCGCTGGGGCGTGCTCTGTTCGGTATCCACTCGCTGGCCGTCCGTGTCGCTGGTGTCGGTCATGATTCTCTCCTATCGTTGGTGTGCTTGCCGCTCTCACTGTCCTCACGCGAATCCGCCAGAAGCTCCGCTTTCGTGCTAACCGATTTGCCCGCGCCGACGGTCCCGATTGTGAACGAGTGATGGTCCCCGCCCTCTCTGTGTCGGCCGAACCGCTCAACAGCCAGCGGCTCGTCGATAACTGCCTCTAACTCCGCGCGGGTCTGATCGGGAATCACGTCGATAACCAGCGGGGTGAGCGCCGGATGGCGGTCGTCGTGATCGTGGTTGTCATGGCGGTACTCGTGCTCGCGGTCTCGGTCGTCGGTCGGACTGGTTTGTGCGTAGCTCATTACGTGTAGCCTCCATTGCTCGCAATATCCATCTCCTCGGCCGCTTCGGGGTCGATCAGCGGGACTTCCTCGGAGAGCGCTTCGACGCGCAGCGGGTATTTGCCCTCCTCTTTGACCATCAGCAACGCTTCTGAGTAGCCTGCACCCGTCTCGCCCATCGTCGCGTTGTTGACGTATCTGGCCTCTCGGTCGGTCAGTTTGAGATGGTTGGCCTGTTCGTCGCTTAGGCCTCCATCGAGGTTGTGCAGCAGTTTCGTCGCGCTGTTATCGAGGATGAACTTCGCGTCCTCACGGTCGTAGAACTCGTCCAGCGTTTGCGTGATGAACTGGATCGAGAGGTCGTGATGGCGCGAAAATCGCGTACCCTGCTGAAGCCATGTCAGACTCTCGGAGTTTTTGATGAGCCGCCACGCTTCGTCAATCGGCAGGACAATGCGCTTCTCGCTGGTTTTCGCGCGCTCGTAGATCGCGTTGAATAGCACTTTCGTCATGAGCGACATTTCAGTTTCCGTGTCCGCTGCTTGGAAATCGAGCAGCGTCACATTCGCGTCGGAAATGTCAATGTCGGTGGGCTGGCCCAGATGGCCGAGTGCGCCGCCCGGACGGAACGGTGCGAGCGCGATTTTCAGCCCTGACGCATGGTTCTCCCAGTCCTCGACCGTCTGATCGGCAATTTCGATTTCTTCGTTATCGTCCATCCATGCGGGCGTGCCGGCCGGGTTGGTCCCGCCATCCGGGGCTGCTGTCGCGCCGCCTGTCGCCGGGGCTTCGGCGTAGGCACCGGGCGTGACCGCCTGCTCAAGCCACTCGTCGGCTTCGCTGAGGCGCACATCGGCTGCTCGTGCCACGGTCGGCGGATCGCTCGCCGACAGGTCCCCAAGCGTGTCGATCCCGGCGTCGGCCAACTGATCGGCATAGGATTCGGTGATCTCCGGCAGCGCCGTAACCGGCGCAATCTCCGGCGAACTCCCAGCTGTCACGCGGCGGTTCGCAACGTCAATCCCCGGTAGCTCGTCCACGACGTCGGGTGTGACTTGGAGCGGTCGGTTCGACAGGCGGATGAACGGCTCTGGGTTGCGGTTGATCGCGCCGAGCACCGACCGCACATCCGGGATAACCGGACTCTGGTTCGTGTGGGTCGCCGGGTCGGTCGTGAACCCGCACATCGCGTAGGTCACATCGAGCGCGAAGCCCAGCACCGACCGCCGCTCGGCCGACAGGCCGCCCTCGCCGGCTGTCGAGTTCATCTGGAAATACGAATCGAAGATGTCCATCGCCGACGAGCGGCCCTGTCGGAAGGGATTATACTCGTTCGTATCCATCTCGTCGCGGACGTGCTCGGGGGTAGCCTCGATTTCCAGCGGGTTGATCGGGCTGGTTCCACCGACGGCGATGCGGTTGCCGCCGAGGGTATCAACCAGATCGCTGAACTCGCCGCGTGGGTCGATGATGATGACAATGGTTTCAGGATCGCGGGCGAGCATCCGCAACAGCATGAGTTTCGTGTTGAACGACTTTCCCGCGCCGAGTTCCCCGGCGACGATCATGTTGTAGTTCGACCGCTCGTAGCGGTCCATCACAATCGGGCTGTCCGTAAGCGCGTGATAGCCCATGAGCACGCCCGACGGTTCGATGAGTGAGGTACTGGAGAACGGATACATCGAGCCGACCGCGCCGCCCATCATCGTCGTAGTGCGATCTAGGCGGTCGGCTCCGACGGGACTACCCGCCATGAGGCCGTCCTGTTGGGCGTAATCGGCGGGTTTGACCGTGAGTTGCTTGGTTTTGAGCTTCGTTTCGATGGTATCAGCCGCGTCCTCTACATCACTCTCGCTGTTCCCGCGTAGGATGATGTAGAAGCCAACATCGAAGGCCTCGTCTTGACCTGTCGAAAGGGTGTCATACATGTCCTCGTGACCTTCAAGCCGACGGGTGGTATCGCGGATCGTCACATCGCTCTCGTCGTCTTTCTGGGCGACTCGGACCTGCAAATCCTCGATTGCATCGCGGATATGACCGATTGCATCGAGGCGGTCGTGCGTCCCGACGTGAATCGACATATCCACGTCAACGTGGTCGGATTCCGCGAATAGCTGCTCAAACATCTTCGTCTCGGCGTATTCGGGATAGCCTTCGACGTAGATGGTCTTCGTATGCACACCGCTGGTCTGCGAACTCGACGGGGAGAGACGGAGGCTTGCCGGAGCGATGAGGTCCGCCGCGTAGGTCTCCTCCATGTCGCTGTTCTCGGTAGTGACACCCGCGGTCGCGGCGCTCTGATCGGCAGTGAGGCCGACGCTTTCGTTCTCGGAGGCGTTCTGAATCAACTCGCGGGCTTTCGATGGTGAGACATCCGCCGCGTCCGCTATTTCGGCAATCGCTTCGTCGCCCAACTGATCGCCGTCGGCTGCGGTGGGCTGAGTGCCGTTCTCAGCGGCGGTGGCTCCATCATCCTGTATGACCGAAGCAGGGTTAGCAACCGCGCGAGCGGCTGTCTTGACCGCGCCTGCGCTCTTGGTGGCGATGCCAGCCTCAACGCCATCCGCATCGTCAGCCGTAGTGTCGGTCGCCGCACCATGCCCACCATGAGGCTCAGTCTGCGGTGCATGCCCGTGCTCGTCGTCGGTGTCTTCGGCAACCCCGCTGTTCTCGGCCTCGGTGTCTTCGACGCTTCTACTGTCCCCAGCGTCGCTGTTCTCGATCTCCTCGGTGTCTCCAGCCGGTGTCTCGATTAGCTGTGCGGCTGCCTCTTGGAGATAGGCGGCGTTCGCCTCGTCAACACCTTCGACGGCTGCGAGCGCGGTCTGATCGGCGTGAGCTAGATCTCCAATCGTCTCGAAACCGGCTTCCCGAAGGGCTGCGGCTTTTTGCGGTCGAACCGTGGCAATCTGAGTCAGGTCCGATTCGTCTGCGTCTGCTCGCGGACTACCGAGTGTCGCGCTGACAGCTTCTTTGACGCGGCCAATCGGCCCGCGTTGGTCGGCCTCGGCTCCGTTCTCGCTGAAACTCGCCGACGCCGTGGTAGCTGTCCTGGTATCGGTGTCGGCTGCCGTGCTCTCGCTGTCCGCGTCCGGTTCACCGGAGGGAGAGTCGGCTGACTCCTCTGATTGTACCGTCTCCATCTCCTCGACGGCGCTCATGAGCGTGTCCGCGCGACTCTCGCCGATGCCTTTCGCGTCGGTCAACGCGGCTGGGTCGGCCGCGCGCACGTCGGCCACGGTCTCGAAGCCGACTTCAGCAAGCGCTTCGGCGCGCGTCTCGCCGATACCGGAGATCGCGGTTACGTCGCGGTCGTCAGTCATGAACTATGCACCTCGGTCGGTGCCACCATCGGTGGCTAGCTGTTGTGAGTCGGTCATGGAATCGAGTGAGTCGATAGTTGCGTCGTCCGTCTCGCCGGTCGTAGGGTCCTGCTCGTGGTCCGGGCGAATGATCGGGAGTTCGTGATTGCGGATGCTCCCCGCCCCTTCCTCGTCGTAGTTGCTCGGCTCGCCGGTCCAATACTCCTCAAGCAGATCGGTCAGGCGTGCGGCGCTGACCTCCTCTGGCCGACAGTCCGGCAGGCCGGTAATCCCGCGCCGGATGCTTCGCAACCGGCGGTTGAGTTCGCGCTGCTGGCGCACAAGAACCTCACCGTCGCTGAGGTCGCTGCGGCCCGATCCGATGAATTCGAAGATCGTGCCAACGTAGGGCGCGTCACGCAGGGTATCCAGCCATCCCTGATTGGCGAGCTTCACGTCCATCTCGCGGACAGAGATGATGATGTAGTATTCGCGGACGCTGGTGCGCCGCCGCTCGAACTCTTTGGGCAGCTTATCGCGGTAGGCGCGGATCACACCGCGCAAGCGGTCATTATCGCGCACGTCGGGATCGTCCAGTCGATCACGGTACGGGCCGACGATCTGACTGGCATCGACCGGCCGCGCGGTACTGTAAATCTGTACGTCGAACGAGATGCTGCGGAGGAATCCCGCGAGCGCGTCGGCCGCCGTCTCCCAGTCGCTCTCGTCACCGAGCGCCATGTTCGCGGGATGAACGCGCATTGCACCGACGAGGCCGCCGTCAGTACGCTTGACGGAGTTCCAGCGTCGGAGGACGGTATCGACGTTGGTGAGCGTGCGAGTGTCCGAATCATCGTCGCTGTCGTGTGGAAGCATGAGTGTTTTCCCTCGGAATTTCTTGTAGCGGAAGGCCACTACGTCGGTGAGCCAGTCGTATGCGACACGGTGAGGCGGCGCTTTCCAGATGAGACCGGCCGTGCCGATCAGCACCAACGCACCGAGCGCGAAGCCGAGAATTCCCCACCCGGGCGGCATCACCCCGACAACCAGTATCACGAGCAGGAACGCCGGCCCGAACAATTTCAGGTCAGCGGCCGTGTAATCCGTACTGAGAAGCGTTTCGTCCTCTCCGAGTTGGTCGAGGATGCGCCGTGTCGTATCGCGCTCACCCATACCCAAAACCGGGGGTGCAAGCCGGTTAAATATGTACGATGTATTGCATATTGAATACTGTAATCAATTTCTCTCGGGTTATTGATGGATAGTGCCGGCTGCAATGGCTAGCGAATAGCTGACGCTGGGATAATCGCTCCACAAACAATCGGTTCAAACCCGTGGATTCTCTGCCGTTAGTCGATTGTGTCGGTAACAGTCTCGGACTGCTCGACGCTTTCGGAGTCGGGCGCGTTACCGACCTACTCCGTATCGTTTGTGCGCGGTGTCGATGTCCGTGATCTCGTGTATCAACACTTCACGGCTACTCTCTTCGATGTCGTAGAAAGCGGTGTGTGTTCGGCCGATATGCAACCGATAGCGTTCTTCGCCATCGACAAGCAGACGTTCTTTATCGCCTTTGCCGCCTCCCGGATACGGACCGTCTTCGAGCTTCAAGAGGTTCTGGCGACAGATGCGATATGTTTTCTCATCGGCTGAATCGAGAAATTCACGGGGCTGATCGCCCAACAAAACCTGGTATGTCACGCCGCACTACTCCTCGTTTTCGTCATCGGGAAACGCTTCACGGAGCGGAATGAATTCGTCGTTTTCCTTGGATTCGCGGTACATCCGAGCGAGGTTTTGTTCCTTTCGTGCCTGAGCGAGTTCGCCGAGCAATTCGTCCCACGTCTGCCCGGCGTTTTTGAGTTCGCCGAGTTCTTGAAATCGGTCCTCCGTGACTGGAATCCGCTTTTCGGCTTTCGACATGACTACCAATCCTTACAATCCGGACAATATTAACAGTCAGGTTTGACTGACGCTCGTCGGCAGAAAATGAGCATCCACAACTGTTCCCTCCTAGTGCCGAAACAGCCGAAACAGGAGATATACCCACCGCTACTCGACCACTCCTTTCACCTCCCTCCCTACGGAAGGATTCGGTTCGTATTAGGGTGTCTGAATGTTACGCGACTCTCTGACGGGAATTCACCCGCTTGCCGCTGACGACGCTCGTCCGTCGACGAGCATCTTCCCGTGGCGGCGGTGGTCGGTGAACTGGATGGCTCCTTTCGTCCACTCTTCGAGTTTCTGGCACGCGCGATACACCTGTTTCCAGCTGATCTCGGGTTCGTCGAGGACGGTATTCAACAGCGTCTTCAGGGTGGCCGTCCCGCGTTTGCCGCCGCTGGTCTTGATAACTCGCCCCTTCTGGGTGTTGCTGGACCAGTCCTGGAAGTGACGGTAGAGTTCCTTGGCACGCTCGACGGACTCGGTAGCGTTTCCAGCATACCAATCATCGCGGTCTTCGCCGCGTACCAACCGTTCGATGGGGAGGAGACCATTGCTACTCCCGTCTTCACCACCACTATCTGTGGGTTTCGAAGCCGAAGACCCGGCTGCACGGGCCTGTTTTTCGGCTGATTTCGCTGTTTGGCGGTTCGATTCGACTATCTTGCCGAGAGGCTGGCCGGCTAGCCAAATATCTTCCAAACCGGGACTGTCTTCGTTACCTCGGATTTCGATGAATCGGGTCAGTTCGTTCCGCACGAGTTGTTTGACCTGATTCGCCGGAACCATTACCTCGCCATCGACTTCGGTGGTTTCGACCTGTGCGTGTTCGCTCGTCTGCGTACTCTCGGCGTCGGTTGTGGACATTCCAGTGCTGTTGCTCTTTCCCGGATAGACGCCGACGGTGGGTGGACCGTCGCCCCGCGAGACAGTGCCGCCGCTCGACACGAGGGCAAACTACTTATCTCGGGGGCAGAAAGGGACATCTGTTCCAAGGATACCCTTTCTGCGCGCGGTCGTGCTCCTAGCTTTGCGTATCGGCTGTTGATCCGCTCCGTGATAAAACCGTGTGTCTCCTCAGCAAAGCCGGTTAGCGGCGGTTATCAAGAGTCTTTGGCGTTGTCGGTCTGCTCGGTGCGTTCGCTATTGGGATCGTTTGAACTGATCCATTCTTTCGCGCGGGCAGCCTGAAGCCGCAAGCGGTCGGCTGCCTTCTGGTCGTCTTCGTCGCTATCGAGCGTGTCGGTGATACAGTCGTTGCAGATCGTCACGAGATTATCGAGATGATAGTCCCCCGCACAGACGGGGTACGCGACGAGGCCGCGTTCGGTCTTCGGGTAGCCTTCTTCCCCGCACAACTGGCAGGCATGATCGTCGCGCTCGAACGCGCGTTCGCGGTTTTCCTCGTAGTCTCCGGGGTCCTCTTCGAGCGCGCGCTGCTGTTCTTGCATCTCTGCAACGCATTCGTCTAACTGCTCATTCGTGTGAGTGATAAAGCAATCGCCACAGAGGGGAATTTGCTCATTTGGATGATGGTCTGGGTGGGGAGGATACGCTAACTGGTCTATATCTTCTAACTCACCCGGATGCCCAAGCGTACCACAGACGGCGCATCGCCCCCCATCACGCTCAAAGATGAAGTGGTGTTCATCTTTCTGCGAGAGCGACAGGCCCGTCGAGCTATCGGCCATGTTTCGTGCAGTAGTGTTGGTTGTCATTATATATATGTTCTTGGCCAATAATGGTTAGCTATTCAACACTTTCTCGGACGTATCCCTGCTCATCTGCTCGTAAGATTGCTCACGATAGGTCATCGAGTCCAAATCGTAGAATGACCCATCTTCTTGCGATTGTAAGAGCAATTTTTCGTCCTCGTACCTTTCTGTCCTGTTATTTAGTCTATTGTAGCCTCCATTAAGGAACATCGAGCGGCTTTGCCCCTTGTTGAAAGCTGATGGCTGGAACTCGCCATTGTCCTTGAGATGCCCCATCCGATACTTGGTCCCCGAGGGGAGATCGCGGGGGTGCTGGACCTGCGTTATGTCTTTGGCCGATACTGGGTCTACACCCGACGTTGTTCCCGATCCATTGGCGGTATTCGTTGTCCATCCACTCGCTGTCGCACCACCACCGCCGGGTGGAAGTTCGGGATCGCCGGCTTCATCCGTCTCGGGTGCTGTTGCATCGGAGGCCCAGCCGTGCGGTGACTGCGTTTCGGCCTCCGTTTCCGCAAGCGATGAGTCCTCTGCTCGTCCGAGATCCTGATTGGTGCCTGCTTCGAGCATCGAGGGCCTGTCGTTGCCGTTCGGCAGCGGGCCGCCGAATTCACCGTCGTTTCCATCCGGGTTGATGTCCGTCGTCTCGCTGACGTTCGGTGGTGGGTTCGTATCGACGCGCTCTTTGGCGTCTTGGACCTTCTCTTGGATGTTACTCGTCGCTAACGAAGCGCCGAGCATCCCGGCGGCCATGCCCTTGATGCGGCCAGTGTGACTGAACACGAACAGCGGCGAGACAGCTGCCATGATCCAGAACCCGAGGATCAGCAGCGTGTTCGCGCCGGAAAAGTGCATGCCAGCTTGGGCGATAGGGTCCTGATTCATGCTATTGACGACCACGTAGCCGACGCGCAGGACCAGCGCCATCGGCAGTGTCAGAAACACGAACGGGATGAACATATCTATGATTCCGCGTGCGGGCTTCGACAGGATCTTGATCGGCCCGACGTTGAATGCTGCGAGCGGTAACAGTATCGGCAGCGACCACATCATCACGAACACGACGGCGTACTTTGAGAGCACCAACAGGAGGATGAACAGGAACAGGACCCCCTCAAAGAACCACAACAGCAGGCCGGCGGCTCCTGCCGCGCCGATGTTCCCGGCAAAGACGGCTAAGTTCGAGGCGATGTCTTCTCCGTTGGGTGCGACCGCGAGCGTGATTCCGTTCGACAGGTGAAGAATCGCTGCTCCGATAGCCCATGAGCCGAGCACACCGAGCAGGACTTTCCAGGACCGACTTTTCATCTCCCGGCGTTTGAGTTCTTCCGACGACCCGGAGATGAACACCTGACTGAACAGGATGCCGAGCACCATCAGTATCCATTCGATGACACCCAGCGGCATCGAGAACGTCAGCCACGAGTTATAGACGCCTTTCATTGGCTGATTCGTCGGTGGCTGGAAAATCGCGGGCGACTCGTTGTGTTTGGGAACGGGCGTACCGACGATCACGTTCACGATGCCGCTGATGATCCCCTGCACGAAATCAACGACGCCACCAATGACCCAGCCGAACAGGGCGTTTTTCGCCTTACACATCGCCGAGTCGATGAACCCGCCACCCGAACATTTCTGCAATTTCACTTGCCCACCGGCCGAGGAATTATTCTGAGCGCTCCCGTTCGCCGATGAGTTGCCTATCGAAAGAACGCCCGACACCTGCTGAGCGGCCCGTCGCGGGTGCTGCTGGACGGTTTTATTCGGGTTCGGGACGCCAGCTTGACCCAGCGCCTTCGCCAGTTGGTCGGCTTTCTGCGGGTTGTCCGTGACGGCTTGCTTGGCCTGACTCTTACTCATCCCTGCGAGGTCTTTGACCCATGACCTGAGACTAGACGACCCGGACCCAGAGCCAGAGGCTGCTGTCGAATTCCCCGACGACAGGCGACTCGTGTTTCCGCCGGCACCTGCACTCGTATTCGTCTTCGTCACGTTCGCCGACTGGGTGGTGTTCTGACTCCCGTTTGCGGTCGGGGTGGAAGTTCCAGAGGCGGATGGAGATCCAGGACTGCTCGTGGTCGTTGCGGTTGTCGTCCCGCTCGTCCTACTCGTCGTGGTCGTCGCGTTCGGTGCGGTCGTCCCATTCGCTGGTTGGGCGCTGGCCGTCATCACAGGAGCGACCGTCAGACCACCGAGAACCACCACGGCGAGAACCACCGCGAGAACCCGCTGGCGAAGCTGCTCAGAGGTTGGTGACAGCCGAGAGAATGGCATTCTGAGACTACACCTCGTTAGATTCCCGGCACGATGTCGATACAGCCAGCGAGGCCCAGTCCCATGATGCCGATCATGATTTCGAGAGCCTTGCCGAGCAGCGGGGCGGAGATCGCACTGATACCGGCGCGGTTCCGCCAATCCTTGATCGTTTTCGCCTGCTGCGGATCTTTCTTGAAGCCCGCCCATGCGTGCAGCAAGTAGGCGAGCATGAGTCCCCCGATAACGACGACGAACAACACAATCGGCGCGATACCGTTGATAGTCTTCGTAATCGCCGTGCCACAGACTTCACTGCCGATGTTTCCGCCGCCACCGCCGCCTCCACCGCCACTCCCATTCTCTTGAGCGGCGGCAACGCCAATGAGGTTGGCGACGACGAGCAGGCCGTAGGCTGCCGTAATCAGTCTCCCGCGCACTCGGCGTTTCGACGGGAGAGAGTTACGATATGTGGTAATCCACTGCCGGAGACGGGAAGGCACGCTCCCCGCCTCGGTTACGGTCACAGCGTTCGTCTCGGGTGTGGTAGCGTCATCACCCATACCCAAAATCGAGGACGCAAGCCGGTTAAATATGTACGATGTATTGCATATTGAATACTGTAATCAATTTCTCCCATCTGTCTGTCATGGATTGATTACAGTATTCTTTATTGAATACTTCCTAGCATTTAAGGCGGGGAGATGCGTCATTGTGACTATGGCTCAGGCTGCCGGCGGACTGGGACAGAAGGGGGCGGTTGAGCGTTCGTTTGGCGGATATTCCGCCCATGAGCAAGGCAATTCGCTCGTAACAACAGTACCTAGTGCGGTGGATTTGAGTATCGAAACGTCGGTGCGGCTGCATGCGTGTCGGCACCGTGGCCGTGTCGTGTTTCTGAAAGCGGTGCCGCTCGCTGCCGAGGTCGCTGGCCGTCCAGGGACGGAGCCAGAAACGAGAACCGACGAAGGCACCGAAATCACTGACGAAAAGATAGATGTGTATTCGATTTGGGGCGCTGAGGCAACTGACGGGGCCGGAAAGAAACTGGTGACGATTCCCGACAAATGCGACACAGACCGATTCACGACCGATACCGAACCGCTGATTGTGGCCGGGATAGCTGAAGAAGAAGTCGTGTACTTGAAAATCATCCCTGAATGCCTGTATCGGCGGGCTGGTTCCATCAACACAGACGATCTTATTGAAGCCAGTTGCGCTGAGTAACGCGCCCCACCGAGTCCCTAGCTGTCCCTCTCTGTCCCTTGGTCTGGTTTCCGGCCGTGACCAGCCCCGTTAGCAGAACGTTGCTGTTCGGGCCTCTGTGATGGATGCCGTGATGACTCGCTCCGTGAGGAAGGGGAGTCTGCGCTACCACTGGTTGCGGTTGCTTCATTCGGTTCATCCAGTGCTGGTGCTCCACCATCAGTCGCGGAGGCACATCGGCAACTGGGCACCTGTTCAAGCTGTTTATAATCCAGATAAAACTGCACCAAAAACTGAAAGCGGGATGTATCGGCGCTAAAGCTTGGCAATTCATCACACAGTTCCTCGTAAGCGTCGTCTGGAAGCCGTACCGTCACCCGTGTCCTATCATCGGACATAGCAGCTAGGTCCGTCCATGAGATTAAAAATATGTGCGGTGTATTGCACATTGAATACTGTAATCAATTCCTGACAGATATTTTCGGAAACAGCCGGGAGAAACAGTATTACGACACTCAACTACTTAACTTCTTGAAAAACAGCAGCAGGCCACCGAAGGTGGCACCGCCGAGCACCAACAGCCCGAAAATGAACGGAATGGCTATGACTGCAATTCCGATGAGCGGGGCCACTGCGAGACCGCCGAGCAGTTTTCCAGCCCACCCGCTCCCACCGCCGCTGCTGGTGCTTGCGCTTCCGGTGGAACTCGCGTTTGGAGCCGAGAAGTTCGCTGCTGAGAGGTTACCGCCGCTCCCGACTTTCTTCGGATTGCTGAGACCGCCCGACTTACACTGTTTGCCGAACCCGACGCCGCTCCCGATTGTCATGCCGGTAATATTCGATGAGCTTGCGCCGGGGATTTTGAAACACGTCTTTCTCACCAGCGAGTTCTCCCGCCCGCTCACATCGACAATCGACTCCGCGTTTGTCCCCTGAAAGAGCGAGTCGGTAATCGTGATGTTGTGCGGTGAGGGCGCTTTGTAGCCGGAGTAGCCGTCACCGGGCGATTCAGCAACTACTGATGCACAGTCAACATTATTGGTGATCCGGCAGTTCTCGATTTTCAGCGCGCCACCGCTGCCGCGAACCCTGATTCCAGCACCGAACCCGTGCGGTCCTGCGCTCAGTAACTGTATCTCGGCGTTGCGGAGGACTGCACCCGAGGGCTTACTGATTCCATTGTCGCCGCGCTCGATCTTGATCGCATGAGTCCCGATTTCATCGTTCCATTTTCCATATTCGCCCGTTGGTCCATTGTAATTGTCCGCGTCGAGGACCATCGTCGCACCGTCGCTGAAACTCCCTTTTCCTGAGTACCGATTGTGCGAGACTTCATTGTTGACCCACTCTCCGCCTTTGATTTGTACGTCACCGGGCGCTCTCCCCCCGTACACGCCATTGTCCGCGACAGCGCTCACTACACAGTCCTCGATCTGCGCTGTGCCTTTGCACGACTCTCCGCACCAGAATCCATTCCGCCCGCCGATATTTTTCGACCCCGGAATGCCGTTGTTCTTCATCACGAACCGGGTCGCGCGCGACGTTGCGCCTTCGTCGGGTTGCATCGCGCATAGGTAATCGCCGTTTTTGCTGTCGTTTGCCTGCGATCCGACCCTATCAACGAGGCCATTCCAGACAACATCCCGATATTGCATGAACCCCGAACTCCGCGCATTCATCGTTATCAGCGCCTTCGTCGCGGTGAAATCGAGCATGAACCCCCCGACGAGGCCGGTGTCCATCTTGAAATCCAGGGCTGCGAACGTTCCCTGCTCTGCCACGAACGTCGTGGTGTTCTTTCCGTCGCCGGATGGCGGTTTCTTGTCCTGGTAGCTCGCTCCTACTACTCCGGCTTTGGTTGCGCGGAACTGGGTTCGGCCAGATACTTTGAATGTTCCACCGGGGAATACGACAAGCGTATCTTCTGGCACCGAATCAATATCCTCACCGATTGGCCGGTTCCCGTTCGGGTCCACGCCGAACTCTTCCACGGCGTCCACAGTCTGTGAGAACTTCGGCGCGGTCGGCTTTCCCGATCCATTCCCACCTCCTCCGCTCCTGGTTCCGCTGCTGTTGCCGTCGCCAGAACTGCCCTGCTGTGCGGGCCGCTCGCCCATCTGCTGATAGTGATCGTATTCTGTCTCGGCGTACACACGGTGGGCTTTCCGAGATGGATTTCCGGGCTGATCGAACTTGGCGGGCTGCGGGTCCGGTCGTGACTCGGTCATTGACGCTCTCACAAGCGAATTCTCGGAGTTGGCAGCGAGGGCGGCGGTTGCTGCGCCAGCTATGAACGTCCGCCGTGATACTTCTCTGCCTGCGCTCATGCCCGTCGGCTGAGGGTGACGACGCCGATGATGACGAGGGCGAGCACGATGCCGGCCCCAATGATGAGGGGGTTCATGGAGAACCACCCGCTGTTATCGCCCTCGGAGCTAGCTGCTTCAGCTGTCGGCTGGGAATCGTCGGTGGATGCAGCCGTGCTCGTCGCTGCTGTTGGTGATGGTCCCTCGGATATGGACACGCTCGCGCTGGTGGTCACGACCTCGCCGCCAGCCGTGTAGGGCACATCCTGAAAGCCGTCCGAGCGCACGTAATCGTAGGTGTGATTGTTGTTCGTATCCCGCGAAGGGATAGCGATAAGCGTCTGCTCGTGCTGGACGGAGCCGTTCGTGAGCGTCACTGAGACGTTGCGATGCGTACCGGCCGAGAGATAGCTGGAGAGACCGATAGCGGTTTGCGTCGGGTCGGTGCCTGACCGGAAGTAGCTCTCGTTGTGAACGACGACAAACCCGCCCTCTGGCAGCGTGACCGACCGCACGGTGACGGTCGAATCAGTCACCGACTGGTCGGTGAACCGAACGCTCGCGTTCGGTGTCGGCGTGTCCGACCCCGGAACAGTGATCGAGGCTGCATCCGAAGCTAACCGCCGCTGGGTGCCAGAGTCGACCTCATACGCGCTATCGTTGGTGCCGGCAGACGTGACGTACTCGAAGCGGCTGTTGTTGTTCGAGTCGCGGTACAGCCCCACGGAATAGTCGCTGGTGGTATTGAGCGTCGTCTGATTCTGATAGCCGCCCGGAGGGCTGTGGCTGATATTCACTGTGATATTTCGGTGGGTACCGGGCGAGAGCGGCTGTGACACCGCAATCATGCTCTCTTCGAGCAGGCCGATTTCCTCGTAGGGATCGTTGCTCAAAACGACAAATCCACCCTCGGGGAGTGTTGCCCGTCTGATTGCGACCGTCGAACCATTCGCGGTCTGGTTGGCGAACTCGACCGTCGCGGTGGCGCTACTGGCGTTCTGAGTCTGGTTCTGGCTGGCGGTTTGCGCGCCCGTCTGATTCGCCGTTGTGGAATTGATCTGCATTGGATCATTCTGCGTGTCAACTGCCGCATCTTGAGCATGAGCAGCGCCGATAGGCGAGAGATCGGCGGGCATAGCGATGCCAGCGCCGCCGACTGTCAGTGAGAGTACGATCGCGATAGCGATGACACCGCCCGCGAATAGGCCTGTATTCCCGAGCGTACTGTTCGCACGCAGTGAACTCAGCGACACCCGCTGCGACGAGATCGGCAGCAACGGTCTGATACCGCTCACGGTAATCACGTCGCCGAGCAGATGAACGAGGATACCGCCCGTCCCGATGGCGCAACCGTACTCGGCAACTAGCTGTCGGTCAAGTCCCTGCAACTGGGTGCTGATCCATGAGAGACCGTCCGCAATCGTCCTGAACAGGTCGGCGAAGCGTCCGGTAGCCCCAGAGGGTGTGACCGATTGCAGCGCCGTAGCGCCGCTTGTGATGGCCCCGCTGACGGTAGTGAACACGGACGCGAGGGCAGGGGCCAGTTGGTCGGTAGCGAACCAGCCACAGAGTGCAAGGAAGCCGCCGATACACACCGCGGCGAATAGCGAATGGCTGACGCCGCGATGATCGAGAAACGGCAGTTTGAAATCAAGGTCGGGGAGTGGTTCGATTGCCAGCACTCCGAGCGCAGTGATGAGCGCAAGCAGGGGTTTGTGCGCCTCTCCCAGAACGTAGGCGAGGGGTGCGAGCACGAGCAGCGCGATGCCAGTATGACCAAGCCGATACATGGGAGGTGAGAGTGGATTGTGTAGCCACAACTCCGGGCGAGAGCACTGTAAAGATGTACGATGTATTGCATATTGAATACTGTAATCAATCCTCTTCATTCCGGTGACAAGAGGCTGCGTCCGTGAAGCGAAATCATCACAGCAAATCGTCAGTCGTAGGCGGTCTCACGGTAAGCTTGTTCTACGTCGTCGTGCTGAGCGCACTCGACGGCTGCCCGCGCTTCATCTAGTAGCGCGTGGGAACGCGAGAGATCGCCGCCATGAAGCGCGTCAAGCACGTACTCGCACCCCTATCGAGTTCGTTAAGGATTGTAACGGCCGTCGTAGTTGCCGTTCGGCATCAGGTGACACTCGGGACTGACGATGAAGCCGAACGGGAGACGAGCGCACCACTTGTCCTGTGCGCGGCAATTCATGAGGAATTCATCTTCTTGGTTATGGATTTTAGGGAACCTCGTCTACCACGTCCCGCAGTTCATCGGTATCGACCCACTCATAACACTGAGGGCCAGTGAGAAGTAGCTCGACGTACGACGCAGCCATTCCATTGTCGTACCGCTCACGTTCCGTTTGTTTGTTCGGATACTGCCGTTTCAGTATCCAGACGATCTCTCGGTAGGATGGAGCGAACAGCAGCCCCAACTCCCAGACGTAGCCACCGTCGAAATCTTCGATAATGCCGACGGTATGTGTCGCTCTCCCACAGAGAATATCGAACACACGGGTCCAGAGCCGAATCTCTTCGGGTGTGAGTCCAAAGTCTTCGAGTTGCATGGCGACCGCCGGTGGATCTGTTCGTGCGTCAAGCAAGTCATAGACGGTTTTGCGGCGAGTCGCGGCCCCGGTCTCACCGCCCGCTCCGACGACCAGATACCGCCGGTCGTAGCCCTTGATGTGGTCCATTTGCTTGCCGTTCACCAAATCTTTGATTCGCTGGTGTTCGCTTGGAGTGAGACTGATCGCTTCGATTTCGGCTATCACTTCCTCCTCGCCCGGTATCTCTCCATCCTCAGTATCGCCGGTGTCGAGGCTGTCTTCGTTTGAATCCATTATCCGAGTATAGTACTCCCAAACACTATCAATTGTGTGTTCTCCGTGGAACTATTTGTGGTATCATTTTTGACTATGGCCTCACTTAGGCACAAATGTTTATGTTGATGGCTCTCCAAGAGAGGCACATGAGGCCCGATGCAGAGATAGCCGACCCGACCCAAGGTCCTCAGAGCGTCACCGACGGGGAGTTCGATTCTTGGCGTGCTCTTCAGAAGGCGACTGACAAGAAGCGAGCCGATATCATCTCGGACATCGTCGGTCATCCGAGCGGAGTCGCCAGCGTTGAAGAGCTTGATTACATGAATCCGCCCCTCAGTGACGACGCCATCCGCCGACATCTCAATACATTAGAGGACGTTGGTGTCGTTCGGGAGCGTGAGTTCAAGTCGGGCGAGCGGCTTCGGGATTACCCTTACAAGTTCTACGAACTCACTGAGGAGGCTCGGGAATTGTTTGACCGGAATGGTCTCTTCCCGAAAGAAGCATGGCAACGTCAGTATCAGGCTGTCGAGAAAACGGCTCGGATTCGAGAGATCGAGGAGATGCCCCGGCCTGGTGCATAGGAGTTGAGACTACTGCCGTGTTGAATTGGGGGATGGCACGGTGATCACAGTTTCTCACAGAGTTGTTCGATGTTCGAGATAGCGAACATCAGGACGATTTCTCGGAACTCACGATACCATCCCTGAGAATCGCGCTGATTGAGCAAACTACCGCCATCCCTGAGAATCGCGCTGATTGAGCAAACTACCGCCATTGCTATAGTCGTTTGGGTTGGGTATCTCTCGTCTCGAACGAGCAGAGGAAGACCGCCGGAAGGCGATGCGGTCTATCTTCATGCGGTCGGTGCTGTGGCGGTGCTGTCTGTAACCTCAGTAGAGGTACCAGCTGCTCACGACCGCCGTATGCCCGCCAGTGAGGGACGCCGCTCAGGCGTCCCTCAGGCACTCACCTCTGGTGGATCATACACCTCCTCGTTTGTCAGCATGTGATAGAGTGAGACGAGTAGTTTCCGTGCAGTCGCTACCAGCGCCACTTTGGCCGGTTTGTTCTTTCCGTCTCGTAACCGCCAGTAGAACTCGCTCAGATACGGATCCTTACAGTTGTGAACCGCAGTCTTCGCTGCTTGACCCAGGATCCATCGCAAGTACTTGTTGCATTGCTTGCTAATGCTCCCTTCAGTCCGCGAGTCGCCTGACTCGCGGACAACTGGATCGAGGCCAGCATAGCTCACGAGTTCGTTCGCTCGATCAAAACGATCGATCTCGCCGATCTCTCCGTAAATCATCAGTCCGGAATATGCGGCGATTCCTGGAACTGATGTCAAGATATCCATCTCTTCCAACTCCTTCGCTATCGTCTCGATCTTCCGCTGCGACCGTGTGATCTTCATATCGAATTCATCGATCGCCTCTAACCACTGGTCGAGCAGGAATTGCCACGGTTCTTCGAGCGTGAGTTCCGCGAGGAACTCACGCCCCTCATCGGACCACAACGATCCTGTGTGCGTGATTCCCTGCTGATCAAGCAGTGCGTGGACTTCGTTCTGGAAGTCGTTTTTCTTGTTGGTGAGCTTCTTTCGACCGCGCGCAAGCGCGCGGTACTTCCTGAGCTCTTCTGGCGGGACGTAACTCTCTGGCACCTCATCCATCCGCAGAAACCGTGCGAGCTTTTTCGCATCCACACGGTCATTTTTCTGCTTTTGGTTCGCGAGCCAATTCGCTTTCAGCGGATTGGCGAGCGTGACGTCGAGGTACTCGTCCAGCGTATCGTAGATCGTGAAGTAGTTGCTGGTGGCTTCAAGTGCAGCTTCGCCTCCAGCGTACTTCTGTGCGATCTCGTCGAGGTTCGCGTTTTTGACGCGAACCTCTTCTTCTATCTCTCCGTTGTCGTCTATCACCGCGACTTGTGACTTCGTTTTGTGAACATCAACGCCTACGTAGTGTTCAGTCATGTTCTTTCCTCTGGAGTGCGCATGCGTGAAGTGGAACGTCATCCCTACGGACTGTCAGCCGAGGCTGACCGTAGGTCAGCCCGGCTGCCCTTCCAATTCTCCTGTTCCTTCGCATAGCAGGTCA
This sequence comes from Halococcus thailandensis JCM 13552, assembly GCF_000336715.1. GTDB lineage: Archaea > Halobacteriota > Halobacteria > Halobacteriales > Halococcaceae > Halococcus > Halococcus thailandensis. Next base: position 21,528 of record NZ_AOMF01000037.1, read on the forward strand.
GTCAGAATTACGCGCTTTCTAGCGCGTGGTATCGATCGACCTTTGTACTCCCTATCATACTTCACGCTCTAGGGTCTTGAGCGCGATTCTCATAGAGTCAGGATTGTCCTCGGCTACTGTGATTTCCTCGTCCGCCTCCTCGTAGGCAACCCAATCCTTGGCGGTCGCGTCTGGCAGTGTCGCTACGTAGGCCGGATTCTCCTCGTCGGCATCCCGGTCAAGGACTATATCACCGGGCGAGAAATCGGTCCCGTCAGTCATCGGTCGCCCCTTCCGTCAGCGAGGTATCCCTGTCGCAGTGCTTCCGAGCGCGTCGCGGCCAGTTTCTCTTCGAGATACGGCGTGAGTACCTCTATCTCTCGGAGGCGGTCGTCGTCCCAATTCTTCCGGAGGCGCGCGAGCATCTGGTCGATCTCCTCTTGGCCGTACATATGACGCTCATCGCCGCCCTGAATCGCCACGTGGTCGTCGACGAACCGCTCGACGGCCTCCCATGCATCGAGATCCGCGATTCGCACTGCAATGGTCTCAAGTCCTGCCTTCTGGGCTGTGTTGAACCGTCGATGACCCGCTACCACCTCGTAGGCACACTCATGGTCGCGCTGTTCGTCACCAGCCACCGGACGCACGGTCGGATACGTCAACAGATGCCCGCGTTCGCGGGTTTCCTTGATGAATTTCTGGTGGGCGGCGTCGTCCATCGAGCGGTAGGTGTACGGCGACGGCGCGATATCCGCGACTCGCACTTCCTCAATAGTGTCGGTCGGCGGAAGACGCTCGACTGTCTCCGGTTCGGAGAGCGTGACCGCGCCGACCTCTTCACCGTCGTCGCGTTCGGCGTCGTAGATGACCACCGCGTGCTCGTTGTAGTACCACCGCCCGCACCATCCTTCGTAGGTATGTTCGTCGGTGTGGGCGCGCACGCGCACGCCGCGGAACGTGTCATCGAGGTCCTCGTGAAACGGATTCTTACCCATACTATCGGGCCCTTCCGTCGGTGTTGGTGCTTTTCGGCTCGCCCGATTGGTAGGCTATCATGATTCTGGCGTATCGAGGATATCCGTCTCGGTGAGGGACGTGAGCACTTCATCTGGCGTCATATCACTCGCACGTTCGAGACCGAGATAGACGATGAGTGGGTAGGTGTGGCGGTTCTTCGCCAACTTCACCCCTTCCTCGCTTTTCGTTTCGTACTGAAGCCGATCAATCACAGACTCAAACTCGTCATCAAGGTCGTCCGGAAGGTAGATCGTTCGATGGGGCCGCTGCTTCACAGGCTGTTTCTGCGTATCTTGTTCGTTTCTCTGTTCCTTCTGTGAGGTCTGGGAGTTCTGTGGTCGTTGGGAGCGTTGGGAGGTCTGTGCTGTCTGTTCTTCGCTCGTTGATTCGTCTGGCGCGGATGACTCGCTATCACCTGAGCGGGAGCGTCGGGAACTGTCCCGCCGACCTTCGCGGGTGTTGCGGATGCGGTCGGCGCGTCCCATTCGGTCGTCGGATTCGCTTTCACCCTCGTCGCTCATGCTGATTCCACCTCCTGTTCCTCTGGGGTCGGTTTCTCGAAGATGTGGTCGAGTTCGGCGGCCATGTCTCGAAATACCTCAGCCATGTCGCACTCAGGGTCAGCGGCGAGAACCGACTCGCCGGCCGAAAACGCCCGCTGAAGCGCCACCCGTTTGCGGACCTCCCACACAGGCACATCTGCAAAGACTGTGTTCAACCACTCGATCATCTCCTCGTCTTCGTTCGTAGTCTCGACGCGGTTCGCTACCGCGCCGATGTCCTCGACCCGTATCTCAGTCTGGGCTTCGAGGCTGCCGATCTGGTCGAACAGGAGTTCGATAGCGCGTTCGGATGCGGCTTCCGTCAACGCCGGGATGAGCACCTTCCGAGCGGCATAGATACCGAGGTCGGTGAGTTCCCCGAAAAACGGCGGCGAGTCGATCACGATATAGTCGTATTCGTGGTCGAGCGCCGCAAGCGCACGGTCAAGTTGATCCTTCGCATGCGACCCAGTGATGGCTTCCGGTGTAACATTTAACGCGAGCGGCGTCAGTGCATTGGGGTCGATGTCGAGATCGGGATCGGTGGCGGCTCGGGCCATCAGGTCCGCAATCGTCAGTTCATGCTCAGCTTGCAGCAGGTCGACGTTCCCAGGAACGACGTCCATCTCCTCGTGCTCAACGATGAGATCATTGATGACCCCCCGCTGGTGATGATCGGTGAGCGCGTCAAAAATTGTCGGCGGTTCAGCGTCGTAGGCGTTCTGAAGTCCGAGTCCCTCCGATGCATTCCCTTGCGGATCAAGGTCCACGAATAGGACATCCCGCCCACGTTCATTTAGTGCGCCGGCGATGTTGATCGCGACGGTTGTCTTCCCAGTGCCACCCTTTGCGTTCGTCACGCAAATCCTCGACTGCTGTGAGGTCTGTGCTGTCTGTGAAGTCATTGCGCTCTGTGAAACAGTCATAACGCTGTATCAAAAAGCTATCGACGCCGCTCTTATCGTCCAATACAGCCGACGATTATCGTTTACGGGTTATTAGAATACCCAGCTCTGACATTGATCACAGACTGTTATGACATCTGTATGCTCTGTGAGATCACAGAGAAACCGCCGGGTCACCAGCATGAACTCAGGAGCACATACACTGCTGATTGCCATCTACGCCGATAGCCAGTCTGGCAGATCGGACAAGGAACAGCGGTGGCTGACACGATTCATCCGTCTTCTCCAGCAGTATATGATCTCCGAGACGAATAGTTCCTCTATGGCGGAGGAGATAGAGGACGCGGACAGAGCGATTGAGATAGTGAGGGACTATGCCGACGACGAATGTGTCGGTGAGTTTGGCGAGGTATTGGACGCAAGACAGGGAACAACAACTGGATCGTCGAATTCCGCACCCACACGTTCTCAGACAGGTACAAACATCGCGTACAACTCTCGTCCATTGGCAATATATTCTCACATGACCGTACGCCCTAAGTCAAGTCCACCGGCTATCGGCGCATTACTGTTCTGAGTACGCAACATTTCGGCGGCGGATTGACGGCTCCACGAGCATTTGCATTCTGCTCAAAAAGCACGAGGGCCGACCTCTCACTTGTTGTGAGGTCGGTTTGAGAGCGAAACTAATCAATCGTCGCTACTATCGATTGTCTCATATGATGTATGATCGATGTTATCCGGGTTGCCGGGGATGAGCGGTGCAAGGAGTTCCTCTTCCCACTGTTTCCACTTGTCGGGGTATTCCTCCTGCGACACTGGGTCTTCACTGGGACCCCAGAGAGCCTGCCAAGCCTGCCGGCTTTCATACATCCAGAGGGCCGTATACCCGTCTTTCCGGGTCCCTTTGATCCCTCGCAAAAACTGGTACTCCACAAGCCCGGGAAGATCGAACAATCCCTGCCGCTCAGCCTCACGGATGGCATCGTGAAACTCCTGATCAGTCGCTGACTCTGCCAATTCGTAGTGGTGAATACTGACGATCATAGTTCGCCTTCGTCTCGTGGACTGATTGTTGTTACTGATCACTGCACCTTTGTATCTCTCGTTGGCTCCACCCTGTTCCGCAGCTCTCTATGAGCATCTTGAGATACACTCACCCACAAATCACAGATCTCACAATGGTCTGTGCCATCTGTGAAGTCATGACTCTCTGTGAGGATTATGAGCCAAAAGTAAATTATCGATGCTCTTGGGGTATTTCGACATCAACAAGCCAGCTCCCTGCGATTTACGCTCAAAACGCGAAGGCACGAAAATACCAGTTAAGGAAGCGCCAAGTGAACTGTGGAAACGCGACAGAGTCAGTCGGACGGTGTGAGCGTGACGTGCTCGAATTCGTCGCCACCGCACTCGTGACATCGCCCACCGCTCGCCGTGCTATCCGGGACGAGGTCGCCGTCGTTGGTCAGCGACCCCACGTACAGCCCACCACACTGTACGCAGCGGAGGAGCAGCCTCTTTTCGCTCGGTGCCATATTCATACTTCCAGTCTCAGCCGAACTCAACCTTCTGGTGGACCCGAGAGCGGTGTCGTCATTCAGAGAAAGCCACGACCGTAGCGGGATATCACTCAGAACACGGTGTGCGGCGAGACATCGGACAGCAGGAGCCAGGGAGGGAGCCGACCCCTCCCAAGCGAGGACCAATGCCTCCCACACGAGGGCGGCAAGAGTCGGTTCTCTGTCCGAACAGATACGCGCCTCGGTCGGCGGAGCAGTGGCCGCGGCCGACTTGCCCTGCAATCGAGATGAAAGAACAATCTCAATTGCTCCCCACCGCGGGACGCTATTCCGACTCATCACGCGGGGTGATCTGATCGACCTCCTCCGAGTACACATGGATCAACCGGCCGCTCTCTTCGTCGAGCAGCCACCCATCCGACTGCTCTTCGAGGAGCGTCCCACGGAGCGTGTCGCCGTCGGTCAGCTGCACTCTCACCGATGCTGGAAGCTCAGGAACATCCATACCCCGCAGTCAGGCCTACCAGCAAGTAAGTCCATCACCCCCAGTTCAAGGACTGAAACAGGGATTCTCTGTCGGCGGATGATCTCTCAACCAGTCGAATCATGCAGCGACGTAGAGTCATATCTGCTATCGTTGTCCACTGGTCAGTCGTCAGTTGGGGTAATGTAGACCTGCTCGTCGACGTAGTAGATATAGCCCCGACTCTGCAACACGTCGAGCGCGTATTCGGCGTCGGCTTCCGCAAACCGCTCGTCAGCAACCAGCACAGCGGTCGCCTCGTCGTTGAACAGACCCTCATCGTCATCACCGACCGTCTCCCGGAGCACTGCAAGAGCGTCTTCGGCGAACGGCGGAATTCGCCGCGGCCCGTTCATACGGGACGTATCGACTCCTTCCGTACGACACTCGCGCTGGCCAGCAGGCGGCGACACTGTCTCATTCGTATTCGCCGAGTCCAGTATCCTCGGACGGGTCCTCAANCCTGAGAGTTCATCAGAACTCGTCTCCTCGCTCTCGACGCTTTCATCGCTCCCGACACTCTCACCAGTCTCACCGGGAGAGTGAGCATCTTCGTCGGCTTGTTCGGTATCGTCAGCAACCGAGTCGTCATCCACAGCATCCGACGCTGCCTCGCTTGTGGTGGCAGCCGCCGAAGCATCGGTGGCATCGAGACTTTCCAGCGCTTCGATAGCCGCCTCACGGTACGGGCTGAGACGCTCACCGTACTCGTCGCGTGCCATCTGTGCGTAATCGTTGGTTTCCTCGTCGAACGATTGGAGGCGTTCGATGGTCTGATCGGCAGTTTCGACCACCCAGCGGTCGCGGGTCGGTTCATCCACTTGGGTGATCGACTCCGGCCGCACAGCGACGTTCGTCTCTCCCTCATCAGTTTCGTAACTACGGGGTTTTCCGACGACCGCCACATAGGTGGGCGTCTCGATCTGCCGCAGCGCGCTCGCCGCTTCCGGTTGATACTGGCCCGCGTAGACGTAGAANCGGGGTTTTCCGACGACCGCCACATAGGTGGGCGTCTCGATCTGCCGCAGCGCGCTCGCCGCTTCCGGTTGATACTGGCCCGCGTAGACGTAGAACGTCCCCGTTGGACCGACCACGCGCCCTTGCCAGTATTCCGAATCCGATCCCACATCGTTTGTCTCGGTCAGCGTGCCTGCGAAAAACAGCCGATTCACACGATCACCTGTCGGGAGTAGCGTGTAGTTCGGCGCGAGTTCATCCTCGGACTCCTTGAACGTGTACGTCGCGTCGTTGAACTCGCGGGCGAACAATCGCTTGGCGACCTCCCGTCCTGCCGACTCGCTCGCGTCTGAACTTGCGCTCATCTACAGCGACCTCGCTGTGATCAGCACTTCTTCAGAATCCGTGTGCGCGCCGAGCTGCTCGAACTCATCGGCCAGTACGTATCGGCCGAGTTCAGGTCCACTGATTCGATAATATCGACCGAGAACCTTCTCACTGATGTCGTCGGCCACAACAGTGGTATCCAGCGCGTCCATCGCACGCTCTTTGGCTTCATCGAGCGTAATATCCGCAAATTCCTCGGTCATCTCCCGGTTGAAGATCACCTCATGTACTTCGGCACCGTTGTCGAGGACACCCTTGACTCGGAGATCGAACTCGCCGTCGACCTCGCCGTGTTCTGAACAGCGGCCGTTCTGGAGCACGCGCGTACAGTCCTCGTGGGGACAGCGCTTGATCAGTCCACTCCCGCTCTGGATATCCACCAGTGCACCCTCGATCTCGGTGGTGTTGTCGCCGACTTCGATCTCTTCGTCGACTTCCTCGATGGTAGTGGTCCGGTTGAGTTTCACCGAGAACTGGCCCTGATACTCGTCGGTGACGACGTTTCCGAGCTGGTACACCGACCCTTCTTCGAGTGTGGGCAGGTCGGATTTCGCCCACGAGGTGAACTTGATCCGGCCGGTTTCGTCACCCACGAGGCCGACTTGTGCGATGGAATCACTCCGTGGCTCCCACAGCTCGACGACTTTCGCGGTGATGTCGATCCATTCTTCGGCTGTGTTGACACTGCCGATTTCGCGCTGTTCGTTCGCGTCACCCACCGATTCGGGATCGGCATCGGCTTCATCGTAGTAGCTGCTGGTGACGCTGCGGCGCGCTTCGTCGATGGGCACCTGATACTCGTTGACGAGCGTGTCGAGGCGCTCTTCGACCTCCTCGACAGTGATGTCCATCTGGTCGGCGAACTGGTCGTGTATGTCTTCGGCGTGCGATTGCACATCTGGCATGGTATTTCCTGCCTCCGCGTGTGTTCGATGGGAGACACTGGCTGTTCGCCACTCTCANTGTCTTCGGCGTGCGATTGCACATCTGGCATGGTATTTCCTGCCTCCGCGTGTGTTCGATGGGAGACACTGGCTGTTCGCCACTCTCAAGCAAAAAAGCCCGGAAAGGGATGTGAAAGTGGAACTGAGTCCTGACTGATGCGGCGCAGTGGCTGTACGTGACTCTGAACCGAGGATGTCACCGGATCACGTCGGAGTGATTCAGCACTGGCGGGCCAGAAATCACCGAAAGCGACTCGACTGAGAATAACGATACGCTCAACCACCGACCATGACCGACGTGGACGACGCTCTCGACCTCGGTAGTGACTGGGGTGCGTGCGAAGAATGCGGCGAGGACACACCCGACGTGCTGCGCGTCGGAACTCTCACCGACAAGCGGATTCTCTGCAAAGAGTGCAGGCAGAAGAACCGCCGACAGTCACCACCCGATTGACACGCCAAACCACCAACCGACGGCGGGCGGTGACTCGTCTCTCTGTAGCTGTGTCAGACAGCCGGCCTAAGTCTCGGCAGCGACGTACTGGTCTTCCCACTCGCGGCGAGCATCGATCTCGCGATGGGCACGCTGGGTGAGGTCGTAGTAGTTGGTCCGCTTGTCGCGTTCGCCCTTCTCGACGAGTCCTTTCTCGACCAGCTCGTCGAGGTTCGTGTAGAGTCGGCCGTGGTGGATCTCGCTTTCGTAGTAGCCTTCGAGTTCATCCTTGATTGCGAGCCCTTTCGGCTTGTCCTGTCCTGCAATCGCGTACAGCAGGTCGCGCTGGAACCCAGTCAGATCGTACATATCCTACTGTTGGTTATTCCCACGGGAAAATATGTTGATGCTCGAAACGTCAATTTATCGGGGAATAGCTCTCATATCCACCGATCTCACCCGTGACGTGCTTCCTCAGTTCGTTCTTCGATAACAAGATTTACTTTATACAAAATAAGACAACAGACACCATGATAGATCGACTGGAGAAGGAGGCTGATAAGCTGGAACGACATCTGCAGGTGCTGGGGATGGTGATCGAGAACGAACCGATCGGCATCGTGAGGATGTCGAACGAAACTGGCTACGCTCATCACAAAATCCGCTACTCATTGCGCGTGCTCGAAGAGGAGAACCTGATCGAACCGTCCAGCGAAGGCGCGATCACGACCGACCAGACGAGTGGATTCGTTGACGAACTCGACGGACGGATCGACGCGGTGAGCACCAAACTCGCTGAGATGAAACTCGACACGACAGGCGAGATGAGCCAGTAGCCCGGGTCAGCAGGACAAGCAGATATACGCGATATCGCCACAAGGAACATCTTCTCACGCAGTGTTCAGCGGCGTCCCGAAGCGAACGTCTGCGCGGGATGGCCGACGTAACCGTCTTACTCGACGTTGTACCGATAATACTCGACACCGCTACTGTCGGCGCGGCGTTCGACGTTGGTATCTTCGACTAGCGGCTCGGCCAACAGTTCGAGGTAGACGCGCCCGATTGCCTGGGCGAGACCCTGCTCGGGACTGCTCATGGGGATCTGTCCCCCGCTGCTTGAGGCCATGACGACTTCGGTTTCGTCGGCGATTTCTTCCAGCGTGTACGCCTGCGGTGCGTTGTCTTCGAGGAAATCGCGCATGATCGCTATCTGTGACTTGCTTGGTCCCAACTGCTCCCAGTCCGACTCATCAAGCGGCATGAGTCACTGGTCACAAGAGAGACACATAATACTCCCGCTCTCACCACGGCGGACTGGGTGCCGCGCCCGACGACATCGCTTCGGCACCGGCAGCTGGAATCGCCCGTTCTCAGATGGAGTGGTCAGCCTCCAGAGTATCACTCACGCGACGAGCATCTCACTCTGGTGGGAGAAGTTGCGATCAGACGGGTGATCACACTCTGGAACTGACTGGCACGAGTTGAGAGAAGTACCGTCTCAACAATCCCTGCTCAGAGATCGCGCGGCTGGACAGTCTTGCGATCATTGGCATCTGATCGCCGTGCCGCATCCGCAAGCAAGTCCGCTACTTCGCTATCGAGCGCGTCGTAGAAATCCGATGAGACGTTCTGGTCTGCGAGCTGTTCTTTGACTGCCGCTTTGACGATGAGATTCGTCATGCAACCTGTACTCCCGGCTATTCGTACTTATACCTCATCAAAGCGTGATGAAAGTAAAATCAGCACTTCGGCTTGGCAAGATCATGTGGCTCAGCGAACGGTGTCTAAAATGCTGTTACGTAGGTTGTGAGAAACAGAGTTGCATTGTAGTGTTCTGTTGAATAGGGGGTACGGCGGCGGGATAGACTGTTATATCGGTAAGGATGAAGCCGAGAAAGGTGCCATGGTCGAAGTGGATCTCCTCGACTTCACCAGAAACTGTAGGCGGCCAGCCAAACAAGCGTTGGGACCGATGCGGGCAAGCCCGCCGAGTGGGCTTACCCGCTGGAAGCACCTGGCCATCCACGGTTATCGACTTGAAGACGACCACAGCTACCGCGAAACGGAAAATCGCCTCCGCTGTTTCAGCGAACTCCGCGAGATTCTTGGTATCGTGGGTTCTGTGAGATCGTTTGACGCTCTTGCCGAATCTAGTGAAACACGTTGAGGGCGAAGCAGTCAACGAGGCCGTGTAGCGGTGCTCCGACGAGATTCAACGTCCGTACNCGCTCTTGCCGAATCTAGTGAAACACGTTGAGGGCGAAGCAGTCAACGAGGCCGTGTAGCGGTGCTCCGACGAGATTCAACGTCCGTACGAACCCGTAGGTTCGGACGGACTGCTCCAATCCTGGTTTGGAGAGGCCGCGGAACTTCTCCAGCCACGGTTGGATCAGTGACCAGAGGCATTCGACTTGATTTGTGTGGACGCCTTCGTCTGAGACGTACTTATCGTCGTGAACAACGGTTCGATGCTCGTGGTTCATNGACCAGAGGCATTCGACTTGATTTGTGTGGACGCCTTCGTCTGAGACGTACTTATCGTCGTGAACAACGGTTCGATGCTCGTGGTTCATCTGCTGATACGCGGGAAGTTCGTCGGTCCAGATCTCTCCCAGCGGCTGGGAGAGATCGCCTGCTTCCTCGATCACTGGCCCGAGATTCTCGTCGTATTTTGATCCTTCTTCGGCTGAGATCACCCGAAGCACGTCGCGGCTCGCCGCGACGAGCGTGAGTTTGTCGCCCGGTGCTCCCTCCCAACGTGATCGGCCCGGTTCCCCAGAACCGCCGCGGGAGAGACCGTCCCGCGGCGGCGATTGACCTTTGTAGCCCGAACACTTCGAGCCGGTTTCATCGATCTGTGTTGGTCCCTGAACGGTGTGCTGGATGCGCTCCCAGACGAGGGGAAAGCCGCGTTCGAACGCGGCTTCCCCATCGCGGAGTTGCGTATGGATCGTGTCGTAGCAGGAATCGAATAGTTGGGCGATCTGGTTGATGCTGAGCAAGGTATCAGCGTAGAGAATGAAGATGAGAAGGAGTTCACCGGGTGTAAGACCGGTGTTTGCGAACGGCGTGTTTCGGGTGTATGTGAAGCTATAGCGGCAGTTGCGACACCAGACTCGGGGACTGCCGTCCCGAGTCTGGAGAGCTGTTTCCCCACACTCGGGACAGGGAGCCTGCTCCCACGCACGCTTGCAGCGCCGCTCGACAATGGCGTCGAGTGGCTCAGGGCGGAACATTATTGCTTGGCGCTCAACAACTTCTCGGAGCATCCCGCCGAAAGCTGTCCGTTGGAGCACATCCACTAGCATACGGCGGGATGCTGTAGTTCCTACGCGACTGTTTCACCAGACTCGGCAAGAGCGTCNTTCTCGGAGCATCCCGCCGAAAGCTGTCCGTTGGAGCACATCCACTAGCATACGGCGGGATGCTGTAGTTCCTACGCGACTGTTTCACCAGACTCGGCAAGAGCGTCGTTTGATGTCCGCTATCTCGAACATCGAACAAGTTTGTGAGAAGCTGTGAGCAGCGCGCCGTCCTCCAATTCAACACGGCAGCGATAGCAGGCTTCTTAGCCGAGAGCCAAAACCATCCCAACCATTCTATGATACCTGAGACGTAACCGTACAACTCACTACCAAAACTCAGATTTACCAGCATAGCGCGTGAAGTGATTCGGTGTTGGAGCTCGCTGAATCACTTCATATTGCTGTGAATATTACTCGCGGAGTTCCTCAACAATCGGTGCGTGAGCGATTTCGTCGTCGTCGATCGCGAGCAGTTCGTCGTCGATAGCCGCCTCGATGTCGATGCCGAGGCGGTCGGCGACGCCGCGACCCCAGCGCGGGTCGGCCTTGTAGAAGTGGCCGATCTGTCGCTGCTGGATTTCCTCGTCGACCGGTTCCATGTCGTCGGCGAAGTTGTCCATGAGGTGCTCTTTCTGTTCTTCGTCCATCACATCCCGGAACATATCACCGGGCTGTTTGAAATCATCGATGCGTTCGGCGGCTTCATACCGGTCCGCATCGCCCTCGATGCTGAGCGGTGGTTGCTCGACCTCGGGTTTCTCGACAGGGCCGCCGAAACTGTTCGGCTCGTAGTTCGGTCCGCCGTCGTTGTTGCCGTCCGAACGCATTGTGCCGTTCTGGTGGTAGTTCGACACGTCGGCGTTCTTCGGCCGGTTGACGGGGACATCCTCGAAGTTTGTGCCAATGCGGTAGCGATGGGCGTCGTCGTAGGACGGGATGCGACCCTGTAACATCTTGTCCGGGCTGTGGGCGATCCCTGGAACCGTGTGGGCGGGTGAGAACGCCGCTTCCTCGATGTCTTGGAAGAAGTTGTCGGGGTTCTCGTTGAGTTCCATCGTTCCGACCTCGATGAGAGGATAGTCGTCGTGAGGCCAGACCCGCGTGATGTCGAAGGGGTTGTAATCGACTTCCTCGGCCTCTTCTTCGGGCATGATCTGGACTTTGAGTGTCCACGTGGGGTAGTTGCCTTCCTCGATGGCCTCCCAGAGGTCCTCGCGGTGGTAGTGTGGGTTCTTGCCGGCGAGTTTCTCGGCCTCGTCGGGGTCGAGATTCTCGATGCCTTGGTCGGTTTTGAACTGGAAGTGGACCCAGTGGCGCTCGCCGTCCTCGTTGTACAGCGAGTACGTATGACTACTGTAGCCGTTCATCGTGCGCCACGAGGCGGGGATGCCGCGCTCGCTGTATAGCGTCGTGATCTGGTGGAGCGACTCGGGTGAGAGCGACCAGAAGTCCCACTGCGGGGTCGGATCGTTCAGCCCGTTTTTGGGGACTTCCTTCNAGCGTCGTGATCTGGTGGAGCGACTCGGGTGAGAGCGACCAGAAGTCCCACTGCGGGGTCGGATCGTTCAGCCCGTTTTTGGGGACTTCCTTCTGTGTGTGGATGAAGTCGGAGAATTTCGAGGCATCACGGATGAAGAACACGGGGGTGTTGTTACCCACCATATCCCAGTTGCCCTCCTCGGTGTAGAACTTCAGCGCGAACCCGCGCGGGTCGCGCACCGTGTCGGGCGCACCGCGCGAGCCGGCGACCGTCGAGAAGCGGGCGGCCATGTCGGTCTCCTTGCCCTCTTCGGAGAACATGTCGGCCATCGTGTAGTCGCTGAGAACGTCGTTTGTGACGGTGAATGTGCCGAACGCGCCGCCTCCCTTCGCGTGGACGATCCGCTCAGGGATCTCCTCGCGGTTGAACTGGGCCATCTTCTCGAAGTAGTGATAATCCTCCATCAGGAGGGGGCCCTCGGGACCGGCGCTGCGGCTGTTCTGATTGTCGGGGACCGGCTCGCCCGAGTTCGTCGTCAGCGTCTCGCGCTCGGGGTCGTCCTTTTCGTAATCCGCTTCGCCCATGCCGTGTTTTGGGTTGTCCTCTGCCATCGTTGCCTACGATTTTCTATTGTCCCGAATGACTTTAAACCCTCACAATATAGTTTTCTGTGAGGAGAATTTTCTTTGGTTTATGGCCAGAACCTATATCCGATACTGACGGACGAGCAGCTCAGAACAACGCGTCCCGCTCTTGTGTAGACTAGCGGAATAGCATGTAACAATAGACACGATAGAGTGAGAACAGCCACTATCTCCAGAGATTCGGGGATGGGCTTCTACAAATCGCCTGTTTGCTAACAACTCAGCTTTGCATGTTTATAAGAGCCATTCTGAACGCGGAGCAGACAACGTGAGAATGCCCATTTCGCTCCATGAGTGTGCGTAGATCGGCGATCAACCAACTGATTGCGCAGGAAGACAATGACTTCAGATGGAGGGTGCACCGTCTCCAGATAGCTCCGCGTACTGCGCGGCTTCGTACCGCTGGGTAACGTCATCCCAATCAACTACATTCCACCAGTTGGTCACGTACTTTCCACGATTGTTTTTGTATTGGAGATAGTATGCATGTTCCCAGACATCGAGAACAAGCAGCGGTGTTGCTCCTTGCACTGCGAGGTCGTTGTGATCCTCAGCTTGAGTCACGAGTGGCATATCCGCGAGGTGGTCGTAGACGAGTAGCCCCCATCCTGAACCCTCGACGTTTTTCGCAGCTGCATTGAATTCTGCCTTGAAATTCTCGAACGAACCGAAATACTTGTTGATGGCTTTGGCTAGATATCCGCTCGGTTTGCCGCCGCCATCCGGCGACATGTTCTCCCAAAACGTCGTGTGGAGAACATGGCCCGATAGATTAAACGATAGATCACGTTTCACGTGCTTGATCTCACTGAAATCGTTGTTGTTGCGCATCTCTTCGAGCGAATTGAGTGCGCTGTTTGCACCATCGACGTAGCCCTGATGGTGTTTATCATGATGGAGACGCATGATTTCAGCATTGATCGCAGGTTCCAGCGCGTCGTAATCGTACGACAGTGGTGGAAGTTCATAGCGAGGGATACCACTCTCATTGGTGACGGCATCCGAGTCGCTCTCGCTATCAGCATTGTTACCTTTGTCGTGGGCCGACACAACACCTGCACCGCCGATCGTAGCAGCTCCTGTGAGACCCAACATTTGAAGTGCTGTTCGACGCGTCGGCTGCTCAAAGGGCTGAGCTGATTGAGGTTTCTCATCGGTCATTCTATCATGCCACCAACCTCTATCGCACGTGCACACAATAAAAGATTGTGTGTAATCAACAACACTACTCGAAAATACGATTCATAGCAGGTGTCATAGAACGGTTGGCATGGTTTCCGCGTATCGGTCGAGAGGCCTGCTACCGCTGGCTCTGAATTACGATGATACTGGCTGCTTCTCAGATACCGTTTCTCGGGCTCTTGGTGAGGTATGTGAAGAGTTCTATGACATGCTGATGGAATAGTTATTGAATACTCAATTTTGCACGTACACCAGGTGCCGTATCGTGGGCAGAAGCAGTCTGGCGTCTAATATCGATAGGGAAGAGAGCAGCGACAGGGACGATCCGGGCGTGATCCGGCTAAATAGTCCCTGTAAGGATTGCCACGCGACGCAACCGCTCGACTACATGGACTTAGCTAACGACGAATTGTCCCCGCGTTTCGCCTTTCCGTTCCCGCCGTCTTTGGTATTGCTGCTGGTTTGGCTGGTCTCCGTGTTCGGGGATTGGATTTGTTTTGGGTAATCGTCGTGCCATGGATTGACTCGTTCGTAGGCGGCACTCGCGGCGAGCACCGTCTCGTCAGCCAGTCGTTTCCCGACGAGTTGCATTCCAACCGGGAGTTCCTTGTCGTCAGTCAATCCCGCCGGCACCGACGCCGCCGGGTTGCCGGTCATGTTGAACACTGCTGTGATGAGCCATCCGAGGATAGGGTCGATCTCCGTCCCGTTGATTTCGGTCGGGCCAACGACATCGTTCGGAATTGGGGGAACTGCAACCGTTGGCGCGACGAGGATGTCGTAACCGTCCTCGAAAATCGACTGAACCGCGTTAAACACGGTCTTCCGGACGGTCTCGTCGTTGCGCTTGAGTGCAACTGTGCTGAGCTCATCCCGGCCGAATTCCACGAAATCAAGGAGTTCGTTCGGGAACTTATCGCGGTCGTCGCCGAGCATGTCGATGTCGTGCTCTGCGAGTTTTTCAGGGAGAGTGCAGTAGGCCTCCCCCCACATGATTCTGAGGCTGTGCATGAGTTTGTCATATTTCACACCGAGGTCAACATCGATCCGTTCGACGGTCGCGCCGGCGTCGGCAATCGCATCGACGTTCTCACCAACCACGTTCTGAACACGGTCATCGACCGGATATACACCCAAATCCGGGCTGTATCCGACCTTCATGTCCTTGACTCCTTTTTCTACCGCTCCGAGAAAGTCCATATCGCAGTCTGGCAGCACGAGCTGATCCTGTGGCACGTCAGAAGGACCCGCCATTATCGACAGCGCGAGTGCGGCGTCTCGCACCGTCCGAGTTTCGACGCCGTTGTCTTTGTATGTGGTCCCGGTTCGGAACACTACGGGGTCGGGAAGACGTCGGAAGGTGGTTTTGAATCCGTAGGTCGAACAGAATGAGGCTGGAATACGCAGTGAGCCGGCTCCATCAGTGCCGGTCCCGATTGACACGACGCCGCTTGCGACCGCCGAAGCACTCCCGCCTGATGACCCGCCGGAGTTTCGGTCAAGGTCGAACGGCGTCGATGTCGGGCCGATGAGTTTGTTGTCGCACTTCCCGGTGTACCCGAACTCGGGTGTATTGGTTTTGCCGATAAGAATTGCGCCAGCGTCGAACAGTCGCTTGACCACGAGTTCGGTTTCGTCCGCAACCCGGTCCGAAAGTGGGGCAGCACCAGAGGTCCACCGCACGCCCTTGACGGCTTGGAGGTCTTTGACCGCGATTGGCACCCCATGCAGCGGACCAAGTTCGTCGCCGTTTTCGACCGCGTGTTCGGCGTCTTTAGCGGCTTTCCGGGCCCGCTTTCCCGTGACAGTGATGAACATATTGGTCGCGTCCTCGCGGTTATTGAGACGTTTGAGTGTGGCATCCACAAGGTCCACAGGCGAAACGTCCCCGGTCCGAATCAACACCGCGAGCGTCGTGGCGGAGGTGTAATGGATGTCGAAGTTGACGTCGCCGTCACTGTGGTGGTCGCCATTGCTTTTCTCATTGTCCCACGCAGTAGCCGTGCCGGTTCCACCCCAGAGGAGCGCGCTCGCGGCGGCGAGTCCTTTGAGATAGCCCCGTCGGTCCGACAACAGTGAATCGTTATCGATTGCCATACCATACTATGTGTACATTCTATTATTGTAAATAGTTTGGTTGTTTGGTGGCGTGAACTGTTTTGTAATTTGTCGAATTTGCAGAAATCACGGAAAAGACTGCTTCGTACTCCGATTCTCACCGCTTAGATGTGTCACCCTCAACATACAAATCTGAGTAAACCATGAAATCTCTACACTGTCATACATTTATGAAAGCAGAATTTCGGCAAATAACATGCACACTTTCGTTGTAGACACCACCGATGACGGCGGCGATACCATTATATGATATCCGCCGACATTTAGATATGAAGTGAGATAACAAATGTCGAACGAACAAGATCTGACGATCGAATCGAAACTGGCCGAACAGGAGTATTTCGAACCGCCGACCGAGTTCGTCGGACAGGCCAATATGGCCGATCCTGCGGTCTACGACCGCTTCGACGAGTTCCCCGAGGGGTTCGAGGAGTACGCCGAGATGCTTGACTGGGACGAGCACTGGGACGAGGTGCTTGACGATTCGAACCCGCCCTTTTACGAGTGGTTCGTCGGCGGAAAACTGAACGCCAGCCACAACTGTATCGACCGCCATCTCGACGAGCGCAAGAACCAGACCGCACTGCTCTGGGAGGGTGAGGGCGGCGAGCAGCGAAACATCAGCTATCAGGATCTCTATCGCGAGGTCAACGAGATGGCTGCCGCGCTGCGCTCGGCCGGCGTCGAGGAAGACGACATCGTCACGATCCATCTTCCGATGGTGCCGGCGCTGCCGATCACGATGCTCGCGTGCGCGCGTATCGGCGCACCCCACAGCGTCGTCTTCGCCGGCTACTCGGCGGGCGCGCTCGCCGAACGGGTCAACACCGCCGACTCCGAGCACGTCGTCACCATCGATGGCTACTACCGCCGTGGTGATTTCTTGGAACACATCGAGAAGACTGACGAGGCGACCGACGAGTTCGACGGCGATCCCGATGTGCTCGCGTGGACGCGCCACGACGAGCCACAGACCGACATCAGCGACGACTACACGCTGGTTTCGGAACTCCTCGCCGACCACCGGGGCGAACGCGTCGAGCCGGTCAGCCGCGACGCCGAGGATCCACTCTTTCTCATGTACACCTCGGGGACGACGGGCGTCCCGAAAGGCTGTCAGCACCGTACCGGGGGTTATCTCGCGTACGCAACGGGGACCGCGAACTACGTCGAGGACATCAAACCCGGCGACACCTACTGGTGTATGGCCGACATCGGCTGGATCACCGGTCACAGCTACATCGTCTACGGGCCGCTCTCGCTCGGCACCACCTCGGTAATGTACGAAGGGACGCCCGACTATCCGCACAAGGGACGGACCTGGGAGATCGCCGAGAAGTACGACGTCGACATCTTCCACACTTCCCCGACGGCGGTTCGCCAGTTCATGAAGTGGGGTAAGGAAGAGTTGGAGGGCTACGACTTCGACTTCAGACACATGACGACCGTCGGCGAGCCGATTCAGCCGGAGGCGTGGCTCTGGTACTACGAACATATCGGCGACGAGAGTGCTGCTATCGTTGATACGTGGTGGCAGACCGAAAACGGTGGCCACCTCATCACGAATCTCCCGGCGATTCACGACATGAAACCCGGCAGCGCCGGCCGCCCCGCACCGGGTATCGAACCGGCCATCCTCGACGACAGGGGTGACGAAATCGAGGCTGGAACCGCCCAAGCGGGCAATCTTGCCATCACGCGGCCGTGGCCCGGCATGCTCCAGACCGTCTACGGCAACGACGAGCGATTCATCGAGGAGTACTGGGAGCGTTTTTCCGACACCGACTCCGGCGACTCCGCCGACTGGGTGTACGAGGCGGGCGACGCTGCCATGCAAGAGGCGGACGGTTACTACCGGGTCCTCGGCCGGCTTGACGACGTGATGAACGTCGCCGGCCACCGTCTAGGGACGATGGAGCTCGAAAGCGCAGTCGCGGAGGTCGAGGATGTCGCCGAAGCGGCCGTCGCCGCGCGCGACGACACCGAGAAAGGTGAGGTTCCGGATGTCTACGTCACCGTCAGGGAAGGCGTCGAGGAAACCGAGGAGCTGCGCGGGCGCATCGTCGAATCCGTCGAGGAGGGTATCGGCAAGTTCGCCCGGCCGTCGAACGTGCTCTTCGTCGACGAACTGCCGAAGACCCGCTCGGGGAAGATCATGCGCCGACTCCTCGAGGACATCTCCAACGACGAGGAACTCGGCAACACGAGCACGCTCGCCGACCCGAGCGTGCCCGAGACGATCCGGGATCAACTACAGGCGGACTAAAACAAATTAGTTGGAAGACAAACACAATGCCACTCGACACTGAACGCGGAAATCCGGCACCGCTCGGTCTCGTGGGATTCGGCCTCACGACCGTTCTCCTGAGTCTCGTCAACGCAGGCCTCCTTCCCGGCGAAGGCGAGGCGGTCGTACTGCCGCTCGCGTTCGCGTTCGGCGGTACGGCGCAGTTCGTGGCTGGCATCCTCGAATTTCGCACCGGCAACACCTTCGGCCAGACGGCCTTTTTCAGCTACGGCGCGTTCTGGTGGTGGTTCGGCCTACTCGTACTCTTCGACGGCAACGGCTGGCTGTCGATCCACACCCCCACGCTCGGTGCGGCGCTCGTCCTCTGGGGTGTGTTCACGTTCTACATGTGGATCGCCACGTTCAGGCTCAACTGGGGCCTCTGGAGCGTGTTCCTCACGCTGTGGATCACGTTCGCACTGCTCGGCTTCGGCGACCTGCTCGGTATCGGCGCACTGGGCGTCGCCGGTGGCTACGTCGGTATCCTCTCTGGAGCGCTTGCAATGTACGTGAGCTTCGCCGAAGTGGTGAACTGGTCGTTCGCCCGAACGGTCGCGCCGATCGGTAGTGCGCCGATCGCTGACAGTAGTAGCGAGACAACTGCCGATACGGCCGACTAACCCTCGAAATCCGATTCTCGACGATGAGAATCGTCGGGCCCTCAGCCACCACATAATATGCCTGAGTATGTCACGCCAAGGTTTATCGACAGGGTGGGAATACGTTCATCCGTATGTCGAATGAGAACGAAGAAGAGGAAGAATCCGAACAGGAAGCTACCGATTTCTCCCCGGTAGATGAAGCCGAGGAAGAAGACGAGGACGAGGAGGAAGCCACTGACTTTTCTCCGGCCGAAGAAGAAAAAGAAGACGGTTGAAAGTTGCTCTCAGGAGCGCAGGTGGAGTGAGCCGATATTGTCTCACCAGTCTGAGTACGAGACTACTTGAAGATTGTCCGGTCCTTACTATGGAGGTGTTGGACGACTTTGCGGAAGTCATCTGGATGTATTTTTCCATCACATTCTAGTAACCATAAAACTCTTCACACACCTCACCAAGAGCCCGAGAAACGGTATCTGAGAAGCAGTCAGTATTGTCGCAATCTAGAGCCAGTAGTAGCGGGCCTCTCGACCGATACGCGAAAACCATGCCAACTGTTCTATGACACTCTGTCATTTTATCGAAGTTGGATCAGTCGTTTGCATGTGCCTGCTCAAATGGACGGGGTGGCAATCGAAGCTCGTCAAGCTCCGGAAGATGTTTGATATTGTAGATGACTTTCATTTCGGCAGTGACCGGCATGCCGTTACAGGAGAGTCGAATGCCACGCTCGATCATCGCCGGTGGCAGGATGGTATTAACTGGCATCTCCAATTCCCCTTCGACAACACCAACCGCACAGTTGGCGCACGCTCCACCTCGGCAAGCGTATGGCCACACGAAGCCGCGATTTTCGGCCGCCTCCAGAAGTGACTCATGTGGTTGTGCAAGGAACTCGCCATAGTCGGCCGGATCGAGATCTACAGCGGCCGCTTTTTCGAACAAGTCCTCGTCGGTGTGGCTCCATCCGTGATCATCGAGAATCTCATAGTTGAGGTACTCGATTCGAGACTTCTCCCGTTGAGGATCAAATTCGTCGACGGATTCACTGCCATGGTCTTCAACGCTGTAATCTCCTTCGAGTTTGGCGTACGCTGTCTGGACTCGTTGAAACTCGCTGATTGATCCGCCCTGATCAGGATGGGCTTCTTTTACTCGTTGTCGGTATGCTTGTGCTATCTCCTCTTCGTCCGCACCCGAATCAATCTGTAGTACGTCGAATGGAGATACCATACCATTCTATCCTACTCCCGAGTCTATTTAGACCCAATGTCGTCTGATCAGAGTTGATCCAAGACTGTCTTATTCACTGGATTTCCGATGAAACTACTGAAGAGAGCACATCTACTGTCGATCTTTATACTCTCCCATGCTCACGTTTGATAGACTTGTACAGAAGACTCATAGAATCAGCGCCCTAACGCATAAGTGATTACCCATAGATAATTAGTATATGACTCAATCAACCGCTCTCGACCCGAAAGCACTGGGGAAGGCATGGGGATTGTTCTGGTCAGCGCTTGTGGTTTTCGTCGGGATTACGTCCCGACTCGGCTGGGGAACGCGTTGGGAGTCGCTTTTCGAGGATCTGTATCCCGGATACAATCAGACAGTCTCCGGACTCGTTATCGGCGGCTTCCTAGCTCTCCTTGATGGGGTTTTCGATGCATATATCGTTGCTAGGTTGTACAACCGATTTGCCGCGGAATCGTAGGGACTACTCACACTATTTTCGCTCTCGACTCTCGGCTGAAAGCGCAGTATCTAACCGCAATACCGTCATATTTCGCCTAATCTAGCTTGAAGTCCCATGAATCTGTGTCGTCGTGTCTCCCAGTTCCGTTGTGCGCTGGTGTGAACGTCTGGACTACTCGGTTAGCGAGCAATCCGTGTCCTCTCGATCCGTAGCAAGCAGCCAGCCGGGTTCCGCAATGGCGCAGTGCTTGTTTTCACTCGTCAAGAACAGCCGTCACGTCGATCTCAACGAGGAACCGCGGTTCAACGTCGGTTGGTTCACTTGGTGCAACTCCATCATGGTGGGCGTCGGCTAACGATTCGACTTGCACGAGCGTTGATCCAGGAACCGCACCATCAGTCCAATAGTCATCGTAGACCTCGCCCTGGATTGCGAGGAAACGATCGATGTCGATGGTGAAGACTCGCCGGCGAACCACGTCAGCCATGGTGGCATCTTCGACGGCGAGACAGGTTTCGATCTGGGATAAGACTGTTCGGGTCTGAGTTTCCATGTCATCGACACCGATCATCTCCCCGTGAGCGTTTTTCGAGAGAACGCCTGCAACGAATACGTGCGTGTTTCCAGCCGTCGAGAGGACTTGAGCGTACTTCGCTTCGTCGGGTGGTGTAAATATCTCGTCTGGATTGGTACGGTCGATCGGCATTTCGAGTAAGCATGAGCGGCTCCGGGATAGTGATTTCCGATATAGCTTTCATCAGGGTGTCATAGAAAGATCCGCATGGTCAACAACGGATCTGGAGGCAATAGTCCCGAAAGTACCGAAGCCATCCTCGCAACACCTTGTTTGCTCAGAGTCGAATCAGAGTAGCCAGCCTCAAAAGGGCAGAAATATTAAATAAAATGGTGTTCTTTAACTGGATTAGAATGCCGTACACTTGGTGCACGGATCTCTAAACCCGTTTAGTCACAAAATAGTACGCATATTAACTATTGTGTGGGGAGAATTCTATGACACGCTCCCGACTCTGCAACACGTCGAGCGCGTATTCGGCATCAGCTTCCGCAAACCGCTCATCAGCGACCGGTACAGCGGCCGCCTCGTCGTTCAACAGCCTTTCGTCGTCATCACCGACCGACTCCTGGAGCACCGCAAGAGCGTCTTCGGCGAACGGCGGGATTCGCCGTTCCCAGTTCATACGGTGCAGAGTGACCGCTCCCCATGATCCGACGGGCGACCAGCAAGCGGCTCTACTCTCTCATTCGTAGTCACCGAGTGCATTATCCTTGGATGACTCCGCAAACTCGGAGGATTTGGCGGCTCCTCATCATGCCAATATCTCGCATGAACCGGCCTATCGCCTCTGCTTTGGGAACCCTGACAAGCATAGTGCAAAATGGAGCGGGAAGGTCACTGCTGATTATCGGTGAGTGACATTGACCGCCCGATTCCCTGCAACCGATACAGGTTCCGAAATCCCCGGACTCCGTGAAAAAGCACGTACCCACCAACAAGGACGGACAGGCAACTCACAATCCAGTTCACTATCGAGAGCGAAGCATCGGCCGAAAGCACCACCTGTGCATTCGTGACAACAGTGTAAACGATGATAATTGCGATGAGCACGTTGACGAGAGCCGATGTCAACAGGTTCTTTACTGTCGTTTGGGTCGCAGCGAGCTTTTCACGCGAAAATCCGGGGTCATAGCGCTCGTCAACTTCAACGCGGACAGCGTTTTCAGGCGACCCAACTTCGTCGCGGGTCTCGTGGGTGAGAACCATCCCACCGTCGAAATATTCGTAGTAGTAACTGTCCGGGGCTGGCGGTTCGTTATAGAAACGTATCTTCCCAGATGACCCCGACTGTTGGCTGACGGACTGGCTTGACCCGTCTCCGGTTTCTTGATTCACTACTAGTGGTCCTCCGGGTCGAGAACATCCCACTCGTTACTCATCAATCGGTTCTCCCATGCTCGCAAGTCGATATAATCGAGACCGGCCAACGCACTCGTCGAGCTCGTCTGCGTCCATATCCTCGCTACGCCGATATGCACCTTCTGCCTTCCGGCCGAACGAAAGCACGTCCAAGCGGCGAGATTTCACTCCGAACACGGTGTGTCCGGCTAGGCGGCCAGCAGGAGCCGGGAGGGAGTCGCCTCCCGAATGGATCGGGTGCCACCCATCCGTTCTAAAAGGTGTCATAGAACAGTTAGCATGGTATTCAGCCAGCACCAGAAAGCGCCGCTACTGCCGAAGCTGAATTGCAATAATACTAGATGTCGGTTTTCGATGCTCTATTAAAAATGGACGACGGCAACGGGATTGCTCCGTAAGAGTTTGAGGAAACGAAGTCGAGGAGGACGATCGCCATATCCGACTCTTCGGCTACATCTCCTCAAACGAATACCGAACAATCCCGACGCCGTGTGTCGTTTTCAATAGAGCTGAATCTCACGTCTTCTTGGCGCTGTGTCTTCGGCTCGCAGTTGCACTCACAAATCACGAACGAGACAACGACATCGCCGGTCCAACCATCACCCTATGAGAACCATTCTGCGCCACCGCCGTGCAGAGCCGAGTGAATAGTCTAATGCGAACACACGTACGAACCTTGATGAGGGGGTTTCACTGACACAATGTCATCATCCTTCCATGGAAGGGATAATTCTAATCAACGATGGAAACATTCATATCGGTCATACGTGGCGATACCACTACAACGAGTTAGGCATACTACGACCATGATTGGTCGAATCAAGCGCTCGATGGATGAACACTCGTCAAGAAGACTCTCAACCAGACGGCATCATGATGGGTGCTTCTTATTGACACTAGTACTACTCATCGGAGTTTTCCAATGAAACTGCCTGTATTGCTGGCGCTCTTTTCGAGTGGTGGGTTCCTTTTAATCGGTCTTCTCACGGGTGTGTGGAAATACTGGCACATGATGGGGAGCGACGAGGGTACTGCGCCGACGTATGTGAATGTCGCCCACCGTGCTGCACTTCTCTATTCGTTTGCCTCACTGGTTATTTATGAATTCGTCCAACGCAGCCCGTTTTCGACGACGGTAAATCTAATTGCGGTTGTTGCTCCGATCTTGTTCTTTGCAATTGCTGTAGGCTCATACATCACCCACGGGCTTTTGGGTGACACGGATAACCAGTTTCGAGACTCCGGCATAATCAATCCGACTGTACTCCGCGGTAGCATGTGGGCGTTGATCGTTGCCGAAATCGGTGGATTCTCAGTGCTTTTTATCGGAGTTATACTGACGCTAGTTTAAGTCAATCACATCCATTCCGCTGGAATTGGATTACAAACCCACCGCGGACTATCGAACTCGATCATTGAACCACATCGGTGCCTGCTACTGTTCAGGGCTGGATTCGACAGCTACGTGGCTACGCGTTGAGAGTGATTCGGTCTTGTTGTTTCGATAGTACGCTGATCCACAGACGTTCTGATGCGACCAGTACAGTCGGTGCGAGGCTGTCAGTTCCGGGATCCAAAACTGATCAGGTGGATCGTGGGTCGCGGGCGTTGGTGGATGGGCTGGTATTTCTATGTTTGCGGAGACGACACCGGGGCCCTTATCCAAATCCCGGCGAGCCAGCACCGTCCCATCAGCGGAGACGATTTGTGTCGCACCAACGAACGACGATCGATAGGGCAGACCATGCTCATCGCCAGGATATAGAAGAAAGCGTCCATCGAACTCGCCACAGTGGCTAGCGTGGATCACCGGGACGCCGAGCTCACGGGCGAACTCGACCGGGGCTTGCTCCGAGAGATAGCGGTTGTACTGACGGACGGAACCAAGCAACCGGTCGACACCCGGCCAGTTATTAGGTAATGTCCACCAATGATTCCCGGTAATGGCGTACTGAACCCGTCCGGCCATGCGATCCACTGTTTGTTGCCGGATCAACTCCCAGCAGACGGCTAGCCCGGTAGTCCCATGCGCCGTCTCGACGACGCCATCGTCATCCCCACCGATGTAGAACGCATTCTCCCACATCGTCGGAATATCCTTGTCATGGGTCCGAACCGTCCCGTCAGGCCCAGCGAGACAGTAGGTGTTGTAGACATCGCCATCGCGGTGCATGAGCATCGAACCGCCGACGGTCGCATCGTACTCCTGTGCGAGCGATTCAAGCATCGCCACTGCCTTGTTATCGGTCGGCAGCACTGCCTCCCAAACCGCGTCGTCGAGCACGACCCGAGATGTGAAAAACTCGGGGAGACCGACTACGTCTGCCCCCTCTTCGAGTGCCTCGCGGGCGAGGCGCTCTGCTTGGTTAATGTTCCTCGCAACGTCACCAACGCTGGCTTCCATCTGAATGGCTGCGACCGACAAATCACGTCCATCACTATTCATGGGTGTTGTTGACTTTCATCCTCAACATGCAAGTTACTTCCTATTAGGAATATAGTTTTGATAACAGATTTCATATAATGGATCGGAGAAAACTCACGAGCGGATTTATCCAATCAGTCTCAGTATAAATAGCCGGCTATTGGGGGCACCAATGCTTATCGGCAGACAGTGGTACCAATAGGCACACTATGGCAGAGTGGTTTCCGTCGCGCGAATGGCTTCACACGTATCGGGCGGCGCTGAACAACAACGAGACCTATCGAGAAGCGAGTGAAGGCTGGGGTGTCGATTTTGACGGTGACTTCGTCTTTGAAATCACAGATATCCCTACCGAAACCACTATCGCAGACCTTCCCGAGGACCTCTCCGGTGAATTTCGTGAAAACCTCGAATCGCTATCCGACGAACACGTTGATGAACTCCTCACTGACGCACCGTCGGCACTTGAAGAACGGATGGGTGAACAGGACGGTGACGACCACGAGCGACTCGTCGCGGCGGTGCTCTCGACATCCATCTCGGATATCCCCGAAGTGACGTTCTCAGCGCTCCGTGAGGAATATCCTGCCGACCTTGATAATCTACTTGACCAGTTGGAGCAGTACCTCAACGACGGCACCATCTACGCCTATATTGACCTCTACGATGGCGAGTGCCTCGAGACTACTGTCCTCCAAGACCCCGAGGCACGCGACCCCGGATTTGCCATCATCGGGCCATACCCTCACTGGAAGGACCTCCTCGAAGGCGCAGACGTGATGGAATCTATCTTTTCTGAAGATCTCGAACTTGACGGCTCAACGACGACGATTCTCCCGTACAGCGAAGCCGCACAGGAATTGGGCGACACCGCCGGGCGAGTTGACGACCGATATCTTTTTTAAACTACCCCATATTGCAGGATCAAGCATCATACTCGTTCCTGTGCTATATCTGGGTATGGTGGAGTCTACCAAACCGTCGTACAGTGGTCAGCGCGTAGATACTGATGACAAATGGTACCAGCTGTTTCAGAAGGGTGTCGAGTTGGGAACGTGGAACGTCGAGAAATTGTTCGACGAAATCGGCTTCAAGCAGGACAAAGAGACGTGGGAGTCGCTTGAAGACGACGAGCGCGCCCAGATTCGATATCTGCTGTCGGGCTTTCTCGATGGCGAAACCGAAGTCGCCGGTGACGCTGCCACCAATCTCTCGCGGGCGATGGGTGCTGACTGTCTAGAGGGCAACAGACAGAAGGAGATGTTCATGACGATGCTCACGCTCACCGAGCACAAGCACACTCAGTTTCTTGACATCTACATGAACGAGGTGATGGATGACCGCGACAACTACGCCGAACTCGATCCGCGAAAGGGGACGCGCGTCCCTATCGTTCAGGCCACGGGGTTGGGCGAGGTGTTCGAACATCAAGGGCTGCTGACTGCGAAGGCTGCACAAACCGACGATCCGGTCGACATCGCCCGGGCTGCGACCAACTACCATCTCAACGTCGAGGGTATCCTCGCGCGGGTAGGCTCGACGGCGATCAGTCGGTTGCCCGAACGGGCGAACCTCCCACTGCTGAACTACGCCTTCAAGTTCATCAGCACCGACGAGGGTCGCCACATCACCCACGGCGTTGAGTTGTTGAAAGAACTCCTTGAAAAGGAACAGGCCGGCAAACCTGCCTATCAGGGCGTCGAGGAAAACATCGTGAGCACGCTCTACGAAGATGTTCCGTACATGGCCGATTTCGCGTACATGTATACCGATGCGGTGGGTGACCCGCTCGATTTCGACATCGACTCAACGCTGATGCGCGGTGGCAATCTGATTGACGGGATGTACAACGAGACGCTCGGGTGTGATATCGACTATATGCAGGTCATGGACAACGTCAGCGATCGCTACAACGAAATTTCCGAGTGGGATCTCGAAAGCCGCCTTGAGGAGCAGGAGCGCCACTACCAACAAAAGCGCGGCGTCGCAATGGACGGGGGCGACGACTGATGGCACAGGACCGCGAACTCCGCGAACTCGCCCGCGGTGCGTCGTTCACCGCAAGCGACGAGGAAGTCGAAGAGGCCATCGCCGAGGCCGCTGACAAACTCGACGAATCAGAGGAGGAAGTTCGGGATAACGTTGCATACATTATGGATTCTAGTTTCGAAGAGGAGGGCGTCAGCACCTCCTTCAATGAGATGGTGAGCGGTGCGAGCCTCGAAGACGATACCCGGAGTACGGGCGATCCGCGGCTTGAAGCGCTCGAAATGTACAAACTCAGACAGCAATTATGAGTCATATCGTTGTCATTGAATTTGAAGACGAGACTCACGAACTCGAAGTTGACGAAGACGAATACATCTTAGACGCTGGACTCAATAGCGGTCTTGATCTTCCCTTCTCCTGTCGAGAGGGTAACTGCACTACCTGCACCGGCGAACTGCTTGACGGTGAGGTCGACCAGAGTGAGGGGACGGCGCTTGATAAGAAAGACCGGAAAGACGGATACGTATTGCTCTGTAGTGCGTATCCTCAAGACAAGTGCCATGTCCAAGCGGGCGGGAAGGTACAAGAGGATATGCTCGGGATTGATATTTTTTAACATTACTCACACAATATTACCGCACGGAAGATGTTAGGAAGAGTCCTTCATCCCGACGACGCTGAATTGGCGGTCGAGCATGGTGTGGACGGGATCGTCGTCTCGAATCACGGCGGTCGGCAGGTCGACGGCGCGATCGGCGCTCTGACGGCGCTCCCGCAGATCGTTGAGACGATCGACGGCCGGATTCCGGTGTTGTTCGATAGTGGTATTCGAGGTGGCAGCGACATGCTCAAACCCATCGCACTTGGAGCCGAGGCGGTGTTGCTCGGCCGGCCCTACGTCTACGGCCTCGCTCTCGGTGGCGAGGAGGGCGTGAAGGCGGTAGTAGAGAACGTCCGGGCCGATCTCGATTTGACCTTCACTCTCACCGGTCACGCGACCGTCACGGATGTCGACCGCTCTGCACTCGTTCGGGCTTCGCGGTTCGAGTGACGGCGATTCTACCGATTGTTGCACCGTTGTGAAGCGGACCGTCCTCACGAACGCACCGCAAACCGATCGTGCCGAAGCCGACCCGACTTGGAGATCATCGTCACCGATTATCACGTCCGCGATACCGTCGGAGAATGAGTCGGCCCAGACGAGCATTCTGCCGTCGATTTTCCGATCACGGACGACAACCTCGTGCCCCGCTTCGAGGTCTTCGGCCATTTGCGAGGGAAACATCGAAGTCAGGTGATGACGAATCGCTTCTGAGGGCCGTTCGTCCATCACACCTCTCCTCATCGGCCACAGGTAGCCATCGACTTGAGATTCACCTCCTTCACCGAATACGAATGGACTCGCGATACACTGTTCGCTGCCGGTCAGCCCATCCGCGGCAGATTGCCGAAGTTCATCATCACCGATTTCGTCTGCGTGTATTCGTCGTAAGTCTCCTCGGCCAGTTCACGGCCGAGCCCCGACTGCTTGTAGCCTCCGTGGGGAACGGGTTCGAAGAGATCGTTATATGTGTTGATCCAGACGGTCCCCGCTTCGAGTTCGTCGGCAACGCTATGGGCGGTCTCCAGGTCCTCGGTCCACACGGCGGAGGCCAGTCCGTACTGGGTGTCGTTGGCAGCCGCGAGCATCTCCTCTTCGTTGTTCCATTCGAGCACCGAGAGCACCGGCCCGAAAACCTCCTCGCAGGCCACAGTGTGGTCGTTTTCGACGTCCTCGATGATGGTCGGTTCGACAAACGGCGCACCATCGAGGGCGGGATCGTCGGGCGTACCGCCGCCGTATCGGATCGTCGCGCCCTCGGCTTTGGCGGTCTCGACGTACGAGAGTACCTCATCGAGGTGATCGGCGTCCACGAGCGGCCCCATGTCAGTCTTCCCTTCGAGCGGGTCGCCGACAGTAAGACCGGCGGTTCGCTCCTCGAACAGTTCGAGAAATTCCTCGGCGATGTCTTCGTGGAGGAACAGTCTGGAGCCGGCGGTACACTGCTCGCCCTGATTGAACCAGATGCTGATGACTGCGCCCTCGACCGCTTTCTCCAGATCGGCATCGGGATAGATGATGTTCGGACTCTTCCCGCCGAGCTCGAGTGATACGGGGGTAATGGTCTCGGCGGCGTTTTTCATCACATGCTCGCCGGCTCCCGTTGAACCGGTGAGCGAGAGCTTGTCGATACCCTGGTGGGCGGTGATGGCGTCGCCGACCTCGCTGCCTGTACCCGTAACAACGTTCACCGCGCCCGATGGGAGTACTTCATCCACGATGTTCACGATTTCGAGCGTCGAGAGCGTCGCTCGCGAGGAGGGTTTGAATACGACAGTGTTGCCGGCAGCGAGTGCGGGGGCCATCTTCCAACCGACGAACATCGCGGGGAAGTTCCACGCGCTGATCTGGCCGATGACGCCGTGTGGTTCGGATTTGGTGTAGGCGAGTTTGTTCGATCCCATTGGCGGGAGCCGTCCCTCGCTTTCGGTGCGGGCGAGGCTGGCGAAAAAACGGAACTGCTCAACCATGATGGTTGCGTCGACGAACGCCGAGTGCTGGTTGGCCTTCCCCATCTCCAGACTGTCGATGCGAGCAATGCGGAGCTTCTCACTTTCGAGTTCGTCGGCCACTTCGAGGAGGAGATCCGAGCGCTGTCGCGGCGATTTCTGGCTCCAACTTCCCTCGAAGGCCTCGCGTGCGCTTGCCACCGCCCGATCGACGTCGTCGGGCGTCCCACGTTGGAAACGAGCGAGATCCGCGCCCGTGGTGGCGTCAGTCGCCATCATGGTTTCCTTGCTTCCCGAGTCGATCCACTCGCCGTCGATGAGATGGCCGTATTCGTCGTCGGTGAGGACATCCTCGGCCGTGTTGCGGTGTTTGTCGACGATCTCCTCGCTCACCCGGTCGGCGTGTCCCTCTTGCATGCTGTATACACAGGATGTATCCTGTATAGCAATTCTCACGGCTATGTACGGTGATTTAGAGACCCACGAATCTGCTCTATTGCAAATGAACGACGGCGTCGGGGTTTGATGATCGGGTACCGGCTATGCCTACTGTGTCAAAGGTTCCCGATGCGGTCACGAGCCACTGCGGTCGGTTGGCTCGGTTCGATATTCGCGGGCGACCAGTTGATGATGGCTTATCGCTTGGGAGGGATCATCTATGCCGGCAAAAGATGGCCGTCGTTCTCAGAGAGTTGTCGTGCAATTTCGTAAAGGCGAATATCGCGATTGACCGACTGCCAGTCGCTGATGGCGTTCATGCGCTCGTGAATAGCCTCGTGGTCGTCATGCTCGAACACTGAAACTGAGGAGAGATCGTCCGTCTCGAAGCGCTGTTCGAACTGTTCTCGGTGATCTTCGAGCTGCCCGACGCGATCGATAATCTCGTCGATCCTGAGTTCGTCGGCGAGACGGCTCGCATCTTGCCATTCGAGGGAGCCGTCATTGCACTCATAGCGAGCGGGGCGGCTCTGGCGGTCGGCTCAGCCGATGCCCATCTCCGCAAGGCGTTCGAGGCGCTTTTTCGCGGCGTTGGGCGAGCAGTCGGCGATCTCTGCGATGTCAGGATAGGACGTTGGTTTGGTGATGCCGAGGAGAGTGTTGTAGACACGCCCGAGCGTATCGGTGTTCTCGGACCAGCGCTGGCGCACTGTGTTGATATCGTCTTCGGATGGTGTTGGGTCAAAATCAGCCATAGAGGGGAGTACACGCTTCTTTGTAATGCATTTGGAACGCGCAGATATTCGACCAGAGATTCGGAGGATGACTGATTCTACAAGCGAAACCGGCGAAGAGTGACTGTTCTCGTGGCTGAGAGAAATGGGTACGCCGGATGCAACCCGCTGAACGATACAAGTCTACTGCTCAATCGTCGAGAGCCGCCGAGAATAGAGTCTACAGGCGCGTCCCGCAGCTATCGAGAACGAGATGAACGCGACAATGGAGTGACCCTCCTCAATCACCCGGAACGATGCAGAACGCGAGTATCTCGATGAACTCACCGGCTGGAATCGGCGGGTGCTCCCCAAGATGCACGTCTACGGCCTCACGGAACAGGAGATTCGTGAGCCGCCACACGTTGTACATTACGACGCCGATCACGAAATACAGGAACCGCACTCGGTAATCCATCGACCCCACCGCCGGCAGAAAGTGTTTCTTGATTGACTTATACTCGTTTTCGATTCGCCAGCGCTGCGTGTACTGGCCGACGAATCCTTGGACCTGTTCCACTGGCACATTGCGGTTGGTCGTGAACACCGCGTAGGCTCCCTCTTCCTCCGTCGATGGCACGTACATGATGCTCCCGGTATGAACCCGGCCGTCATGCCCGTGTGGCACGTTTCGCACGACACCCGCGCCGGTAACGGACTCTCGCTCCAGTTCCTCTATGTCCTCAATTTCAGCTTGGTACTTGCGCTTCGGGATGAGGTAGGTCGTATCGTGGCGGTCGATTGTGTCCCGAACGCTATGCGCGTCGAATCCGCGGTCACAGAACACTTTGTGGATATCGACGTGCTGCTCGGCCTGTTTCAGTAATCGCTCGACGATACGCGCTTGTGATGTGTTCCTTGCATCTTCTGTCTCCCAATCGGATTCCCGTCGTACTGGTTCGACACCCAGGACAATCGGCGTGTCTTCTCCGATGATGGTGATCGTCGCCATCTCGTATCCGCGCTCGTGACTCTCTTTCAGCCCGTGTACCATCTCCGGGTACTCCTCCCGCGGATATCGTTCCTCCCCGTTCACTACTACTGGCTCGTCGCTACGTGCCACATCTTCGTTGTTCTTGTAGGGAGAGGTGAAGACTGGCCACGGCGTGATGTCGATAGCGGCGATGACCGGCTCCCGGATACCACCGTTCTCTCTGACCCCTTCGAGGATTGTTGCGACTCCTCGATGGAATGGGTCGAGCACCTCGTCGCGGATACGCTGCCAATCCCTCGGTCGCCGACCGTCCTCGTAGTCGTCGAGCGTGGTCTGCTCGGGAGGAGCGGCGGTCTTTTTCATTGTGCGGAGGTGGGTGTCGCCGTGGGGTGTCTCTCTGCGGTCGCTGATGCGCTCGAACCGCTTGCTCGATCCTTCTGAGCGTGTCGTTGTACCCCGATCAGCTATGTTCAGGTAGCCTTGGCGCTCGAAGAACACCAAATCCCCGAACGTAGCATTGCTTGCTCGGTCACTGTCAAACTCGTCGAGACCACGGTCGCGTGCCGCTTCAACCGCGTTCATGATGAGCTCGTCAGTGATTTCAGTATCAGCAATCTCAGCAGGATTGAGGCGCGGTTCGTCGTCGGAGACGATATCATGGTCGGCGGCGATGTCTCGTATCTCTCGTGCGGTAGACTTGATCGTGCAACGATCCGCGAGTGAGAGCCGGTTGCGCCAGATGTAACTGACAGCCTGCTGTGTAGGCGGTCGAGACAAGCCGAAGCGGATGTAGACGTAGGCAGTGCCCGTCAACTGCCGGTGCAATTCGCTCTGGTCGAACCCGCGAGCATGCTGGTAGAGGAACATCAGAACGACCGATGCAAATTCGAAATCAGCCTTGCCGGGACGAGGATATCTGTCAGAGAACGTTGCCTCGGGAATATCGAGGTCGGCAATCACCCGTGTGATGTGGTCGTGGAAACCGCACAACTCTTCGGCCTGTGCAAGTAGGGGTGCAACTGGTGATGGTGTATCGGTATCGGACATGGGGAAGGCGAGTGAGGACGGGAATGTGTCGTCGAACGTGGAGGTGAGAGGGCGTGGCTCGTAGGCACTTGAAAGGTAGATGTCGCAAGAGAGGCCCGGAGTACAGGGAAGCGAGTGGAGAGAGTGACAGTGTATGGTGATCATAGCTAGCTCTGGATTGCGAACTAATCGTCTCTGGGAGTCGCCCAGAATTCGGTAGCTGATCATGACAGCCACGAGCAGGAGGTGGTATCTGTTCTACAATCGCCTCTCGACTGCTGGTTTCATTCGATAGTGGGTGACTGACTTACCAGCGCGTGGTATCGACCGCTTTTCGACCTCGCCGAGAGAGACCAACGTCTCCAGTGCCCTCTCAACCAGTGCCTTTGAGCGCCTTCTCGACATCTGCCAGAGGACAGCCCGCTTGAACGCTTTCAGTAACCCGTGTTCGTGGGGGCTACCCGATCCCACATCCCGAAAGAAATCGTCGATGCAGTAGGCGCGAGGCGACCCCTCGTTTAATATCTCGTATACTCCTGTGACGATATCATACTGCTCGCCCGCTTGCACCCACTCTCGTTTGGCGACCGGCATACCTGTGCTATTAGACCATGCGGTCTTATATCTTCTCGTAAGTTATGGAGTGGTCATACAGTGGCTAGAAAGAACCATCAAGACTTATTAGAGGGGGCTACTCATAGCTGAATGAGTTCACACATGAGTGGATCAGATTCACAGTCAGCGCAGGCGGACGGTGGCGGTGCCGTGAGCACTCCGTCCACATCGACAGGAACGACCTCGACCTCATCCAATGAGTCAACCGTAACGGGGACTGCCGCACGGGCGATCAATGAGTTGCCACTTGGCGACCGAATGCGTCTCGAACCGAGGACGCTGAAGCGCCTTGGACTACTGGGCGTTCTCTACGTCGTGACGATTGGAGCTATCGTGACGTTCCTCGACCTGCCGACACCCGACGCGGCGGTCTTCGGGTCGTTCGTGCCGTCAGTCGTCGTGCTTGCGTTTCTGTTCGAGACGATGGATTCGGCCGCGGGGATGGGCTTCGGGACGGCACTCTCGCCGGTGCTGCTCATCGTGCTCGGGTTCGACCCGCTCGCGGTCGTGCCCGTCCTCTTGGTGTCGGAGACGCTCACCGGATTGGTTTCGGGCTGGATGCACAACGAGTTCGAGAACGTTAGCATCTCGCTTGAACGCCCACTCGGCGAGGAGACGAAGGCTGTGGGTCTGATTACGGGCGTTGCGGTGCTCGGGACGATTGCCTCCGTGTTGCTCGCGTACTTCGCTATCCAGTTCGACAGTACCATTATCAACGCGTATGTCACAGTTTTGGTGTTCGTGATGGCGGTTGCGGTGCTGTTCCGCGAACACTTCAAGCCCGCAGAAGATGCGGAGTATCGCCCGAGGTCACTCGTCGGATTCGCGGCGATTGCGGGCTTTAATAAGGGTATCGGCGGTGGCGGGTTCGGTCCTGTCACGACCATGGGTCAACTGTACGCCGGCGTCTATGAGAAGGCGGCCTCGGCAATTTCGTCTATCTCGGAAGGACTTGCGTCGCTCGTGGGTGTCGTTACGTACTTCGCTATCGAGGCGGCAGGTGCCGACCTCAACTTCATGCTGCTCCCGTCGCTTCTCGCGGGGTCACTCCTCGCGGCGGTCGTCGCACCATACAGCGTGCGGGTGATCCCGAACAAAATCTACCGGTACGTCATTCCCGGATACGCGCTCGCCATTGCCGTGATTCTGGTCGTCACGAATTTCCTCATTTAGTCTGTCCGAATCGCCGCCAACCGCGACCGTCCTCGTCCGCTTCGAGGTGAGTTCGATTTGCGGCGGCTGAATCATTGCACGAACACCGACCAGCAACCATGAACACTGACCCGAATCGAGGAATTGACGAAACGAAAGCGTTCGTTTTCGACGTACTCGTCGGAATCGGTGGACTCCTCGGCGTGGGGTATGCCGGTTACGAGATGGGGATATTCACCGAGGTAGCTGATACTTTTCCACCCATCGCCATCTTCGGTGGGATGCTACTCGGGGCGTCCAGCGTGGCGATCATGGAGAGCGATCACTTTCGCACCCTCTTCGAGAGACCGATTGCCGGAGTGGTTTCGGCGACGGCCATGATGTGCGTCGTCGCCGGGATCGTCTGGGCAGTCTCACAGGCCGGGCCGTCACGAGCGATGTACACGGTACTCGGCGTCATCGCCGCCGCGCTCGTCACCCGTATCTGTGTGTTCGCCAGCCGCCGTACTCGCTCGGAGGGGCCACTCAGTGAATAGTCCTGAGTGAGAGTCAAGACCACTCACTGACCGACTGATCGACTTCGAATGCAAGTGGTCGGATTTCGAGGAAAGCGCCGACTGAATTCACTTCGCTCGTAGAAGGGAGCGGCCTCGGTAATTGGGGTGGTAACGCTCGTTATAATTTTGTGCCTTCGGCCGAGCGGATGGAATACATGACCGACAGTCGGTCAGGTATAAGTCTGCCGGAATCACAGGGTGTCTGAGCGAGAGACCGGACAGAGCTTTCTCCAGAGGACAGATAAGTGTCGTTCTGCGGGCGCTGGCAGAAACGTTAACTATATGGTTCACGTACGTTCCCGGTAGCATACCGCGATGGCCCGAAAGAAAAAACTCAGCCCAAGCGGGGCGAAAGACGAGAGCGGTGATTATCACAATGTTCACCTCAATCTTCACGAAGACGAGCTCGCGGTTGCCGGTATGAATATCGGTGAGGAAGTATTCGTCCGCGTGCGTGAGGATACAATTATCGTCCAAAAAGCCGACCAAGACCATCTCGAACACGATTTCTAACGAAAGCACAGTGAGAGCTCGACGAGTCATCTGACCCGTCAGTAGATCGGTCCGATGTGTCGCCGTTTCATGATTCAGCGATGCGTTTCCTTCTGCTGAGTGTAGCTTCAACCGTGATCTTGCTAGCTTTCTTCGAGCGGAACGGGATAGAGCCGGCGTAGCTTGATCCGGGCGTCATCGGTGGNGTGTAGCTTCAACCGTGATCTTGCTAGCTTTCTTCGAGCGGAACGGGATAGAGCCGGCGTAGCTTGATCCGGGCGTCATCGGTGGTGAACTGCCAGTCGATCAATCGGTCAGCGGCGTTGTGGCGAGCCTGCCACGCAGCGACCTCCGACCGGAGGGTCGCTGCGTGATAGATGCGGCGGTCGAGACATTTCCGTTTGAGGACTCCTATCTCNCGAGCCTGCCACGCAGCGACCTCCGACCGGAGGGTCGCTGCGTGATAGATGCGGCGGTCGAGACATTTCCGTTTGAGGACTCCTATCTCGATTTCAGCCATATTCAACCAACTCCCGTGCTTGGGAGTGTAGTGGAATTCGAACCGATCAAGGTACGCTTGAGCTTTGTCTGGTGGGAAGAACCGATAGAAGCCAGCAGGATTGTGCGTGTTGAGCTGATCAACCACCACCCGGATGCAGTCGGCATCCGGGTAGTGGACATCTGCGAGTTCAACCATCCGGTCAATCCACTCGCAAGTGCGTCGCCTGTCCGTGATCTCGACGTTCACCCACCCAGTCAACGGCTCGGTGGCGAGATGGATTCTCTTCTTCCCGTTGCGTTCGTAGTGCGTGTCGATACGTTCGACCGCTCCCGGTTTCGCCGGGAGCGGATCGCGTTTGTGCCCCCGAAGTGCTTTGCTTGATTCATCGAAGCAGATGACTGGCCGGTTCTCATCGTAGGGCTCCCGGTAGAGGTCGAGGACGTCCTCCATGTAGTAGACGAAGTCAGCGTCTTGTTCGGGCGGAATCGCCCAATAATCCGAGAGATGGGGTTTCAGCGGCGTTTTTTTAAACGCTGTCGGACGGTTTCGTGAGAGATCGACTCGAAGTCGATCTCGTCGAGGGTCACGAGTTCGTCGGCAAGGAGGT
>NZ_AOMF01000038.1 GCF_000336715.1 Halococcus thailandensis JCM 13552
TGAATCAGTGAGCCCGTCATCTACCTTCAGGAGAATCCGTGCTCGCGTGTTGTCCTCGGATTTCCGTTCACCGGTAGAAATGAACCAGTCAAGCGTATCGCGGTCTTCTTCAGAGAGTTCGACGAGATATTTTTTCGCGCTCATTCCAGTAGTTACGCGCCCAGAGACCATATACCTGTAGGTTCTCGGTTGAAGCTACACTGAGCTACTCATTCAATTCGCACGTTGCGGAGGGCTCACTCGTAGCTAATTTTTCGCGCTGTCAATCAAGCAGTCATCTTTGGTTTCGTTGGCTCTCAGTAACTTACACATTTTGTATTAGTCACCGTGTGATGAGAGATGAGGTAATTATATATAATTAGAGCTTGTGGCGGATAGTAGGCATGGTCTCTGAATTCGATCTTCCGTGCACCAACTGTGGAGGCGAAATTACTCCAGTGGAAGTGCCTGTCGACGGTGATCCAGGAACTGGGTCCGCGATGAAACGCATTGGTGAGTGCGTTGACTGTGGTGCTCGACACTACCCGGAACAGGCGCTTGAAGATCACTCCGAGTAAATCGGTCCGTCGTTGTGATTAGAGGCCAGAAGAATGCGATCCCCACGACCGACACCACGGACAGGTGGAGTTGAAGCGGGGCTTCAATTCTGAAGTAATCCGTGAATGTGTCCCCATCAGGACCGTAGACGAAGAGCTTCGTCTGGTAACCGACGGGGCCGAGAAACGTGGTCGAAGCAGCAAACGGGACCGCCAGTACGAACGCGAACGGGTTCGCATCGATTGCTGTCGCAGCAGCGGCAGTTACCGAAGCCACCGATAGACAAATGCTCCTGCAATGAGTCCGAGCGCGACGTTGACAGTCGCTCCAACAACACCGACACCAACAGTAAGCCACGGCGAGTTTGATTCATGGGTGGCCCGTGAGAGCTCCAGTGCAACGATTCCGAGCAAGATACCCAGTATTGGGAGAGGAAATGCA
Organism: Halococcus thailandensis JCM 13552; assembly: GCF_000336715.1. Classification (GTDB taxonomy): domain Archaea; phylum Halobacteriota; class Halobacteria; order Halobacteriales; family Halococcaceae; genus Halococcus; species Halococcus thailandensis. Next base: position 979 of record NZ_AOMF01000038.1, read on the forward strand.
GTCACAAAAGTCACGCTTGCAAACAACGCGACGATGATGAACCCGAGACCCTGAATAATGTTCGCCCCGCCGGTCCGTGCGCCGAACGTGTGAGCGGCGGCGACGCCATCACACCCGTGACACATCGGAATTCCACCAAGTGGAATCGCGGTGAGGTTCATCAGTCCCATGTTGCGAGTTAATCGGTCAGCTGAAACATCCTGGTCGAACAAATCCGCAATCAGCAACGAGGTGGCGATTGCTGCATTTCCAAGAGTTACCGCGAGTTGAGCGACGATTCCATCAAGCGTACTGAGGGTCAATCCAGTCCCGAACGGCGGTGTTGGTGGAAGACCGGGGACCGACACAGCCGGTGGCCCGGCTGTACTGATTGCAATCGCCCCGCCGACGGCAAATACAACCCCCGCGCTCGCCTTGTAATATCCAAGGGCGAACAAAGCCACAGTAATCACGATGCCGACACCGGCGAGGAGTGGTCCATCGAGTGCGAGAGAAACGCTGGTTTCGAGTAATAAGAGCGCTACAGCGAGCTGCACACCACGTACGACTGGTCTCCCGATCCAGCGTTCAATGGCAGTGACCACGCCAGAGGCACCCAGTGCGATTAAGACAATTCCCAAAACCATACCAGCAACCGCAAGCTCGGAGTACGACACTGAACCCGCAATCGCGAGCCCAGCAAGCGCCTTCATTGGCTCAACTGACAGCGGTATTCCATAGATAACGCCCCAAAGGATCTGCGCTCATCCCGATACATCGTAACACAGCAGTTTCTCGAACCAGTCGTTCGGTGAGTTGAGTTTCAGTCCGAGGAAGCCGAGGTATTTCT
>NZ_AOMF01000039.1 GCF_000336715.1 Halococcus thailandensis JCM 13552
GGCGATTGCGCCCAGATGGAGATGCTTCGAACGGCGGTCGCCTCACCATCCACAAACGACACCTCCAACAGCAACACTGAATTGGCACCTGAACAGCAGGCAGCGGTTCAAGCCGCTGTTGAACATGGTTACTACGAATCTCCCAGAGAAATCGATGTCGGTGAACTAGCTGAGCATCTTACTATACCACGGTCGACGCTCACCTACCGACTCAGGCGAGCAGAAGAACACTTGGCGAAGCAGTACATTACCCGTGAGCAGCTACCAGACGAACCATCGCCGCCGCTTTGATGCGAAGTCCGGATTTGGAATATTCCAACTAAGGCTTATCGAGCTGTCCACCCTATCTTACGACGATGACTGAAGG
>NZ_AOMF01000040.1 GCF_000336715.1 Halococcus thailandensis JCM 13552
TCAGAATCCATGAACCCGCTGAACGGGTCCAGTGGACGCCTGGATCGCACGTACACACAGTCTCATGGACGCACCCGAGTGTCACGAGGCACGTCTCAACCCTTCCCACCCACGCTTGCACGGGGTGGTGCATCGGTTCGGTCGGACTCGAGCATACTGCCGAGCCCCACTTAAGGGACTCGGTTCGCCCGAGTCGACGGATGGACCCACTGGGATTCGAACCCAGGGCATCCTCCTTGCAAAGGAGGCACTCTCCCACTGAGCTATGGGCCCGCCTTCCGCTTTTCCGCAGGCCGACTGCCACGGAAGGCTCGCGTTTGCTGTCAGCCCTGATAGTTCGTAGGTGCCCGGTCGGCACTGCAGGTCACGAACGCGAACACAGTTACGAGTGGGTCGGGCCATCGGCCCGATCCCGGTCT
>NZ_AOMF01000041.1 GCF_000336715.1 Halococcus thailandensis JCM 13552
AATACCCACCACGAACGACGGGATAGCCGCTGACAGCAATTGCGACGAGAAACAGCCCATCCGCAAGCGTCAGTGAGTAGCCGAGAAGGGACGCTACCTCCGGGTTCTGTCCGGCAAGAACGAACACAAGGAGAAGGCCGAGGACGACGAAGCCTGCGCCAATCCATGTTTTGATCGCGCGAGGACTCGTCCAGATCTCCGACGGCGGCGCAATGTCCATTTCACTACCTGATGTCCCATTAGAATCAGCTTCATCGCCAGCAACCTCGTAACCCGCTCCCTCGATAGCTGCAACCACGTCAGCTTCGGCAGTACGGTCTGGATCATAGGTTACCGTGGCT
>NZ_AOMF01000042.1 GCF_000336715.1 Halococcus thailandensis JCM 13552
GGCTGATACGTCGTACTCGATTCCGGGGATGGCGAGTCAGCCGGATTCGTGCGGGAACTGGTATCCGTATCACGTCTGCGACGAATGTGGGGAACCGATATTCAGCGAATCCCACTGTGGGCTACGTCGCTGCCCCGAGTGCTGGTGGGAATGGGTGCGAGAGACGGCGAAGAAGATCGTGAAGCGGATTCAGGCGTATCGGTGGGCGCAGGACGACGGCCTCGATCGACGGCTGATCCATGCGATGTTCTCGCCGGAACAGAAGGATGACTGGACGATCTCGCGCGTCGACGGGATGCGTTCGGAGTCGTACGAGCTCGCGCAAGAGGCGGGCGTGACCGGTGGGGGCGCGCTGCTGCATATGTGGCGAACAACGGACGATCTGGATGGCGAGTTCCGCGCGGCGAGCGAGGCGGGAGTGGCCGACAAGAAGTGGAAATACCTGCGCGAGACGTACGGACAGGGGTGGCGACAGGCGACTGAGGTAGCGCCGCACGTTCATCAGATAGCGACCGCGCCGGAGTTCGAGCCGGAGCAAGGCGACTGGGTTGCGAAGCGCGTGCGAACGCTGGATGCGATGAGATCGCTGTCGCACCCATCGTCGTACGAGGATGTTGCGGGCCTCGCGATGTACCTGCTTTCTCACACGGCGATAGCCGACGGCGAGCAGGCGCTGCGCTGGTTCGGTGACATCTACCCGGGTGGGTTCAATCCAGAGGAGGAGCTGTCTGAGGGAGCCTTAGAGACGATAGAACGGATGGCTGCTGAAGCAGTCGAACCGGAGGGAACTGACGATGAGGACGATACTGAGCCGTTCCAGGACGACGAGAAATGCGATGCAGGAACGGAAGGTTGCCCGGGCCAGCGGATGCCGATCTGGGACGTGCCGTCAGCGCGTAGAATGAACTGGTGGGACGAGTTAGATCGGGAGACAGAACGCCGGATGACGGTAGCAGTAGATTGGATGATGGGAGATCTAGATCCACCACCATGCTCAACAGAACAGGAGGCGCGTGATCGCCTCGCCCTGATGGCGGATGCAGGATGAGCGTAGAGCTATCGGTAAGGTGGACCCTCGGGATTGGTAGCTGCTGCACTCAGGTGGACCCTCAGTTTGTCGTCGCTCGCTTTGGCCCTGACCCTCAGTCGTGTTTCGTCAGCGCGGTAGACCCTCGGATGATGGCTCGCTGCTGGACGCTCAGATGGGCACTTTCTCTTTTTCTCAATCGGCTCAATCGTCTGTGTCACAAATCGCTGGGCTTTACGCGCGCGTTAAGCCTTCGTNCGCTCAGATGGGCACTTTCTCTTTTTCTCAATCGGCTCAATCGTCTGTGTCACAAATCGCTGGGCTTTACGCGCGCGTTAAGCCTTCGTACATACTGAAATGGGGCCGAAACGTTCGGTTCACCACGAAGGTTTAAGGGGTATTTCGGTCGAGATATGAGTGATTATGAGTGGGGAACTCTCGGTGGATGGATACAAGATAGATGGACCATCCCAGCAGATACTGCGCGCGCTTCGAGGCGGTGGCTGGGTGAGTTCGGGAGCACTCCGAGATGCTGCAGATCTAGACGATAATCGGCAGGGGTCCTATCGGATGGAGAGGCATCTCGGTCCTGCCGAACTGGTTCTTGAGGCGGTGCGTGATGATCCTGAGCGGGAATCTCGGCGGTTCAAGCTTAGCGAGAAAGGTGAGGCATGGGTCGAAGATCATGCTGAGGAGCTACTGGCGCCGACGACTCGCGAGGAGATCGCTGATCTCGCCCAACAGGGCTACAAGGAGGGCACAGAAGCTAAGGAGTCGGTTCAGCGCTACCGCAAAAAGCTGAGTCGGTACAAGAGTCAGGTCGAGGATGTTCGCGACCAGCTGGAGCACATTCGGGACCACCACGATGAATACTTCAATCGGGTGAGCTCGGTCGAGAAGGAGAGCGAGGATTCGCGGGAGCGATCGAAGGAAGCCAAACAGGGCGTCAAGGAGCTTCGCGGAGCAGTCGAGGCGCGGGCGACTGTCGAGAGCATGGAGAGTGTGAGCGAGGACGTGAGCGGTCTTGAGCGCCGGCTGTCGGCGGGGGAGAGTAAACAGGATGGGCTAGCTCGAGAACAGGCCGAGGCGGCGCGCACCCGGGCGCTGGTGGGTCGGCTGGCGAAGCCGGCAGGCTACGTAGCGGCTGGTGCGCTGGTGGTGTATCTGATAGTGCTTGTTGCGGTGCTAATCCTTGCACCGGGATTACTGGTGAGCGTGCTGGTTGGTGGAGCAACTGGNGGAATTGTCTATGCGCGAGATATAGGTGTGCTGCCGTGACTATGGCCTGTGAATAGGAGAATGGCTGCTTACAGGGTGAAATTGTACTTATGTTGTTTGGCTATCTGGTTGGCTCTTGTCGCCTCTTGCTAGGAAATAGATGGCGAGTAATATGAGTCCGGGACCAATTGGAATGAGCAGAATCCCGACCCCAACGCCCCATTGCCATGCCCAGTTGCTGCTGCGGCTTTTTGCGTCTCGATATCCCCATCTTCCGACAAAGAAGCCTATAACTGCCATTATCGCCATGATGATTAGAGTTTCTACACCACCGAGCAGCAGCGAAATTTGCAACATACTTTGCATGTGTGGTTATCATGAGAAAGAAGTGAAATAGTTGCTTCCATTTCAGACATGAGGTTTTATAACATCTCGCCGAGACAGGCGTAGCTAAGCACAACGTGAAGTCGGCCCGCGAGAACGGCACGGGCCGACCCGACCCGCCGACATCTGTGGGAAGATTTTGGTGGGCGCGGGTCGGCTGGGTGTTGTCTCACCGTCGACATAGGCGTTTCGTACAGAACGCCGATGTTAGGCGGACGACGTTCGCTTCGATCCTTAGCGAAGCGAGAGCGCGCTGTGAGCGCCGTGGGCGGGCGAGCGATGGCTGGTTGATCCAACAGCCTGTGAAAGCCCGCGCAGCGCGCGGAGCGCGCGAGCAGGACCATGGAGGTGGGCAAGGCGGCGCTTCGCGCCGCCGGGCGCGGAGGGCGGGTACGCGGTCGGGCTATGGCTCGACCGGAGGTCGAGGATTCTTGTGCGGTGCGGAGCGGCGCGATCGCGGTGCTGGCGCGGTTGCGGTCCGGAACCCGCATTATGCGAAAAGCATTTTCAAACACCTACTGATGGGATATAGAGCGGCTGTACGGCGATCGTTTATATCCCCCTATTGGGCGGGTGATCGACGATGAGTACGGCTCCGCTCGCGTCGACGGGACGGAGCGACGAGGAGATCGACATGGCGCGGTCGGCGCACCAAGATCTCGTGGACGAG
>NZ_AOMF01000043.1 GCF_000336715.1 Halococcus thailandensis JCM 13552
GCCGGCGCGTCCAAGGCGACGCTGCCCTCGATCAAAATCGGACTCGTGAGCAGATCACCGACGAAATCCACGACATCCTCGACGAGGCCACCGAGATCGACGAAGCCGAAGATGACGAATACGGTCCGGAGCAGCGGGGAGACGAGCTCCCGGAGGAACTCCGGGAGCAAGAGGACCGACTGAACCGATTGCGGGAAGCCAAGGACCGACTCGACGCTGAGGAACAGCAGCTCAA
>NZ_AOMF01000044.1 GCF_000336715.1 Halococcus thailandensis JCM 13552
GCCGGCGCGTCCAAGGCGACGCTGCCCTCGATCAAAATCGGACTCGTGAGCAGATCACCGACGAAATCCACGACATCCTCGACGAGGCCGCCGAAATCGACGAAGCCGAAGATGACGAATACGGTCCGGAGCAGCGGGGAGACGAACTCCCGGAGGAACTCCGGGAGCAAGAGGACCGACTGAACCGATTGCGGGAAGCCAAGGACCGACTCGACGCTGAGGAACAGCAGCTCAA
>NZ_AOMF01000045.1 GCF_000336715.1 Halococcus thailandensis JCM 13552
GCGATAGCGTGCTGCTGACCGTACCTGATGATAGTGTGGAAGGCGATACCGGTCGAAGTCGTGATCGTCAGCCACCCCCGCACCACCGCCATCAGCACCGCAACCGCCCCACTCCGCACCAGCCTCCGCCTCCGCGACCGGATCGGGGCTGTGGCGGCCCTCGCGTGCGGGCGGGGTTACACGGCTATCATCTGACGGATTTCCGGTCTCGCTAACGACGGCTTCGAGGCGCTGCTGTCTGCCGATTTCGCTGTCGAGCGTATCGAGAAGCTCGCGACCTGCGGCAAGCAGTTCGACCGCACTTCCCTTCCCTGTGGCTCGCGAGAACGTTTCGACGAGTCTGAGCTCGGCGAGCGATTGGTCGCCGTTCGTGAGACACTGCCGGATAGCTCCATTTGATACTTCGTGGAGCGTGTAGAGTTGATTGTACGAGAGCGTCTCCGAGGCTTGTTTTGCGAGTTGACGGAGAATACGGACTTTTCGACCGGCGGGATCAAGAGCGGCACGTGCTTTCTGGACGGTCGCAGCAACAGCTCCTGCTGAGGGGCCTGCACTGCATTGTTCGCTAACAGCAGGGAGTTCTTCTCGATATTCCTGTGCGAGCTTGCGTTGCCAGCGACCAGTCGCCACGATCCGAAGATCGACAGTGTTGGCGAGGTCAGCAAGCAGTTCAATGATATCAGCCCGCTGATCAGCACGTAGCTCGTCGAAAGCATTATCGACTCGAACGGCAACTGTGGGCATCGCCGTAGACGCACGAAGGACAGCGAGTGGGCCGTCGACAATCTCTCCAACGGGTGCGTGGAGACCGACAACTGACCGTTCGGCACTCCCGAAGTCTTGGGTGAGTTGTAGTGCTTGCTCTTGCCATCGGTCGTGGATCGGATCTCCATCAGCAAGTGTGGCGACGGCACTTGCGTAGAGACCATCAAGTGCGGTCACACCCAACTGCTCAAGCACGTACGCACGCGCGCCCGCGTGATGATTGCCAACGAGTCCTATCACTGCTGTTTCGAGGGAGCTCTGGAACTCATCAGTTGTGGTGATTCGTCCCCAGATATTGCCAACAGGTGCATCGAGTGTGACGGTCGTAACGGCTGAGAGTGGCGATTGTTGGGTGAGCGTGAGTTGCCCACGGCTCCCGGATGGGCTGACCGAGATGCCCGTTTCGATTTCAGAGGGTTGTGCAGACGCACCGCTATCGGTATGTCCGTGTGTATCCTGGCTCATAGTGGAGCCCCGATGTTTCAGCGCTGACGGCCGGAGACCCGTCGTACCAATCCGATAATAGCGGTTATATCGCCCTGTTCATCGTTGTAAGCGACAGCACTGCCGCTATGCGCAAGGGCAAACCTTATTATCGGCGGCCGGAAACAAGAAGATACGACTGATTCATTGGCCGTATCCCTCGGTTTGGGGGACTGGTGATCCCCCTTCCGACGCTTATTTCACGTTCCCCTAGCTTGGTGTATCTCAGTAGATGTGGTGAGGTGTTAAGAGTTGGGGAACGTTACCCGTCTTCAACAAGCCCATCAACACTCTACTCTTTGTAACCGTATGAGCGAGACAGAGACAATGGATGACCACAGAAAGGATCCTAGACGAAAATATTCGCTAACTGATTTTATTCAAGCAGTGAAGGTTGAAGGAGGCGAGGCTACTACTCCGGAAATAAGAGACGAGGTGGGATGTGGTCATGAAACAGCTCGGAGACGAATGAAGGAGTTAGAAGATGATGGAATAGCTGAGGGACGAAAAATTGGCTCCACGTTGGTTTGGACATTGGTGTAGCGACATACAGTTTATTCTTCTGATGCATATTTCGGTGGGTTTGCTAGCTTGTTCAGTTGTCTGAACCAGACAACCAACTACACCAAAAGCTAAGTGTATTGACTGAATCGATCTATCCACGCAGAATGCCATCCTCAGATTCACCCACCAACAGAGAGCGTGTCATAGAATCCGTCTCATGATGTGAGTATCTCGCGGCCAGGGTTGTCTCCTCGTTCATCGTTGGTGATCGCGACGACGACTCGGAGACACAGCGC
>NZ_AOMF01000046.1 GCF_000336715.1 Halococcus thailandensis JCM 13552
TAGCCACAGAATCTGTGGCCGGTGTTCAGACCACCGACCACGTGGGCAGTCCGTATCGAGTCGACCAGCCCATGTCCATAGAGACACACGGCAGTCTTGAAACTGCCGACCGACGAGTTGCATCGACCGCTGACCAGCCACAACCCAAGCGAACGCTCACGCTCGATACCGCGACGCCGGTCGCCTGTACTGGCGCGACGGTGATCTTCTGTGAGTGCTATAGACAGACGCCACACGGCCAGCGTTACGACGGCGATATCCCGCTGTTCATCCTGAATGTCTCCAATGAGGACGCTGTTCGCTCACAGCTCGCCGCCGCGAACTACCGGGACGTCGATATCGAGCGCGCGTTCAAGAACGGACGCTGGCTCCATCACAACAGTCCGGAGCGTGCGCTGACAGCCGTTTCGTATGCTGAATCTCACGACCAGGAGGAGCGGCGATGACCCTTCAGTGTACGTGTGGGTCGTACACCCTCACGATCACCGTCCAGTCCTATCCCGAGAACGGCACGGCCTACGAGAGCTACGAGTGTGAGGTCTGCGGGCGGACCGGATCGTTCACCCACGATACTACGACCGCTCGTACCACGCTTTCTGGCGCAATCAGGAGCGATGACGAATGACCGTCGCTGGGATCGATGCGATCGAACAGACCCTCACCGGATGGAGCGTCGGCGTCGGTGAAACGGCGCTCTGTCAGCACTGTAAGACCACACTCCGTGAAGGGAGTGCGATCACTGTCTACGCTTACCGCCGTGCCGGTGAACAGCTGGTGTCCGTCGCGCGCCTCTACTGTAGCGAGTGTGACCGTCGCTCGATCGAACATCCCACCTGTGGCTGTTCTGAGTGGCTAGCCGAAGCGCGACTCGCACTCACCGCCGATGTTGCCCNGCCTCTACTGTAGCGAGTGTGACCGTCGCTCGATCGAACATCCCACCTGTGGCTGTTCTGAGTGGCTAGCCGAAGCGCGACTCGCACTCACCGCCGATGTTGCCCGTCAGTCACACGCCCTGACGCTGTGTAACGTCGCGATACTCGACGAGTACGGTCCCAGGACGGGTGACGATCCATGACTGCTGTGTTCGATGTCACAGCGACACCAGTCAGCTCTCGCCGCTTGCGATATCCATTGATACGGTCCCACGGAGCGACGACCGCATCGCCAGCCTGCCGGAGCCACGACGGCCGCTCGCTGGATCCGCCCGGCTGACGCCTTCTCACTCCCGTCGCTTCACGCAGCCACGAATCGCCCGCTAACGTACCACCCAAACTGGGAGTGGCAATCCCACTCCCGCAATCGAAACCCCGTTTATCCATGACCGACGACAGAGCTACCGGCACCGAACCAACCGGCCAGACCGAACACGCATCGTCCGAGTTGATCGCCCAACTGATCGATCGCGTCGAGACACTCGAAGCCGAGAACGAACGACTCCGCGACGACATCGACGAGCTTCGAGAGCGTCATCGCGAGGACTGTCATGCTCTCGCCCGCGAAAACCACGAGCTTCGCGACGCACAGCAACACCTGCAAGAGCGCGTCGCGAAAGCCGAGGAAAAAGACGGCTATCTGCTCGAGGATATCGTCGACCTCGAAGAGCAACTCGCCGATTTGGAAGCTCAACCGGCCCCACAGGACGAACGCACCGACGGCGACAGCACGCCTGACCGTCCTGCTCTCACCCCGATCGAACGCGTTGCCAAGCTAGAGACCGAGGAAGTGAGCATCAACGTGACGCCATCCATCGAGCGTGCCGTCGTCATCTTCGAGCACTGGCGCGAGTGGTCGAAAAAGACACCGAACGGCCGTGTGCTGAAAGACGGCCTCAAGGAGCTACTCTGTACCGCAACCGACGAACGACTCGCATGGCGGCAG
>NZ_AOMF01000047.1 GCF_000336715.1 Halococcus thailandensis JCM 13552
GGGTCGCCGAAAATCGAACCGACCCCACCACCCACCACAGGGACCTATAACGGTGTCTAGGGGGACCCCACCCGGCACCTCTCACCTCGCGGTGGGACCGACCGATCTAGTCTGGTGGCGGTCCTCTATCCTCGTCGCGCCGGAAGTCTCCCGACGCAGCCGACACCCAGTCCTCGACGATCGGATCCCACGCCATCAGTGACCAGTCCTCCTCGAGCGCACTGCCGTCACGATCGTCGCCGCCCGGATCGCGTGGATCGAGATCGACGTCGGCGCTAGATCCGTACCGCCGCGACCCCGACGGCAGGAACGACAGCGAGCCACGACCGAGGTACGCACTGATGTAGTGCGCCGCGTTCCGTGCGTCCACCCGCCGGATGTCCACCACCCGGCCGAGGCCGACGCGCTCGGCCAACTGCGACAGTTCCCGCTGCGGCAGGAACCGATCCACGAGCAGGTGCAGGTGCGGCCGGTCCCGCTCGTCTCCCTCGTGCCGCACCCACAGATACGACAGGTTTGGATAGCGGTCCCTCAGTTCCGTCCTCAGCGCGTTCCACCGATCGGTGATGTACTCGTGCTTCTCCTCCTTCGACGCGGGCGCTCTGCGGTCCACTGTGAGCGTCAGGAACCGACGCATCTCCGGGCGCTCCTCCGTGATCCGTTCTATCTCCTCGATCAGTCCCATCCTCAGCCGGTGGCCGCAACACTCGCAGTCCCACGAACCGCAACGGTACGACGCCTGTTCCCCCGATTCTGTCTGGTACTTCAGGTGCGCCAAGTCCTTCCGGCAGTCCGGCCGCTCCCGATCCGGCCCGCAATCCCAGTCCCGACCGAGCCGTGACTGCTCATCCAACTCGACCTCGCCGTCGACGGGATCCGCGCTCACTCCGACCACCCCGACCGACGCGATCGCGAGCTGCTCCACGAGTGGCCCGACAGCACGTCCGGCCCAGCTGGGGCGGCACTATCCGACGACCGCGACGAAGACGAGCCGGTGGCACCGCACCGCACCATAGCCACCGGCACGTCTTCTACCGCACCGCACGGTGGAACGCCTGAATTGGCGAAGCATAGCGGCTCTTGAGTTGTTCTAACTAGCGTCGAGTAAAGACCGCACCGCCGCCGCACCGCCACCGCACAAGATAGCCCCCTCCCGCCGGTCGGGGGCGTGCGGATCGGGCGGCCCTCGAGCCGGGTACGCCGGCTCTCGGGCAAATCAAGATCGCCCGATCCTTGCGGTGGATCGGCGCTTAGTCGTCCAGACCGAGCGTTTCCGTGAACCGTCGAAACACTTACTGACTCGGCTGAGAGAGGACAGAGCGAGGACGAACCCTCCGGCCAAGAGGTTTCCACCGGGCGATTCTGCCACAAATCGCGTCCGGTGGAATCGTCCGTCGCCCGGGCCTTCTCCGGGCATTCACTCACGTTGCGTAGCTTTGACTGCGACGAGAACGACTAGCCCCTTAAAGAATACTGACCTTTCACCCCGGCAGAACATCTACCTATCCCGATACTACCAACACGCCCACATATTGTTATTAGCAGTTCTAACCATAGCCAGACAGAACCCGAAACCGCATGACAGCGCAGGGGTCGCCGATCGCCCCGGAGTATCACCCATCACAACTTACCGCCGTCTTGCGATTCTTCCCCCTGTCGAATCCCGGCCCTATCCGTACAATCGCAGGACGGCGTAAGGATACCCCTGTCTGAACCGCCACAACTTACCGCCGTCTTGCGATTCTCCCACCACAATCACTCGCCCCTCCGCTCCCTAATCGCAGGACGGCGCAAGGGTCGCCGAAAATCGAACCGACCCCACCACCCACCACAGGGACCTATAACGGTGTCTAGGGGGACCCCACCCGGCACCTCTCACCTCGCGGTGGGACC
>NZ_AOMF01000048.1 GCF_000336715.1 Halococcus thailandensis JCM 13552
AGAGTTCAAGCGAGTCGCCCGGGACAACGAGATGATTTCACGATCTCAGGCTGTACCCGCTGTTGTGTCCTCGGGGTAAACACGTACGAAAGTCTGAAAACCGCCCCTCCAACTAAGAAAGCCAAAACGATTGCTCCCCAATATGAGAAGGCAATTATCTGGATAAACGAACCCACGTCTTCAAGTGCCTGTTGCGCAGCAGTAGGAGTATCAGCAGAATTGGATTTTTCTTCTAAGTCAGCTATCACAGATGTAATGCGAATAGTCTCTTGAGAAGGCACAATACAATCTACACCCTCCTGCGCAATTAGAGGAAAACTTTTTTCGATGTCTTTTTCAGGGTTATCTATTGCCTGTATTGCCTTACAGTACCGAACTATTAGAGCAGCCGCATCAGTTGGGAGGTGATGGCGATGCTGTTGCAACGTCTTCTTTATCCCTTTCAGTTGCTCTTTGACCTCTGTGAATTCCTCTTCGTGGTATGATTTGATTGCTTCAGACAAGTAGAACGTGAATACTTTCTCAGCTGTGAGACCCTCTCTTCCGTTCAATCTTTTAGTAACAAATCCAGTGAGGTACAGAGCCCCTCCAACAACTGCGGGTACAATCATAAGTGAGAGGGGTGGTTGGACGCCCAAGAGTGAAGCAGCGATGAGCGGAGCAGCTATTGACATAAGCCAGAGAACGAGTCCTGCCAATACCCCCCAATAACGGTAGTTCTTTCGTGCTTCAAACCGTGCAGCCGCTTCCTGGCCGATGGCGACCGAGTCGGAAAATCGGCTGTATTGGCTCATATTTATTCCTATATCGTCAGCTGTTCCTTCGATCGATTCAGGCTCGCTACTCATCGTAGACGTTGCTTCGATGGGCGATTCGACGAATGAACAACATTTCGGGATCTTCGCCACGCTGCCAGTCGGTAATCATGCGGGAGTCGCCGACGCACAGCAAGTGGTGCGGGTAGCCGATCATCTGTTGTGATCAAGCCACTGGCAGAACTCATCGAAATCATTCATCCCGGCATCATCGCCGATAGAACGGAGCGTCCCCGTCGGTACCCGGTCGTGGAGCGGGACGCTCACCGTTCGGTCATCGGTGTCGTGATCCGGTGGCGCGCTCCATTTCAAGATCGCGTGGTCGCCGGTCGTCCGTACCCAGTCGAAGTTCCCGCTGTTGGCAAGCACTTTGGCTATCTCGAACCCGCTGAAATCCCGTGTAACCATTCGTACACTCACCAACGCCCCGCGGGAGAGTAGTTCTGGCGCGAACGCGTGCGCGGGCGGGTGCGCTGCTTCATTTGAGCACGTCGGGGAGCTCGCCCTCGCCCTCGCCCTCACCGCGACGGCGGTTCTCCTCCGGGTCGATGCCGGCCTCTCGAAGCTCCTCGTCGGTCGGCGGGCGGCCACCGTCACCCTCGACGGCGTCGATGACCGCATCGAGCGCGTCGAGCGCGTCGCGACGAGAGTCACCGAGGGCAGTCAGTCCGCGGCTATCATCGTGAGCGGTCCAGCGGCCGTCGTCCTCCTCAGTGAGCGTTATCCGCTGGCGATCGTCGTTGCCTCGCTGGTCGGTGTCGGCGCTCATGCTCCCACCTCACTCTCCATGCTGTCAACGTCCGTCTCCGCCGTCGACCACCATACGACGGCGCTCGCGCCGGCGCGCTTTCGCTGAACACGGCCAGCATCATGCAGGTCCTTCAGGTGGTAGCGCACGGCTTCTGTCGTCACGTCGAGCGTCGCGGCGAGATCACTGGTCGTTGCTACCGGCTCGTGGTGCGCTCGGAGGGCGTCGAGTACGTCGTCGCCCGTGTGGCCGGTGAATCGCCCGGCCATGTCATGATCCCGATCCATGCATACGGGACGACCCGCGGGCACTTACCGTTTTGCCCGCGGCAAAGGTGTTGGTACTGAGCAGAGTTTGCGAAACAACGCCTACGTGACGCCACTGGTTATCGCTTTAGCTCAGCTCGAACGTTAGTGTAGTCGCCGACCTACTGATCCAGAAGAATGCTTAAACGAGGACAGGCCCAACAGCACACAGTCTCCTCACTCAGTCATAAAGAATGTACCCACTCTCCGTGATCCTTTGCCCTGCCAGCCTTTGCGACCGTAGCAGTGCGTTGATCTGTCGCTCCAGGCTCTGTCTGATTTGTACTCACGGTAATGTTCTCGGTCACTCCAGATATGGATGCATTTGAGACGAATCCCGGCTGGCCGGCGAGCATCACGATCGTCTCGTTGCTCGCGTTCGCGAGTCGGAACGTGCTGTTCCCGACACGCCACGTGCCGTCTGTTCGATTCCCGCGAGCGTCGAGATACGCGGCCATGGCTCGGCGAAATTCGCCGGCCTCGGTCGCATTGTCCCATCGGAGTGCCCACGCATAGCTAGTTTCATTGTTCTGCTCGGAGACGAGCAGCCGATCGGCACCCCAACCGGTAGCCGCCCGTGCTGCCCGCTCCGTCGAGAGTTCCGTGCCGAGGGCGATGCGGACGAACGCCTCGCCCTTTACGCGACTATCCGTCCAGCTTCTCTCACTACCGTTCGCAATCGAGAATCCCGCTGTGAGGTTCTTTGGTGGGTCCTCACCGGGTGCGTCACCATGGATGATCTGTTCCATCGAATTAGGTGGGTTCGCGTAGACCTCATTGAGATCTGCCGGAGAGCCGATTTGCTGGCGGATGTAGCGTGCGCCGAAGTAGTACGGAGCAAGGGTGAGTTTCCGTACGGGACCGGAACGGCGGTATTCATCTCTGAGTTGTTCGAAGCGGCTGGGCGATCCGCTGTGATAGGCCTGCACATATGTGCTCTCGGTGAAGGTAGCCGCTCCCTCAATGACACTCCGAACAGTCATTTGCTCGTTCGCAGCCAGTAATTGACGATTCACACGATCCGTAGCCCCAATCCGGTTCTGGACAAGGTGAGTGTACTCATGGGAAAGGTAATTTCTGATTTCGGCGTTAGTTGATCGCTCCGAGACGAGAAGATATATCCGATTGCTGGAAGGCTCAGCGTAGCCATCAGTACCCGTCGCGTGTTCGTACATGTTTTCGTCCGGAACGATACCCAGCAAACGGGGAAACGGCTCTGGCGTGGTGGGGGTAAGGTTCGAGAACGTGAAATTCCTGACAACGACACGATCCGGTGTCATGACGTTGCGGCCCAACAGCTCCGCGGTCCGTGTGAAGACGCGACTGGTATTCACCGGAAGGGAGTCTGTAGTGGTGGTTTCGATTACGAGGTTCGTCGTGTGCTCGGTGGATGGCCGCTCAGCCGTGGTTGGTATTGATGATGTCCCTGATGTCGGAGAGGACGGAGAAGTATCACCGGAGAGCGAGTTGCACCCAGCCGAGAGTATTAGTAAGAGTACAATCACCACAATTGCCGAGCGACGATGGTTCATCGTGGGTTGTTAAAATCACTCACTCAAAAATCACACTGCCAGACTGTTCCAATCAACGAATCTGTGACACACCATCTCAATCAGAACATAAAGAACAATATCTCTGCCCATCAGCAGGCATGCCCTTCTCGACAGGGTTGGCTCATACTTACCCTGCCTGCGCCGACGGCCCCCTGTGGGCCGTGAGGATGGCCTTGATACGGTGACACCACCAGCCGGGTTGCATGGCTCACCTCAATAGTAATTAACCCTCCAGACATCTGTCTTTAGCTAACTCCAGCGATTGACTGAGTGGCGGTAGCGAACCGTTCTTGGAGGATCGGGCGCTCCTGATGGATTTTCTGTGCGTCGGCAG
>NZ_AOMF01000049.1 GCF_000336715.1 Halococcus thailandensis JCM 13552
CTTCGAGAGCCGTCGATGGAAAGAGCGTAGTGAGCCGGCGTTCAATTCGGCCCGAGGAGGGTTCGTCGCTCACACCGAACTCCTCCTCATTCCTTTCAGGAACCGACTTCGCTTCCAGCCGCAGTCATGCGATTCCGCTCTTAGCTAAAGACGAATGGGGGTATAATGATTGTCCACAAGCTTTTCATGCTCTGGCTCCTCTGTGATAACCCCCCGTACTACTGCCATTGGGGGGAGGAGAACGTAGGGGGTGACATGATACCGTTTCTACCCTACGTTTTCGAGGCGACATAAATCGGATGAGTACCAACCAGCCAGAAGTTATTTGCTCTTCCTCTGTCTTACACAAACCCCCGGGAACTGCTACCACCTGCATGGATTCGTCCGGGGAGAGCGTGGAGTGGGCATCATGGTCGTCCCAACTTCCCACGTTTCTGAGTTCTGAGTGTTGTGGCTAATTTCGAGTATGCTAACGGATCGCAAGATATTTATCATCATGAATTGTTGGTTTGGGTGCGGAAGGTGTTTCGAGTCAGATAGCAAGCGTGGGCGGAATGGTCGTCATGTCTTCGTTCGCTCGTGCCCACGTTTTCGAGGTCAACCGTGCCTCACGCACCAGCCCAGAGTAGGTCAGACCGATTACAACTCAGACGCGACTCTTACGCGTTGAAGTACAGAAAGCCGAGGGAGGGATTTGAACCCCCGACGTGCTCCTTACAAGGGAGCTGCTCTGGCCAGCCTGAGCTACCTCGGCTCACTCCCTATGGTTGGCTCGGCATATGCGAACTAAAGGACTCCGCCTCACCCAGTAAGCGACGCAGTAACAGTTATACTCAGAAGCATTCGTCTCATTCATCCAAATTGAATCTCGCACGTGTACTTGGGATTAGAGAGCTAAGCACGAGTAATTATAACTTTCTATAGATATATAATTTATTAATCATTCATTTTAAATTTCTAATGTAAACTCCAAAACCAAAGATATTTATGAAAGACGGCAATGATTGATAGCAAACAACGCGCATCTCTTTCAGATGCGAGCTGCTGTATGAACACAGTCATTCATTCCATCGTCTTTTGATGTACCTGTAGTAAATACCACACACAAATTAGCAACTATTGATCTCCGAATGGATCCACGGCAGGTCGATCTGGCGAACCAGATCTGCGGCCTCAGTGTATGGCGAATTCGAGGTTCCTTCTAGTGAAGATGGACACCCATCATCTATCGTTTGAGATGTTGAGTCGAGAAACGCAGTACAGATGCTCTCGTTCTCGAAGAGACCGTGTAAATACGTGCCAAGAACCAACTCGGTTGCAGCACTCCGATTCCCTAGAGGGCGGTCAAGCGATGACAAGTATGTCGTTCGTCCCATGTGAATCTCGAATCCAGATACAGCTCCTGTAACACCATCAATCGGACCAGTTCCTGTGGCCGCTACCGTCGCTTGTCGAACTTGCTTTTCATGTGAGAATTTTGTTTCGACAGGGAGTAAGCCGAACCCCCGAACGGTGTTTCTCTCCCCGGTTCCCTCAATAGCGGCATTCGTTATCCGCTCCCCGAGCATCTGATACCCGCCGCAGATGCCAATGATTGGCCCAGAAAACCCATCGAGAGCGTCGTCGAATCCAGCGTTTCTGAGCGCTAGCAGGTCATCGACGGTGTTCTTTGTCCCGGGAATGACGACGGCGTCGATCCCGGTGAGTTTCGAACGGGGCGGAACGTAGACGACATGAACACCAGGAACGCGAGCCAGTGGTTCGAGGTCGGTGAAATTAGCGATGTGCGGCAAGCGGGGGACGCCGATGGTCACTGCCTCCGCTGGTGGCACGCCGTCTTCATCACCCAATACAGCGCTTTCGTCGTCGGACGGTAGTGAAAGGCTGTCTTCTTCGGGCAATCCGGGGTCGTCGTAGGGAAGTACGCCGACCACTGGAACGCCGGTTCGTCGTTCCAGTTCCTCGATACCGGAGTCGAGGAGTGTAATATCTCCGCGAAATTTCGTGATGACACAGCCCCGAACGCGCTTTCGCAGATCGTCCGGCATGAGTTCGAGCGTTCCGTAGAGGCTGGCGAACACGCCACCACGTTCGATGTCGCCGAGGAGCAGGATCGATGCGTCGGCAAACTCCGCGGTCTCGACGTTGGCCAAATCACGGTCGTGAAGGTTGATTTCGGCAATACTTCCCGCCCCTTCGGCGATGATGAGGTCGTGTTCTTCCGCCAGCCGTTCGTAGGATTCTATGGCGGCTTTGCGAGCACGCTCCCAGTGTTCGTCGTAGTACGTTCCGGCATCGTAGTGGCCGATCGCTTCGCCGTGAACCACAAGCTGGCTTTCGCCGTCGCCGCGCGGTTTGAGCAGGATGGGGTTCATATCCGTCGTCGGCGGCACGTTCGCGGCGCGGGCCTGCACGTACTGGGAGACACCGATTTCGCCCCACTCTCCGCTTGGGGTCACGACTGCCCGTGCATTATTGCTCATGTTCTGAGCTTTGTACGGCGCGACCGAGATGCCGTTTCGAGAGAGACGCCGACAGAGACCGGTGACAACTGTGCTTTTCCCGACGTGGCTCGCCGTTCCGGCGACGAGCAGGGTTCGTGCCATTAATACTCGGTTCCCTTCCGAGCGCGGTGGCCCGCATCGAACGGATGTTTGCCCTTTCGCACGTTCGTCACGAGGTCAGCGTGGTCGTTGATGTAGTCGGGGTTCTCGTGGCCGCCCGTGAGTACGAGCTCGAGGTCGTCGGGTTTGGTTTCAATGAGCTCCACGATTGCGGATGGCTCAACGAGGCCGCGGTTCGCGGCGTACAATATTTCGTCGAGGATGAGCATGTGCATACCGTCCTCGGGCGGCCCATCGAGCGGTAGCGGCGATTGCAGGTCGGCGTCGTTCGCCGCGGCGAGCAGCTCACGGACACGTTCGATGCCACCGCGGGCTTTCGCGGCGTGCTCGTCGTCAGCCGATCCGTCAAGGAAGCCGTGCCAACCGTAGTGACCGCTGTTCTCGTAAGTGAAGCCATCCATTGCTGCAATGGCGTTGTACTCGCCGCGCGTCGCCTCGACGCTCGACGCTCCGCCTTTCATGAACTGGAGCATGTGGACCCGGTAGCCGTGGCCGGTCGCCCGAAATCCCATCCCCATCGCCGCCGTCGTCTTCCCCTTTCCGTCGCCCCACCATGCTTGGACCAGTCCGAACTCCGCCGGCGCTGCTGGTTCGATGGGGCAAGCATCCGGCGATATACCCTGTCCAGGCGTCCCTTGTAACTGTTCTCTGCTATCGGGCTCGTCGGTGGTATCGTTCGTCATTGGCGATGGTATGGATATGTATGTCAAATATTTTCGACCAGCGAATCGAACGCTCCGCTCTCCGAGTGGACGTGACAGTACGTCCCGAGTGTCTGGTGCTCTATCAATCCATCTTGTCCATCTTCGATGCCAGCACCTCGCTCGACATCGAACGCGAATCGCGCGTCCGAGTCGGTGTCGGCGCTGGAATAGTGGAACTCGTGGCCTCGAAGCGTGTCTCCCGCGCTAGCGGTGAGAGCGTCGCCACGCGTACGGAGTTCCACGTGGTCGAGTGCCTGATACCGATCATGCATTCGTACGTCTGCTGGGAGGACACCGGCCATCTCATACGTCTCGCCGTCTGCTGTCGTCAGCGTCTCGGAAAGGGTCATCAACCCGCCACATTCACCGAACACGGGGAGACCGTTGTCTGCCCGAGTGGCGAGCTGTCCAATTGCGGGACTGTGGGCCAGCGAGTCGGCGTGCAGCTCGGGATAGCCGCCGGGAAGATAGACGCCATCGCAGTCGGGGAGGGGTTCTCCTGTGGTCGGGGCGAACGTGACAACCTCGGCGCGCTCTCGGAGTCGTTCGATGGTCGCCGGATAGTAGAAACAGAATGCCTCGTCGCGGGCGACGGCGATTCGTTTCTCAGTTGAGGAGCGTTCCGCTTTCGGTTCTGGTTGCGGGGGAGAACGCGCGATGTCGAGGAGTCGCTCCGTGCGGATATGATCGGCAGCAGTATCGAGTGCGTCGGTGCCGAGAGCGGATTCATCGCCCATGTGCAGTCCGAGATGCCGGTCGGGGATGTCGAGGTCGTCGCTGGGTGGAATCCGTCCGAGGTAGGCGAGGTCGTCGGGAAGGGCGTCACGAATCCCCCGCTCGTGACGCCCACCGTGAGCGCGCTGGGCAATGACGCCAGCGACGTCGATGGCACGACCGGCACGTGCCGCATACTGTCGAAATCCGAGCGCCGTGGCAGCGACGCTCTCCATGCCAGCCTTCGCATCCACGACGAGAACCACAGGAACATCAAGCGTCTCGGCGATCATCGCAGTGCTTGAGGCATCCCCGTCGTACAGCCCCATCACGCCCTCGACGACGCAGACGTCGCCCTCCCCACGGTGGTAATTCCGACGAAGTCCTGCTTTGCCTTGGAGCCAGCAGTCGAGGGTGCGTGACGGGCGGCTGGCTACGCTCTCGTGGTGGCTCGGATCAATGAAATCCGACCCGGCCTTCGCCGGCTGAACCGAACAACCCGACGCGTTAAGCGCGCGGATGACGGCGAGGGTGGCAACGGTCTTGCCGACGCCCGACCGTGTTCCAGCGATGACGATGCTGTTCATGCCTCTATTGTGGGATCGTCGGCCACAAGTCGATCATACACGGTAACGACCTGCTCGCGTACGTCTGCCATTGATACGTCAGCGCGGTCGGCTAGCGCCAATGCGCCGCCCATCCCGACGCCTTCCTTAGCCTCACCGGCAGTATACGGGTTCATCGACGAATGGTTACGACGGTGGAAGCCCGGGTCGGTGACGGTCACGTCCAACGAGAGGTCGTTCGCCAGTTCGTTCATACGTACCGTCTCGTCGTCGGCAATGAAGGAGGTCGTCGCGATCGAGAGTGCCGTGTCCACGCCCGCATGCCGAGCGAGGGCGGCAGCGGCGACGAGTTGTGTCCCTCCGGCGAGCGTCACTGACGTATCAGTGGTCGTCGCTCCGATAGTCATCCCGGCCACAGCAGCGAGCACCGGGTCGCCGACGTGGCGTACCGTTTTCACCGGCTCGTCCGCGGTCTCACCTGCCGAGAGATTACTCGCTGCGAGCGCCTCGTCCACTACCTTTCGCTTGAGCGCGAGCGGGTTCTCGGAGAGCGAGGACGACACTGCGGCGCGTTCGCCGAGCGCGGTGAGGATTCCGAGCGCAGTGGTCGTGCCGCCGGGAATCGTCTCGCCGATCACGAGTTCGTCGTCCGGCAGGCTCCGTCCGAGTTGACGGGCAGCCTTGAACGTGTCCGCTGCGGAATCGACGGGCCGAGGATGCCGGATATCTCTTCCGGGCATCGCTTCGAGGGCGACAGTCGGTGCACTGGTTGGACGAACGAGACCCGCATCAAGGGCGAGGGTATCGAACTCGGTCAGTTCGCGGACGGCGCGTGTAATGACCGCAGGGGTCGGACAGCCAGTCGGACTCACTGGCATGACTGGTACCTGTACTGGCTGCCCATATTCAACGATTTCGAGGTCCGCGCTCGGAGTGTGAGCCATCAGATCGGGGTCCGCTCCAGCGGCGCTGATCCCCTCGATGTGTGCGGTTTCAGTGGTGCCGGCGACCAAGACGAACCTCATTGGACGAACGGCTCCATTACTGCAGGAACCCCTCGCCGTCGGTTGCGACTGGACGACGTGTTCGGGTTAACTGTGTTTCGAACGAAACCGACGCGGACGGTTCCTCAACCGTGAGCGTGCGCTGTTTTTCTACTTCCGCACGAATGGCGTCCGTTATCCGGGGATGCTTGCCGAACGGGTCGGCGTATTCGATTCCACCGCGCCCGAGTTCGAGTGCATCCGGGATCCGCTCGTCGGTCGCCTCGGATCGTGTCACGAACAGCGGAACCGCGACCGAACGGCGTTTTGAGACGTTATAGCGGACACATTCGACAGCGGGATTCTGGAGGAGATAGCAAGTCAGCACCTCCCCGTAGTCCGAGCCGTCGCGGAGTCGGGCCGCGTGGTATTCAGTAGTCTGTCGATGGTAGGGCTTCGAACTGCTCCCGAAGCCGACGATGACGAGAGAAGCGTCCTCGCCCGCCGGTACCAAATTCATCGCCCGCTTTCGGAGTATCTCGGTGACGGCAGGACTTCGTCCGAGCGGTTCACAGTAGCGGACGTTCCCGGAAATATAGGAGAGTGCAGCGGGCACGTCCTCAATCGTATCGTGGGTGTGGGCGGCACGCATTGGGATCACGTATGTCCGGTCTGTGGAGATTGCTTCAAACTGTGCCTGGAGCTCGCGGACTGGTTCGCTCTCGTAGGTCGCTATTGACACATCGTCGACGTCAGTGCGGCGAGTGAGCCGCTCGGCGTGCGTCTCGAACACTTCGTGGGCGTTGCCTGTCTCGCGGCCGATGAGTAGGAGTGATTCGCTTGTCATGGGTGATATCCCCGCTTGGAAGCAATCTCAGTTTACTTATTCCAAGTTGGATTGTCATAGACGACACGACGGACTATCAAGTAAGTTTTGGTGGGTTGATTTATACACTCAGTGCGAACAGTTTGCCATGGTTGGGATACGTGTCGAAGCGATGCGCTCCCACTCGCCGGCAAACGTCGCGGCGGTGATTTCGAAAACGAGCGAAGATTTCCGCCGTGTGTAGCTGTCCGGCTACTCTGTCCGAACGGCCAGCACGGAGAGATCCGAAAACGGTGTGTCATCAGTCTCCAACCCACCCCCGTACGTTCCGAGCTCGCCGAGCGTCGTTCGCGTTGTTGTCTCGTCGTCGTGTGTCAACCGTTCGAGGACGAGTGCGGGGAGCGAGGGGGAAGCACCCACATTGAGGAGGTCGGCGGCGATGTCCCCGGGCATCATATCGTAGGGGCGGGGAAGGACGAGCAGGTGACGCTCGCCGACGTTCGCGTGGAGTCGCCGGCAGTCGGATTCGATGTCCCCGGATTTGTGGAGAGTGACGAATTCAGTCTCCTCCATCGGCGTTCGCGCTCGACTTGCGGCCACCTGTAGTGACGAAATCCCCGGAATCACGCGGACGGGCGATTCGACCGCAGCTTGAACCTTCCCGACGAACTGATACCCCGAGTGGTTCGGGTCGCCCATCAGCACGGCCGTCCCCGTGTCCCCGCCAGCGACGCGCTCGGCGAATGTGGCGAGCGTCGCGCCTTCGTCGCGGTAGCCACAGGTCAGCAGGTCGGCGTCGGTCCGGTCGGCAACGAAGCCGACGACGGTCTCGAAACCGACGACGACATCTGCCTCCCGTATGGCCCGCTCGCCACGTGGCGTCAGATACTCGGGGTTCCCCGGACCGATGCCGACGGCGTGGACCGGGTCGGCGGCGTTCGGCGGCTCGGGTCCGGCTGCCGCGATGGTTGCCGGATCTGGTCCTGCATCGAGGTCGTCGCTCATGTGGCGTCGGCGCCCTCGACCGAAAGCGTCACGCTGCCCTCGCGGGCATCGCTGGCGACGTGGACAAGTTCGTTCGTCAGCCCGGCGGCCAGACCGCTTCCACCCCGACGGCCGACATTCGTGATGGCGGGAACGCCGTGTTCCGTTGCAACCGCTCGAACCCGCGTCCTGCACTCTGCGGCCTTGACGAATCCGACTGGCGTGGCGACCACGACGGCGGGGCGAGTCCCATCCTCAATGCAGTCGGCGAGCGCCAGCGCTGCGGTCGGAGCGTTGCCGACGACGGCGATTGCATCATCGTACACTCCTTGCTTGTCGAGTTCGAGCACGGACGCCGCCGTTCGGGTCATCCCGGTTTGCTCGGCGAGTTCGGCGCCGTTGCCGATGGCCTTGCGTACCGTGCAGTCGTGACCGCGGCCGGTGATTCCCTCCCGGACCATCGTGATGTCGGTGACAATGGGCCGTTCGTCGAGGACCGCCCGCGCGCCAGCGCGAATCGGCTCCGTCTCGGTTCTGCCGGTGAATCGAATGAGATGCTGGAACTCGGGGTCGCCCGTCGCGTGAACGGACTTCCCTCGAATTCGATCGGCCAGTGTCTCGTTCGGGACGAGCTCACGCACGCGGTCCATGCTGGTTTCAGCAATTTCCATCGCGTCTTCCGTGGTTGCCCCAAGGTCGGCGTACTCCTCGAAATCCGACGAATCAGTTGTCATCAGTCACCTCCGCAAAAGCACTGCATCGTTCATTGGTTTCGGATCGAGAACCGAACAGTCGGAGCGCGACGTCGACAGCTTCTCGCTCGTCAGCTTCCCGGAGAGTCGCCATGGGCACCGCAAGTAGATGACCAACGATAGCCTCAGCCATCGTCTCGACTGTTTCGTGTTGGCCATCAGCGAGGTCGCCGTATGCTTCGAATTTGGAGATTGCCTTCTCGACCTCGCGTCGTTTGAGTCGCTCTGCGTCTCTGGAGATGGCGACGATGGCGTTTTCGACGCGCTCGGAGTGGTTTGATTCTACCGGACGGTCGGGGGTGCCATCGACAACTGTTTCGGTGACTTCGACAGCATCAGTCATCATCGCCCGTCACCCCCAGGGTGGTTGCGTCGCCGGCGCGCGCTTCAAGGTCGCCGTCGACCTGTAGGTTCAGGTCCTGCAAACGGTCGCGGGTTTCGTCGTCGGCATCCCACAATCCACGGTCGATGGCTTCCAGTAGCGTGCCGGTGATACTGTCGAGCGCCCACGGGTTCACATCGCGCATCCATTCTTGTCTGTTCTCGTCGAAGGCGTACTTCTCGGCGACATCTGACCAGAGCGTGTCGCTGACGACGCCTGCCGTGGCGTCCCAGCCGAGCACGACGTCAACAGTCGTCGAGAGGTCGCCAGCACCCTTGTAGTCGTGGTCTTCCATGCTGTCGAGCCACTCAGGATTCAGGACACGGGCGCGCATCGCCTTCCGGACTTTCTCCTCGTTGGTGTAGACATCGACGTTGTCGGGGTCTGAGGAATCACCGACGTACGATGCCGGCTCCTCGCCAGCGATTTCGGCAACTGCGCTGATGAACCCGCCATGGAAGGCGTACCAATCCGAGGAATCGAATTCGTCCTGTTCGGCGGTGTCTTCGATTTTTACCGTGGCTTCGACACCGCTGAGTCGGCGTTTGAAGGCGTCATGAGCTTCGTTGACTTTGCCACGTTTGCCGAGCGCGTAGCCACCCCATTGGACGTACACGTCCGCAAGGTCCGAGCGATCGTCCCAGTTGCCTTCATCGACAGCCTTGTTCGTGCCCGCGCCGTAGCCGCCCGGTCGGGTGGTGAACACGCGGCGTTTCGCGGCAGTTTCGGCGTCGGATTCGTCCATGCCGTCGGCTTCAAGATCTTCAATATCTTCCTCGACATGCTTTTTGACGTAGTTCATTGTGTGGGGTTCATCGAGGGCCACCACGCTATCAACGGCGTCATGGACGACGCTCGCGGCCTGAGGGAAGGCGTCGCGGAAGAGTCCCGAAACCCGCGTCGTCACGTCGATGCGCGGACGGTCGAGTGCTTCGAGTGGAATTGGGTGTACATCATCAACTCGACCGGCGTCGGTCCACTCGGGTTCGACACCCATCAACGCGAGCACCTGTGCAATCGTCTCGCCACGGGTGCGAACGGTCGGGGTGCCCCATGCGACGACACCGATTTCCTCGGGATATTCGCCCTCTTCGGAGCGATGGCGCTCGGCAACGCCGTCGGCGACCTCGCTGCCGATCTCCCATGCGCTCTTTGCTGGGACTTTCCGTGGGTCGAGCGTGTAGAAGTTCCGCGCCGTCGGGAGCAAGTCCACCCCACCACGAGTCGGTGCGCCGCTTCCACCCGGCGGGACGTACTCGCCGGCGAGCGCGTCAGCGGTCTGAGGGATTTCGTCGGTGGCACCCTGCACGCGCGGCGCGGCCTCCTCGCGGATGAACTCCAGGACTTCGCGGAGGTCGTCGTGCGCGCCGGCGTTCGCTCGCGCATCGCCCAGCGGATCGATATCCACGACGAGCAGGTTCATATTTGTCTCGTCGTCAGGGCCAGCCTCCGTCTCAGAGGTAGGAAGGTCGAAATTGTGGTCGGCTAGCGTCTCCACGAGTTCGAGGCTTTTCTCATGAACTTCGTCAGCCGCCGCAGAGAATGTCATCCCCAACTTGTCGTCGTACTCGCCGGGTGCGTTGAGCATTCGGTCGTAGTCGATACCGAGTACGCCCGCGACGCTCTCGCGGAGGCTCGGTGCGCCCGGATTTTCGAGTCGAGTGAGCGCGACGAGGTACTCCACGAGGCGCTCGTCGATGGGTGGCTCACCCATCGTGTGAAGCCCGAGCCGAATCTGGGTGGTCTTCACGTCTGTGAGGTATTCGTGAATTCGCTCGGTGAGTTCCTCGATATCCACTTTGTCGCCCTCGACTTCTCCCTCTGCGAGCGTGGTGCCGGCTTCGTCAGGACCACGAACGTCGGCTTTCTCGTCAATTTCCCCGCCGATACCGAGTTCCACTGCCAAATCGAGTTCCGAGACTTTCTCGCGGAGGAGGTCTTCGAGGTGCTCGCCGTCGTCTGCGTGGGCGTCCTTCATGCCGGCCTCGCGATAGCGGTCGGCGAGTTCTTCGAGGTCGGCCAGCTCGTCGTAGGTCCCGGCGTTCGCCATCACTGGGGTCAGATAATCCACGATGGCGGCGTACGAGCGCCGCTTTGCTTGGGTCCCTTCGCCAGGATTGTTGATGATGTAGGGATAGACGTTTGGAAGGTCATCGACCAGTTGGTCGGGTGCGCTTTCGCTGTTCAACCCGACGGTCTTGCCGGGGAGCCACTCCAGACTCCCGTGAGTCCCAAGGTGGACGACGCCATCAGCGTCAAAGGTGTTTCTGAGCCAGCCATAGAACGCCACGTAATCGTGTGGTGGCTGGAGGTCCGAATCGTGATACACCTTCGATGGGTCCATACCGAACCCGCGTGGCGGCTGCACAGTGACGAGCACATTCCCAAATTCGACGCCTGGGATCGCAAACGGACGGTCGGGAGCCTCACCCCACTCTTCGACGACGTTCTCCCGAAACCGTTCGTCCATCTCGTCGAACCACTCACGGTACTGCTCGGTTGGGACGACATCGACGCTCCGGTCGCGGACGTCCTCGGGTGCAACCCAGCGGTCGTCGAGGGTGAGTTGTGCCGTCAACTGGTCAATGAGATCCTGTCCGCTTTCCGGGGATTCTCCATCGAGGTCGTAGCCCCGGCTGCCGAGTTCTTCGAGGAAATTGACCGTACTCTCTGGACTGTCGAGACCGAACGCCGTTCCAATGCCGTCGTCGCTTGGCGGGTAGTTGTGGAGGATGACGGCGACCTTTTTCTCCTGATTCGGTGTGTGTCGGAGAGTCGCCCAGTTAACCGCGAGTTGCGCGGCGTGCTCGATTCGATCGTCAATCGGGAAGTGCTGTTTCGGCGCGCTCCCGATGTCGGCCTCGTCGTCGGTGCGTTCCTTCCCGCTGATCGGGTGCGTGATGACATTGCCGTCGAACTCCGGAAGTGCGACCGAGAGCGCGAGTTCGAACCCCATCACGCCGGTGTCGCTTGCCTCGTACCGTGAGCGCGAGCGCATCGTCGTGATGGTTTGGATGACCGGTACGCCGAGGCGGTCGAGGAAGACATCCTCTGCACCATTGCCCTCATCGCTCGCACTCCGTCCGCGTTCGTCCATCGACAGCGAGAACATGAACGACGACAGCACGGCGTCAACGAGTGGTTCACCGTCTTCGAGCAACCATTCATCGGTGATGCGCTCCGCGTCCCACTGCTCGTCGGTGTCGGTCGCGGGATTGCAGAATATCGGGAGCGCATTCGCGCCCTGTGCCTCGACAGCGCGCACCTGTCCGTCGACGTATCCGGTGTTCTCGTGGGTCCAGTGAGACTCGTAGAACCAGACAGCGACCGTAGGTTTCGCCGGATCGAACGTCGCCACGAGTTCATCGTAACTGACGCCGGGGTGGTCGGGATGATAGACACCTTCGGTCGGGAGCGCCACAGGGTCGTCGTATGCGCGGTCCTCGTCCGCGTATTCGTCGACGAGGAATCGGATGCAGTTCTCGACGTTGGTGGTGCCGCCCTTTGCCAAGTAATCGTACACCTGATTACGGTCGGTCGCCGGAATGCTCGTATCCTCAACCGCGTAGGCGTCACCCGTCGATTTCACGACGAGTGGCACCCCGGCGTCGTTGAGCCGGGAAACCGCGTGGTCGTATCCCGGCATGCTCTCTTCAGCACCGTGGAGCCAGAAGATTACGGCTGTGGCATCGGTCAGTTCGTCGAGAAACGCCTCCACGTCGCTTTGGTCGTCGAGATCGCTCTCCGAACGGACAACCAGATCGTTTTTGAGGTGAGTGGCGGCGCGCTGAACAGCTCCCAGTTCGTTTTCCGTTGCGGTGTATAGGCCGATCGTTGGCATAACGTTGTTAAACCTCCATTGCTCTAGGACAAGTATGGTTGAATACTGCGAAGACAAAAAGGCTTCGCACATTCGGCGGACAGAACTCACGTTCGGAGATATTGTTGGACAAGACGAACTCAAGCAGGCTTTACTGGCCGCTGGAGCGAACGATGACCTCGACGGGCTGCTGATACAGGGCGAAAAAGGGACAGCGAAATCCACGGCGGTACGGGCACTGACGAACTACCTCCCAACACAGGCCGCTATCGAAGATTGTCCGTACGGCTGTCCGCCGAACGCTCCGACGTTGCAGTGTGCTGACTGTCGCACGCGGACCGATCCACCCACAACCGAACGGCCGGTTCCGCTCGTGACGCTCCCGCTGGGTGCGACCCGCGAGCGTATTGTCGGAACGCTCTCAGTGGCTGATGCGCTCGACGGCGACTACGAGTTCGATCCCGGACTCCTCGCCCGCGCGAACCGTGGAATTCTGTACGTTGATGAGGTGAATCTGCTTGATGACCACTTGGTAGACGTGCTCCTCGACGCGGCCGCAAGCGGGGTTAATCGGGTCGAACGCGATAGCATGAGTGTCTCCCATCCGGCTGAGTTCACCCTCATCGGCACGATGAATCCTGAAGAAGGCGACCTCCGGCCGCAGCTCCGTGACCGCTTTGCGCTCTGTGCGACGGTCACGGCCTGCAATGACATCGACCAACGTGTGAAGATCATTGACCGAGCTCTCGGACGGAACGAAACACAGGATGGCGTTCGAGCGCAAGCTGAAGACCGTCGGGATCAGCTACGACAGGCACGCGACCGGCTCGATAGGGTGGAACTCTCCCGAGAATTTACCGAAGAAATTGCAGAATGCTGTCGTAATGCGGGCGTCGACGGCCACCGCGGTGATATCGCCACGGCGCGCACCGCACGGACATTTGCAGCCCTCGATAAACGATCAAACGTCATCCAGCCTGACGTTCGACGGGCGGCGGAGCTCGCGCTCCCCCACCGATTGCAGTCGCGCCCGTTCGAGGACACCCCTGATTCCAGCGAACTCATCGGTGAGCATTTCGATAGCAAAGACGATGGAGAGAGTGAATCTTCGGACGAGGAAACCGAAGGCGAGCCGGAACACGGTGATGGTGACGAATCCGATAGATCTGACGAACGCGACGGGTCAGGAAGAACGGACGACACTGAGGGTTCCGAATCGATGGGAACGCCTGAGCCGTCGAGCGGGACCGAGGAAGACACGCCAGAGACAGGAACGGACGGCGAGACCGAACCACAAGTCGATGCCGGAGCCTCCACAGACGACGAGAACGACCATTCGACCAAACGAACACCGCTCGTGCCGGGTCAGTCACGCGCCAGCATCGGCGAGGCGCGCGCCCCCGACATATCGACTCCCGAAGCGGTTGACGCACAAATCGCCGAAACCGGCTCCCGGTCACGCGCACGACCGAGTGTCGACAACGATGGCCCGCGGGTGCGAATCCGGTCAGCGGAATCATCCCACGATATCG
This sequence comes from Halococcus thailandensis JCM 13552, assembly GCF_000336715.1. Classification (GTDB taxonomy): domain Archaea; phylum Halobacteriota; class Halobacteria; order Halobacteriales; family Halococcaceae; genus Halococcus; species Halococcus thailandensis. Next base: position 13,888 of record NZ_AOMF01000049.1, read on the forward strand.
ACGCTGCGGCCTCCATCCGGGCGGCGACCAGCCGTGGGGCTACAAGCGTCGGCTCGCGTGACCTGCGTCAATCCGTTCGTCGGAGCGATGCGGCCGCGCTGGTGCTGTTCGTCGTGGATGCGAGCGCGTCGATGCGACCCGCGATGCGTGCGGCCAAGGGCACGGTGCTGGAACTCCTGAAGGATGCATACCAACAGCGCGACGAGGTCGGGTTCGTCACCTTTTCCGGTGAGGGCGCAGACGTGCTCCTTCCGCCAACCGACAGCGTGTCGCTCGCTGCCCGCCATCTGAAGGACCTCCCGACTGGTGACCGGACGCCGCTTCCCGCGGGGCTTCGGACTGCTCGCGAGGTTCTCGACCGGGCCAACCCCGCCACGAGCGTCGTTGTGTTGATCACCGACGGACGAGCGAACGTTGCCGAGGGCAGTCCAGTGGGCGAGACGCGCGAAGCAGCCGAAACATTGGCCGATTCCGGCACGCAGGTACTCGTCGTCGATGCCAGCAACGACGAACAGGGAGGCGTTACAGAGGTAGTCATCGATAAAACCGGTGGCGAACGCATTCCCCTCTCCGCGCTGTCCGCCGAGCGAATCGATACGATCATGAACCATCAACGAAACTAGGATTTCCCATTCGAAACCTTTACAAATTTGGTTGTTTTTGTACAAATTAGATTTGATATGGCAGCTGCAAACGTCACTATCCGCGTACATCGACCACCTTCGCATCGTATTCACGCCGCTGCAGGTGGCCATCGGACTGGTACTCGTCGTACCCGGATTCACTCTTCTCTTCATGCTGGAATCGGTGATACACGGTTTACTCCACAATTTCCGACACACGGTCGGCGTCACCCGTCACTAACGATGTTCACGAACTGCGTCACGCGCGGTCGAATACAGGGGAACGTCGGCGGAATCATGTTCGGTTTGTTCATGACGCTGGCCGGAATTCCAGTAATTGCGGACGCCGAAAATTTCGGAGAGGACACTCACCACGGCGCACAGATGGGTTGTACCGACCAAATATTATCCGTACAAGAGGTGAGTTGATACATGGAAAAAGATACAACTCGGCGGCGATTACTACAGGGACTCGCCGCCAGTGCATTCGGCAGTATTGCTGGATGTACAGCGCGATCGTCGGGTGACCAGAGTGGAACTCCGACCGGCAGCAATAGTCAGAATAATTCGACCGATACGGAGAGTGGTTCCTACAGCGTCTCGATAGCCCCCGTGGGGAAGGTCAGGTTCGAAGAGGTCCCAACGAAGTGGCTCGCAAGTTCCTCGACTTGGGCCGACATGGGCATCGCTCTCGGACGCAGTCCACCCGAGGGCGTGTGGAACCGTGGGTTCTACTATACTCAGCAATACTATGACGAAATTCCCGGCGTCTCGGTCGACGAGAACGAGATGGTCGAACTCGGCAACGCTGGTTCGACGGAGGTGTTCCACGAGATAGGAGCCGACCTTCATGTGATGGACCCGATCTCTATTGTCAATCGGTCTAAATCTTTCGAGCGGCCGGATATCGAGAGAGTCAAAAAGAATGTTGCGCCATTTTTCGGAAATTTCATCGATAGCTACGACCACTCGTGGCACGATTATCGCTACTACACGCTGTACGAAGCATTCGGGAAGCTTGCAGAAGTATTCCAACAACAGCACCGCTACGAGGCGTTTGCGAAACTCCACGAGGAGGTCCAACAGACCATTGAGTCGAATCTCCCATCGAAGAGTGAGCGGCCGTCAGTAGCGATAATGTTGCCTGTGGGAGACAAACCGGAGAAATTCTGGCCGCATACCATCGACAAGGGGACGAACAGCAAGCAGTGGCGCGATCTCAAAGTACATGATGCACTCGCGCAAGCAGGCATACAGGATTATTACGCTACAGGCGGCAGCACTCAAATCGACTACGAAACACTACTCGAAATCGATCCGGAAGTGATAATGATGCGCACCTACGAAGACTACAGCGCAAAAAATTTCCAGAATACGGTCGTCGAGTTCATGAAGAACCATCCAGTCGGTAGCAAACTCCAAGCTGTCAACAACGGACAGGTGTTTCGCGGCGGCCCGTTCTATCAGGGTCCGATCGTGAATCTTGTACTGACCGACCGGGCCACAAATCAGCTCTATCCTGATGCATTCAGCGGAGTGCAACTGTACGACCCACAGCGGGTTTCTGATATTGTCCATGGGAGATTCTGAGTATGACCATCAAGGAAACGCCGATCACCTACCAGACAAACCCACAACAGGCAGTAGCGGCAGTTTCAGCCTTCCCGGTTCCCGAGTTGCGTAACAGGTCCACTGAACCAACAGCCGAGTGCTCCCGACCCAACAGCGTCCTCCAAAAGCACGGTTCGGCCGAGCGGATACGACGGATACTTTGCGTATTCTCTCACGTGTTCGTGAGATCGAGACCGAGCGCCAGTCCATCACGAGAGGTGACGATTGATGGCAAATGAAACCGTAACGTCCAAAGAATCTGCCTCCCGTCTGGAGCAGTGGTTTGGCTGGGTTGATGGCTCACTCATCGGTCTCATTCTTGCGAGCATTGCTATCGTCATCGTCGGTGGACTGATACAGGTGAGTTTCGGAACGTTCTCGATGTCGATTGTCGAGGCGTGGTACGCCGTATTCAATCCCGAGGTGCTCTTCAATTCACAGACATGGGAAGCGTTCCTGTTAGGCGGCGAGATTCCCGAGATGGGCGAGCGCAGTCTCATCGTCTGGAACATCCGCCTCCCGCGAGTGCTCGTTGCCATTCTGGTTGGAATGAGTCTCGCCGTTTCGGGAGCGATTTTTCAAGCAGTCACCCGCAACGAACTCGCAAGCCCGTACATTCTTGGCGTCTCCTCGGGCGCAGGGCTGATGATACTCTTTTCGTTGATCGTCGCCGGTGGGCTTGCGGGTATTCTTCCGTTACTCGCCGCTGTCGGCGGTGCAGGAGCATTTCTGCTCGTCTACCTTATCGCATGGCAGAGCGGAACCAATCCTGTCCGGTTGGTGCTTGCTGGCGTGATCGTCGGCACGGTTCTCAGCTCTGTTCAGACGGGATTGTTCTTCTTCGCCGATTCGTTGGATGTCGCCCAGAATGCTCTTGCGTGGCTTACTGGCTCGCTCACGGGTACGGACTGGGAGCAAGTTCGCATAGCACTGCCGTGGACGGTGCTGGCGATAGCACTCGCACTCGCTGGCTCGCGACAATTGAACGTCCTCTTGCTGGGCGAACGGACGGCGAAATCGCTCGGGATGAGCGTCGAGAAGGTCAGATTCTCACTCTCGGGTGTGGCGGTCATCGCGGCCGCGGTGAGTATCACCGCTGCAGGCATCGTCAGCTTCGTCGGCCTGATTGTGCCACATCTGGTCAGAAATATCGTCGGCAGTGACTACAAGCGCCTCGTCGTTGGCTGTGTCTTTGCAGGCCCAGCGTTGGTGGTGGCCGCCGACGTGGGCGCGCGGCTCTCGATGCAGCTGCTGTTCGGGTCGCCCACCCAGATTCCGGTCGGAGTTCTTACCGGTCTCATCGGTGGGCCGTACTTCCTCTATCTGATGCGCAAACAGCAACAATTGGGTGATATCTGATGAGCAACAATCCGAAACCAGTCGACACCGCGATCGAATCGGAACTCGAATACACACCGTTGTTGCGAAACGGCGACGAACCAGCAGATGACGAGTCGCAGAGCGAAACCGGCACCCCATTCGCCGGCAAGGAGCTTGTCCTCGGCTACTCGGGGACGGACGAACCGATCATTGATGGGGAATCACTCGTGATCCCACCTGGAGAAGTAACGGCTCTTGTGGGCCCGAACGGCAGTGGAAAGAGTACATTGTTGAAGGGACTCGCCGACCAACTGACGCCCGACGACGGACAAGTGCTGCTCGATGGGCGCGATATCCACACTCTCGATACGAAGACAATCGCACAACAACTTGGCCTGCTCTCACAGGAGAACGTCTCGCCAGACAGCCTCACCGTCGAGGACCTCGCCACGCACGGGCGCTATCCCCATCGTGGGTTTTTCGACTCGCTCACCAACGAAGACGAAGAAGCCATCGAGCGCGGCATTTCGCTCGCTGGCATCGGACACCTCCGCGGCCGCGAGATCGGCAGCCTGAGTGGTGGACAGAAACAACTTGCGTGGATTGCAATGATCCTCGCTCAAGACACTGATGTCCTGTTGCTCGACGAGCCGACCACGTTTCTCGACCTCCACCACCAGCTCGAAGTGATGGATATCGTGGAGACGCTGAAGACCACCAGTGAGGTCACAGTCGTACTCGTCCTTCATGATATCAATCAGGCGGCGCGCTACGCCGAACACATGCTCGCGCTCAAAGACGGCGCAATCTACGCTCGCGGCGATCCCAGCGAAATCGTGACCGAAGCTCTGCTTGCCGATGTCTTCGAAATCGATGCGACGGTCGAACGAACCGAAATCGGACCGCAGGTCACACCTCACTGTGCAGTGCACGAGGACGATACGATCACCACCGACTTGGAAGCTGATTCTGTGAACTGAGAGCTGGAACGAGGGGTTGGTCAAGCGGACGATCCGCCGGTGTGCTCGCTTTCCCGTTTGGCGTGCCATCTTGAACGATGTGAACGCAAATCCATGATGAGGAACTAAACTAATCGCTCTTGTGTAGATTAGCGGAATACGTTGACGGCGACGCAATCGACAAGGCTGTGGATGGGTGCTTGAACAAGATTCAGGGAGCGAAGA
>NZ_AOMF01000050.1 GCF_000336715.1 Halococcus thailandensis JCM 13552
AGCGTGCATGGGGTGGTCTCGGTTTGGTCACCAGAGACAACCCCCTCCTGAAGGGAGTCAGTTGCTACCGAAGTCTAGACCGCTTTGCGACACGACCAACTAATTGAGCCATCAATCCATGATTTCCGGTTAACACGGGAGACAGTAGCGCCTGCTAGTCCGGACGAATCCGTAAGCGATAACCAGTGATTTCGCGACAAGTTCGATCCCGAGGCAATTCTATTGGATGTCGAAGCAGGGACGGATGATTCAAAAAAAAAATTACAGCAACTGACCTTACGCTATTTTTGACCAATCGAACCGACCAATAGCTGGTACGCGCCGTGATTCGTTCCCTCGTCGTGGTAGACGACCGGCTCTTCAATGGCGGCGAACGTCTCGTCGTCAAGTGTAACTGCGGTGACGATACCATTCGTTTCGAGAGTGGTTCGGGAACCAGTATTCACCTCAAACATACGAAGTCCGTGAATGGCGCTATCACGCGCCCGAAAGTGCTGTGCGCCGGGCACGGCCACGCTGTCGCCATCGGTGGCGATTTCGCCCGCAAATCCACCGACCGAATCCGTCCATATGCGCTCGCCATCGCAGTATCCAAAGATCGTGTGCTCGTCAGGATGGAGCGAGTCCGTCTTGCGCCCCTCTGTCGAGTAGGTGTTTCCGGTGATGAAAACGATGGCATCATCCGTTGCGTGAACGTGGTTTGGGTAGGAATACAGTGTCTCGTCATCGATTTCGACCGGCGTAGCGAGATCCGTCTGCCACCGTTCGGTGCCATCCGCTCCGAGAAGATAGCCACGGTAATCGCCGTGACTTGTGACTGAGGCCCTGTTTTCCATGAGCGAGACATCACCGACGCGCCGCTCGCCATCCGTACCGGGATCCCAACCATGTAGTTCCGCGCCGGTTTCGGTGTCGAGAACGACCAGCCCGGACTGGTGGGTTCCGGGACAGCGGTTGTACGCGACCGCAAGGCGAGAGTCGCACACGTCGAGACTGATCGGTGAGGCATCGGTTTCGTAAGTCCACGAAACATCGCCATCCGCGTCGAAAGCATAGACGACGCTCGTGAACGACCGGTTTTCTCCATCGCGCTCGTAGCGACGTGCGGCGGCGTAGAGTCGTTTTTCGTCGGATGTGATGTCGACGACGAATGGCAGGAAAAATCGAGACTGCTTCTGTGGATCACCGATGTCCTCGGCTGTAGCATATCGCCAGCACGTTTCGCCGGTCTGGCTGTCGTGAAGCCGAACCTCACCATAGGAACCACGCTCGCCGACCACGATGCCACCGCTGAACGGCGCTACAAAAACGACTGCGGCCCGTTCGTTCGATGATTCCGCTCGCCAGCGCTCGTCAAGTGTCTCCCGGTCGTAAGCGAGCACGTCGCCAGCGGCTGTCCCGACGACAACCGCATCCTCGGTCAGCGCGACGGCTGAGCGCCGGCCGGCGTGTCTGGACCGTGCCGGCTCAATGCCGCCGAGACTGACCACCCGGTATTCGACTGTGCGACCCATCTGTTCTGGTGTGTTACTCATCGACCGGGAACGTCTCGTGGAGCAGGTCGTGGGTTTCGCCCACTCCCTCAAGGATGCTTTCGCCCTGCTTGGTCAATCGGCGGACCGACTGCTCGGCATCGCGGACCGCCACCAGCCGACCGCGGAGGTAGTCGTATTCCGGATCGTCTGTGTCAGTGGCGGCGATTTCTTCCTCCAAGTCCACGAGCGCCGCGTCGAGGTGGCGTTCGATTTCTGAGAGTGTTTTGGCCTGCGTGAGAGCCTCGATAGGTCCCTCCAGATGTCCGTCGAGTTCTTTCTCAGCATGTTCACGCGCGCTTCGGTCCGCGGTGCCGAGGACGTTCATCAGTCCGAGTCGGAACGCTTCGAGTTCGTAACAGCTCATAGTGTTTGATCGACGAGGTCCGAAACGATGCGATCGCGGTCGAGGTGCGATGAGACGATGCGTTCTACGTCGTCAGTGTCGACACCGCCGTACCAGATGCCGTCGGGCGATACCGTGACCATCGGCCCGTCGCCACACCGTCCGAGACACGACGACCGTGTGATACGAACGTCACACGCGTCTGAATCGCGCGCTTCCTGACGGAGGCGTTCGAGCACGGCTGGCGAGCCGTCTGTGGCACAGGTCTGATTCGTACAGACAGTAACGTGTTTTTCGGGCGCGTCGTGGGCGTGCGGATCGTCGGCGACGTTCTCGCGGTCGGCGTGGGTTTCGTTATGGGTTAGCGCCCGGAGCATCGCCCGCGCACCGCCTGTGTCCTCCTCATAGCCGTCGAGTTCGACCTTGTACTTGCAAGTGTCACACGACATCTCGACGCTCTCGGTTCTGGCTTCCTGCCAGCGGTCAGCGAGCACATCTAGTAGTCGTGAATCGATGCCGAGCGGGTCGCCGGCCCCGGTATCGACGTAGGGATAATCATCGTCGAATTCGGCCGTCCGGTCGCGGACTCTCTCGGTGAGCACGCCATCGCCGAGCATGTACGGGAGCACGACCACGGCATCGGGCCGGTGTTTGGCGACCGAGTGCAACGTCTCGTTGAGGCGCGGTTCGGTAACTCCGATGAACGACGTCTCAACACGACTGAACGGCCGACCTTCATACAGCAGGCGGGCGAGTTTGTGCGCGTCGCTGTTGGCGTCCGGATCGCTTGATCCTCGCGCACAGAGCACCACCGCCACATCATCGGTCGCGCGGTCGATTCCCAACGCCGACTCGACTGCCGCTGCCCGGTCATCAAGTAAGTCGATAATGGCGGGGTGGACACCGAGGTGGGATCCGTTGTGGATTGTGAGTTCGGGGTGAGCCGTGCGGGCCTGCCGAACTGCCACCGGCACGTCGTTTTTGACGTGGCTCGCCGCGAACAGAGAGAGTTGGACCACACTCACCGTCGAGACGGTCGGTGCGAGTCCCGCGATGGCGTCGGCAATCGACGGGGCAGCAAGCTCGAGGAATCCCGCATCGACGGGGACGCCCAATCGCTCTTCCATTCGGGCGGCCAGCGTGCGAACTTGCTCGTTCGACTTCTCGCGCCGAGAGCCGTGACCGACCAGCAGGACCGCCTCATCATCAAGTTCGGCCGGTACGTCTTTCGCGCTAGCCGTCATCCGAGATCACCGACATCGCTGCCGGTCGCGCGCTCGACGCTCCGGCGGAGTTTCTGTCGTCGTCCATCAGAGTAACACCCCGATTCGTTGCTTCCGGTATAGACCCACTCAGCGAATTCCCCAGTATCGGCATCGTCTGCGAGTCCGAACCAGTAGCCGCCCGATGAAGTCTCGGCGAGGTCATCGGTAGGAACATGCAGGTTGGCGTCGGCGAGTAACGAGCGAATCGTCTGCAGCAGGCTCTCGTTGTCATGGACGAACGAAATCCCGACCGATCCCGATGATTCGCGGAAGCAAACCGTTCCGCAGGCTTCGAGGAGGCCACGAACTAGCGGCGCACGATGGTCGGTGAACGAATCGAACCGATAGCCGCCCGGCTGGCCGTCGATTGGCAATCCGAGCGCCGCACCCGAGCGGTCGGCCGGGGAACCGAAGACCTGTATCTCGTATTCGTCCTCATACCGGACGATGGAGGCATCGTGGGCTGACTCGCGGGCGGCAACCTGGTGGCCGGTCCGGTCGGCACCTGCGATCGTCGCCAGCGCATCCGCCGCGCGTTCGTCCTCTGTGTGGACGGTCACGCAGTTCCCCGTGAGCTCGCCATTGCCCGCGACGCGACCCCAGAAATACGCTGTTTCTGGGGTGGCCGCGAGCAAGTCCTCGGCAGGTCCCGGGGCTGCGTCGGTGGTTTCATTCATTGTCCACCGCCGTCACGTCGATTGCGCCGACTGGACACGCACGGGCGGCCTGCCGAGCGTCTTCAATTCGGTCGTCGGCGAATCGTGCGGTCAGTTCGTCGTCACCGTTGGCGCTGCCATCGGTGTCGATAGTCGCCAGCCCGTCCGACGCCTCGGTGAAGCGGTCGTCGCGGACCAGACACGCGAAGATTCCGTCACAGGCGTCGCGGTCAAGTCGGACTTGGTATTCAATAGTCATATTTCGACTCGTAGCCCCGTGGCGTCACCATCCGATCGTCCCAGACGTAGGTTTCCTCGTTGCCGACGAGGATAGTAGTCGTCATGTCGATGAGGTCGGTCTCACCGAGTTCCTCCAACTCGCCGAGTTCCACGATTTCGACTTCCTCGTCCTCGCGGCCCGCGCCGTGGACGATGCCCACGGGCGTGTCGGACGCGCGGTGTTCCAGCAGGATTTCACAGCATGCCTCGAAGTTCTCGCGACGCTTGCGGCTCCACGGGTTGTAGATTGCAACGGTAAATCCCTCGCCTGCGACGGCGTGAAGCCGTGATTCGATGTCTTCCATCGGCGTGAGGTGATCCGACAGCGAGATGCTCACAGTGTCGTTGACGAGGGGAGCACCGAGCCGTGCGCCGCAGGATTGAGCAGCGGGAACGCCCGGAACGACCTCGAAATCCACCATGCTCGCCGTCGCGCCTTTGGATTCGAGGATTTCGAGCGCGAGTCCAGAGAGCGCATACACATTTGGGTCGCCGCTGCCGATGATGGCGACGTCGTTGCCCGCGAGCGCGCGGTCGATTGCCTCCTCGGTGCGGGAGACCTCGCCGCACATCGGCGTGTCGTAGAGATCGTCGGCTGATTCAATGACTTCTGCAGGCAGGAGGTCGATGTACGTCGTGTAGCCGACGATGTGTTCGGCTGCCATGAGTGCCGCGCGGGCGCGCTGGGTCATTCCCTCGGCCTGTCCGGGTCCAAGACCGACCGCAACGAACCGGCCGGGGTCCGCATCGAAGTCATCAACCGTCGAGGCGACCTTCTCGTCGGTTTTCTCCTTTTTCGATGCACCACAATTCGATTCCGACGACTCAGAGGAGCCACCGCATTTCGAGACACTGTTGTCGGTGCTCGCGGCGCTCGTGACGCCACCGTCAGTCTGTGTCGAGGCTCCGCAGTTCGATCTTGATTCCGTTTCGGCACTGTTCGAACCGCAGTTGGTTTCGGATTCGGTACTCGCGTCGTTGTCGGTGGTGTTGTCAGTGTTCATTTTAGAAGTCCTCCACGTCACGTCCGCCACGCGGGGTGACGAGGTACTGCCGGTGGTCGTTTTCCCAGACATTTGTCTCGTGAGTGCCGACGAGGATGGAAGTCCCCATCCCGCCGACCTCGTCGTCGTGATCGTTGGCGTCGCCGAGGGTGGTGATGGTGTGGGTCTCGTCGTCCAGATTCCGGCCCGCATCACCGCGTCCGGCATCATTGAAAATCCCGACGGGAACGTCATCGGCGCGCTCCTCGCGGAGTACGTCGATGGCACGCTCGTAATCCCGCCAGCAATTATAGAGGACGATAACAAACTCGGAGATGGCCGCTGCGCGCAATTTCTCCTCAATTTCGTCCCAGCCGCGCCACTTGTCCGAGAGCGAAATCGTGCAGAAGTCGTTACTGAGCGGTGCACCGAGGTTCGCTGCACCACCCAAAGCCGCCGTCACGCCTGGCACGATTTTGATGTGAACGTCGTCGGCGTCTTCGGCCTCAGCCATCGTGAACAGCAAGTCGGATTTTCCATAGACGTTCGGATCGCCGCCTGAGACGTGGGCGACGTCCTCGCCGTTCCGAACCCGCTCGAACGCCTCGCGGGCGAGTTCGACCTGTTGGCCCATCGAGGACCGGACGATTTCCTGTTCGGTTCCATCGGGATGAACCGCCATCCCGCCGTCGGTAACGGCATCTTCGGATGGAATGGTGCCGTCTTGGCGCAGGAATTCTTGATAGAGGTTCGATGCGATCACACAGTCGGCCGTCGAGACGATGTCCTTCGCGCGCTGGGTCATCGCATGTGGCAGTCCCGGCCCTATGCCGACGACATAGAGTGTACCCATCCCCTCGGTTGATTCGCTCGTCATCGTCCCACCGCCACCGTCACCGCGTCGTCGAATCGTTCTTTCTCGCGCGTGAGTTCGTGGTCGCGCCCGCCAGCGATGGCCGACGCCTCAGCGATGCCGGGCCAGCCGATGAGTTCCTTCGAGCGTGACGGGCTAGGTCCCTCAAATTCTTCTAAGGTCGCTTTTTCAAAGAGCACGACCCCCGCGTCGATTTCCTGTGCCGCCTCGTAGAGTCCTTCTTCACCCTCCTTTCGCGTCCCGGTGGCGACGAACTCGACATCGGCGACGTTGAGGCCGAGGTCCGCGAGCGCGGCGTCCCACGCATCGAGGACCTGCTGTTTTCTCACACCCGAGACGGTACCCGTCCCGAGAACGACTCCATCGTCGCTGTTTCGTTTGAGGACAGTCACATTGTTGCCCGCGAGGACCGCACGCGGGCCGTCGAGACGGGCAACAGGTCCGAGTTCGTCGTTCAGGACTGCAAGATTTGTCGCCACTGTCGAGTCGCCGTTGACGACGTGGGTGTCGAGGGCTTTCGCCTTGCTTTCGACTCCCTGCTTGCCCGCGGCTTCGCTCGCGGTGGTCATTGCAGGAATAGCACCCAATGTGGACAGGTCGTAGGCGACCTGATTCGCGCCGTGATGGCCGCCCGTGATGGGAATGGCCCACGTGAGTTTCTCGTCCACGACCACGATGGCGGGATCGTCCCACTTGCTGTCGAGCAACGGCGCGGTTTTGCGCATTGCAATCCCCGAGGCCATCAGTCCGATGAAGCAGTCGTATTCGCCCCAGTGTTCCTCGAAAACGTCGCCGTGGTACTCGATGATGTCCACACGGTCGTAACCGTCGCCGATTCCATCCTCGATTTCGTGGGCCGTATCGAGTTTGCGTTCGAAGCTGATGATAGCGATTTCTTCAGCCACTTCTCCGTCCGAATCCGGGGTCGAACAGTGGCCGCCCGATTCCTCGTCCGTGTCGTCGGTGTTTGTGTCGGTTGTATCAGTGCTCATGATTCAATCGTCCGCCTCGCCTTGTCCTCGATTCGCCCAGTCTCCGTAGAGATACGACCGCTCATAGCCCGCTTTCCGCGCGGCATCGCCGATGACGACCATCGCGGAGGCACGGTAGCCGGCGCTTTCGAGTTTCTCGTCAATGGTGGCGATCGTTCCCTCTACGATATCCTCGTCGGGCCACGAGGCGTGATAGACGGCGGTCACGGGCGTCTCTGGATCGTGGCCCTCGTCGAGAAGTCGGTCCATCGTCTCGCCCACGGCGTGGGTTCCGAGATAGATGCAGGTTGTCACGTCGCCCATCCCGACGAACTCGCCGATGTGATCCTCCTCGGGGTCTAAGGTCTTCCCCTGCGGCCGGGTAAACGCGACGTGGTTTGACACCCCATTCAGGGTGAGTTGGGTCCTGAGTGTCGCACTCGCCGCGAACGCTGAGGTCACGCCCGGAACGAGATACGTGGGCACTCCCTCGTGCTCGAGCGCATCCATCTGTTCGACCGCCGCCCCGTAGATCGCGGGATCCCCACTGTGAAGACGGACGACGGTTCGTCCGTCCTCGTGCGCATCGCGCATCAGTGGAACCAACTCTTCGAGGTCCTTGCCGATGCTCGATACCTGCTCGGCGTCGGCACAGAACTCGGAGAGGATCTCGCTGTTGACCAGCGACCCTGCGTGGACAACCAAATCGGCCGCCTCGACCAACTCTTTTCCTGTGACGGTGAGCAATCCGGGATCGCCGGGACCGGCACCGATGAATGGAATCCCCTCTTGAATTTCGCCGGCGGTCCGCTCGCCGATGCGCGGGTCGCGCTCGCTGCGGGCCGTTGCCGAATCGATGGCGTCCTGCGGGTCGGTCATCGCGAAACTCTCGAAATCTCGTCGCCACAGAGTTCGCCCTCAGCGCGTTCGATTCGTGCGACCTCGCTCGGCATCTCGTCGGTTAGCTCTCGATTTTCCTCCGATGTGGGCCCGCCATTTGTCTTCGTCACCGCTTCAGTATCCGAAGTGGGCGCGGTCTCGAACGTCGCGGTGGCAGGTTCGGAATCGAGGCCGCGTTTTTCGGCATACGCCAGCGTGTAGTAATCTCGGTTGGCCAATGTTTCGGGATCGTCGGTCACGACGGTCTCGCCCTGCTCCATGTAGAGTCGACGACCGTACACCACGTCGTAACCCGCCTCCACGAGTTCTTCGTGAGTCGCGGGCACGTCCGTGACTTTGAACAGCACCATCCGATCCGGACCTGTGGGAGCCGCGCCGCGGGCGGCTTCGTGGAGCGCGATATCGTCTCCCGACGCTATTTCGATGCCGAGTGCGGTGGTGAAGGCCGTGACAGCACTCACGCCGGGCACGATTTCGATCTCGATATCCGGATGAAACGCGGTGAGGGTCCGCCGCAAGTGACCGAACGTCGAGTAGACGTTCGGATCGCCCAACGTGACGAAGGCGACAGTTTCCTCGCGCGCACGTGGTGCGATTTCCTCGGCGGCCTCCTTCCACGCCCGACGGAGCTCGTCCTCGTCGCGGGTCATCGGGAAATCGAGGTCGCCGATGCAGGTTTCTGAGACGTGTTCGGTTGCAACCGACCGCGAGAGGCGTCCGGGTGAATACACGACCGTGGCCGATTCGAGAATCCTCTTTCCGCGGACGGTCACGAGGTCGGCTTCGCCGGGACCGAGTCCGACACCGTGGAGAGTCACGGGGTTCCTCCATCCGTTGCGACCCCGCCGGTTCCGCCGACGAGCATATATACCGGATTATCCGAATCGAAACTCGTTGCGCCTGCGAGATCGTAGCCGTGACTTACTTGGAACTGTACGACGTCATCGAGAAGGTTCCGATCGCGGAACGCCTCGGTAGCCGCACCGGCGACTTCGAGCCGCGAGACATTCATGACCACCCTGTCGATACCGGTTTCGACCGCGTGGTCGAGAACCTCCTCGTAGTTGCGGCTGCCACCGAGGAATAACACATTCGCGTCGTCCGGCAATCCGTCGGGCGCTTCCGCCTCGCGGAATTCTACGCCCTCGACGTCGTTTGCGGCGAGGTTCTTCCGAGTGGTTTCCAATCGTTCTGGCTTTCGTTCGAGTGCAGTGACCCGACCGGCGCGCCGAGCCGCTTCGACCGTGACGGCTCCGGTACACGAACCAACCTCTGTGAAGTGGTCGGCCGGTCCGAGATCGAGTTTGCTCAGAAGGACAGCCCTGACTTCTGGCTTCGTCGGACCAGCCTTCGCCTCGTGTGGAAGCAATACGCTCGACATCACCGTGGACAAATCGCGCAGACTGTAAAACAATTTTGGTTGTTCTAAAGAATCTCTAATTGTGTATTCCGTGGTGGATAGGGTTGTAATGCAACCTCACCCGAGATAAAGCAAAACTACTTGAGCTATCATTGCTGAGAATGTATAATGTCGAAGAATACTGACGACGCCGACGGCTCCAGTGTTCTCCAAAGCAAACGCAACGCCACCAGATATCAAATTTTGGTACAGATTGCGGAGCGACAGCCGGCTGTAAGCCAACGGGAAATCGCTGACGCTATCGGTGTCACTGCCCAAGCCGTGAGCGATTATCTCCTCGACCTTGTCGAGCAAGGATATGCTATTAAACACGGCCGCGGCCGATACGAGGTTACCAAGGAGGGTGTCGACTGGCTCATGTCACAGACCGATGCGTTGCACGAGTTCGTCCAACATGTCTCTGAGGACGTCATTGGGCAAGTCGAGATTGAAACTGCCATCGCAACGACGGCAATCAACGAGGGAGAAACCGTCTCGCTCATGATGCAAGACGGGGTTCTGCGGGCGCTGTCCGGCGACGTTGGCAACGCAACTGCAGTTGCGGTAACGGATGCAACTGCCGACCGAGACGTCGGCGTCACGGATTTTGATGGGGTTGTCGATTACGACGTAGGGACGGTGACGATTGTTTCAATTCCTCACGTCGAAAACGGGGGTAGTGCAACAGTAGACCCAACTCTGATATCCGACTATGTCGACACGCACGAATTGATTGCGACTGCCGGCACTGAAGCGTTAGCCGCAGTCCGCGCAGCGAGTCTCGAACCGGATATCCGATTCGGTACTGTCGCCTCTGTACGGGAAGCAGCCACAAAAGGACTGGATGTCTTGCTACTGGCCACAACAAACGTTCTTTCAGCGCATACGGATGAACTTCGGGACGGAAACATCAGTTATGAGGTAGTCGATGCCGCTGAAGAGTGATCTATTCACTGTAGGCAGTAGAAGACGATCAGAGTTTCACCTATGAAAGCGACCGCACAAGCATATCCGATTCAAGGCTTGATCAAGTATCATGGACTCAGAAACGCCGAGTACAATATCCCGTATCATGACTCAATTTCTGTTTGCACGGCTCCATCGAAAACGCGCACCACTGTGGAGTTCGGCTATAGAAGTGATTCCTGTCTCGTGAATGGCACTGAAATCGACAACGAGGGTTATGAACGTACAACAACGGTCCTTGATCGGATTCGGAATCTTGCGGGTATAGATACATCTGCTCGAGTGGTGTCTAAAAACACCTTCGAATCAAATGTGGGTCTCGGTGCTTCAGCATCCGCGTTCGCAGCACTCACGCTTGCGGCGGCGACAGCTGCGAAGCTAAATCTCTCCCGCAAAGAACTCTCTGCGGTAGCGCGGCGCGGTGCAACATCAGCAGCACGAAGCATAACTGGTGGATTCTCACATCTCCGATCGGACCAATATGATAAAAACTGTGTCGCAGAGCCAATAGCGAACTCATTTGACGAAGACATTCGGATTGTGGTTGGAGTGATATCACAGTACAAGAAGACTTCTCGTGCGCATAGAGAAACTCCACAATCTCACCTTTTCGGCGGGCGACTCGCGTATATACATAGTGCCCTGGTAGAGATGCGCGAAGCAATCCAAAATGGGAATTTCGAATCGGTGTTCGCGCTCGCTGAACAAGACTCACTGAGCCTCCTCGCAGTAACAATGACGGGTCCTGAAGGCTGGATTTACTGGCAACCAGAAACCCTCAGTCTACTCTCACTGGCACGTCGCCTACGCGAAAACGGTATTCCAGTCTTTTTCTCATCAGACACGGGAGCGACAGCATATCTCAACACAACCACCGAGTACGCTGATAAGGTTGCGAGTGAAGTTGAAGCATTAGGTATCGAATCTCGCATTTGGAAAGTCGGAGGCGGCGCTGAGATTGTTGACGACCACCTATTTTGAGTGGTATAAAATTTGAAGGTGTTATATAAAGAATAGTATACAGTCAAATAAAATTATATCGCAATATTCAATCTCCGAATGTTTCGACGGCTGAAGATGCTCTGAGTGCGAGGCACATTTCGTGTTTCACTGACAACGTAGCTTCCATATCCTCACTCGGGATTAGAGAGCTAAGCACGGGGAAGAGAGATTCAGTACCTCACGGACTCAACAGTTGATTGCTCGCAAGATATTCTGTGAAGAAAACAGCAACAGACACCCGTTGAAGAGATCGATTTGACGTCGAACAACTAGCCCGCACCAAACAAACTGATCTCGGCGATACTGTGTTTTTTCGTTACCGTTGATCTGGCTACTCGATCAACTGAAGACTCACTCTTCAGGGACGATTCCATGATGTTCGTAGAACCGCCGAACTCTGGGGTCATTGAGTAGTGGTCCGTGAACCTGGAAGAATCGAATGTTTGGAGCGTTGTTGCCCTCGATGACCGTGAACGTGCCTTCTCCCGTAACCACGAGGTCCCAGCCGATGTACGGAGTATGCGAGAAGGTCGCCGCCATCTCGAGAAGTTGCTCGCGGATCACTGTCCAGTTCGGAATCTGTGTATCAGTGATCTGCACGCCTGTATCTGGATGGGTTTCGTGCCAGTTGAGGCTGCCTGAGAACGGGAACTGGAAGCCGGCGGTCAGCCGGCCGGTTTCGCGGTCGATACCAGTTGCGAGGCCGCCGTTCGTGAAGTTATCTACCGGTGCCGACTGCCGCGTTCCAATACGGTGGGCAGCGGCCGCAACAAACGGTTCGTCTGCCTCGTCGTCGTACATTGTGAGCACCCGCAGCGTGTTCGCCGCATCGGGGAATAGTTCGTTCGCGTAGTCGGCCTGCTCAACGACTTCGGAAACGAGATAGCTGTCAAGTGCACCGATGATGGATTCGAAGTCGGATTGACCATACTTCTCGCCATCAATGTGATAGACGCCATTGCCGTACGAGCAGCGCGTGACGCCCATACCCCCGCTGCCCCGCCACGGCTTGAGCATGAGGGCTCCCTCCTCGTGCAGGTGTTCAGTGATCCACGTCGCGGCGTCGGTCGTCTCTTCTAGACCATCGGTAGTCGTTACTGTGCCTCCACCAGCGGGTTCGAGCGAGCGCAGATCGTGGAAACGTCCGCGTTTGAGCACTCCATAGGTCGCGACCCGCTGCTCGGCGAACGGCTCCATCATCCAGTGAAAGAAGAGCTTGTTGTTGAGCGCTTCCCGTTGTTCGTCGTTGATCCAATAGGCCCGCTCGCGTTGGAAATCGGAAAAGTACTGGCGATAGTTGTTCTCGTCGATGTCGTAGAGTACATTGGCCTGACTCAGAAAACCATGTCGCCAGAGCCAGAGTCGCCGACCAAGCGGCATCGACAGCCACGCTTTCTCCCACGTCAGCACTTCTTTCTCGACGAATCGGCGGTACTCCGTTAGGGTGCGCCGCGTCTTTCGCCTGTTTCTATCGAACAGCCGATACGAGCCACGAAGCAGGTCGACGAGACGCTCGGAAATCATATCAGCCGTACTCTATTGGAGTGATTAACCGTTGTGACATTCAGTTCTCATCGGGGATGTATCGCCGGATGTACGGGATTCGAACCCCGAGTCGGCCCTCGATCAGTTCGAGCGGGATCTCGTCCTCGGGTTGGAAACAGCCCGTCACTGCACAGACCACGAGTGTAGCAATCCCTGCGACGACGCCGAAAACCGGGATCGTCAGCAGGTTCAGCGAGACGGCCGACGAGAGCGCGAACGCCGGCGGGAACAGGAGCAAGGGAAGGAACACGTACATCTTGACGGTGTAGCGCGAGAACGGCGAGATCCCGGCGACGTGATAGAGGAAGGCGAACGCGACCCAGTTGAGCGTCGCGAACGAGAGCGCCGAGGCCGCCGCCGCGCCGACGATGCCGTATTGCGGGATCAAGAGGACGTTGAGAACGATGTTGGCGACCGCCGAGATAACGTTCACCGCGAGAATCGAGCGCGTGTAGCCCAGTCCCGAGAGCGCGTTCTGACAGTAGCCGGCCATCCCGCTGACGAAGAAGCCGCTCGACAGGATCGCGAGCGTGGCGCCGACGCCCTGACCGATGTATTCGTCGCCGAAGACCGCATTGACGATGTCGGCCGGAAACGCGGCGAACGTCAGAAAGACCGGGAAGCCGACGAGCACGGTCCACTTGGCGGTGAGTTTGTGAACACGGTCGAGCTCGCCGCGGCGGCCGCTCGCGTCGAACCGCGAGGTCAGCGGGAGATAGATGAAGCCGAACGAGGAGAAGATGACGCCGAGACCGAGCGCGAGCGGGTAGGCGACGTCGTAGATGCCGACGCTCGCATTGGAGAGATAGTAGCCGAGCATGATCGTATCGATCTGCGAGAGCAGTTTCGTCACCGCCGCCGAGAACAGCAGCGGGAGCGAGAACCAGAGCAGCTGCCGGCCGTGCATCCGTACCGGGCCGCGCAGCGACATGAGCCGGTTCAGGAAGTAATGGATGGCGAGGAACCCCGCCGCGCCGGCGATGACGTAGGCATAGCCCGCCGCGAACACACCGAAACCGGCGAGGAGAAGGGCCACGAGCAGGCCGAGGCGTAGTCCGTTGTAGAGCAGGTCCCGCGCGTATGTCCGATAGATGGTGTTCTCGAAGCCACGAACCCCGCCAACGCCGAGAGATTGACCGACAAGCATTGGGATAGCGAGAACAAACAGGGCGGCCAGCCGCGAGGCTTCGTTGTCGAAGATGGTGCTGGTGACCCACTCAAGACGGGTGAGGAGCAATGCCGTGACGACGAGCGTAACGATACCTGAGAGGGCCAATCCGGTGAGCCACGTGCCACGCTTGTCGCGCTCGTCCTCGAAGCGCGACATGAATCGTGGAATCCCTTGGTCGAAACCGGCGATGCCGAAGGTGAGTCCGAGACTCATCACGGCGATGCCGAGGCTGACCTCCCCATAGGAGCCGGGCGGAAGGAATCGTGCGATGATGACCCGCTCGACGAGTTTCGAGGAGGAGCCGAGCAGACTCCCGACGAGCACGAGGCTGGCGCTCGATACCACACCCGTGAGACCGGTCCGATCGTCGGCCATCTCCTCGTTGCTCGTCATTTCTCAGCAGTCATTGTTCCATTGCTACCGTTTTTGTTTCACCAGGCGGTCGACGGACGGTCGTTACTCACACCGGGTACGGTTGAGCGGATTAACGCACCGATTCAGAATCCTTGAGGCTAACAAGCTCAGAGTGCATCGTAGTGGTCGTAAAAGCGTCGGACACGGGGATCATCGAGCAGTGGTTCGTGAACCTGGAAAACGCGCACGCCCGAGCAGTTGTTGCCCTCGATAAGCGTAAATTCACCCTCTTCAGTGATCACGAGATCCCAGCCTACGTAAGGGATTTGCGAGCACCTGGCTGCAATGTCGAGGATCCTTTTTTGGATCGTTGGCCAGCCGGGGATCGAAACACCGGTGATTGGCGCGCCCGTGTCAGGATGGCTGGTGTGGCGCTCGCGGTGACCATCGTAGGGGTATTGGATCGCCTCGCCGAGCTCGCCGGTTTCACGATCGACGGCTGCAGAGAGACCGCCGCGTGACCAGTTATCGAGCGGGGCCGATCGATCAGTCCCGATACGGTGGGCGACTGCTGCGACGAATGGTTCCCCGGAATTAGGATCGACCATCGTGAGCACCCGAAGCGTGTTGGGCGCGTCGGGATAGAGCGCGCTCGCGTAGGGGGCCTGCTCAACAAATTCTGAAACCAAGTAATCGCCGAGATCGCTGATACGCGCTGCGAACCGCTTCTTGGAATGATCCTCGCTGTTAATGCGATAACCATCCCCGGTGCGCTCACACATTAGGATGCGCTTACCAATGGTACCGTAGGTAGGCTTGAGTACGAGGCGTCCCTTCCTCTCAAGAAGCGTCATAACGCGATCAATGGCATCGGCACCGCATGCAGCCGGTTCTTCAGCATCAATGGGCGTGTAGCGACCGTTCATAAGGTGGCCGTAAACAGTCGAGCGATGCTCGGGAAAGTCGTCAAGGAGGTGATGGAAGAGAAGCTTGTTCTCGAGTGCCTCGCCCCACCGGCCGTTGATCCGCTGGGTCAGGTCGCGCTGGTAAGAAGAGAGATAGCGATGATAGTTCTCTGCGGTGACGCCGTCCTCACCGTAGAGGACGTGGGCTTGACTCAGAAACCCGTGTCGCCAGAGCCATAACCGGCGTCGAAGTGGCATGTGAAAGCGTGCGATCGCAGGGGCTTCCTCGTGAACGAGTAGTCGAAGCGCGGCACCGGGACCACGCTCGACAAGCCAGCGCGAGGCACCGTATGCAGCCCAATAAATATCGCTCAAGCATCCGTAGAGGCGTTCGTTGAGCATGGTACGAAACGAGGACGACCTGGGATTAATGACGTTCGTTCTTCGTCGACGGCTCTTCTTCTCAAGCACGCTCCATGGCAGTTATCACAATGTGTCGTGTAGCCCGTTCATGAACAGCGAGCGGGTCTACGGCCTAATGAAAGCAGCATATCGAGGGGCCACTGGTGAGCACGCGACCCGCCTGTCACGTACGCTTACACAGCTTAAACGATTTGCCAAGAGCGAGGTCTCGACCTGGCGTTCGCCGGTTTCAATGCCCCTCACCCGGCGGCTCTGGCTCTGGCGTCACGGCTTTCTGAGTTCAGCGGATGTCCTATATGATCTCGATGAAACCAACTACCACCGCTATCTCTCTTCATATCAACGTGAGCGTGCGGCGTGGCTCAACGGCGAGCGGAGCGTTGCCTTCGATAACAAGCTGCTTTTTCACTGGATGACCGAGCCGTTCGACGACCAGCGTGTCGAAACGTATGGCCTTCTGCGAAACGGACGTTTTCACGACCTGCGATTGCTGCGCTCGAATAGTGAGGTGTCTGACACAGCCGACGCGGCCGAATGGGTTACGGAACGACTGCGTGAGGACGGCATGCTGGTGTTAAAGCCCGTCACCGGCGGCGGAGGAAAGGACGTCAGGCTCTGTACGTATTCCGACGGCCGCTACTTCGTCAACAACGAAGATCACTCTCAAGAGACGTTCACAGATCTGGTTGCTGGACTCGACGAATACCTCGTCACCGAACGAGTCGAACAGACCGCCTACGCCGACGAACTCTATCCTGATGCGGCGAACACTCTCAGAGTGCTCACTATCTACGATGACGAGGCTGATGAGCCGTATCTCGCGGGCGTTGTCCATCGCATCGGTACTGACCGGTCGGCTCCGCTCGACAACCTCGTCCGTGGTGGGGTGGTTGCCGATGTCGACCGTGAAACCGGCAAACTCGGCGAAGCAGTTCGCTATCTCGGTGCAAAAGAACCCGTTCGATACGAGAACCATCCGGATACGGGAGCACAGATTATCGGAACGACGGTTCCAGGCTGGGCAGCGATCCGGGAGCAACTCCTCGAGATGGCGGCGACTTTCTCACACGCTCCGTATATTGGCTGGGACATCATCGTCACTAATGACGGCGAGTTCACGGTCATCGAGGGCAACAACTGCTCAGGCGTGCGCGTTTTCCAGGTTCACGAACCACTGCTTGATGATCCTCGGGTTCGCCGTTTCTACGAGCGCCACGGGATCATCCCATCCGAATGAACACGTGGTGAGGGCGCACAGTTCGGAGTGTTTTTCCGCTGTTTGAGCCTTGTGTCGACCAATGTACGAGCTCCGCCAGTTGCGGCGCGCAATCGCCAATCCGCGACTGTTCGTCCGCGAGCTGAATCGGCTCTATTACACCCACCTGCACCGCCGAACGTACAATCCCAGCGGCGTTGATATCGTTACTGCCGACTGGGACAACCTCTACATCCTCGATGCCTGCCGGTACGATGCCTTCGCGGCTCGCTCAGATCTGCCTGGCCGTCTAGAACGCCGGCAATCGCGTGGCTCGATGACCGCGGAATTCCTGCGAGGGAATTTCGATGGGCGCGATCTCACTGATACGGTCTATGTCACGGCAACGCCGATGTTCTACTGGAATCGTAATCGCGGTGACGTCGATGCTACATTCCATGCAGAGATCAACGTCTGGCAGGACGATGGCTGGGACGATGAGTTCCATACCGTGCGCCCGGAGACGATGGCCGAGCGAGCACAGCAGGCAGCGGAAAAATACCCGAACAAGCGGCTGCTTGTCCATTTTGTCCAACCACATTTCCCCGCGATCGGTCCGACGGGCGAGGATCATCCCGAACTCAACAGCCTCCGAGTCTGGGATGCCATCGACATGGGTGATCTCGACCTCCCTGATAAGGTCTATCGAAAGGCGTTCACCGAAAATCTCGATGCCGTGTTACCCCATGTCCAAGAACTCATGGACACGATTGAAGGCAAGACGGTCGTCACCGCTGACCACGGCCAGATGCTCGGCGAGCGGTCGTTTCCAATCCCGTTTCGCGAGTATGGCCACCCGCCGGGCATCCACACTGATACACTGCTCATGGTGCCATGGCTCGTTCACACCAATGGTCCACGCCGGAAAATCATTGCCGAAGAGCCCGAATGTAAACCCGATCATAGCGGTGAAACCGGTCCACAGGATGAAACTGTCGAGAGCGAAATCGTCACCGATCGCCTCGAAGACCT
>NZ_AOMF01000051.1 GCF_000336715.1 Halococcus thailandensis JCM 13552
GTGCGTCCGATACCAGAGATCCGGCAGCCGCTGGCCGCCGTAGGCGGTTGCCGATCGAAGTCGACCCAGCGATGTTGTCGCGATGAAGCCGGCGACGTGGATCGGATAGGGCCATTTGGGTGTGACGCCGGTGCGCTCGTAGGGAACCTCGGCCATCCCGTCGCCGACTGCTCGCGTCAGCGCGAGTTTCGGCTTCGTCACGCCGTGGGGGACGTAACCCCCAGTGAAAGGGATGGTCCCCATTCGGTAGCGTGTCGGCAGGCGGGCGGCGTGCTGGATGAGTTCGCCGTGGACGATTGGCGCACGCACGCCGGTTTTCGTCTGTGCGAGGCGCGTGCTTGCGTACTCGCCTCGGCCATAGTGGTTCTTGAAGTGTGTATCGAGGATCACGTGTTTGCGTTGGCTCTCATCGCTTCGTGCGACGGTTTCGCGAAACGAATCGAGCGGTTCCACGTCATTAGCCATGAGCGAACGCACGCGTTCGCGGCTCACGCCAGCCTCGGTTCGATAGAGCGAATCGACCACCGAATCACACTGCTCGATATGTCGACGGCGGAGGTGATGGCCCATCAGCCCGCCTTGGCCCGCACCTTCGAGCATGATGTTGGCGTTCGCGTCGGGAAGGTTGTACGTCGCCGACAGCGGGAGCAGCGTCCCCCAACTGACCATCCCATCGGTTCGGCGGATGGCATCATCGAGAATCGAGACGAATCGATCGGGCGAGAGTTCGACCTCTGAAAATCCCACGTCGAGGCGATCGGCGATTTCGCCGGCGAGTTCCGGATTGCCGCCGCCGCGCGGGTTCGCGTCGTAGGTGTAAGCTGTCAGCGAGTCGAACGCGTCGTCGTGGGCGGCGAGCTCGGCCGCCAGCGTCCGACTATCCAGTCCACCCGACAGCCAGATGCCGACGTCGCCATCCATCGTCGTCGCCGCATCGGCCATCGCATCCCCAAAGATATCGATGAGATCGTCGATGTAACCATCGGTCGGCGCGCTCTCGTAGTCGGGTTTCCAGTAGCGCTCGATCGATGCTTTACTGTCCTCGTATTCGAGGATTGATGCGGGCGCGAGCGCACGCACGCTTTCGACGAGGGTCCTCTCACCCCAGAGCCCGCTCATCATGAGGAGATCGCTGATGCCTTGCTCGTCCAGTTGGGGATCGTCGATCCGCGTGAGCAGCGCCGCTACCGAAGAGCTGAACGCTACTCCGTTGTCGAGCGAGTAATAACACGGCCGCGTACCAAGTTTATCCGTCGCCAAGACGAACCGTTCGTCGGCGAAGTCGACACATGCGACCGCAAACGAGCCATCGACGTTCTGGAGCGTCTCGTGCGGTGCGTCGAGAACGCGCTTGATGAACGCCTCGGTATCGGTATGTTCGCGACCGACGAGCGCACCGTGGACGACGCCGGCCTGTTCGTCGCCCTCCCAGGTTGCGCTGCCAAGCGGGTCGCGCTCGCCATGGTGAATGAGTCCGAGTGCCGACGCCTCGCGCCCGAAGCGTGCGGTTTCGTACCATGGTTCGAACTGCAGTTCCTTGGTCATCGCCTGGAACGGCTCGTCAGCGATCGTCCCCCCGAGAAGACCAGTCATTGTTCCAATAACCGCCAGAATCAGGTATGGGTTTTCTGTTGTGTGCCGTCGATGTCACCCGAACGCATGCTTGGAGTCCTCGGTACGCTGACGTACCCGAGGCGAGCGCGAAACACTATGGCTGGTTTAACAGCACATACCCGCTGATTTCGTGTGAGTGATTCGATATTATAGGGTCGGCTAAAGATCTTTACTGACATAGACAGTAACCCGATGTAATGGGTCGGCTCGACGATATCACTCTGGAAGAACTCCACGAGGTGCGTGAGCAAACGGAGAGTGAGAAGCCGCGAGAACGCGTTCTCGCGGCGATCGGCCGCAAGCAGGGCGCTCAGGTCGACACCCTCGCTGAGCGTCACGGTGTTGTTGAGAAAACCATTCGCAACTGGCTGGATCAGTTTGTCGAGCAACCGATCGAGCAGGCTCCCTACGACGCTCCTCGTCCCGGCGGCCCCTCAAAACTCACTACGGAACAGCGTGAGCACCTCAAAGAGGTGCTCCACGATTCACCGACTGAGCTGGGCTACGACCAACAGGCCTGGTCGCCGAAGATTCTGCTTCACTATGTTGCCAGAGAGTACGACGTTGAGTACAGCAAGCGCCATGCACGCTATCTGTTGACTGAGGCCGGGCTGTCCTGGCGGACAGCGCGGCCTCGCAATCATGAAGCCGATCCTGAAGACGAAGCGGAGTTCCAAGCGACAGTCGAAAAAACGTCCCGAACTAGCCGAGAAGACGGTCGTTGTCGTCGACCAGTTCACCAAGCGCGTCGGCACCGTCCAGCGGCATGGATGGTACCCAATTGGGTCGGATCCAACGATCGAGACCTCGAATTCCTGGGACAAGGTGACAGTGCTTGGCGCTGTCACCGGCAGCGGTGACAGCTTCTACTGCTGGACGGAAGAAAATCTCACACGGAACCACGGAATTCGCTTGTTAGAAGCACTCCAAGAGGAGTTTGGCGAAGAGTTGGTGGTATTTCTTGATCGTGCGGGATACTTCTATGCGAGAGATCTCTGGGAGTTCGTGAGTGGTGAGCGCGAGACCGAAACTGTCTGCGACAGTTCGGTCTCTTGCGTGCGCGGAGAGAAGCTGGCGGTCTGGTATTTCCGTCGAAGCTACCCGAACTCAACCCAGTGGAAGGATGCTGGAATCAGCTCTACGAGTGGTTCAAGCACCGGCTGATTCCGGATCTACCGACGCTGAGAGACTCCATCCTGAATGGAATCGATGCAATCGATGAACCGAATATCTGGAACTATCTCTGCTCAACTGATGGGTGAAGATTCGTCACCGACCCTATGAACGGATACGATAGCCACTCTGACCAGCACACTGTTCGCCACGAGCAGTCTCCACACAACCGCTGGGTCGTGTCGCAAAGCGGTCTAGACTTCGGTAGCAACTGACTCCCTTCAGGAGGGGGTTGTCTCTGGTGACCAAACCGAGACCACC
>NZ_AOMF01000052.1 GCF_000336715.1 Halococcus thailandensis JCM 13552
TCAACCGATCAACCAAAACAACCATGAGCTGTGACCTCACAGTCGAGGCTACCAGAGGCAAAGTCTAGAGGACTTTGCGACGCGACCGACCATGGGGTCGACTACATTTTCCCTCATGATGCAGCAATCGATGGCCAGCGCTGATGCGAATGGGTCGATCAGATCCAATCGAGAGTACCCGTTTCTCGTCACTGAATAGTGACGAGCAATCGTCATGCTCGCTTGAGGCAACTCCGGGCATACCGAGGTATTATTCTGGCAGTGCTTATAGATGATTGGGTATCGGAATCGGGGCTACTCCTCCCGTTCAAGTCGCCCATGTCGACTATCAATGTCATCTAGAATATCGAGCGTCTTGCGCATAGACGCACGGATTGCATCACTCCGATTCACGAACTTACCTTCTTCTCCCACGTGCTCATCGAGATCATCAAGGAGTTGCTGTGGAACATCAACGCTAATCTTTGGCATAGGAGATAATATCTACAGAATACCTAAAGCTCTTTGTCTGCTTCCGGTCGTAACACGAGGCTACAGTAGCCCGGTTCGGCAATCAGGTATTCAGAAGGTACTCCTTCCTGACCCCCGGTCCAGAACTACCGAAGTTTATGTGCTAAGCCTACGGTCCAAAAAGATCCCCCTCATAGGGTGATGCATAGATGATTACTGTCAATCTCGGCCACCGGTGTTGGTCCCATAATGATGATTGCTTTCAATAACCCCTCTCGATCAGCCGCAAGCCCAAAATTGCCCGAACGTATATGTGACTTGAAGCATATTCGTGTGACATGGCATCTAATGACGATCGGCAACTCGCCGACGATACCCATCCACAGCTGGTGAACTGTCAAAAGTGTAGTGCCGAGTTCGATTGGCAGGAAGAGCAATGCCCTGAATGTGGATGGGACAAGTCCGAATGGATCGAAAACGGCCGGTACGGGCTTGGTGACCAGCGAGACTGGTCTTGATCCTCACAGGTTCCGTGCTCGGTTCAGGCCCTCACAGATGGTTCCCTGCCCGGTCACCGTTGCACCCGTGAGCCGGGCTCGATGCTGAATCCGGTCAAGTTCTTCGGGTGCGATTGGGTCCGCCTCAGCGGTAGCGAATACCCGGTCAGTAGGCTGCGTGACGATATCGACTTCCGTTGCTTTCTGTAGGTACTCAATAATTGGTTCAGCCGGGACTGATACCCCGAACGCGCCGTCGGCAAGGTAGACGACGACCGTATCAGAGTCGGCTCCTGCTTCATCCTCATCCCCGAGATCGATCGCGTCACGGGTGAGTTCGACTACCTGATCGTCCTCAAGACCTGCTTCACGGAGTGCCCCGATCGCACGATACTGACGGCTCATGCGTACTTTCTCAGCGAGTGTTCGGCGCACGGCCTCAATGTCGTCATCGGCATCTTCGAACACTTCTTCGAACTCAAGGCGTTCGTTGACTCCACGATTAATCTCTTCCTGATGCATATGATCTTCGAGTCGGATCGTAGCGGTTGTAACCCGCGGAAGAGATTCGAGTTCGTCGCGTGCACCTGTTGCCATCATCCAGGCGAACGCCGGCGAACACCATGCTGTCGGCAACACCAACGTCACCGTCACCTCTGACTCATTGATAGTCAGACTCTCGATGTAATCGAGGTCCACAATCGACTCATCAAGCTCGGGGTCGTCAACTCGTGCGAGTCGGGTGCGGATAGTTTCGACCGACGGCTGGGCAGTCGTGGCCATCAATCCGCGGTGGCCCCGCTGTATTGGTCTTCGAGATCGAACTCGGCAGTGATCTCGTCATCAGCGAGTTCCTGCTTGCGTTCTTCGATATCGATATCGTAGAGTTCAGCAGCGTTCTCACCGATGATCTTCTTTTTGACATCGTGAGTGAGTTCGACCCCGAACTCGTCACGCTGTTCGGACGTGAGTTCAGCCTCCATCACGGCCTCGACAACCCACTCGGGCTCCCAGAGTGCGTAGTCGCTTCCGAAGAGGAGATTATCTTCACCCACCCAAAACAGGAGTTCGCCCATGATTTCACCGAATTTTCGTGGCCGGGCATGAGCCATCGGCGCGACGACCGAGATTCCACCATACACGTTGGTCTCCTCAGCGCCAATGTGGGCGAAGTCGTCGAACCGTGGGAAGCCGACGTGCTCAACGATGAAGTTGAGCTCAGGGAATGACGTCGCAGCGTCGTCGATATCACGGACATCGAATGCATCGCGATTCAGTGGACGAATCGTGGGTCCCTTGTGGGCGTGTATGTTTGTGATACCGAGTTCCGAACACTTCTCGAGGTATTCAAACGAATCTTTCGAGTCGAGCCGCCAACCCTTCGAATCACCACGCCACTCGGCAGTGTAGAGTTTCACGCCGGTGATGTCGTGAACCTCTTTTTGACGTTCGAGTTCTTCGAGTCCGTCCTCACCTTCGCGCGAGTCGAACCGACCATTGAGAACGAATCGTCCCGGATACTCGTCGGTGAGGGTTGCATTGTCCTCGACAGTGTTGAACCCGTGTTCGTAGAACTCGCTGAGGGCAGTCGGTTGGAAAATGGCCATATCTGCGTGCCCATCCCGGAATAGGTCTCTGACCATCCGCTCGTCACTGTATTTGCGATATTCGTCCATGTCCCATTGTCGTTCTTCCGGAGTGAACGCCGTGTGGTAATCATGGAAACACTGGATAAACTGTTCACCTCCTTCGTGAATGATGTTCTCCTCGCTCGCGTCCCAGTCGTGAACATGAGCGTCGATCACGAACACGTCTTCGCCGTCGTGGCGATACATGACACATGTGAACTCGTAACGCTGACTGTTATCCTTTGCGGTGAAAAATAGTCATAGATTCCGATCAAGAAATTCTCTTGATGATGAACCCACCAACAATCTTAATCTGTGTGTGATTGTAACACCCGTACGATGCAAGCTGCTAGACTCCACGAATACACCGACGAGATGGATGACGCGCTCTCGATCGACACTATCGATCAACCAGAAGCCGATACGTCCGATGCTGTCGTGGTCGAAATCGAAGGTGCAGGCTGGTGTCAAACTGACAATCATGTTATCGAAGGGATGTGGGAGCAGTACATGCCACAGGACCTTCCGATGACGCTTGGCCACGAGAACGCCGGCACGGTGGTTGAGGTTGGTGAGGGAGTTTCGACCGTATCAGAGGGTGATTCAGTGATCTGCCACACCGTAATGACCTGTGGTACGTGTCGGCCTTGCCGACTCGGCAACGATATGCACTGTGAGAACATCGAATTCCCCGGATTGTCGACAGATGGTGGGTTTGCCGAATATCTCCGTACCAACGATCGAGCTGTTATCCCGCTGCCTGACGACGTGGATACCGTCGACATCGCACCCCATGCCGATGCGGGCATCACAGCCTACCACGCGGTGAAACTCGCATCCCAGAAACTGAATCCTGGTGAGCACGCCATAGTGATCGGAATCGGCGGGCTCGGACATATTGGTCTGCAGTGTCTCGATGCGATGAGTGCAGCCACTATCACCGCCGTAGACGTGAAAGACTCAGCGCGCTCACTCGCCGACGACCTCGGTGCCCATCACACCCTTGACCCGACTGCAGAGGACGTCGCCGCGGAGGTCGATGCACTTACTGACAGCACAGGTGCTCATGCAGTCCTTGACTTCGTCGGATCGGACGAAACCACCGACCTCGCACCCGATATCGTGGCTGGGGGTGGTGACCATTATGTTGTGGGCTACGGCGGCCACGTCCACCAGCCATCACAAGCGCTTGTCAACGGTGATTTCAGTTATACGGGCACGCTTGTCGGTAACTACACCGAACTGCAAGAGCTCGTCGCGCTGGTTGAACGCGGCGATGTCGACCTCCGAACGTCGCGTCGAGAATTGGGCGAGATCAACGATGTCGCCACCGAACTCGAACACAACGAGATCGAGGGGCGGGTGGTTATCACTCCCTAATCTACACTCATTTCGATCGGTGGGACAGTATACACGAGATCGCCACTTACAGATCTTCGTTTATTTGACGCAATTAATAGTAGTCCTCAGAAGACTTTAAATACATGAGAGCAAACATAGACGACCATGGTTGACGCTACCATAGATGTCATTGACCGTGGCGTGCTTGAAACAGATCTCAATTACTTCATCGAAGGCAACACACTCGGTACCCACGACAACCCCAATCCAGATACCGATTACATCGAGGTTCCCGTTCCAAGCTTCGTCATCGACCATCCTGAGGGACTCATTCTCTGGGATACTGGCTCACACTACGACGCACGGAACGGCCACTGGCCCGAAGAGATTGCTCAGGCATTCTACCCAGCCGATGCCCACGAACACCGGCTCGACGACGACTTAGAGACAGCTGGCTATTCCATCGAGGAGATCGACTATGTGTTCCAGAGCCATCTTCATGTGGATCATGCTGGTGGCCTCGAATTTTTCGATGGAACCGATACACCGATATTCGTTCATGAGGAGGAGCTGAAATTTGCTTACTACAGTGCCAAATCAGGCGAAGGGAGCTCATCCTATGTTCTTGGAGATTTTGACCATGATCTCAACTGGAAGGTGCTCCACCGCGATCGCGAAACTCACTTCGAAGATGTGGAGTTCATTCATCTTCCTGGTCATACACCGGGCATGACCGGGTCAATGATCCACCTTGACGATACAACTGTGATCCTTGCGGGCGATGAAATCTATCAATCCGAGAACTACACCGACGAAATATCACTGGGAGCGGGACTGCTCTGGAGCCAGCGTCACTGGTTCCGTAGCCTCAAACTGCTGAAAGAACTCGAACGCAGACACGGTGCAACGGTTGTCTATGGCCATGATGCCGACCAGTTTGAAGAAGTCAAGAACGGCTGGGGACAATAGATAGGTTCTCCCAAACATCTAACTGACATGTATAATACATTACCCACGATCGGCACCCGCACGCGCCGTCGACGACCTCATTCCGAGTGATTTTGTTGGTTCGCTAACATCCTCAGAAAGACGATTCACAGCGTACTTGCTCTGTTTTTAATTTTCATAGTCGGCTCATTTTGTACATTGGCCCTGCAACGGTGTTCTGCTCGGGTTGTTGGCCACCCGTTTTGTCGTACGGGTGGCGCACGAACGTCTGACTGCTATCGAGTCACGCACACGAAATCAACGGGTGTGGAGCTGTTTTTGCTCATCAAAGCCTGTGTGTTCGACTATTTGATGTGCAAAATCAGGAGCGGTATGATCTCGACGCGCAACCCCGTTTGCGTCGAAACAGGGCCGCGGAGAACAACGCCCTTGATCAGTTGGCGAGGCGGTCAAGAAGTTCTCGGTCCTCTTCGATCACTTCCGCAACGATCTCGTCCCACTCGGATTCGGGTTTCTGTTCTGGCTGGCTCATGGTAGTAGTGTTGTCCCTCGACATCTTTAGTGCTCCGGCAGTTTCGACTCGTCGATCTCGCCTGTTTCGAGCCACTCGGCGAGTTCGTCAGTCTCGAACAAGCCTGCGCGGCGGACGATCCTCTCGATCGTCTCATCGTCTTGTGGCGGATCGAGGTCGATCCCCTCTCGCTTGAGATATGACCGCGTGACGGTCCATGCCGTCCGCTTGTTCCCATCCTCGAAAACGTGAGCACTCTGAATCCCGAACAGCAACGCAGCAGCACGACGGAATACGCCCTCGTGTTCTGCCGCCGGGTCGACGACGTCCTCTCGGAGCGTGAGTTTTGGCGTGGCGATCCGCACGCCTGTGTATTTCAAGTCGTACGCCTCCTCAATCTGACTATGGGCGTCAACGATCTCCGCCGGCGTCGGCAGGCCCTCGCTCATTGGTGAATGCCAGTCAACGGTCAGAGGATTTTGATGCTTCGGGATAGTCGGTATGCGTGTCGCCACGGACGGTGGCCGTGTCGAGAGCAGCGAGACATGGCGAAGCAACGGCGGAGTGCGTCGATCTGGCGGCGAGCAAAGTACTCTCGGCACACCCGACAACGGCTGAGTCGCCCCCCGTGATGGGTGCTCTCGCTGAGCCTTATGTAACTCTTTGCCTTCCCTGCTGGTCGAATTGTTACACAAGGCAGCAGCGGCCGGACGAACCGCGGGAGGCTGATCGCCGGCTGACATGATACGAGATCGGTCACGGCGAGAGTCGCCTCGACGTCCGGCCCGCTCTCGCTGACAGTCGCCGGCGTGGTCGACGTCGAGTATCGGATCGGGCGTGGTGTGAACGTCCGTGATTAATCGGAACCCTCGTAGAGCGTTTCCGGGCGCTCGCCGCTCTCGACCGCGTTGATGAACGTGGCACGGCAGTCCGACGAACAGAACAAGTAGCGGACGAGACGTTCATCGTCGGCGTCAGCCGTCGGTCGATACACTCGAACCGTCTCACGCGCCTCGATGTCCTCATCGGTCAGGTAGGTAACGACGTGCCCGCCGCACCCTGGCCCCTGACAGGGGAAATCGACCGGCCGTGCTGCCATGTGTGGCGTACCGTGGCTCTCGACGCGCTCGCTCACTGCTCTCCCCTCCCCTCGGCGTCCGGCCCGCTCTCGGTGATGCTCGCTGCCGTGGTCGACGTATGGCCGGGAAGCCACCATACGCGACCGCGTGGGCCGACATCCATACGATCGAGGGTTTCGCGATCCCATAGCGTATTGAGCCGATTGAGCAGCGCACGATGGCCGATCGGCAGCTCGTCAGCGAGAGCGCTCGCCGTCAGTACCGGCGGATCGGCGTCTTTGAACAGTTGAAGTATCTCTTCGTCAGTCACGCGAGGTTTGCGGCCCGGCTTCTGTTCGATCTTGGGTGTCATATCGTACTATGCGAATCAACAGGTGATAAGAGTTCATGCCATACGAATTGTAGTGTTCGTGCTATACGAATGAACACACGAATAGCTGGCTTTCTAACAGTATCCAATGTCTTTAAGATGGACGACAGCGCGGTCGCGTGCGTCAAAACCGGCAACGGCCTGACGGTTCACGTCGATTCCGAGAGCGAACTCCGAACGGCTGTCGTGGATCGTCGGCCACCGTGGCGAGAGTCCCGAGGTGCTGCTCGCCGACGCCATTCGCGAGCGGATTGAGCGCTCTCGCTAAGAGAGCACCTGTCTGTAAATATCATTTCCTATACCAGGGTTTAGTTTACTAACCACGATTTCATCGCTTATCCTGCCTGCACCGAGGCAGGAGGAAAAGTTATAGAGGCCCGATAAGAAGAGAAATCATGAACAAGAACCCATCACACCAGTATGTGGCGGCTACGGTCATTGCTGTAGGACTCGCCATCATTGGAATGATGTTACCATGGGTACAGAAATTGCCCGTTCGCAATATCGAAGGTGGAGGGGAAGCCTATACGATGGAATGGATACCGGGGTTAGAAGCCGGTTTCGAGACGTTTGATCTATTCGTACTCGTGCCAATTCTGTTTACTCTATTGGCTGGAGGAGTAGCCGCGTCACGAGGTCGCAGTTGGTGGACTGATGGCATACTATCGATAATGGGGGGTGTGATACTCTGGGTGGCAGGTAACAGCTACATAGGCTACTACACTACTGAACGATACGCAGCCCAACCCGGCGTCTATCTTGTACTTGCAGCGGGCCTACTCCTGATCCTAATCGGCGCTGGTGGATTTCTCACCGGATTCACCTCAGATCGGACTGGACAAACGACTGCCTGAACAAAGAAATCGAGTTCTCAATAATAGCGGTCGGTCATCAAGCATCACGTACCGAGCACGTCAGAGCATACCCTGTCAGTGACTACTTGGTTGCTGAGGGGTGGCGCTCCGGCGTGATCGGCGTGACGACACCCCTCGTTCGGAGTGAAAATCAGTCGGAGAACGACTGCTCTTGCTGACTCGATGGAAATCCTGCTATCCCATGAGAGCGTGAGGCAAGTATGGGACGCAAGAGACCGACCATCCCCTGTCAGCGCTTCAAAGCGCGTGTTGCTGACTGGTCCGAGTGCGAAGGAACCCAAGAACTGGGCGCTACAGCCCGGTGCCGCGCCGCGCGGCACCCGGGAAAGCCTATCCTGCCTTATCTCTGGCCGCGACGAGCGCGGTATTAGTGTCCCAAGTGCGGCCGATGGACCGAAGGCCCGCCGCCGACAGATGACCGATAATGATTGACCGCGAAACATTCGATACGCTCGCCGACGAATATCCAACTGCTAGTTGGGCGATCTGGAGTGATGACTTCCCCGACGAGGACTGCATTGAAGAAGACCCTACCAACATACGGGACTTTCTCGCCGAGCAGCGCGAACGAATGGATCCAAACGTGGTGTTCGTCGGACTGAACCCTGGGGGAGAAATTCTAGCCGAGCTCTCGAATTTTCACGGTATCGGTCAATCAATGTCGGATGGAGGGATATACGGGAAATACGATCAACGGCTAGAATCGTACATTCGATTAGCAGCGCTTACCGGCGGCTATATGACGGATTTAAGTCCAGTTGAAGAGCCTGATGCGGGCAACGTGACACTAACGGATAGTGACTATGAGAGTTTCGCCGACCAACTCTGCATACTTGACCAAGAGCACTACACTATCATCTGCTTCGGGAACAAGGTGTTCGACGCACTGGCAGACCAAACCGGCGCAGACGTGACGGACGGCCCGCTTTCGCTCCGGACATTCACGGCAACCATCACTGATCGTTCCGTCCGCGTATATCGAGTCTGGCATTACTCAAATTGGGGGGCTTATCAGCACAAAATCGACGAACTGCGCACGCAGCTCGTGTATATTGCCGCTGAATCAATCCGCGACGCACGCACCATCCTCTGGTAGCCCGTTGCACAGTTTCGAAATCAGTTCGAACGTATCGCACAGCGGTCACTAATGTAAGGAACAGTCACTTTCACTAGAGTAGAGGTCGGATCAGTGGTATGGCCACCAGCCGATCCGACTCCTGCGACAACACCGCCTATTCGCATAAGATCACCGTTCGTGAATACCTCCGAACCCACGGCGAGGTCGCCTCCAAGGAAGAACTCCGCGCCGGCACCGACGTGCCGGCGTGGTACATCACTAACATCGCCTCCCAACCCCCCTTCTACACCTCCTTGAATCACAACAACGAGTACATCGCCAGCAAACACATCGTCGGCCACCGATCCACTCACGACGGGTTCTGGCGGCCCGAGGTGGATGACGGCGTCGCCGTCTTCCACCGCAAGGAAGACGCCAAGCCGACGCTCAAACACCTCGCGTTCCGCCGTCCATCCGGGCTGACCGCATCCGAAGCAAACGACATTCTCGGTCGTCGCTCCTACCGCCCACTCCAGAAGCTCGCTGAGCAACAGGAAGTACACGCCACTGAGTGGCAAGACACCACCGTCTACACCCACAGCTGGCCGTCCCGACGGGACGACCAGCTGGCTCAGCGCGAAACCGACCAGCCAGCCGATGTCACTCCCGATGATCCTGCTGACGACGGCTACCTTTACCGCGACGAACTCGTTGCGACCTTCCTCTCGGTTGCGGTCTCACAGATCCAGTCAATTCCGCCGGAACGCGCTGCTGCACTCGTTCTCCGGCAGTTCGAGGGCGATTCCTTCGACGCCCTCGAACGCCGTCTCCGGCGGAACCACTCGTTCCGAGAAGCGCTGGAGTACGTCGAGCCAGAGGACGTCCCGGACGGGACGTCGCTCTGGCGGGCGTTCGACGCGCTCCAACCCGACGAACTTCGTGACTGCCTCCAGTCGATGTGTGGCGAGTTGCTCGCCGAGCACGATCACGCTGGCGAGTTCATCGTGATCGACGGCACCCACATCGCCGCCTGGGCAAACACACGCGACGAGATCGAAAACGGCGACATTGATGGCGCGAGCTGGGGCAAACACGAAGGCTCGTTCTACGGATACAAGGTATTTCTCGTTGTGGATGCGGCCAGTGAGTTGCCGGTCGCCATCACGATGGAGACCGGCAAGAGAAACGATACGACGGCATTCGAACCGCTCATCGAGGACTTCGATGAGCGGTACGATACCGCCGATCTCCAAGCAGCCCTCGCGGATGCTGGCTTCGACAGCCAGGACAACCGCGACTTCTGCCAAGACCAGCTCGATTGTCCGTTGCTGACAGCGATTAATCCCCGCAGATCGTCGCCGTTAGCGACGATCAAGGACGAAATCAAGGAACTGTTCAAGGAACATGGCGAGGAAATCGACAGTCCCTACGACGCTCTGGAACGGCTGCCACAGGAGCAACTCTCGGAGTACGGCGTTTCCGTCGGAAACGTCGAGGAAACATATATTTTTCAAGCAATCAAAGAACGGATGCATCGACACCTGCGAGCAGGTGTCGAGCGGGTATTTTCCCGGCTGAAGTCCTTTACCGGCCTTGATCGTGTTCGCGCACGCAAGAAGAACAATGTGGAAACGCATGTGGTCCTCTCAGCGGTGGCGCTGGTTGCAGCGTCACTGACCGCGAAACGTCACGGGAAATCAGAGCTGATCCGGTCGCCGAGCCGGCTGATCTGACACGGACGGTCACCTGTCCAAAAAACAGGGACCGCCGCCTGAGAGGCGTCGCTCTCAGGCGGCTCAATTCATGATTGAATTCTACTCAATACTGGCGAATTGAACCGGAGTCTTGTTGCTACTATCAGAAAATTGAATTTCGTTTAATCGATCTCACCGTAGCTCACCTGTATCGGAGTGAACCGGCTCCGTCGGGCGAACTGATCTTGAACGTGCAACAGGCTATCTGGGACAAAGAGGTACTCGGGGACGTAACGACGGTGGTTGACGAGTTGGCGGACGGTGCCACCCTCGAAGAGGCGTTTACTGGGTGGGAAACCGAGTATGAAGTCACAGTTGGAAAGAATCGTCCACGACTGGATGCCTACAAGGACGGCGTCGGGATCGAACACGAAGCCCGCGAGCAGATGAACATGCGTTCGCATCTCCTGTTCGCCGACGCGATGTTCCAACAAGGCGATATCGAGGTGCTCGTGGTTATCATCCCAGCAGGAAACGACGCGAGCAAGCGGCGAACGGCGAACGAACTACATGATGACATCTTTACCGAGCACCACCCACTTGACGTGCCAGTACTCGTTATCGAATACGACCGCGATTGCTAACTGTTGCGTGTTTTCGACGCGAAAACGAAAAGCGAGAACGCGGCCAAACCGACATGCATGCGCTTTCTGTCTTCAAGCATTCTCACCTGCCGCTCAGTCGCCCCGTCTTGGAGGTGGTAACGAGATAAGGATCACGGGGAGCGATAAGAGGCAAAATGCGTCAATGAGGTATTCCTTTCTCTCCCAGTCCAGAAGCTCAATTTGATACGTTGAACAGGGGACCAGAGCATCGTCCACTCTGCTATCCTCATCCTCACATCAGCCGACAGTTGTAATACCGTGCCAAGACCAGTATCCGGGTGAATCGTGAATTACCCCCCCCCCCTCTGACCGAACTCTCTCCGATCTCGCCGATGCGGTCGCCGACGAATTCGAGGCCTATCGCCACTCCAACGGCTTCAGCGAACTCTCGATCATCATCGACAACAGCGACCGGGAACGCCCGACTTTGATCGTTCATATCGATCGAAAGCAAGCAGCCGAGCTCGCCGACCGCGTCGAAGCGTTCCTCCACGATCACGGCGTACACACGCAGCGCGAACGTCACGCCGACACTGATGTCCGCATTCTCGCCACTCTCGAATAGTGATTATGGGCCATTCTTCGAAGTCGAAAAGCAATCAGCAGTGACAGAGCCGGGCGCAAACGTCTCTCATATATTCACCTTGTCGCCAGAATCACTTGAATGGCCAGCGGCCAGTGGCAGAACCTTGCCCAGCGACGATCAGCGTACTGAAGAGGTCTCCCGGCCAGTCACACGGCACGGAGAACCGATGTACAACTTCGGGCTCTATCACTGGCGGCGACGATTTCGCACTATCCTAAGCGCACTCGCTGTGATCTTCCCGGCCGAGATATGCCGACGAACGAGTGAATCGAGATGGGTCCGTCTGGTCGCCACAGCGGCGATGATCGGTGGGACGGTTCGTGGAGCGACAGCGGCACGACGGCTGCTGTCCCCACCTCCGTGGGCTCTCAACCGGGAGCCATACGCCGCGCTTGCGTCCGCGCTCCCGTTCGAGCAAGCCGACCGTGCACTCGACATTGGATGTGGAACCGGGCGGTCGCTCGTCGGTCTCGCTCCCAGCGTTCCCGACTCGTGTACGATGCTGGGCCTCGACGTGTTCGACGATCGCATCATCCTCGGAAACGGTCCAGCACTCGCGCGACGTAACGGCCGCGCGGCAGGCGTCGACATCACGCCCCTCGTTGGGGACGCATCTCGGCTTCCCGTGACGAGTAACTCACAGGACGTGGTGACCGCCTGCCGGGTGCTCCACGACCTTCCTGCGGCGAAGGTCGATCCGGCGCTTCGCGAGGCTCATCGCATCTGTGCGCCTCAGGGGACGCTCGGCGTGCTCGAACTGCCGATCGTTCCCGAGGACACAACTGCATCCCCTGAAGAGTATTGGTCCGAGTGCATTTCCCGGGCAGGCTTCACCGTCACAACAGTCGAGCGAATAGCCCGAAAGGGAAGTACTGAGCCATACATCCTCATGATCGCTGCTCCCTGATGGCGTCCAAGAACATGTTTCAGGTTTGGCCAATATTAGTATCGCACCCAACGACTCAGACGCTGAGCAGACCGAAGTAGTGCTCAAGGAATGAGTTCAGGTTCGACGTGCCGGAATCGGCCGGTGTCATCGAGATGAGTACGGAGATCATGGTACAGTTCGGAACACTTCGGGTGGTCATCGCGCTCACGCGTCAACGTCCGCCAATCCCCGATAATGCCACAGAACCGTTGGGCTCGGGTGAGAGCGACGTTGAGACGCCGAGGACCATCCTCGGGACGTCCAAGGAATCCAATACGACCATCAGGGTTACTTCTAACTAGTGAGATGAGTATGACGCTGTTTTCACTCCCTTGAAACGCGTCAATGGTATCCACCTTGATCGGGCCAGTGTCGACACTAGCACTATCGAGTACGTCCTTGATTTCGTCTTTCTGTGCAGTATACGGAGTAATAACACCTATCTCAATAGGATTGACACCGCTATTGACGAATTCTTCTACAAGATGAGAGACAAGTCGTGCTTCAGTAGGATTGGCAGTTGAGTTGCGTGAGATTGTCTCTGACCCACCAATATCATAGCCGACGAGAGGTGGGTAATCGTCGAGAGAATCGATAGCCCGCCCACTTTCGAGCAGATTGTCGTAGAAACGCTGATTCGGGAAGCGAGCAATGTCGCGGTGCATCCGATACTGTGTATGCAGTGGGACACCGACGCCCTCGTAGACGCCGTCCTCAGCATAGAGATGCTCGAACAGAGAAAACCCGGTGCCGGTCGTGAGCGTGACCTCTGGTGGTTCTTCGGAAGCACTGTAGGGTGGCAATTGACGGTGGTCACCCGCGAGAACAGCCCGATCTGCCTTCGAGAGCGGAATGCAGGTTGACGGGAGCGTAGCCTGGGTAGCCTCGTCAATGACCACCATGTCGAATGTACGATCAAGACTCGCTGCGGAGCCGTTGGTCGAGGCGACCACGTCGGCTCGCTTGCGAACGTTCGCGTACTCTTCTTGCACCAATTCGGAGCGCGAGCGACGCACGTTGTGACGATTCAAGACGAACTCTTCCCCGCCGTGTTGTGCATGGGCATGTAACGACCGCATATCGGCGTCGGTAGACGTACTCGCCCCGGCAACGATGTTGTCCACCGCTCGATTGGAATCAGCACAGACGAGGACCTTCCGACCCGCTAGAACGGCACGGCGGATGATCTCGACAAGTGTACGCGTCTTTCCAGTGCCAGGCGGCCCATGAATGCAGAACAGTTGATCGGCAGCGAGTGCATGTTCGACAGCGCGTCCCTGATCCTGATTGAGCTGGGGGTCACACTGTTCGCTGTTGGCGGCGGCACTGTCGGTGAACGTAAGCGGTACGGCACCGGTCAATACCTCACCGAAGCGCGAGTCGGTACGAAGCGTCGAGATTGCTTCGGCTTCGCGTTCGAATGGTACTGGATTCAATATACTTACAATCCCGATATCGGGATCATGCCCGAGATACGACCGAACATTCGGCGTGTTGCCGACATCGGTTTCAAGATCGAGGTAAATATGGAGGTTGGTGATATCGGTGACACGAGCCAAGACGGGGAACGCATCGGGAGCCGATTCGGGAGCTGTCAGTAGTACTTCGTTGTCCTCGTAGATACCGAATATCGATTGTATCGAGCGACTACTTCGATCGTCAGGAAGCGCTTTCTCGGGTATCTCGAAACGATATGTGGTGTCTTGGATGTGACCACGGGAAATCAGAGAAGGTACCGCATCACCGCCCTCCGCACGGATTTGCGACGCTGAGGCAGTCTGGCACCGCTGGATGTTCTGCTGACGCTGGGTTTCGCGCTCAGTCTCAATGAAATCGGCGAGAGCGTCGAAGAACTTTTCAGACGTAGACGGAAGCGGATTCCGGGCATTTTCCCGTGAAGAGATGGACGAGGAATAGTAAGAGGGGGAGGCGGTCGGCACATAATCCGCATGCCAAAACCGAAGACGGCGAGCGAGGCGTGTAACAGCAAAATTGTCTGCTTCCATATAGTCGGTATCGCCGATGCCGTCATCGTAGATGAATATTTCACCCCGCAGGTCATGGTTGACAAAGATTACATATTCTGACGTTACCTCTGCCGAATCGGATTCATGTAAGGGGAGACAGACCCACCCATCCTGGTCCGGATGTCGTAGCCCCGACTTCTCCGCCGCATTCGAGCCGATAACCGAAACCGGGATAGAAGTATCATCCGATTCGGCCTCACTTGTCGATTCACCGGGTTCGGGTGTGGAAAGATCCCATTCCGACGGTGAAATGAGTGTGGCAGTATCCACGGAGAAATCCGAGGACGCATGATCTAACAGCAGCGTCATTACCACAACCACACGCGGAGATGTCTAAAATTTCAGGGATTCCATCATTGCTATCGGCAACATGCAGATCCCATATGTGGCTGCATCTGAACGAGACAAGGATCCGGGACCATATCGTTTTGCCTAACTATCACCACAAACAAGTAATCGAAGATACTTACATGAAATTATTTGACAGTCCGATTATTGGTGGTCTTGACGTTGAGATATCACACGACGCAGTCTTCGTTCTTGGGAAGTAGTTCGCTTCAGCACTGCATTCACTACGCTCCATTGCAAATACCGCGTTGAAGCGGGTACGGGGCAGATAGTCCATCAAATCGGTAAGGATAAACTCAAAGGAGTCGGTATAGTTTGACCGAGGACAAACAGCCAGTATGCCTGTCTCGACGCTCACCGATCCAACGCTCAAAGATGCTCACTACCTCGTCGACACAGGTTTCGAGCACGGTGAAATGCTCACAATCGTCGGTAAGTGTGAAGTCGACTATGACGGACGCGCATCGAGCCATCTCGCACCCGGTGAGCGGTTGGTGATTCTCAAACCCGACGGCACACTGTTGGTCCACCGCAACAAGCAGCGCAAGCCTGTCAACTGGCAACCGCCTGGTTCGACACATAGCGCTCGTCTCGACGACAACCGCCTCATCGTCGAGAGTGTCCGCAGTTCGCCTCACGAAGAACTCGAAATCACGTTCCAAACGGTTGTACAGGTCTCACGTCTCGAGGTAGACGATGTATCGGATCTCGAACTCGAAGGCAGCGAAGAAGACCTCCGCCAGCGTATTCTCGCTGATCCCGACATCCTCGAAACTGGCTTCAATGCGATGGCAACCGAACGCGAAACGTCCGCCGGACCGATCGACATCTATGGACAAGACGCTGATGGCACCCCTATCGCGGTCGAACTCAAACGCCGCCGCGTCGGCCCCGATGCAGTCAGCCAACTCAATCGCTACGTCGAAGCGCTCGAACGAAACCGCCCAAGCAAATCCGTTCGCGGCATCCTAGTCGCCCCTTCGGTGACTGAACGCGCCAAACAATTGCTCACCAGCGAAGGTTTGGAATTTGTCTCGCTTACTCCTGAACAGGAAGACATATCCCAGCCGATAGGTTTCTCTGAGGACGCCGACAAATAACAAAATACCACTCCGATACTCCTTCGACCTGAAGCAGCCGAAAACACAGTCGTGTGAACTGAATTATGCCACCAATTCTCAGTTGAGGACATAATCTCTGATGGTTATTACGACTGTCCGATCCAGCAGTAGTAGGCGACTTCCAACCAAGACGCATTGATGAACGGATGGTCTTATTGTCGATGAAAATCAGATCAATTCGG
Source organism: Halococcus thailandensis JCM 13552 (assembly GCF_000336715.1). GTDB lineage: Archaea > Halobacteriota > Halobacteria > Halobacteriales > Halococcaceae > Halococcus > Halococcus thailandensis. The sequence continues at coordinate 16,308 of NZ_AOMF01000052.1, forward strand.
CGAAATGTGGAGTGGTCGCTTCAATAGTGACCACAATCGAAGTGCAAGCGTTGCCACTCCGCGAGTGATGATGAGTGAGCCACCGAAAACGGTAGCTCGAAGTATGAATGGGAGGCGGCGAACCACTAGTTATGAGCCGTTGTAACGGAGCGGT
>NZ_AOMF01000053.1 GCF_000336715.1 Halococcus thailandensis JCM 13552
GCTGGAACGCTGGCGGGCTTATCTGCCGTGTTCGGGATGGGTACGGGAGTCGCCCCGCCGCTGTGGCCGCCTTAATGCCGATCCGCGGAATCGAACCGCGCAAACCTGTGATCGGTGGGCCGATGCGTTCGGGTCTGCTGTAAGTGTATGATACGTGCGATCCAGTTAGCGCCTGGACCCGTCCGGCAGGACGGATTCCAATGCGATATGACTGATGTGGCTCGGTCAGTTAGTGCTCGCGGGCTGAACGCCTCGTTGCCTCGGCGCGTACACCC
>NZ_AOMF01000054.1 GCF_000336715.1 Halococcus thailandensis JCM 13552
GACTGAGGACCGGCTAACCCTCGGTTGACGAACATTGCCGAGGAACCCTTGTCCGTGAGGCCGTCGGGATTCTAACCCGACTACCGCTGCTACTGTGGCCAGGATTATCGTCACCGTTCGGTCCATACGAACTCTCGTCCGTACTTCCACCCAAACGGAGCGCCGACCTACTGGATCGCACTATACAGTGCGCCGCTAGGTCTCGGTGGTGGACTTGAGCCCCGATCATTTTCGGCGCTCCAAACCTCGGCCGGTAAGCTGTTACGCTTTTCTTAGCGGGTAGCTGCTTCTAAGCTCACCTCCCGGCTGTCTATGGCTCGGAACCACCTTCGATCGCACTTAGTCCACACTTGGGGACCTCAACCAAGCTCTGGGTTGTCTCCCTCATGGTGCACAGGCTTACCCCGCACACCGCTCTCCCCGCGTCGACGGCGTTCGTAGGTTCGGAGTTCGACAGGAGGGCCGACTCCTCTCGGAGTCGGTCCCTCCAATCGGTCGCTCTACCCCACGAACTACCTCGGCGGAGGTCATGCTTCGACATGTTTCGGTCGGAACCAGCTGTTGCCGGACTCGATGGGCCTTTCACCCCTACACACTGGTCACGGGAGGGTATTGTAGGACACCATCCCTAACAGGCCTCCACGCAGCTTTCGCCACGCTTCACCTTGCCATCGTGTAGATCGTCCGGATTCGGGTCGTGTCCGCTCGACTCCCCGCGCTTGAACACGGCGGCCCTCGTACGNCGCACTGCGGCCATGTCGGTTTCCCTACGCCTTCCCCGATGATCGGGTTAGACTCGTCAAGCAGACACACTCCCTGGCTCGTTTTTCAAAACGCACGACGGAACATCGGCTCGTCTCGGCTGCTACTGCGGGGTCGCCCCCGGGTCGTTCACCGAGACGCCTTTCATGCCCCGTCGCTCGATCGCCAACTGAGTTCAAGCCCTATTGCACCTCCCTTTGTGGGGTGCTTTTCAGCGTTCGCTCACGCTACTTGTTCACTATCGGTCTCGAGATGTGTTTAGTCTTGGCCGTCGATGCCGGCCATATTCACGAGGGATATCCAACCCCCGATACTCTGGAGCTGACGCACATCGTACTAGCCTGTGTTACGGGGTTTTCACCCTGTCTCACGCTCCGTTCCAGGAGACTTCACACAGACGATCCGGTGCTGAGAGCCAGTCCGAACACCACATTGCTCGTGGGGCAAAGCCCCGTGAGCTTCGGTTTGGACAGTGTCGCGTTCACTCGCCGTTAGTAACGACATCCCGTTCGGTTTCTCTTCCTGCCGGTACTGAGATGTTTCAGTTCCCGGCGTTCCCCATTGCGCGAAGCAATTGCGGTGGGGATTCCCATTCGGAAATCTCAGGTTCTTCGCCTCCGTGCGGCTCCCCTGAGCTTATCGCAGCTTGGCACGTCCTTCATCGGCACTCGAGCCGAGCTATCCACCAGTTGGCATAGTAGCCACGGTCTTCTAATCAGAATCCATGAACCCGCTGAACGGGTCCAGTGGACGCCTGGATCGCACGTACACACAGTCTCATGGACGCACCCGAGTGTCACGAGG
>NZ_AOMF01000055.1 GCF_000336715.1 Halococcus thailandensis JCM 13552
GATTATCGGCACGGTGGGCCGTTACCCCACCGTCTACCTAATCGGCCGCAGTCACGTCCTCCGGCGGCGGACCGTTTCCGACTTTCTGTATTCCAACATGAAAGCAGTATCTGGGATTGGCCTCAGTTTCCCGAGGGTATCCCGGTCCAGAGGGTAGTTTGACCACGTGTTACGGAGCTATTTGCTACGGGTCTAAACCCGTACAACTAGCATGGCTGAATCGGACCCCGNACACAAGGGTGTGTTCACCTATCGGGTTCGCGTTCGTGACACCGCGGACCGAACCGGGTGTCACCGAACTATCAGGGCTAACGTCAGATTCCATCTTGACGGCGGACCGCAGGGGCGGAATCCTCACTTCTTTCGGACCTCATCGTATACCAGTGGAACGAATAAACTCTTCGAAGCAGCGTCGGTAAGCAAGTGGGTAGCAAACCGGTCCAAGCTGACATTTTTAATGTTGGTACGCTCCAAATTCCTATATGTCACATATGCAATTGAAGATAAATCAGTTTAGGTACGAAAAGTCATTCAAACGATTGACGATCGCTTCCAGCACCTTTTCAGCATTATCTTGAATTTCCGACTCCCACCATAACCACCAATTCGAACCCATCGAAAACTGCGTCTCGAACGTTCCTCACGAAGTGAACTACAAATGACGATAGAATGAAGTTCCGAGGGTCGGCGGACTCTACTATGCCTGAGTGTCTGAACTGTGGCGGATCGATCACCAAGCAGTATGTCCGTGTATTCGCCCCAAACGGGATGGATACAGTGCGTGTCTGTCCGAACTGCCCTGGCATGGTTCGGGAGGGAAATAGCGTACGCGAGAAGAAGACATCTCAATAGTATTGACCAACTACCTCAGCAGCGGCCGAACAATAAACCTAGAATGGCGAACTGGATTCTACGATTCCAACAGGGTGGGTTACATATATGGAACCGGGGTTGCTGACAGTCTGTCAGTGATCATGTGCCTGCTGACAGGGTTCAACTGCCGGACGACAGGCTGACTATCGTAGATATAAGAGTTCAATTACTCCCTAATTGCCTCTCGGTCCTCGCTTTGCCAGTTGGCCGCATCTTCGGGGGTGTCGGTTTCTAAGAGCGTCTCAACCTTACTTTCAAATTGCTCCTCAGTGAGTTCGCCGCGTGCATAGCGATCACGCAACGTATCGAGTTCATCGGTTTGACTTTCGGAGTTCTTGCTGTTCGTGCTCTTCTCACGTTCCCGTAATCTTTCCTGAACTTCGTTTGTGTTGGTATTCTCGTCACCAAACTCGGCTTGGCAACTTTTCCCTACGCTCGCTGACTGGTCAGCGAGCAGTAGGCAGTGACATCGAACAGTGGTTCCCAGAGGAGATCTGATGCTCGTCTACTGTGCTCGGCGTTACTCGTCTTCCGCCATGGTTTGAGCAAGCCTTCGCAGCATTCGAACAAGTCTTCTCTGACAGCCGCAACGCTGATTCGTTCAAACACCTCGTGAGCACGCTGATTCTCGGTGAAGCGCAGTGGACGGTCAGTGGCCTCGCCCGCGGGATTTCGCGTCCCGACGCGGACGCGAAATCCCGCAGAGCATACGATTACTTCTTCGGCGGTGCTGACTGGTCGCCTACCAATCTCGCCCACTACCACGCTGAGTACGTCTTCGACCAACTCCAAGTTGGTGCCGGCGACGACGTGCTCCTCCACATCGACGATACGTTCATTCCGAAAACCGGCGACGCCACCGATGGCGTCGCCCGGTTGTACAATCCTGTTGCCGGAGAGACGGAGCTAGGCAACAAGATCGTCACTTCCAGCCTCCAGGTCGGGGACGTCTATGTTCCCTACCGTGCGCGGATGTACGTTCCAGAGGATCTTGCGTCGGATTTCGACGAGCCGTTCAAGAAAAAGACCGAGATCGCCGTCGAAGAGATCGTGACGCCGCTCCAGCTGCCGGCTGGAGCGGCTCTCACAGTCGTTTTCGACGCCGCGTACTACGGTGACGAGAGAATCGCTGCAATCCAAAATCAAGGTCATGACGTCGTTTGTCGGCTGAAATCCGACAAACACGTCTCTCCACAGAGCGTCGTCTGGACCCAACGCGTCGACGCCTTCGCGGCGACGCTGGAGTACGAACCGACGACGATCACAGTTCGTGGGAAGGAGAAAACCTACGACGTCGCAAGCGAGATCGTCGAAATTGAAGGCGTCGGTCCGATGAAGATCGTTGCGAGCAAGACGGACGACACAACTCAGCACTACTTGAGTACGGATCTCGGCCGGTCGGCGGCCGAGATCCTCGAACTCGTCGAACACAGGTGGAACATCGAGACGGTTCACGAGGAATCGAACGCGAAGTTCGGTTTCAAGCAGTACCAGCTGGAAGGAAAACAGGCGATTGAGTGCTACATCCAGCTGGTGTTTCTCGCCTGGACGCTCGTAACGTTCGCTGAACGGGCGAACGTGGCGTTTTGGGACGAACGAGGCGGACTGAGCGTCCGCCTTGATCACGCCAAGGAAGCGTATCTCGTTGAGACGTTGCTCGAAATCACCGACGAGGTTTCCCCGTCGCTCCCGCGAGCGGAGCGACGGGAGCAACTGCATGAACTGGTACGTGAGTTCTCGTGGTCCTCTTTGGCGATTTTGTTTGTTCCAGCTGCCAAAATATATACTCCAGAAAATAATTAGTGTGGTTTCTATCGATGGTTAGTTCGTAAACCCAGCTACGATGAAACGAATGTGAAATTTATGGTGATTTTAGCCACAGTTTGCTGAGTCAAACGATCTTGCCAAGCCGAGTATATCGATCTACAAATACAGAATGAATCATCCAGTCAATCCTGAGCAGTAACGGTCTTTGTGCTGCACTCTCGCCGAGAATGGATGGACAGGCACGGACCACAGGACCAAACCGGGCTCTAGTGATGATGCCGGCGGACGCTCTTCTGTTGTAACTACCTTATGTACAGATAGAAAGAGTCGGACTCTCCGAAAGTTACACAAGGCATAGCCACAACCCAAGAAGTCAGGATCCGTTCCCAGAACGTGTACTCTCAAAGTCAATGGCCCATTCAGGTTCTTTCAGCAGTTCAAACGTTCATCCGTAGAACAGGTTTCGAAGAGAGGACGATAGAATGAAGTTCCGTGGGTTGACGGATTCTACTATGCCAGATTGTCTAAATTGTGGTGGATTCGTCACCGAGCAGTACGTTCGTGTGTTCGCTCCGACCGGAATGGACACTGTGCGAGTCTGCCCGAACTGTCCTGGAATGGTGCGAGAGGGGAGTGAGGTTCGCGAAGCGAAATCATCTCGCCAGTAGCTCCTGATCGCTCACCCCATCTATAGGTATTAGCACTGGTTTTCGGAGTACTCATACCACTGTCTGTTAAATTGATATCATTCAGATACACCCGCTACCTCCACTCTACCGATTACTCCCGAGCCACAGTCTGGTCCCTATTGAATGATTTCGGTGATTCGGGTGAAACTACGGTCATGGTTCACTGAAACAGTTCGCGGTGATCGTCTCTAAACAGTCGGTACTAACGTACTGATACTCGATCTGGTCGTGAAATCCGTGCTCGGGGAGAAGAGCTTCGGCAGCCTCACCAGCCGGCTTATCGGTGGTCAGCAGGACAACTGTACTTGCGGTTTCAGTGTCGAGGACCTGGGCAGCGAGGCCAAGGAGGGCCGTGTCGGCTTTCTCGATGCTGTCTTCAGATCGATCGGTTTCGTTGGCGATGAATCGTCTTGCTCCATCCATCACTGTTGCGACGACAGGGGTGGTATAATCAAGTTCGTCGGCTACAACCACCCACCCTTCCTTGATGGCATTCGGATAGGGAATATCACTTGATGGATACTCGTCAGCATCCGGATCGCCGCCTAACTCTTCGTAGACACGCTGAGGTATCAGTAGTGGTACACCCGCCTGTTGAACCGCGCGACGTAGTCGCTGAAATTTATTATTATCTGGACCACCACATCGGACGAAAACACCGGTATCGGCGATGTAGGCAGTCCTCATTCGATTGCATATTCGCGAGCAATCGGTTCGAGCGCCTGGAGGATGATTTCTGCTTCAAGCGGCGAGAGATCGAGTTCGCGGGCTGCTATCCGATGGTTCACTGTCCCATCAACATACTCTTGGGCGTAGTTGAGTGCAACAGCTAAACCATCAACCCCATGCCGATCAATATACATATCGATGTCGTCGTTCTCAGTACGACGAGCAACGGCAGCAATAAGGGCTGACGTGATGGTTTGTGTTTCACCATCGGTTGTAAGCGTGAGTGAGACGGGATCTGCGTTGTAATTGTACGGTCGCTGTGTCTGCGTTTTTTCCACGAACTCCGCTGCTTCGAGTTTCTGTACATAATCATACGCAGTGCCTTGAGGGAAGTCGAGATCGGCAACAATATTGGAGACAGTCACTGGGCCCTCTCGAAGGATATAGGCGTAGATACGGGCGAGTGCCGGCGTCTCTAAGAGATCGGCTATCGTCTGAAGTTGTTGTATTGGTGGTTGAGTTGACCACGCAGGTGACTTCGCCATCTCATTCATGAGTTATGGATAATTCGTAATAACGCTTGCGGAGATGCACCTCCTCATCAAACAAAATCTAATCGAGAGTCGCTCTTGTGTAGCGTAGCGGAACCGAGTCACGGAGATTACGGCATCCCGCCGACAGCAGTCGTACATGACCAATGAACGCGCTGCTC
>NZ_AOMF01000056.1 GCF_000336715.1 Halococcus thailandensis JCM 13552
TCGCTCCCTGAATCTTGTTCAAGCACCCATCCACAGCCTTGTCGATTGCGTCGCCGTCAACGTATTCCGCTAATCTACACAAGAGCGTCGAGAGTTGGCTGAGAATGGTGCACTCTCGTGGGTAATCCAGTTGACTCCTCGTTCGTGAAATTCACGATAGCAGAAGTATGTTCGCACGAGGGAGCTGAACGAACGCTTCGTCGTCGAATACGATATCTTGAATATCCATCGCGGAGAATATTTGGACAGGCGAGATCGCGGTAGTGAGCGTGCCAGCGGTGCCGGTGGGCACTGTCCTCCGGGTGGCGCCGAGGATGCTAAATCACAGCCCGCCACCGAAATTTACATCCAGATACGCTCGCCGTGAGAGTCCCCATCCACTGGGGCCTCACCGAATACGGCGTGACGCTCCTCTACGAGTACAAGTATCTCAGAGGGGTTCCGGTGTTGCGCGCGATGCAAGATCACCTCCATCTCAACGAGCAGATGTAACGCCATCGTAGCGCCGTCCGTACACCGCTGCCGGAAGCGGTGCTGACGTCACCTTTCCGGAATCCGACGAAACGGACTTCGAGAAATTCGATGTGTCGGTCGAAGATGTCGCCTCACAGCAGTTGTCGATGTACCACCAGCAGAGTCACCTCCTGGTAGCAACAAGGATGATCGCCCGATCGACGAACTGTTCGAGCATCATTCCAGACATTCTAAATTTCCCTGGAGATTGCAGATGTGTTCGACCAGACATCGAAGGACATTGTTTCCGAGGGTTATCTATCATCGAATTCGTCGAGGATGTATTCCTCAAGGTCAGAATGATCGAGACCGGCGCGCAGTAGTCCCTGCATGAAGTGCTTGTGCTTCTCGACCTGAGGTTCGTCGTTCAACGTTCGCTCCGCGTTGAACTTCTCGAAGCGGTTCTGGACGCCCTCTTTCAGTTCGGGAGTGATGTAGAGCGGGAACGGCGAACGAGAGCGTGCCGTGTCCTGTTCAACCTCCCCGTCATCCTCCTGAGCCGATTGCGTAGATTCCGTAATTTGCGTAGATTCTGTATTTCCCGTAGATTCTGGAATCTCCGTACTACCCGCAGTCTCTGTACTCTGTGTACCTCCTTTCTCGTCCGGTTCAGTTCGGTCCGTGTTGCGAGAGTCCTTGAGACGGTCGCCAAGCATATCGCCGAGCGCGTCGTCGTCTTCTTCAGGCATAGTGGGCCTCTACATGAGTGGCGAGGCGGTCGTAGATATCTCGGACCTCTTCAGATTTCTCTTCCCGATGACGGTTCGTCGGCTCGAAGCCGTACACGGAATGGTTCTGATTGAATGCGCCCTCGATAGCGACTGTCTCTGGGACGATGAACGTGTTTTCCTCTCCCAGGTTATCGAGGAACCACTCCAATCGCTCGTCACTGATCTTGTTCCGGGTCAGGGCGTTCACAACCGCGCCGATGATCCCTACCTCACACTCGAACTCACGTTCGAGCTGACCGATTTCCTGGGTGAGCAGATTCATCGAGAACGTGGCGATTGAATCCGCTCGTGAGACGAACAGTACGTTCTCAGCGGCGAGGATCGCCCCGTCAGCGAGCGGACCAAGGTTGGGTGGGGAGTCGATGATGATGTAATCGTACTCGGAGTCGATCTCGTCAAGGACCATGTCGAGGCGTTCAAGCGATCGATTCGCCGACCAGAGTTCGCGTTCGAGTTTGAAGTTACTCCCGTGGGCAGGGAGCACATCGAATTCAGCGTGGGTTTGAATGATATCGTTGACTTCCCCGAATCGCTCGAAATCAAGCATGATGTCGTACATCGAAACGGCGTTCCCACTCACGTAATACTCGCGGGAGCCGAGTGTGATCGTTGCAAATCCTTGTGGATCAGCATCGACGAGGAGCACGTCGCTCCGTTCGGCGAGTGTCTCAGCGGTCGCTAGCGCACCCGAAAGGTTGATCGCGGTGGTAGACTTCCCAACACCACCCTTCTGCATGGCGATGGCAAGCCTATCGGCCATTGACACCACCGATAGGGGAAAGTTGGATGGATCGCTCGATGCTGGCTCGTGCTTGTAGGTGGTGTATTCTACGTGTACGATGTGAATGCCGTGTTGCAGACAAATCACGTGCTCTAGTGAGATTGCGTGATTTACGCATAAGACGGCATCGCGTGGGGGTACCCACTTTCGGTACTGCCCCCCTATTCTCTTTGGTTTTACACCCGTTCATACTGATGTTCACACTCCGTGATTCACGCACATCACGTATAAATCTACGTCAGACGGAATCTTCGTGATCTCCGTAATTTGCGCATTCTACGTGTGGTGCGGAGCGTGATAATCAAAATATCCACGTGGGTTTAAGAATACTGAGGTGGTCATTTCGGAGGTACGGTTCTCCGCACAGCAGTCGTTCAACTAAAAATCACTCTTCTGATTTGCTGTGACGCTCAATCTGTTCAACATCCTGCGGGTACACCAGAATCAGGCGACCACTCTCTTCGTCGAGGAGCCATCCATCTGTTCGTTCTTCGATCAGCGTGCCACGGAGGGTATCGCCGTCGTTCATTTCTATTACCACCGGCGCTGGCGGCTCGGACACGTTCATGAAAAGATCTCAGGGACACACGCAAGTAAACCATCACCCGAGTTCAAGACCCTCGGCAGCCGAATCGAAGATCGGTATTTCGCTGAACAGACCACTGGCTCTCCGGCCACGCATAGTCACCATACGCCAGCTCCAGGATAACCCGGAGCGACCCGAATTACCCCGGCAAACCGGCAGGGTCAGTCCCGTCGGAAGCTGGGAATGTTGACCGACTGCTCCGACAACGGGCTTCACCCTCTGCACTGACACAGCATCCTCAACCATTGCTGTGAGGTCACCACCGAAGTGATCGAGGGTGTCGACACACCCGACACCGAGTGAGATCTTATTGTTGAGCTCGACAGCAGTGGGCGCGAGTTGCGGGAGCACGGCATCCGCGATACATTCGATTATCTGTCGAGGCATGTCTCTGGTGCTCTCGAGAGCGGTACGAAGCCCTACACAGGCAGCCTCAATCGACGCAGCGTCCCCTTAAGCACCGAGGGTCTTGGGTCTGCCGGAGAGCGTGGCTAAGGCCCGTTCCATCGACTCCGGAATCGTCCAAGCCAATCGACGGGTTTGCTTCGAAGATGTCATCGACAACGAGAGCGTCGAACACTCACTGCATGAGAATGAGATAATGATGATGTTCACTCTGTACACAATAAAGAGGACAGCTGCTCCTTCTCCAGACCACACTTGACGATTATGAAGACGGTCGGCGGCCGACGAGGAGATCATTGGAAGGACACACACCTCGCACCGAGTGAGTTCCTAATAGATCACCTGATGGAGAAAATCCTCAGCCAAATTGCGGAGTGAGAAACAGTTTAGAGAGAACACACACACACCTCGCACCGAGTGAGTTCTACAAGAAGACCAAAGGCGAAAACTTCTCTGTGTGCATATAGACATACTCAGTATATATTACATGTGTTTAAAATCTCGAAATTACCCTCGGCCATAATATATTGCCCCTACACAAAGGTTTATTACTGTAATATAATTTCTTCTCGGGTTGGTACGTGTTTACCCCCAGAACGATTTCGCCACTCTCTCGTAAGTTGCTCCTGACCTCGCAGTAGAGCAATGCAGACGACAGGGTGTGCNGTACGTGTTTACCCCCAGAACGATTTCGCCACTCTCTCGTAAGTTGCTCCTGACCTCGCAGTAGAGCAATGCAGACGACAGGGTGTGCTCCGAGGGACGGTCTCCGGCAGGGAGACCGTCCCGTGTCGTCTGCACTAGCCGGGGAGAGTCGTGATGGTCACTGACGAGAAAGTGGAGCAACTGCTTGAGCGGATCACTGCTCTCGAGAATCGCGTAGATGAACTTGAGCAGGAGAATGAGGAGCTCAAGCAAGAAAATCAGCAACTCCGTAAGGAGAACAAGCGGCTCAGAGCCAAGGTCCGGTGGTACGAAGGACCGCATACACCGCCAAGCAAGGAACAACCAGGCGATGAAGAGTCGTCCTCGTCCGATGGGGACGAGGACGACGAACAGCCGCGTAC
>NZ_AOMF01000057.1 GCF_000336715.1 Halococcus thailandensis JCM 13552
TGTGACTGTTGTCCTGAGTGTGGCGAACAATTTGACGAGTCGGCGGGCGTCAGCCCCCGACTCGTCGAGGAACTCCCAGACCCACAGCCGCCAGAGGTCACCCAGTACAACCGCCACCACTACGAGTGTCACTCCTGTGGGACAGAGACTGTCGCCTCACACCCCGACTGCCCCGATGAAGGGCAGTTCGGGGTGAACGTCATCGCTCAGTCAGCACTTTCTCGGTACGATCACCGCCTTCCCTACCGGAAGATCGGCGACCGCTTCGAGCAACTGCACGGGCTGGAACTCTCAGGCGCGTCCGCGTGGCACGCGACCGAGCGCGCTGCGCGCGCCGGTCGCTGTGAGTACGAACAGATCCGCTACCAGATACAGCAAGCCGACGTTGTCCACGTTGACGAGACTGGAATCAAACGAGACGGGGAACAGGCATGGATCTGGACGTTCACCACTGAGAACCACACGCTGTACGCGGTCAGGGAGAGTAGAGGAAGTGATGTTCCCGCAGAAGTCCTCGGCGAGGACTTCGCGGGAACGGTCGTCTGTGATGGCTGGACGGCATATCCGGCCTTCAGCAGCAACCTCCAGCGG
>NZ_AOMF01000058.1 GCF_000336715.1 Halococcus thailandensis JCM 13552
TGCTGTCCCTGCTGGCGACCTGCCGCCAGCAGGGACGCAATCCCTACGAAGAGTTCAAGCGAATCGCCCGAAACAACAAGATGATTTCACGAGCTCAGGCTGTACCCGCTGTTGCATCCTCGGGGTAAACACGTACTCGGGTTGTATTCACTCACTCGTTATGAGGTGTGTGTGTGAGGGTGGTGGATGTATATAAATGAGCGTGAAAGGTATTCTTAGGCTCTCTTAGCCACATCTATAAGTGCTCACTCGGTACGAGGGTCGATATCTTTAACTAGGATGGGTATCTGGCTAAGGTATGGTCGACGCCGACGACATCTTCGGTGGAGGAGAAATATTCCGTCGTCGAGAGTTACTTCGAGTTGGACACGTTCCGGAACTAGATCGAGTTGTAGGAAGAGATGACGAAATAACCGAGATGGGACGTGCACTCGGCCCAGGAACTCGTGGAGGTCCCCCAGATTCCATAGTAATATATGGAAAAACAGGGACCGGCAAGTCACTTGTTTCGCGGTGTACAACACGAGAAGCTCAACGACAAGCGCAAGAGAACGGAGCAACTCTTCAATATGGCTATGTCGACTGTTCAGACTACACAACAGAAACACAGGCGAGCAGAGAATTAGCGCAGCAGCTCGCTGAGAATATAGACACAGACCACAACATCCCTAGAAAGGGAGTTGGAGCAGCTACTTATCGAGATATGACTTGGGAGATGCTCAACAAACACAATGTGGATTCGTTTGTTGCAATCCTCGATGAAATTGATAAGTTAGAAGATGACGAACTTCTCCGAAGTCTTTCTCGAGCTAAGGAAAGTGGAAAAGCAAGTTGCCACATCGGGGTGATCTGTATCAGTAACAAAGTTGAATACAAAGAGCGCCTTGATCAGCGAGTACATTCGAGTCTTCAGGACAACGAACTTATATTTAACCCATACGACCCGGACCAACTCCGTTCTATTCTAAACAATCGACGTGAAGCCTTCCAAGAGGGAGTTTTAGAGGATGGTGTAGTACCGAAAACGGCAGCTCTCGCTGGACGAGAACATGGAGACGCACGTAAAGCAGTAGATATGCTATATGAAGCTGGAAGACTAGCAGAGAAAGATGGTCTAACTACTGTAAGCGAATCTCACATTGACGCAGCACTCACCAAGGCAGAAGTTAATCGCGTAAAGCAGCTTATCAGTGGTTCACCGCCACATGTTAAGTACATACTCCAAGCTTTGGCACTTCTAACCAAAAGCAGAAATACTTCGACCTTCCGCACATCAGAGATATACGAGTTCTATCAGCGGCTCGTTGATCGAGAGGGAATGGATTCAATATCACAGGATCGTGTTTATCGTCTACTCAAAGAACAGGCGTTCCTTGGTCTCTTGGAAGCAAACCACACAGGTGGTGGTGACTATGAGGGCGCATATCTTGAGCACACTCTTATTAGTGAGCCAGAAGTCGTTTTGAATGCACTCGACAACTCGCCCTTGGACACACCTCGCAACGAGTGAGATAGAAGGCCATATATCTGCGAATTACCTAATCATAGGAATATAGAAATTAAATATTTATCAAACGTAAATTAAAAATGCCAGAATCCACACCAGCCTCACCACGACACGATACGATCAGAGCATGGGAAGTCGCACTCAATCCTCGGGAATCAACCGGGGTCGAACTCACTGATGTCTTCCAGCGCGGATACAACACGTACCTCGAAAACGGCGAACGCAACGAAACGAGGATGCTTGCTGACGTCGAGGAATTCGTTCTCAGGGCGATCGATGATCAGCCCAGCTACCAGGATGTCAAAGAAAATCCCTCGGTCGCCCCAGACATGCCCGGACGGTTAGTCGTCTTCGGAACAATGGGCACTATCGTGCTCTTAGAGAACCCTGAACTCAAACAGTACCATCGGGAGATCATCTGCCACGAACTCGTCGAAGAACTGTTTTACAAGCATCTACTGGCCGGTGTGATGCAGTATGACGGCGGGAACTATGAACTACAGCGATTAGCAGCTGAGATTCTCTACAAACGCGATCATGACGACGAATACGGCAGTCCTCCTGGGAGAGTCGTCACCGACATCACACCCATGCCAGAATGGCATGAGGACATGGTATACAGAGCGTGTCATAGAAAGCGTCACGTGCGAGGTTGCAGGGTGTGGGAATTGTGTCCAACAACGCCCAGACCCTGCAAAACGTCACTTCTGTC
>NZ_AOMF01000059.1 GCF_000336715.1 Halococcus thailandensis JCM 13552
GAGTGGTCGTCGCAATCACCAACGACGAACGAGGAGACAATCCGGGCCGCGAGATGCTCACGGCATGAGACGGATTCTATGACACGCTCATACATCGAAATCCCACTCGTCCACGCCGGGATGAACACTGACGTCACAAACGACAAAGGTGAGAGTGTCTGCGGCATCAAAAACAACTGTGTCTACGTCCCTGATACAGACTTTCGCAACAAGTTCGAAAAACACGCAATTGGACGCAATGGAACGGCAGCATATCTCGGCAAACAACTTTATCAATCGATGGAAGATGGTCAAATTAACTACGCAGCTCACAACGCCACCAACGTCAGAGAGCACATTCAGACCCTCCTTGACATCGGCCATACCGACAAGCTATTCGCCGAGAAGACTCACCCGGACAAGCTCAGAGTAGTCCTCAGAGGGATCGAAAATGCACCCGATGAGAGAGCCCAACTCAACACGTGGCACTCGGCCAGCGAGCTCTACGACGCCTTAGAAATCCATGCTCAAAAAACTGATAGTACATGGGAAAAACGGAAAATCGGGGAGATCGGGAATGCCCGAAGTCTCGCTCATGTTCTTCGCAACAACGAGGATCATGACGATGTCGAGATTTACCACCACCACGAAGACCGCGAAAACAACAATGGTGAAGACAACCAATTTCGACAGAACATGTACCGGCTTCGATTCAACACAAGCGAAGCAACCACGATACAGGTCTCGGAGATCGCAGACATTCTGGAGCTACCATGCTTGCGGAATATCCACAATTTCCTTCTCGAAGAAAAGCCTGTCCGGTTCACCCTCTACACCTACGTGCGAATCATCCTGAGTCTCGAGAATGATTTCACCGTCGAAGAGATCGTCGAATGGTTCAGCCAATATCCCTGGTTCGACGAGGAGACGACACGCTACCAAACTCGCTACGAGAAGAACCGAACGAACGAAAACGGTGAGCCATACCAACCGGTGAACTGCTATACTGACAACGAACAATTCACCGACTTCTGTATCGGAATAGACAATTGTGAATACGAGATCCACGAGAGCCTACCACTAAAAAACGAGGTGGTAAATTCAAAAAAGAAATCTTAATTGAGATTCCTTTGACCAGCAATAGCCCCTCATGACAATGTCTAAAAACAGTACTGTTTTGGAGTAGCTGCAATATCTAATATACATAATTGGAAGTATCCAGCATGACACAGCAGAGAAAACATAGTCTCCCCTGTAGCGGATATTCACCCCGTATAATTTTACAATAAAACTGAAACAGAAATATCGTATTATACCAATCGAAACTACTAGTCTACGACCCAGAAATCAGACCACCGTATGCTAACCACAGAAAATATCCCACATAATACTGTAAAACTATAGTACTCAAATAAATCGCATCTAAGTAATAAAAGTGCCATGAGAAGGTAGAAGTTATCTGGAAATTATACCTATCAACTCGCATGTACTCATCTATGATGAACTCGCAGTATCCGGCGCTACCTATTGAATGCTGCAGAAATTGTTGCTGTAGATGAATTATCAACTGTATTTGCTTCATGAGCATCCATGGAATATGAGTCTGTCAACTCAGTATACCACATCCAACCAATATATTTTGATATCAGTAGTGGCCAGTTTCTACTATATCCACGTTGTCTAACTCGATACACTACAAAATAGAATGTGAAATCAAGTTATTCAACAATACACCAGTATCAATAAAATAGGATATTTTGAACAAACAAAAAATGACGTTCTATTCTTCTCTTCAACTTCTCAGATCCGACTGCTTCCTATAGAAAGCTCTATGAGATTCTTCGGAAAAATCCCCTGGTCGCATACATGTTTAATTAATTAGAGTTTGTGAGTATGAAGTCTGAGATGGCAGACTATCCATACCTTCTCTTCCTATGCCAATCTAACGTTAAAATGCTCATACTAAAGTAATAGATGCAAACAGAATAGTGAGAAAAACACGATTTTTATCGTCTATTATTTCTATATTCAGAAGTGAGAATAGAATTGGAGATGGAATAGAATATCCAGCAAGAAGCTATTGTCTCTACAAAATGATGGATCTTCAATCAGAATTTGTTGTTATATTAGCTAATATTGAAAGGGCCTAAAGAGAGGG
The DNA here is from genome assembly GCF_000336715.1 of Halococcus thailandensis JCM 13552. Lineage (GTDB taxonomy): Archaea > Halobacteriota > Halobacteria > Halobacteriales > Halococcaceae > Halococcus > Halococcus thailandensis. The sequence continues at coordinate 2,138 of NZ_AOMF01000059.1, forward strand.
TAGAAGACTTTAAACGGTATTGTTAACAATATGTTTACTGCATTAATATGAAATCTTTCACTCGGTATATTAGACTATATAAAACACAAGCGAAAATATATCCATAGGATTCAGGGCATCTTCAAATGGTAGATGTGGGCGATTTTAGACCCTCTATAACGCAATCTACTTTTTGTTCACAATTTGTTTACTAGCTGTGAACGCATTTCCGAGCCAAACGGATGTCTCGCCAACCCATAGACAATTCTATATTTAGAAATTGGTATTTTCTAATATTTTTGAATAAGGTGAAGAAAAAGCGAATAGGCCAAAGTTCTCGAAACAGTATCTACAGCTATTCTAACCATCCTGTTTACAATATGTTCACGCAGATTTTAGCCAACGTGTATCCCATATTTCATTTCTCTCTCTATTCAGTCCACAGAGCTAATAATTAGTGAAATATGGTACTAATGCTGTCTTAGAAATAGCTATTAGAGAGTTTCTCACTACCGATATCCGTACCTGTTAACTAATCGTTTACAGAAACCATCAAAAATACAGAATGAAAATGGATGTATCTCTTTCCTAGATCGGAATAGACAGGCAGAAAATCGCTTAGAATAGTTCTAATCGGATTTTAGAAGGTTGAAGGGGCAATGAATCGTTTGGAGACTGAATGGGACAAGAATTAGAGCGCTAGAAGACTTCTAAGAGTCAGAGATTGCTTCGATTGCCCAAAAACACCATGTGCATCGGGTCGTCTTGTCCCAAGGATTGTAGGGATGCACAAGATCAACCAACCGAATAGAGAGGGAGAGCGGGAAGCGAAACAGAAGCGACCAAGAAGAGTTAGAAAAACAAAACCAAAATGACCAACAGAGGCTGTTGGATCACTAACACCAATTGCAACCAAAACAAGCACGAGCTCAGCACCAACAGTCACACCACACTGATCACGACAACACTCCCACACTGACCAAGACGATCACCAGAACACCACCAACTGGATCAGCACCGATCAGCTCTCATCAGCAACACACAGTTCACCACAGAACAGCCTATCACCTAACGTGAGCAATATATCTTATAGCTGGTACAACTGGCATGATCAGCAACGAACTCACCAGCACCATCAACACTGACTCCTTAGCGATACAACTGTTTCCAGCACCGACCGATTCGGACAACTGATTCTCTCATCCACCACCGATCTAGTTAACTCCACAACCATTGTGAATTAGTGTCGTGATTGGAGTCATCCAGCTGGTCACTGCGATGGTGGAGGCAACGACTGATCGACCAGCACGTGACCGAGATCACACCACCAGGAATTGCAACTCAATCTACGGACTAGCAACATCCACCACTTTTCAGATAAGTGTGTTACAGCAATGAGTTCGCACAGCACTGGCGATCGGTCACGACTGGCCAACTACAGCACCTCCTGATTGACTGGGTGAGTTCCAACAGTCTACCCCCATGGTTGAGTCGCTGCGACTGACTCGATCAACACCACTCCAGCAACCAACCGATCTGTGATTCAGCTAACGGTTCCCAACACCAGAGCAACAACCGCGATCGTGAGTGACGCAACAGCCAACCAGTTAGCAATACAACTATTCGCTCACCCTGCAACCACCAACGGCAGAACAGTTAGGATACCAACAGCAACGCCAAACGTTTCGCAGAATGTGATATACCGGATTAGATAGAATTGAAGTTGGTTCAGTGGCGGTCGATATGGATCGCCTTGGAACTGGGGTGCCGATCTCGACTACACCACTCTCGACTGACGAACGCTTTCGGCCACGCTACCCATATCTAATTTGGTAGTTTTTCAGACGATGGTTGACGCTTCGATTCAGCCAGTGATCTCGCTTGGTGAGTGGCCTGGATTCGTGACGGCGACCACTCCCTCGAGCAGCACTGGTGACCGCTCCAGGATGAGTAAGTTGACGGCCCAGCTTCGCACCGGTGACAGCGTCGGCAGACCCTCGATCAGTTCTGGTGGGTAGGGTCGGATGGACGAGTTTGGGACGGCAGAAATCGGGCGGATGGTAGTGTGCTGTAAGCACAAGTCCATCCGGGGGTGTGAGCGGGGGGTCCGATAGCGGAGTCTCGGTCGGGTGGCGTTCACTCGATCACTCATTGATCGCCGAGTTGGTGAGGCTCGGCTTGGTCGATTGAGCATCGACCAGTGGAGTGGTGAGTGGAGGGTGTGAGTTGCGTTGGAGAAGTAAGGTGTTTGTTCGCGACGTCGACCAGAGAATTCAGCAGTTGTTGTGGGTAGTGATTGTCTGTGATTGTGGTAGATCGTGTTTTCACAGCCCGGTCCAGGAGACCCCATTGGGGAAGGTTGACGCGGTGGTGTAGCGACCGCGTTTTCGCGATGGTGTGATGGTCGGCCAGCTTGGGCCGGTGACGATCTTCGGCAGCCGCTTCGATCCGACTCCAGTTTGGGACAGCACAGCACAGTCCCTCCCCAACCTCGCGGCCGCCGCTCGTTCACTCGATCGCTTTGCTCACATCGGTCACGTCGCTCCGGCCCCGCTCCCTCGCGTGTGTCCTGCCGACGAGGTCGGCATTCCTCACACGCGCCACAGCAATCAGTGGGTTGGTGGATAGATGGGTGGGTAGATGAGATTGGGAGAGACGATGGACAGCGATTGTCTTGGTACGCGTCGCTCGGGTTGCGACACCGTCCGGCGCTCGTCACCGACCATTCCGGGCTGCGGTGGCTCTCCCGCACGGCGACGGCACCGCAATCGAGCCACCGTTCCGGGCATCTGGTTTGAACGCCATCGGGTAAGCGCCGGTGATCTCGACTCCTCGAACAGCCGCACCGACAGCGCTCGGAGGTCTCGATCACTCCCCTCACTCCCAGAGGTCGTTCGGCACCGCTTACTCCGCTGGACGCGCCTTCCGGTGACGGACACGCGCGCCGCTCGTAATCGAGAGTGGTGTTGCCCGCTCGCGCCGCGGTACGGCACTGCCCGCGGCGCGGAGGCGGGCGTGGAGACGATCGAAAAATGGTGGAACACAACAGTAGTCGTGAGCAGACGGTGGATAGTGAGCAATCAACGGCGGTCGTCGAGGTGGGTCCGACGCGGATCAATGAGGAAGGGAAGATGTGTCCGAACTGTGGTGGAGTGATGAGTTATGGTGTGATCGTCGAGTCGGGAACGGAAGAGCAGTTGACGGAGTACATGGGGTTGTCGTGTTCGGAGTGTTCGACGCAGGGTGTGTTCTGCCCTGATTGTGAGAGCGTGCACAAGCCGGGGTATGAGTGTCCGGCACGGATCGAGCGGGAGCAGGATGAGGTGGCGGAGCGGTTGGGTGGGGTTGTAGGCGTGGATGTGGGTGTGAGTGTTGGTTTGGGTGTTGTGAGTTGGATGCCGACAGCACGACTTCGGAAGCCCCCGGAGCGTTCGACTCCCGCGGCTCGTTGTGCGCTTCGCGCTCAAACCGTGAGCGCTGCAGTGCTTACGTCGCCGGGGTTCGCCGAGCGCTCCGGCCCCTTCCATTCCCTCCCGGCTACCGCATGGTAGGCCGTGGTGGTTGTGAGGCCGGGCGGGTAGTTGTCTCCCCATTTTCGTGTTGTATATCGGGAAGGGAAAGGTGGGAGCGTCTCGTTATCTGCATTCTCAGGGACGGCGACGCGCTGCAACGCTTCCGTACAACTCCGCTACAGCATTCTGGATGTCTGGTGAGATAATGGCAAATTTTTGTCTGCGATCTATCCCCCGATCGCTCATATCGGCATCAGAATCGACAGAGAGGCGAACAATGCCTTGGAAGGATGTCTGGGACAACTATCCTGAGATTCAGCCACCACAGTCAGTTCATGGGCCCGTATCACCAAGCTAGCGGTATCGATGGAGGTGATTGACAGTTGAGCTGTACTTCAACCCTGTATTTGAGTATGCCGCTAGCGTCATTGGATCGACTCAACCATTGAGGCGATCGAAAGATAGTGTCCTTGCATACCGATGTCTCAGTATGCGAATCCGCACCCACTCAGTGGTCCATGTCGGTGAAGGCGGTCACGACAAACAGCGGGTACGAACCGCTGAATAGTTGGTTCCCGTAACCCGCTGTACGTTGTGCGTTCGTAGAGGGGTACAATACTTTCATACCCCTGTGCTCCCGACGTTTTGGTCATTTTTCGGCTCCATTGAATCACTAGATGGCGGCGTGATGGGGCGATAGATCGAAGAGTATGAAGCGGGTGAGTAGCGTTTGCAGTGAACCTTACC
>NZ_AOMF01000060.1 GCF_000336715.1 Halococcus thailandensis JCM 13552
GTGAAGTCGTCCTGATGTGTCTCGTCTACAACATCAAGCGACTCATCAAACCGTGAATTCCACTGCCTTATAGCGATTCAATGGAGCCCATTTTTCGCCTTCCCCCATCGCCACACTATTGACCGCGACTGGCTGTAGCGTGTTTCATATGATCTACGCTACTCGCTATTGGTTGATGTACCCTCCAGGAAACGGACGATTGCAACCGGTCATTCCATTCGATTGTACCCAGTAGACACGATTCGTGCTGCGATGCTATCTATTCGATCCTCTCGAAATAAGGAAGCACTCGTGAGAGATCGAGAGTTAATCACAGGAATACGAACAGGGGCCGTATCCGTATTTTTATTACTAGCCATGAGCAATGAATAGACAGAGGAGGCCGGTCCCACGAGGGCGGACAACTATGGAAACGCCCGGGTGCATGAACACCCGGACTGGTCTTCTCAGGACGAAGACCAATGCAAGCTACGACCGCACGCGGGCTTGAAGCCACCGGCTCGCGTTCCGAGCGTATCGATCACGAATCGACTTACCATAGCACTGGATACAGAGCTCACACAGCTGCCGATCCGATCTTCGGAGGGCTGCAAGCATGACCAATCGAGATGAGGATGGATATGCAGTGGTGTATCCCAACGAGGACGCAGAGTGGACTGCTGCAGACGTCCTCGGCGAACTCATGGCGGGAACGTATGCCCACGGCGCATGGGTACAGATCCACGGTGTTGACTTGCGCCTCGCCGGGAGTTCTCACACTCAAAACGTCTGGTATGTGCACCCGCCGGATGGTAACGAACCCGTCGAAGCATTGAACCTCAGCGCGTTCCGGACCGCTAGCGCGCTTGAAAACTACCTCAAACAGTTCGATCCATCGACCTCGCCTGCTTGAGACCAGTGATGTCTGGATGAGAGCCACCGCTGCGACGATTCAGTGATCAGTTCGCAGCGGCCTCCATCAGTTCAGGGTTCTCTGAAAGCAATCCCAGAAATACTCAATCAGGATTCTTCGTCGTCGACCTCCAACTCGTCGGGATCGATCTCACCGGAGAGATAGCGTTCGCCGATGTCGGTGAGGCGGTAGTTGGAGCTGTCAATGCGCTGAATGAGTCCAGCTTCGGCAAGCCGCCGGCAGCGCCGGGAGATGTAGTTCGGATTGTAATCGATATTGACGGCGATGACGCTCGCCGAGGCGACGATCTCCTTGTCGTCGAGGAACTCCAGGGTGCGATCGTCGGAGCGGGTCATCCAGTCGATGCGCGGGCGCATTCACGAGCGTACTCGCTCGAACAGTTCTTAGATGGCGCGATACTGTTTCTATGAGTACAATATACTGTACTTCAAGTACGGTATTCAATAGACAAGACTAAGACTGTAGCCCGAACAACTCGCTACTCACATGACGATCGACCTCCCAGAGACGCCGGCAGAACTGCTTCGATTCTTCCTTCATCCCGTGACTGAAGGTGATTTGAACGAGTACTACCACTTGCTGTCGAATAGACGACGTCGGCTCGTTATTGCCCGTGTGTTCGTTCTGGATCCGGGCGGATCTATCGAAGTCAAGCCACTCGCCCGCCAGATCGCTGGTGTTGAGGCAGGAACGGATCCCGGAGCCGTCCCGGGCTCTAAGTATGACGCCGTCTATAACGGGTTGATCCAGTCGCACCTGTCGGCGCTCGCCAATGCAGGGATCATCGTCTACGAGCCTGACCGCAAGCGTGTCCGGCGCGGGCCAGCGATCCACGCGGCGGTTGTCATGCTGGCAGCCACAATCATGATCTTGCGTTTTCTCGGGCTTCAAACTCGGGATGAATCAAGCAGATAATCTCCCGCTCCATCTGAACGATGGTGTATCGCAGGCATCCTGGATTTGGCTTCTCGTGATGCTGAGCGTCTGCGTGTCTCTCACTCGAGGCCACCCTGATCATAGTCGTCCTCCTCAGCGGAATCCTTGAGATGGTCAATACGCTCGGCAAATGATGGGTAGGTTGCTAGCAATCCAGCAAACCTGCTCTGTTGCCGGCCGGACTTCGTCTTCTTGAGATAGTTCAACGCGTCAATCATCGAGTCGTAGCCCACCTGCCTCCCAGCGTACGCGTCGGCGAAATATTCTGTCTGGCGCTCGATCCAACACACGAACAGTACATACAGAGGGAGGGCTCCCATCCCACCCACAAGCGCGTACGGTACACCGCTCGCGATAGCGAGGGGCCACCCGATGAGTGCAACAGCCAGTAGTACGACCCGCAGTAGTGGATGCCAGCCTCGATGGTGGGCAACCTCATGAGCCATGACCGCTCTGTTGGCCGACTCGGAAAGCGACGCGAGCAGTTGGTCGAATACGAATACATACTGATATCCGGGAACGATGCCCAGCGCACGTGCTCGCACCGAAACAGTGTCTGGGGAACGTTCCGTAATCCGCAGACGTATGCGATGGGCACCGTCGATGCCGCTTGTCAGTCGTTCGCGTTTCGTCCCCGTCGGCTTCCGGGTGCTCTTTCGGCGATCAACGACAAGTGGACGGATCGCAGTAAGCACAGTGGCCACGACGATGAAGCCGATAGCTGCGAGCGTGAGGAGCCACGAGAGATCCGGAATCACGGATTGTTGACACCGATCTTCGGGACTCTCTGTTGCTCATACCGGGCTGGGAGCGTCATCGCTTGGTTTGTTGGTGGATACGCGTCGATGGAGACGGTAGCAAACGGATCTCGATCGGATGGTTTCTTCAGAGCGTTCGTCTGGGGATAGGTATCGACACATCCTCCGATATCGATCACGGTTTCAGCGAACTGGATCCCGATTTCGATGACCTGTGGGGCGTCTTCCTGGGCGATTCGATCGGCCTCCGGCAGTTCACCCCTGGCGAGTTCAGCACGTTCATCGAGCGTTCGAACGACAGTATTGATCGCCTTGGACTGTCGTACATCCAGAGACTCGTTGTCAAGGTCGAATGCAGCCATGCGGCTTCCTGTCCATCCTCTCACGGTATAGATATGAACTGCCTACACGTGAGAGACTGTTTGCAGTTCTTCTGTTCTCTGTTCCCTTTTCTCGTGAGGTGGAGGTTGTACACAGTTCGTTCAGCGAGGACTGGGGAGTTTCTCGGCTTCGGGGAAGGGACGAAAACATGACTCTCAAGCCTCAGTGACGGTCTTCGGGACGTGACTTGTTCGCGGGCTCTGCGGTTGGTTGAGTCACGTTACACCAGAGTGGTCAGCGCGTAACCGGCGTTTCGTCAGTAGCTCGGCTTTCAGGTTCGTCGTGAATCCCGATCTCGGTCTTGAGTCGTCCTTCCGGGTAGTAGTGGATAGAGAGGGTGAGTCGCTCTTGTGTAGATTAGCGGAATACGTTGACGGCGACGCAATCGACAAGGCTGTGGATGGGTGCTTGAACAAGATTCAGGGAGCG
>NZ_AOMF01000061.1 GCF_000336715.1 Halococcus thailandensis JCM 13552
TGGACTGCGACACGCAGGTCATCGTCGCGCAGGACATCACTACTGACGCAAACGACGTCCAGCAGCTCAAGCCGATGCTGGAGAACTGCAAGGAGGTGAACGGCAAGCGCCCGGAGATGGCGCTTGCCGACGCTGGCTACTGGAGCAAAGCGAACGCGCAGTTAGCGGATGAGCAGACGGAGCTGTTCATCGCCACGACCAAAGACTGGAAGCGACGGAAGGAGCTTCGGGAGGCGGATCCGCCGCGAGGGCGGATCCCCAAATGGTACGGGCTGAAAGAACGCATGGAGCGGAAACTCCGGACGAAACGGGGGAGAGGTATCTACCGCAAGCGCAGCCAGAGCGTCGAAGCAGTGTTCGGTCAG
>NZ_AOMF01000062.1:0-9904 GCF_000336715.1 Halococcus thailandensis JCM 13552
AACTGAGCCTGGTTCTCTTTTTTGTCGACGGATGAATCGGTCTGTCGAATCGTGCAGCAGTATCTTCAGCCGTCGTCAGGGGACTGATGGGGGCGGAATTCTTAGACGGGCTCAAAGAGACAGCGTTACTCACTGTCTGGAGATAGCCAAGTGTCTACTGACAGCGAATCCAAACGACCCATATCAAATATATTGGACAAATATGGCTGCGTTATACGCACCGTGAACTACTATCGGGATGAGCAGATTATTGGTATATTCATAGAGGGAGCCGAGAACAAGACCGAGAACGAATGCTGAGACAACATAACCCCAGATACCGCTTGCACCGCTCGAAGCTACGATAGCCGTCACGTGTGCAAGACCGAACAGCGTGCTCGAACCGATTATCGCTGGTACTGGTCGAAGGACGCGCCGCAGAACACCCTGAACGCCACCACGGAAGAGCGTCTCCTCACCTGGCCCGACCGCAAGGAAAGACAAAATGACCATAGAAAGCGCCAGCGTCGGGGATTGCTCAACAGCGCGTATGATCTGATTTGTCCCGGCGGAGAAACCTAACTGCTGGAGAGCGAGACTGGTCACTTTGGATATGGCAATTAGGGCAACGAAACCGAGAACCATCCACCCGAAATCTTGAAATGATTTTCGCGGATTTGACGTCAACGGCCATCGAATATCGAGCAAATCTGGGTGACCAGCGTAGTAGACATAGCCGACGACGAGAAGAACGAACCCGATTCCTTGTAGAAGCGTCGTGCCGACATTTCCGATAGTACTCTCGACGGAGATATTAAGTACCGAAAGTACTGCGACAAACGGTATTTGCAAAAGAGACGTCACAAGAAAACCTCCGGAAGCCAGACCGAGTGCGACTGAAAGCGCAGATATGTAATCGCTTGCGTCATGCTTCATAACATCGGTTTGCTCAGAAGCCATCGTGTTCTCAGCAATATCCCACCGGGTAGGACATATCCTTCCCGGTACGCCACACATTGTAGTTCTTCATGACCCAAAGGGCTAGAAGACTGTCTCTGAGAATTCTCGGGAGGGGAGAGTGTTTGATAGCAGGTGATTTAGCGTGATCAACACGACGACACACCGGGATCGACCTATATCTTGGTTGGTTGATCTCGGTGCCCGTGACCGGATAAGGACAAGATTAACTTGCTTGGCAGACAGACGGCAAATTATGTCCAGTAAATATAGAAGTTTCTTCCAGAGTAACGCCTCTGGCTGGGGTCTCACAGAAGCGATAGTTGGTCTTTGCTGTCTCCTTGCCACGCTCAGCTATGATGGACTGGTGGTTGGAATACTCCTTGCTCTTATAGGGATTAGCTTGATCGGGCACGGAATCTCATCTATCTACAAGAACTCGTTTTGACTGCGTGACAACGAGGAAGGCTGGTGATTAGGTCTGGCCGTTAGTTTGTTTAGTAGAATTAGAACTCAGATAATCCTGCTTGCCAATCATATGATTTCTCACAGAAGAGACAACAGGCTTCCCAGAGGTTCCCGCTCCAGAGTTCGTCTGTTATCTCACCAGACAGAACTGTGTGATCTAGTGTGGCCGGAATCGCCAGTTGGACATCCATATTAGCTATAGAAGTCTGGATGGCAAAAAGATGAGGGTAGTGTCGTGTGAGGATCGTCAGATTCTGCTAACCCCTTCCGAAAATTGACGATCACACAATGGAATCTCTACGGCCCCTCTGAAACTGGAAGAATGGTAGGATAAGCGTGAATCAATCCTATCAAGGGAAGAGTGGCTACCAACAGGGATAGGAATAACGCTCATGTCTTAGATTGATCTGGTGTGATCAGAAGAGAATAGAGCAGCGAACACAGTCCAATGATTTCGTTGATCCGGATAATTGTTGGGAGATAAAACGTGTATACCCGGGATTGAAGATCAACCACTTGTCCTACAGAATTGACTCCAATTGAGATAGCTAGTGGGACTACCGTGATGAGACAAAGCCCTCCTGCCAAGAACAACATTCGGCTACTCCCACTCCGCTGATAGCCCTGATAGGCGTGAAATACGATGAAGAGAGCTAATCCAATAGCGATGAGTGACACAGAGAGCAGGAGAAGATAATCCGACTGACTTTGTGTCCCTGTTCCAATTAGGAGCAACGTCACAGTCCCTCCCAAATATCAGTAAATCGATCAGCAAGATGCCCGGTCGGTTTCTTGGAAACAGCTATCTCAAACCCCTCGTCAGTAAGACGAACTGTGAGTTCGTCTAGTTGCGCTTCGTACACGCTGTAGTGGTTCCCATCCGGCTGTGCGATACGACGCTCAGCGAGAAACCCGTATTCAATGAGCCGCTCAGTCCGTCGATAAACAGTCGATAGAGAGATACCACACTCCTCACTGAGTTCTTTCGCCGACATCGCATCGCTTCGTGTTTGAAGAAGAATCGATTGGACATACTCATCATCGAGGAGATCGAGTATTTCGTCGGCGTCGAGGTCATCCGTCACAGATGGTCGCCTTTGAAGTTTGATCGTCGGTTCGGCTTTCCTTTTGGGAAAGAGGCTGTTTGTCGCATTCATAAACATGATATTTACATGGAACGTATCTCATCGCTGTCTTCGGTCTCACCCATTTCATCGAGCGCGAGCAAACAGGCCAGCACTCCCGTACTGGATGATCGTCGTCACACCGAATGCGACAGGGGCTGCGAGATCAGTTGATACGTTACTCCTCATGATCTGAAGGATGCCAATAAACACACCGGTGGAGATGAGTACCGCACAAATGGTCCAGACGATCGCCGCTATGGTCGAATACGATTCTGGCCAAATTCGGTCATAGATCTGTGGAATGAACAGGGCAGTCACTCCCACCAGTAGATATGTCGCTTCAAACTCGCCAAGCAGTTCGGAAAACGTGAAGAGAACACCAACACCAAGAAGCACAGTGGTGATGGTAACTGGGAGATTGCTTGTGAGCTCGTCCTTGATAATGGTCTTGTACGACCGCTCTTCGGCCATGTCCACTCATCGAACGCCTGTTGATAAAGGAGTTGGTCAAATTCGCTGAGCTAGCGAAAACACTTCCACCTGATCTCAACCACCACTTGAGGTTGCGTGATCTCTCCCTACGTCTTCTTTCTATCGAAGCCGAACAATCGGAACGGTCGTAGCACCCGATCCGGGATAGAGCTGACTCGGTCGGTCGCTCGTGATGGAGCGTTTTTGAGTGTATCACCGATCGAACGATCGGTAAATTGTGCGTGATACCGCCCGTTCCGCTCAGCGATTGCATCGGTGTTCACAAGCATTTCAAGAGCCTTCTCGATCCTATGACGGGGAAGGTCAACGGTCGAAGTGAGTTTATCGAGAGACTGTGGATCGCTTTCAATGGCGCGGCCGACGATGTGTGCGTCGCCGAACTGTTCCATTGTATTGGGTGATCCAGCTACAGTCTCTCCAGCACCAGATGTGAGGTCGTAGAGGCCATCAAGCGTAATCCATCCGCCAACGAGTACGAACGCGAGTTTGATGACTAAGAGTCCCTCTGGATATGTGAAGCTGTAGACACCCAACCCGAATAAAGCGAATCCAACTGGTGCTTTGCCCCACCCGGTGTTGATACCGAATCGTCGTTTTATCGGCTGCCAGAGACGTGCCGCTCCGATCCCAATTGTCGCCCCTCCAAGACCGGCCGTCGAAATGTCTGTGAAATACCAGACCATTACAAGGCCAACAGCCGTCGCTCCGATTTCAAGTGGGAATGAAAGACGATCGAACCACTGCAGCGACGTTGGCCGTGATCCCATACTAAGATTTTCTCAATACCCAACTAAAAATGTTACCGATCAAAGACTCCCTACAGGGATGAATCAACCCATGCTATCCTGACGAAAGGATGAATGTTCTCGCCCCATGTGACTCGGATCTCACCGATTATTGGCTACACCAGGACTGAACGAGTCGTGCAGGTGGACGAATGTCCGTAGACCAAGCAAATTCAGTTCTCGTTCAATCTAGTGAATAACGGTCAAACCGCCGGATAGCGTGCCGGTACAGCACTGTGGCAGCTACGATCCCTCCAAGAACGAGCACGATAATGCCGCCGATGCGAAATTCGATGAGTCCGAATGCCCGTACCATATCACCAATCTCACGGAAACCGCTAGCAACCGACGCGAATGCTCCTCCTGAACTGCCGAATACACTGAGTATGAACGCTGGAACCGTTCCGACGAGGACGGCCAGTGCACCGCGCGCAATCTCCGGAACGAGGAGTAGCATCACCAATGCCGAACCGGGAATCCCAATCAATCCAAAGTGAATAAGCGTCGCACTGATTCGTGGTGGGAGTACGTCATCACTTTGACCGATGCTGATCGCACTGAAACGCGGGAGCGCCATACCAATCGCAGGAGTGGTCCCGACAGCAACACACGTCAGGAATCCACCCAGAACGACCAGTCCGATCCGCTGGCTGAGGGTATAGGGTGAGAAAACACCTGCGATAGCCGTTATAACGACCACGATGGGGAAACCAAACACCAATCCTGGCGTCATGAGTCCACGAACGTATTGCTTGCCAGAGACTGCTGTGAGCGTCGCCGGGAGCACCACTCCCTCATCACCGAGAGGATTCAACGCAAACAATGCTCCTGCAAGCCACGCTAACACGATCGCAGCAGCTGGGGCCGCGAGTAGAGTAAGTGAATCCGCGTAGCTCCCGAGGAGTGATCCTCCAATAGCGAGGAGTGGAGTGAGCACGAACGTCAATCGATTCGGCTCACGGCGCGTTCGCAGAAGTGTCCATTCGGCGACCCGACGGGTTGGCCGTGCAACCAGTCGTGGAATGACAAGCGGTGTTACCGAAGCTGCAAGCGCATCACGCCGCGATGATTCAGTGCCATCGGACGGCGAATCGAGATTATCGGTCGCTTCACCGCTGTCAGGGGACACAGGGTCAGTATACCAGAATGCAATCGTTTCACGTTCGATAATCAGGCCACCGGCGATGAGCACGAAGAGACTTGTCAGCACCGCGCCGCCGGCTCGAATCGATGATCCCTGGAGTGGTGATCCGATCGCTGCGAAATCAGTTAGCCATGCTATTGGAAGCCATCCGAGCGATGACTGGCTTACAATACCGAGCTGTGGATACAAAAAGAGGAAGTAAACACCCATCAGCAGTACTGCTGCTGTTCCACCGAGAACTGTCTTGTGACGAGCAACGAAGCGTGAGGTCGCAACGAGCCACGCTACTGCATAGCCACATACGCTTCCCGCCACGACCGCAGTTACCGCGAACAGAACAGCTGTTGCGGGTATAAGCACAAGACTTGGCAGTGAACCCAGCAAGATGACCGCGATCCCGGTCGCAAGAAGAGTATACAGGCTGAGATAGGTGAGAACCCGCAACGTCTCGGCAACAACTAAGCCACCCGCAACTGTCCGTGCGGAGACGCTTGTCAGCATCAGTGGCTCGGCCTCGATATGCGTTCGTGCAGAGGCCGTCCGCATTCCGATCAGGAACACTCCGAACAGCCAGAACAATCCGATCGTCCCCCGGATTCCATTGGACAGAGGAATAGTCTCGATTTCCGGTATTGCATCGGCAAACAGCACGATTCCGCCGGTTATCAGTAGCGCAGGGAAAGCAAGGCCAAATGCGGTCATCCCAAAGCGAGCTTTGTCGTTCCAGAGTGCTCGGGCTGATCGCCGAAATTCGAAAATACCGATAGCGAAGGCGTGACGCGTCCACCCTGATTCAGCCATTCGTCACCTCAACTCCAGTGTCGTCCGCAGAATCGATTGCATCCGAACCATCAGTTGTGAGTTCGAGGAACGCATCTTCGAGGGTCCCTGTTTGACTGGTTTCTGCACGTTGGGTGAGCTCCTCGGGTGTGTCTTCGGCTACGAGACTGCCATCATACAGAATCCCGACAGTGTCAGCGACCTCTTCGACGACCGGGAGAATATGCGTCGAGAGGAATATGGTGGTCCCAGCGTCGGCAAGATCACGAATCATTTCGCGGAGCGTGCGAGCGGCACGTGGATCAAGCCCCGAGGTAGGTTCATCAAGGAAGACGACATCCGGTTCGTGCAGCACAGCCTGAATATAGGCGGTTTTCTGTTTCATCCCCTTTGAGTAGTCAGCAATTCGTGTCGATGCATCAGCAGTGAGATTAAGCGCATCAAGTAGTTCGTCGATGCGCTGTCGTGTCGATTCCTCGGGAAGATCGCGCAGGCCGGCAGCATATTCGAGCTGTTCGTTGGCAGTCGCCTGTTCATAGAGTGGTGGTTCTTCGGGGAGGTAGCCGATCTGCGGGCGAAGATCGTCACGGTCCATGATCGAGACATCAGCGATAGATCCGGTCCCACTGGTCGGCCGAGTAAGACCGGTCAGCATTCGCATTGTCGTGGTTTTCCCCGCTCCATTGGGCCCGAGAAACCCATAGACGGTCCCTTCGGGGATGGTGAGTGAGAGTTCGTCGACGGCGAGGGTGGTTTCGTAACGTTTCGTCAGGTCAGTGGTGTCAATTGCGCTCATTCGTAGCGTATGATGAATCACCAGTGATTGTTGATGTTACGACTCAGTTGAATCCGCAAACGGCAGCGAGCATACGGATGTCGAGTACAGGGGGATCATCGATTGGGCGAAGAAATGGAGCGTATTCGGTTTCTATTGGGCCTTCAGCGCAGGAGGGGTTTCCCACACCTTCGACGCTGTGCAAGGCGTTCACGGGCTCTGATAAGCATCTGGGGAGAGCTGTTCCGCCGCTCGACGGAGCAGCTCACCCAGACCGGTCACGCCGCGATCGATCCCACCTACTTCGACCGTCACCAGACATCAACTCACTACCTCAAATGGACACTAGATCGTCAATGAATCTGAAGCCGTTGACGAACGTCACTGCGTCGTCGTACCCCTCGCTCGAAAGCACAGTTTCTGCACCCTCTCCGGCAGCGATATCTGTGGTGTAGATGTAGGCATGGGCCGTGTTTCCCGAGCTGAGTTCTTGTGCGGCAAGTGCTCCAAGAGCGGGATCGGCTCGTTCGACCTCATCGGCCGGACGATCGTCAGCGTTTGCGATATAGCGTTGGATACCGTCCATCGTCTTCGAGACAACTGAGTTCGTGTATTCCAATGAGTCAGCAATACGAACCCAGCCATCGTCGATAGCAGAATCGATTGGAATTACTTCTGCTTCGCTGATCTCGCTATCCTTACCTCCGGTCAACTCCGCGTAGATCCGTTTCGGGACGGCGAAGGTAATCTCGTTGCGCTCAGCGAAGGTTTGCACTCGCTGATAGCGCTCGTTCGACGAATCGCCAAGTGCAACGAAAAATCCCGTGTCCGCAATATGGAGCGCGCTCACACGTCGGGGTTTTCGTCACCAACGACGTCTGCCAGCGACGCACCAGAGTTATCGAGCGAGAAGTGCTCGTAAACGACCGGTCGAAGCGCCTGGAGAATCAGTTCGGCTTCGAGCTCGGAGATGCCGAGATCGTCGGCGACGAGACGATGAGTAGTCTCGCCCTGTTCACGAGCGATAGTGTGGGAAAGCGCAGTTGCGAGTCCGTGCACGCCGTGGCGATCGATATACGAATCAATGGTGTCGTCGGTTGTTCGACGTGCGACTGCAGCGATCAGAGCGGGCGAGATGGTGTATTCACGATCGTCGTTGGTGGTCAGGGTGAGTTCGATTTCGACGGCTGCGTACCGCTGTGGCTGACCGTCTGCTGTAGGAGTGAAAACACCAGTATCGGTGAGCTGATTGATGTAGTTGTAGGCGGTTCCCTGTGCGAGATCCAGCTCGTCGATGAGTTCGCTGGCAGTTGCTTCACCCTCCCGGTAGAAGTAATCATAGACACGAGCGAGCTGGGGCTGTTCGAGGAGATCAGCGATAGATAGGAAATCGCGAACGATCTCCCCTTCCTGCCGTGAAGCTGTCCGTGACATAGTTGAAGCGCGTGTTTACAGATTACGTATAATCTGGAATAAGCTTGTCGGTCGGCTCACTGATGTTGTGAATCCGAATTCCAATTCGCGGGATTGAGCGACGCGAAGCCACCGTGAAACTAACACGGAGGCAGTTTAAGCCGAGTGTTGGAGACAACGATGGCTGCGACGAGCTCCTCGAAACGGGCCGTCTTCCAGGCGATAGCTGACACAGATGAGAAATACTGGCCGTACTATCGCTGTCCATCTGAGGAATATACGGCCGACGATCCCGATGCGCTCAAGCATGATATCTCAACGTTAGCGCGTGAGTGGTTCCGGCACGACGCCCACGAGGATGTTGAGACGTTCATTTGTACATGTCCGCTCGCGTACTTCGAGTTCTCTTCGTACGATACCTACCCCGACTGGCACGCTCAAACGAAGCCAGCTGTTCCGCTGCTCCGAGCGCTCATGCTCATGCATTTGCACGGGTGGGAGCACGAGACCCCACTGGTGACGTATCTCGGTGAACGGGAGGGCCTCGCGGACGCTCTCGGCTTCGAGAGCGTCCCGAGCCAGGCCACCCTCTGGCGCGCTTGTCACGAACGGTTTAGTCGCGACCTTCTGCGAGCAGTCAAGCAGTGTGCGGATTTCGTCCGTATCCATGCGTCATGGAACCGAATCGACGTTCCGGATACGATCGACACAGCAGGAAGCGATAGTACATCCCAGCGAGGTCCCTCGGTTGATTCCGAGGGACCGAGCCAGAAAGAGGTCCTGAGCCGTGCTGGGGAGCTAACTGATCAGGCCAAACGCTTGCTCTTCCCGGCATTCGCTTTCGACCGTGAGAACGGCCGGATCCACGAGAACGCTTTCTGGGAACTCCAGACGTATACTGGCCTCCGCGATGGGATGTGCGTCAACGAGGGAGCGCGAAGCTTCCTCGTTGACTCGACGCGTGACCGAACGCCGTTAGGTCACATCCACCGCCAGTATCTGCGAGAGCTCTCGATCGGGGAAATTCGCGAGATGTACGGACGGGCGATCCGACGTCTTCTCGATGAAGCTGAGCAGACTGCAGCGTTTCACCAGGCGGTGACGGTCGCGATTGACATCACGACCGACACGCCGTTCACCGGCAATCGTGACGGTCACGAGACCAAGATCATCGGCACGAAGGAGAAAAACGACGAGTACGCCTACCACTGGGCGACGATTCAGATCGTCGGCGAGGACCTCCCGCTGATACTGGATGCGCGACCGGTACGAAAAGGAGAGAGTCGCACGGAGATCGTGATGGAGCTGCTTGATTCGGATCTGGCAGAGAAAGACGATCCACAGGAGGAACTTGAACGGTTCTTCTGGTGTTACGTTGAGTTTGCCGAGGAAAATTCATTCATCCAACAAACGGTTATTCAAGGCGATTATCAGGAAACATTTCGTAACATGTCACCAAGCAAATTTGAAGATGTGCAAAGGAAAAGTATGGAAAAATTGCTGCCACTCATTGAAGACCTTCGAGAACGGAGTGTTGGGCCACTCTCAGACATAGAGCCGTTCGTTTTGTTGAGTCTTATGGGAGGGTCAATTGGTCTTCTTGCCATGCACAAAGAAGAATTCGTGAGATATGAGGAGGAGTTTGGATACGAAAAGGGGTACTACCAACGATTACAGGACATACTTGTTTCGTCGCTTGCGAGGGGATTGACGGTCGAGAAATAACTGTCTAAATAGCTTATACAAAATCACCTATCAGGCTAAGCTAGAACCTATGGTGTGCCACCTTGAGCCTGTCCAAGAAACATCGGCAGCGAAATCAGATTCTACGGGTTCCGAGTTCACATGACGTAGATTTTATCTAGCGGAAACTCCTGTATAGCGTAAGGATTCATCCGTGACGTCTAACTTTATCCGATACGACCAAGATCAGCAACACCTCCTGCCGAAGAACGTCGCGGAGTGGGTCGAAGAGGATAGCCTC
>NZ_AOMF01000062.1:9911-10616 GCF_000336715.1 Halococcus thailandensis JCM 13552
AGATCGGGCGGACGGCCGTGGCCGGCCGCCCTTCCATCCCGTCATGATGCTCAAGGTCCTCGTCTTTGGGTACTGTATCGGGATCCGTAGTTCCCGCAAACTCGACCGTCTCCTCGAACGTGACGTCGCTTTTCGCTACCTCGCCGCGAATCAACACCCTGACTTCCGCACGATCAGCCTCTTCCGTAAGAACCATCGCGAGGAGTTCGAGCACCTCTTCGTTGAGATTCTTCGCCTCTGTCGGGAAGCTGGCATGGCTGAGATGGGTGAAGTCGCCTTGGACGGCCGGCGCGTCCAAGGCGACGCTGCCCTCGATCAAAATCGGACTCGTGAGCAGATCACCGACGAAATCCACGACATCCTCGACGAGGCCNTCTTCCGCAAGAACCACCGCGAGGAGTTCGAGCACCTCTTCGTTGAGATTCTTCGCCTCTGTCGGGAAGCTGGCATGGTTGAGATGGGTGAAGTCGCCTTGGACGGCCGGCGCGTCCAAGGCGACGCTGCCCTCGATCAAAATCGAACTCGTGAGCAGATCACCGACGAAATCCACGACATCCTCGACGAGGCCGCCGAGATCGACGAAGCCGAGGATGACGAATACGGTCCAGAACAGCGGGGAGACGAGCTCCCGGAGGAACTCCGGGAGCAAGAGGACCGACTGAACCGATTGCGGGAAGCCAAAGACCGACTCGACGCCAAGGAACA
>NZ_AOMF01000063.1 GCF_000336715.1 Halococcus thailandensis JCM 13552
TGGACTGCGACACGCAGGTCATCGTCGCGCAGGACATCACTACTGACGCAAACGACGTCCAGCAGCTCAAGCCGATGCTGGAGAACTGCGAGGAGGTGAACGGCAAGCGCCCGACGAAGGCGCTTGCCGACGCTGGGTATTGGAGCAAAGCGAACGCGCAGTTAGCGGATGAGCAGACGGAGCTGTTCATCGCCACGACCAAAGACTGGAAGCGACGGAAAGAGCTTCGGGAGGCGGATCCGCCGCGAGGGCGGATCCCCAAATGGTACGGGCTGAAAGAACGCATGGAGCGGAAACTCCGGACGAAACG
>NZ_AOMF01000064.1 GCF_000336715.1 Halococcus thailandensis JCM 13552
GTTCTCAGCGACGCACAACCTGCTGAAACTGTGGCGGTCCGGCCGGGGGCCGGACGGCCACGAAGTGGCGGACGCGATCGCCCGATAACTGAGCTCGGTTCTTTTTTTTGTCGACGCTAACGGACCGGTCTGCCGAATCGTACAGCAGTGATTTCAGGCGATATTGGGTGACGGGTAGTACGGAATTCTTAGACGGGCTCCCTTGCGGAGAATTTCTCCCCGAGATGGTCCGGGCATATCCGCCCACTCGTCGGTCACCGCGACGGCGGCAGCGATCGCTTGTTGAGCGTCGTCACGAGTCGATTGCTGAACCTCGCCGATTACGTCGCTGGTGTCCGCAGGATTTCGAACTGTGATCGTATCGCCGTTCTCTGACTCAATCCACTCACCGTTGATGTAGTTCCGGTATGTCTCGGGCATGGTCGCGCTGTAGTATGACGTCTACTGTATCCAAACTTTTGGATGTGAGTTGACAACGACCACTGATCGACGATCTATGCCTGTTCACATCACTACTGGCCCAGATCGAGTTCGAGTCCCCCCAAGGACCGAAGAGTAAAGTCCCAAGTCAAGTTATAGATGGGTGAATGGGATTGAACAAGGAAGAAATCGAGGAACGGACTGATGACCAAGCTGAACTGGTCCAAGAGCGGTTGGAGCACATCCCAAACGGTCGAACGATGCCTGACCGGGAAGATATGTTGATGGCTTCTGCTAAGAAATTCAAACTTGGCATTGTTTTTGTCGATATCAACGACTTTACCGCGTATTCAGGAGATAACTCCGAGCGAGATGTCCTTTTCATGTTGAATCTATTGATCCCCGAGATCATGGAGATCGTCCGAGACTACGACGGTTACTTCGAGAAGAATACTGGTGACGGCATTCTCGCTTATTTTGGGGTCGGTGACGACTACGATACCATTGCAGAGACTGTTCTCGAATACTTTGCCACCGTGAAATATAGTTTAGCGAATCATATCGTTCCGACTCTGGAGGACAATGACGTCGAGCCAGTCACTATCAGCGGTGGCGCATCGATGGGTAAAAACGTTCATATTTCTAGGATCGGGAAACATAGCTTGAATCGCCGAACTGCGGTCGGAACCACTGCGAATATCGCCTCGAAACTAGAGAACAGAGCCAGTACGAACCAGTACTTTGTTAACGAAGGCATCTACCAACATTCCGACAAAGAAGATGGCTGGGGCCAGTACCTAACCGATAAAGGTGCGTTTGAAAGTTATCGATGGGGGAGTGATTCTTCAGGTTGGACACAACAACACTACTACCACTTTTCAGGGATTTGGAGTAGTACTGAGACAGATAACCTTAGGTAGCTATGCCTGATATTACGTCCGACGCATTGGTTGAACGTACGAACGATCACTTGAACCAGTATATTTCGCTTGCAGATAACAAGGCCTCAATACTGCTAACTGCACAGTTCGCTTTTCTCGGTCTATCCGCAAATGCATTGAATAATCTCACTTTCCAGTCCTCAGTAGTATTGGGGAGCGCATTTCTGAGCGGCATATTCGGTATTGTTAGCATTTTTCTTTCAGGATGGGTGGTTTACCCACGAACCCCAACACCACAAAAAGGCGTTATTTTCTGGGAAAATATCGTCGCACACGAGTCAGCAGAGGCGTTCCTAGAGGATATCCGTGGACTCGACAAGGGTGATGTGCAGGAACATTTAGTGAGGGAGAATTACAACCTAGCTACGGTTGCACACAATAAGTATCGGTTCCTCCGTTGGTCGCTACGGGGTACGGCTGGAATGTTGACGTTCGCCGTAATTTCCGGTGGGGCGTATCTCCTCTGTAACTGAAGTTCCGTGTAGGAGATACTGAATTTGTGAGTGCTTGCGATCTACGACGGTCTAGACAGCGAGCACCGCGATACCTACCTGCTGTCGCGCTTGGTAGGGAAGTTTGACCGGCGGCTGCTCATGCCGGCAGGACCACTATGACAACCAATTATGATACCAGCGTACTCGTCGTTGGCGCGACCGGCAATCAAGGCGGAGCTGTTGCGGACCGGTTGTTATCCGAGATCGAGCACACGACGTTCGAAGTTCACGCACTAACCCGCAACCGCGACAGCCCAGCCGCTAGATCACTGGCCGACAGAGGAGCGACCGTCATTGAAGGTGATCTGAATGACAAAACGACATCCAACCCGCCATAGAAGCGGTCAATGCCGTCTTCAGCGTCACGAACTACTTCATCGACGGGTACGAGGGTAAAATCGAACAGGGAACAAATGTTGCTGAGGTAGCGGCAGAAAGCGATATTGACCACTTCGTCTATAGCTCGGTCGGTGGAGCCGAACGAGACACTGGTATCGAACACTTCGACTCGAAGTACGAAGTCGAACGGCGGATCGAGCGAGCATATCTTGGAGAATGGGCAGCAGGACCAACCATTGAAATTGGCTTGATCCTGGTGGTAGCAGCATACGTTAGAAATTATATTGGCAGGGTAAGACTCGATTCTTCGTAATGGGTTACACCAAGTCGGAGCCGTGCCCACCGCTCAGAATTGCGGAGGCAGACTGGCTGGAAAAAGGAAAACTAATCCGTAGGGAGCGAGGGGTTGGCAAATTCATCTTTGATGAAGACGACGTGAATTCCTAACGTAGCCTTCAGTCGGTCACGGTTGCCGTACATGTGAGATTTGTCTGCCGAGACGATCTTTTTGAGAATATTTTTCTCATTCAGATTAGCGACTGTACTGAGAATTAATTTGTCACCGTATCCATCGATAAATCTGAGTACTGGTAGGAATCGGTCCTGGTCCAAATCCGACTCTGGATATTCTGTGACTCGCTCAAAAATCGTTTCGCACGCATCTCTTGCTTGCGTCTGAATCGTATCGCACAACCCATCCATCGTTTCCCGAGCAACCTCACAGGTGATCTCTTGATCATCAATCTCATTTTCAAGGAACGCCCGGATGCTTGGGCGGATACGTTCCTCAATTAGTTCCTTCGGGAAGACTTCACGGTCTATTCCTGTTTCAGAGACGAAATCGTCCACCAACGTGTCGAGCGTCAGCTCCTCATCGGCGACTCCCCGGTATTTCAGATCGAGATTCATCTGAGCAACTCGAACCTTCGAAAGCTTATCTCCAAAGACACCCTTCTCGGTCTTCCAGTCAACATCCGCACTCTCGGGTGAATTATTGACCGTACTGTTGCAGTATTCATAGATGACAGTCCGACTAGTGTAGAGTGAATTGTCGGTTGCAAAGAGCCTCTCCGCCTCGTCAGACCAGAGGTCGTGAAGAAAGGATAGCCCAACTAAGACGCCGGTATCAAGGAAATATCTCGCCATGGTTAGGTTGCGACATCGAAATCGAGAAGCGGTATCACGAACGCTTCCGCAGCCTTGACAGCTGTCTCATTCGTTCGGGCGTTCTGTCTGGCCTTCACTCGTTCGAGCTCCAAGAAGTCACTCCGGATACTTTCTTTTATCGCGCCGATGCTCTGAACATTCAACTCCGCGGCGATTTCACTGCGTAACAAGCCAGTATTCTCACGACACGCTAATTCGAGGCAGAATAACCGCCAGAACTTCTCTGATAATCGCTGTACTCGATTTGGATCATAGTCATCTGAATCGATCTCTGCACTCACCAATCGGTACCAGATATGGAGGTCGTCTTTGTACTCGGGGAATGTGTCCACCGGGAAGTTCTCAACGAAGTCATATACGATCTCACGAGTGCGTTCTTCGTTTCCCAAACAGTGTCATTTGTCCATCGTCAGCAGCGACACCAAGTTGCTTGTCAAGCTCCCGGTACGTGCGTTGCACATCGTAGGGAGCCTCTTTGTACAACTTGTCCGTCAACGACTCCAAGCCCATGCTGTAGTACTGACCGAGACTACTTTGGAGGGCTCGCCGGGCACGTCGAATAGTGGCGTCGTCCGCTTTGATTTCACTGGCTTCCGCGTCACATCTGATTCGTTGCCCAGCTTGCGTATCTACGATTCCAATTCCGGTATTATTCGTTCCGACGACGGCCCCATACATATACCAGTAAATGGGGAGATCCGCCGCAACGTGTTCTTTCTTCAACTCCTGTGATCCAAAATAGAGGATCTTGTGGAACGCTTTCGGTGGAATCGAATTATCGTACTCTGATCGGTGTTCGTCCAGAAGAAGTGCAGTGATCTCTTCTACACTTAATTCTCTACTCATCTCTGATTATCATTTGGCTTGTGGATACAAGGGTATATAGTATCTCTGTCTTCATCTGAGTCACTGCGGCCAATAGGGATATTCGGGCGTCACGATAGCTCCTCTATCATGAGAAGTGCAAAGCGCCAACCGACTGGTGGGATTTATCATCCCTTCAAATCAGGTGTATACTGTGTCGTGGGAGAATCTCGAAGGCGGGCAAGAAGCAAGCCAACATAGTGGAGAGGCCTACCGACAACGAGTTGAGAAGTATCTGGAGTCTGGCGAATTCCTCAGCGTTGGTGATCCGCACTCCGGAACGTCAGATATCCGCCTTGTGAGACCGGCCCACAACGAAGAGAAAGTGTTCCGTGTCGAGACCAAGAACACCAAAGCTTCGCTAACGAACCAGAATCTCATCAACGAGATCGCACGGCAATTCATCGATTTCTGCGTAACCAGCGAGGAATTTGAATTCTACATCTACGCACCGAACTTCGCTGACCAACCCCGATGGAAAGACATCTTCCGAGACCGCACACGGAAGCGGGATGCAGTTGAACGGTTCTACTCCGATATCGGTGAGCGACACTCGCTCAACGATGAGGAAACAGAGGAGTTTGAGAAACTTGGTTTCGAGGACTTCTGGCTATTTCTGGAAAACGTGGGTGCAAAGAAAGCGGGATACGAGCGACTCGGGGAACTGATTGAGGAGAACTGCTCTATTGAAAACGACACACGGCGTCGGGATTGTCCGGTTCTGGTATCGTCAGTTTCGTGAGATCGTTCTCGTGTTCGTGCTCAATAACATCAAGAAACGTACTAAGACGCTATGATCGTACTCCCGCATCGAATTTTCAATAGAGCAGTAAGTTAGATTTCTCACGTACTGAACTGTACTGGCAGCTCTTGGACTCCATAGAGGAACGAGCTCCCGACAGGTTGGAGTTCCGTTTCGGAGACTTGCATCGTCTCGAAGCGGTCAAACAGCGTCGAGAGAGCGGTCCTCGCTTCGAGACGTGCCAAGTGTGCTCCGAGACAGAAGTGGATGCCACTGCCGAAGGCGAGATGCTGATTCGGCGATCTGTCCGGAACGAACGTGTCAGGATCATCGAACTGGTCGCCATCATGGTTTGCTGAGCCGTTCCACGCGACGACTCTATCACCAGCTTTGACATCATGATCGCCGAGTTGTGTGTCGGTTGCTGCTATGCGTGAGACCGCCTGAATCGGCGATTGATACCGTAGCACTTCTTCGATGGCGAGTTCGAGCGAAGCGGCGTCACGAACTGATTCGATCCCATCGGGGAGCGTTGCGAAACACCGAACCGCATTCGTGATCAGATTCGTAGTCGTGATATTCCCGGCGATCAACAACAATGCGAGAAAACCGAGCGTTTCACCCTCTGAGAGGGTGGCACCCTCGACTTCAGCGTGAATGACTTTACTGATGAGGTCATCGCGTGGGTCTTCCTGACGCTGTTCGATCAGGTCCGTGAAGTACGTCGCCATCTCGGCTTGGGCCTGTAGCTGTTCTTCCCTGACGGTTTCTGCGCTCACCGTGGCTGCTCCGGGACCTTCGACGATGGTATCGGACCATTGCTTGAACTGCTCGCGGTCGTCCGCTGGCACGCCGATGAGTTCGGCGATCACGGTGACTGGCAGCGGCGTGGCGAGGTCCGCGATGATATCCATTTCACCGTCATCGACGACGGCATCGATGTACTCGTTGGTGATGTCCTGGATGTGCGGGGCGAGATGTTTCACCGCACCGGGCTTGAACGGGTCGTCGACGACTTTTCGGAGCTCGTCGTGGCGTGGTGGGTCGGTATTGAGCATGGTTTCGAGAGCCATGCCCCCGGTTTCATTCTCGCCCTGTGCTGTCAGCGGTCGTTCCGAGGAAAATTCCTCCGCGTTCTGGAGAACGGCTTGAACGTCGTCGTAGCGAAACACGTCCCAACACTCGCGGTCCTCGTCGTAGCGAATCGGTGATTCCTCGCGCATCTCTCGATACCACGGGAACGGATCGAGTTGTGCTTCCCGCGTCGAGAGTGCGTCTGGCTGAGCCACGGGTCCCGTTTGTCCTGAGGTTGCCATACGCCATGTACAGAGGACATTTCTATAATGGTTTTCATAACTGAAGGATTTCTGTCATTCCAGGGCATCCCGATGATCAGATAGTATTAGGACAATTTGTCTTGTTAAAATAGATAATAGCACGACAATGAGCTGCTCTATTGAAAATTCGGTGCGGGAGTACGATCATAGCGTCTCGGCGAGTTTCTTGATGTTGTTGAGCGCGAACACGAGAACGATCTCACGGAACTGACGGTACCAGAACCGCGAACGCAGGGCGGAGTCTTGCGTTCGCTTGACCGTCGAATAGGATGTCTCCGACATCCAGCGCTGGGTGTAGCCCTTCGTTCGGATGAGAGCGTTATTCGCAGTAGCCATCGGTCTCGATCCTTGGTGATGAACGAGGTACTCAACGTCCAGTGCAGCGATTTCGTATTCGGTGTGCCAGTCCTGAAACCCATTGTCAGCAGCTACTGACCGCAGGTCGTCCGCGTTCCGGCGGACGACCCGCGGGCCAGCCTTCGTGTCGTGTTCGCGCTCGATACAGCAATGGATGTCCAGTACCGCAAGCGACTCTGTATCGGTCAGCGTCGTCGCTTTGATCGTCTTGACGGTGCGGCCGCTCCGTTGGAGATAGTACTGCGAGGCTTGCTTGCGTTCGAAGAACGTGCTGTCCAACGCAACGTGTCCAGACTGCGGGTGTTGCTGCGCTGAGATGCGCAGCAACGCCCGCCAGACGTACATCGGGTACCGATCAAGGGAGTGGTAGAATGTGGTAGGATCAGGGAGCGCATCAGGATGAAGGCCGAGCCGGTCACATATCTCCGGCATGAGGCTCAACCGATCGACGAGTTCGGCATAGCTGTAGCCCTCTTCCTTGCGAATACAGTGTGCGACGATGTGAGCCTCGCGGGCAAGCCCGCCCGAGTCGGGCTTGCCCGCTCGCTTCCCCAACGCTTGTTTGGCTACACGCAGTGCAGTCTCAACGAGGTCGAGAAGCGCGACTCCCATAATCGATTTCTCGACCTCGTTTCCTCAAACGCATTACGGAGCAATCCCGTCGCCGTCGTCCATTTTCAATAGAGCAGCGTATAGGAGGGTGCTATCAGTCACAATTGGCCCTACACCAGCAGACCATATCACAAATTGTTGTTTGTTGAAATCGCCATGCGAGATGAAGAGGATATATCTATCGCCTTTCCGAAGGTTAATTTTCATTTCGTCACAACGAAGGGTAATGGGTCCGAATTGGTCTTCCAAACGGCGGCTTCCCCGCCGTCAATTTCTCACCTCCTCTGCAGTCGCCGGTCTATCCCCGCTCGGACAGCAAGCGCCACACACGACCAACGGTGTTAGTGAAAGCGCGTGGCCAATGAGTGGTGGATCGAGCGCCCAGACGAACGCTAATCCGTCGTCATCGTCGATCAAACAAGCGCCAACCGCCGAGTGGTCGTATACCGCGACGGAGAACATGTACACACCAATCGTCGTGGACGGGAGCGTGTTCTTCACCGCCGAGGACAAGCACCTGTACGCAGTCGACGCGGCGACGGGGCGAGAACGCTGGCGCACTTATTTCGCGGCTGGTGTCGGGGGAACGCCGGCGTATTCGGAAAATGCCCTGCTCGTATGTGATAACACCGACACCGTCTACCGGCTACAGCCAGACACAGGAGCGACCATCTGGGAGTTCGAGTTGGAAGCGACCTCGACCGTCTACGGCCCCGGATACAGTCCACCGTCCCCAATCATCGCGGATAGGCGTGTCTATGTTCCGACGAAATCCGCACTCTACGCACTCGATATCGAGACGGGTGACCCGCGCTGGGTCCGTCGGCCCGGTCCTACGGGCGGGTCTTTGTTGACTCACCCGGCAGTTTCCGCTGGTCGCGCTGTCGTCGGTGAATGGACGAGTGGCCCATCCACGTCAGATGCGGAAAATCTGGGCCTCTATGCCTACGATGCGGAGACGGGGAAACTCCTCTGGGAGAATAGCCCTCGCACGACCGACGAGAGCATTGACCGAATCCAGGACCCACCGGCCCTTACGCCCGAAGCGGTGTACGTCACGAGTGAGGGGAACGAAGTTCATCGCGTGGACGCCGCAACCGGGGAGATCGTCTGGACGCATACACTCAGCGAGGAGAGTTTCGGAAGTCCCTCGGCTCTGACGGTCACTGACTCGGCCGCGTATCTCTCCGTCGAGAACGGTATCCTTGCACTAGCCCTCGATACGGGCGAACCTCGATGGCAATCGAGGAACAGAATGATGTGGGGGTTTCGACCCTCGGTAGACAGTAGCCAGCTCTATACGTCGGTTGGGACCGAACTCTGGGCACTGGATAGGGCTTCAGGCGAGCGGCGGTGGACGCATCCTGACGTTTACGGCTCAATTGTGGTTGCGGGAGGGACGCTCTACGTGGCTGACGACAAGTCTGTTACGGCTTTGGAAGTGCTCAGACCGGGAAAGCCTCATGGGCGAAAAACGGGCGCGAGGGCGAATGAAGCACTCATCTCGCTCGGAATTGGCGCTGCAATCATCCTCGGAAATCTCTATGCAATATGGCGCTCTCGACGGTCGGAGAGGAAGTAGCCATCATTGGTGTCGCTAGATGCGCCCGCTCTCAGAGGTAAAGCGTGAATGTACTCAAGATAGCGACCCCGAGAAAGCAGATACCGAAGACGGTGGTGGCACGGATGCTTGCCAACAGTGCGGACTTCGAGTGGTTGTGAGCGTTGTGGGTGTATTTTCCTCGGTGGTAGAAGAGATAACCGAGCCAGACCGCGAGAACGACCGCGATTCCGAAGGCAAGTGCTGGGACTGTTTCGAGCCGAGACGAGACGCGCGCAAACTGGTACTGAAGGCGGAACGGAATCGTTTGGTCTACAAAGAAGACCACAACTAGGCTGGCGGCACCGAACACCCCACCAAGGGCGAGCTGAACGATTGCTGCACTGCCCACCCGAGTGTCGGTACTGGCTGGAGTGTAACTCGGTGGGACGAGTCCATAGCCCGAATAATAGAGCACAGGAAGCGTGAGCACGGCACCGAGAACCCCGAGTATGAACGCACCAAGCAGATACAGTATCGCCGCCAAAGCAAAGAAGAACACGTACAGCGGGACAAGAAGCAAGCCCTCTGTGATCATTGGTTTCTTCTATGGATTAGCGACTCTTAGTTGCTCTCCCTCGGATACCGAGAATTGGTATACAGATTACGATTTCGAGAGGGTGACCTGATACAGTGACAGGTTTGCTGAATACGCGCCCTGACGGCACAGGAGAAAGGGGTGTTTCGCCGGGAACACCCCGACCGAGATCGTATGCTCATCACCGGCAGTGATCTCGAGTTCAACCCAAATGCATCCCTCTCTCCGTTATATCNCTGACGGCACAGGAGAAAGGGGTGTTTCGCCGGGAACACCCCGACCGAGATCGTATGCTCATCACCGGCAGTGATCTCGAGTTCAACCCAAATGCATCCCTCTCTCCGTTATATCGACAAAACCGATTATTTCTCCGCTTATCCCGCCGATTGCTTCCGCTGGGCCTCCGATTCAAGGAATCGGGAGGCCCGCTTGAGGTTTGTCCCGATTGCTTTCGCTATCGACGCGTTCTTCACCTTGATCGTCCCGGTGAACCGTGTTTTCTCCCCATCTTGATGATACACCTCATTGACTAATGACTCAGCACCGGCGCGTAAGTTCAGAAACTCTTCCTCGGCTGGATCGTCCATCCGCTTCCGGCGGTGGGCGAGTTTTACGCTCCGCTCGTCGAAACCGTAACTGTAGAATTGCTGCTTCTCCGTCACGAAACAACTCTCCTGAAGTGGACAGACGTCACAGAACTCGCTGTCCATTCGGCCAGAGATGCGGCCGCTCTCCATGTATCGCTGCTCGAATGGTTCGTGTCCGGCAGGACACGCAACCATTCTGTGTCCGTCCCACTCCGCCTCCGCGAGCGATAACTTCTCTTCAGAAGGCGGCTGCCCAGTCAGCCCTGTAAAGTGCTGCGTGATCCCGTGATCATCGCAGCACGACTCTACTTCTTTGTGCGTGTAGCCACCGTCCACCAGAAGATCGGTCAATCCTGTCTCGGCTGGTAGTTCTGCCACATCCTCCGCCAGAAGATCTCCATCGTCCGTGTTGTTGGTATCTACCCGAATGGTCGTAATGAGCCGGAACGGATTGTCGCCATCGCACGTTTCGGCGACATTCGCTTTGTATCCACAGTGTGACTCGTTGCCCTTACGGCGGTATGTCGCATCTACGTCGTGTGGATTTTGCATCGAGTTGCTACTGATCTCGTCGGGCTCTTTCAGCCCGACGCGATCTTGATCGGAGTCAATCTCCTCTGACTGGCGCGTCTCAGCACCGGTCTGGTCTAGCTCATTCTCAGGAGACGTGAAGTTCCTGATCGGTTCCCATCCCGGTGACGGCGGGTCACCGGGATGGTCATCATCGTCAGTATCCTCCTCAGAATCCAGCTCGTCGTCTTCGAGTTCGCCAATGCGATAGCACTGCTCGTCAAGGATCTGCTGAAGATGAGCAAAACTCACACGCTCAGCATACTCTTGGTCGTCTGCAAACCGCTCAACGAGCCAGGCGGTATGCTCGACGAGCGTTTCCATCGTCGAGTCAACCTCTCCCGGCTCCAGTTCATACGAGAGCTCAAGATTCTCTGTCTCGGCGAACTTGTCCATCCCGGCTGGGAGTTCCTGGACGATCTCGTCGGGGAGATCGTCCAGGAAGCTGTACACGACTTTGGCAATCAGGTCGATCCGAGAGAGTTGCTTGATGTTGGCCTCAATGAACGTTGAGTCCATCCGCTGGGTACTCGCGTCGATCTCGAACTCTTCTTGGAGGTAGCTGCGGTGGTCTTTGAAGACCTCGTGCAGCAGGTCTCGACCTGTTTCTTCCTCGAATTTCATCAGCCGTCGGCGGAAATTCGTGAACGTCTTCGCACAGATATTGTCGCCGAGCGTCTCTTTACCCAGCGCGTTTCGGACGCGAAAGTCGAACAAGTAGGCGTGTTCGAGCTGTTCATCGGACAATCCAAGCAGGTGCTTGATGATCTCCAGCGAAACCAACTCGTTGACCGGCTTGTTCGGACGGCTATACCCGCCATGGTATAGCCGTCCGAACGTTCTCTCATCAATCTGAGTGAAAATATGTTCGTAAAAATGAGTAGACCAGTGATTTCGCAGTTTCTTCTTTGGTCCAGCAGGTAGGTCTTTAACGGGCGAAAAGAGCGTTTCCTGCTGATGTTTGTGATTCTCTCTAAACATATTTTCACCTAGCTTAGCAACCAATCGAGCCGAAGTAACGTATAGCTATCGTATATTATCTTGATGAGTCTGTCAAAACCTGCTTGTGGCCTATGAATCGTCAAAAGGGACTCCTTTTTACTTCGCCCTCNACGTATAGCTATCGTATATTATCTTGATGAGTCTGTCAAAACCTGCTTGTGGCCTATGAATCGTCAAAAGGGACTCCTTTTTACTTCGCCCTCGCGCCCTGTATCTCGCACGGTGGATCTCCCAGCTGCTAGAAGCGATTCGCGCAAAACTATGGAATGCTCCGATAATCACTACAGCTCTCGCTGGCGTTTCTCAAAGCATCACTTCTCTTCGTTCATTGGCGTGTAATACTGCCGTCGGCCCTCGCTATCGTGATAGATGAGTTCGCCATCCGGCAAATCCCAGAACGTCCATACGGACGCGAGATCGCCCACCGCACCTGCGGAATTGCCGAGTGCGAGAACCGCTGCTGAGGCGATCATCCAGAGATGTTGGCTCCAGACGAGCACGACGATGCTCACGGGCGTCAGGATGATGAGGGGTGCAAGCGCTATCGCGAGCAATTGACTACGCGACTGAAATCCACCATACGTGACGATTTCTGGCGACCAACTCAGCGGGTGGTGGTACTCGAATTGGAATGCCGTTCGTAGGCCGAACCAGCGTCCGGCGAGCGCGTGCAGCGACTCATGACCGACGAGCAGAACGGCGAACGTCCCGATCAACCAGACGATATAGGCCGTCCACTCATCCGCGGTATCCGGCTGCAATACCTCTCGAACGATACGAACAGCGGTGTCGGGATCGTGAACACTAACAACGAGCGCAGGAACCGCCACGAGCACGCCGATGAGCCAGCAAAACAGGGTGGCCGTGACGAACCACGGCTGAGTGGATTTGGGTTCGTGCTTCCGATAGCCCTTGGGCGGCGCTGGCGGCCACTCTGGGGCCATCAATCGTAGCAGTCGTAAGCAGTTTCGCGGTAGGCTTGCTCGCTGTCATCGTGCTGGGCACGCTCGACAGCCGCTCGTGCCTCATCGAGCAGCGCGTGGGCGCGCGAAAGATCGCTACCGTGGAGCGCGTCAATCGCGTACTCGCAGGCTTCGACCGCTTCTTGCTGGTGGGCGTCCGAACGGTCCTCCGCGTCGGCGGGATGGCGGTTGTCGTCGCTCATGGACTCTCACCCGGATGCAACCACACGGTCAGTCTCATCAGCTTGCCCTGCGAGTTCAACATCAAGGTGGACCCGCCGGTAGGGAACGTAGGGCCGTTTCGTCTGGCCCTCGTCGACGACGAAGATGAGACCGTACTGATCGAGCACCCCCACATCGTCGTGAACTGGGCGATAATCCCGATCGAGAGCGTCCGCGAGTGCAGAAATACTCTCCGCGGCACCGTCGATGGCGATCAGCAGACGCAGGAGTTCGATGCGTCGTTCGGTGAGGATTTTCCGCAGGTCATCGATGCTCGCAAATGAGACGACTGCGGGCGTGGATTCCCCATCCTCGGTAGTGCGTGCTGCTGCAAGCGTCTCCTCGCGTGCTTGCTCGAACGGTTCGACCGTGATCCGAAGCGTCTCAGGATGGGGACGGTCGCGCGGGTCGCGGTACTCAGCGGGCCAGCCGTCGTGCGTGGATTCGTTGTCAGTCATGGGGTGTCTCCTCGATGATGCGCGCTATTTCAGTGAAGAACAGGCTAACGTGCGCGACAAGACTCTGAAATGCGAGAGCAGTATCCTCGCCGTCAGCGACGTGCCGGTGGTGGTTTCCGAGTGTGTCATCGTCGTGAGCGTTGTCGTAGCGCAGTATTTCGCCGTCTTCGGGGTGGTAGTATTGGAAGCGGTAGAACCACCCGCCAGGATAGCTTGCATCGAGAATAGCGAACATCTCGACGCGCCCACCCGGAACGGCACGGTTGAGTTCGAGTGGTCCCGCCATCTATCGCATTCATTATGGCCTATGACATCATAGACAATAAAGCTGCCGGAGGAGATGGTTCTCTGGTGAATCAACAAACCGTATGCTACTATATCGACGTTTCTAGTGGTTCGCCGACATATCGATCGTGGTTGTTGGCGATGTGCCCCCTGCAATGAAGCACATGGATTATTGCAGCCTGCAACGAATTCTGATTCTTCATATGGCTCAAGGGATGCAAGCAAGAGACAGAAACAGCGGAAATGGTGGAGTGGTAGTTACAGGAGCTGAAGTCGGCTAGGTAGGATTCGTCATGCATGGACACCCGGGAAATTTAGCCCAACGGTCCAAAGTTCACAGCAAACCGTGCATTAGGAACCTCACCTAGCCGTCATCAGACAGGAGGGATATTCTAGCCAAAGAGACCGAGATCTGTGAGTTCGGAGATGATCGCCTCTGTCGCCGCTTCCGCGTCTGCAGGTACTTTTCGACCCGTGATGACTGTCTTGCCCGATCAAAGTGTTCTGTTGAATAGAGGTACGGCGGCGGGATAGACCGTTATATCGATAAGGATGAAGCCGAGGACGGTTGCCATGGTCGAAGTGGATCTCCTCGACTTCATCAGGAACTGTAGGCGGCTAGCCAAACAAGCGTTGGGACCGATGCGGGCAAGCCCGCCGAGTGGGCTTACCCATGGAAGCACCTGGCCATCCACGGTTATCGACTCGAAGACGACCACAGCTACCGCGAAACGGAAAATCGACTCCGGTGTTTCGGCGAACTGCGCGAGATTCTTGGTATCGTGGGTTCTATGAAATCGTCTGATGTTCGCTATCTCGAACATCGAACAAGTTTGTGAGAAGCTGTGAGCAGCGCGCCGTCTTCCAATTCAACACGGCAGCGATAGCTGGCTTCTTAGCCGAGAGCCAAAACCGTCCTAACCGTTCTATGATATCCTGAGACGTAACCGTACAACTCACCACCAAAACTTAGATTTACCAGCATAGACGCGTGAAGTGATTCGGCGTTGGAGCTCGCTGAATCACTTCATATTGCTGTGAATATTATTCGCGGAGTTTCTCAACAATCGGTGCGTGAGCGATTTCGTCGTCATCGATCGCGAGCAGTTCGTCGTCGATGGCCGCCTCGATGTCGATGCCGAGGCGGTCGGCGACACCGCGACCCCAGCGCGGGTCGGCCTTGTAGAAGTGGCCGATCTGGCGCTTCTGGATTTCCTCGTCGACCGGTTCCATGTCGTCGGCGAAGTTGTCCATGAGGTGTTCTTTCTGTTCGTCATCCATCACGTCGCGGAACATATCACCGGGCTGTTTGAAGTTGTCGATGCGTTCGGCGGCTTCATACCGGTCCGCATCGCCCTCGATACTGAGCGGCGGTTGCTCGACTTCTGGTTTCTCGACGGGGCCGCCGAAGCTGTTCGGTTCGTAGTTCGGTCCGCCGTCGTTGTTGCCGTCCGAACGCATTGTGCCGTTCTGGTGGTAGTTGTTCGTCTCGGTGTTCTTCGGCCGGTTGACGGGGATGTCCTCGAAGTTCGTGCCGATGCGGTAGCGGTGGGCGTCATCGTAGGATGGGATGCGACCCTGTAACATCTTGTCCGGGCTGTGGGCGATCCCTGGTACCGTGTGGGCAGGTGAGAACGCCGCTTCCTCGATGTCTTGGAAGAAGTTGTCGGGGTTCTCGTTGAGTTCCATCGTTCCGACCTCGATGAGCGGGTAGTCGTCGTGGGGCCATACCCGGGTGATGTCGAAGGGGTTGTAATCGACTTCCTCGGCCTCTTCTTCGGGCATGATCTGGACCTTGAGTGTCCAAGTGGGGTAGTTGCCTTCCTCGATGGCCTCCCAGAGGTCCTCGCGGTGGTAGTGTGGGTTTTTGCCGGCGAGTTTCTCGGCCTCATCGGGGTCGAGATTCTCGATGCCTTGATCGGTTTTGAACTGGAAGTGGACCCAGTGGCGCTCGCCCTCGTCGTTGTACAGCGAGTACGTATGACTACTGTAGCCGTTCATGGTGCGCCACGAGGCGGGGATGCCGCGCTCGCTGTACAGCGTCGTGATCTGGTGGAGCGACTCGGGTGAGAGCGACCAGAAGTCCCACTGCGGGGTCGGATCGTTCAGCCCGTTTTTGGGGACTTCCTTCTNAGCGTCGTGATCTGGTGGAGCGACTCGGGTGAGAGCGACCAGAAGTCCCACTGCGGGGTCGGATCGTTCAGCCCGTTTTTGGGGACTTCCTTCTGCGTGTGGATGAAGTCGGAGAATTTCGAGGCGTCACGGATGAAGAACACGGGGGTGTTGTTGCCCACCATATCCCAGTTGCCCTCCTCGGTGTAGAACTTCAGCGCGAACCCGCGCGGGTCGCGCACGGTGTCGGGCGCACCGCGCGAGCCGGCGACTGTCGAAAAGCGGGCAGCCATGTCGGTCTCCTTGCCTTCTTCGGAGAACATGTCGGCCATCGTGTAGTCGCTGAGTACGTCGTTCGTGACCGTGAACGTCCCGAACGCGCCGCCACCCTTCGCGTGGACGATCCGCTCGGGGATCTCCTCGCGGTTGAACTGGGCCATCTTCTCGAAGTAGTGATAATCCTCCATCAGGAGGGGGCCCTCGGGACCGGCACTGCGGCTGTTCTGGTTGTCGGGGACCGGCTCGCCCGAGTTCGTCGTCAGCGTCTCACGCTCGGGGTCGTCCTTTTCGTAATCCGCTTCGTCCATTCCATGTTTTGGGTTGTCCTCTGCCATTGTTGCCTACGATTTTCTATTGTCCTGAATGACTTTAAATCCTCCCCAACATAGTTTTCTGTGAGGGGAGTTTTCTTTGGTTTATGACCATATCCGATGTCCGATACTGACGCGGACGAGCAGCTCAGAACAACGCGTCCCGATCTGGTGTAGACTATCGGGATAGCATGTCGGCAATGAACATTCGGTAGAGAGATGGTTTGTGTAGCAAGAAACTAGGCAGATCAGGAATTGATCAGTCACTCATTCTTCTGGTTCCGATACGCTACAGAAGAGCGTTCGCTTCAGAAGCCAAGGTTAAGTACCCGATTACCGACAAGCGACAGACAGATCATTGAGAGAAACACGACAAACGTCCCGAACGCGATCCCCCAGCCTGCAGTATCTGCGATCGTGCCCACGACGACGCTTCCAGTCGCGCTCATCATCATGTACGCCGTCCGCACGAGACCGAATCCAGCACCGCGTTCTTCATCTGAAAGGTTATCCATAAACCGTGGCAGGAGTGCTGCGCCCCACCCCATCGAAACGCCGATAAGAACGATTCCAACGAGCAGAACAGCTAATCGGGATCCGACGAGGAGCAGCGTAAACCCGCTGATCCCGAGCACCGCACAGAACCCCGCCGTCTCCTCGCGACCGTACCGATCCGACAGCGATCCGATGCCAGGCTGTGTGAGCCCCTGAATAACGAAATACGCCGAGAACAGCGCGCTGGCGAACGTCACCGAGTAGCCGTGATACGCGATCAGAAACGTCGGGAGAAACGACGCCGTCGCCTGCCATATGAATTCGAACAGAAACGCCAGCACAGCAGTGAACGCGATCTTCCGCCGGGAAAGTAGTTCCACGACCGGCCTGAGAGCAAATCGGTCACCCATCGGTTGCTCGGGACGTGCGGGTTCAGTTGGACGCACTTTCCATCGAAAGAGAATGAATATGGGCAACGCGGCCACGGTTCCGAGCGCGATCGCCGCCCGCCAGCCGAACCACTGGCTGACGGCGGCCGCCGCGATCGGCGCAAGCAATCCAGCCAATGGTGCCCCGGAATTGTGAAGACCGATCGCAGTGCCGATGTTGTTCAGCTCTCGGGTCAGGAGTGTCGTCGCAACGCTGTAGTGCAACCCTGCAACCCCACCCAAAATCAGCGTGAAGATGAGGAAAACCGGCATTGATGGCGAAAGCGCGAGCAGGGCGCTGGCGACCGTGGTCAATCCAATCGCCACAAGGATGATGATCCGCTCTCCGTATCGATCGGCAAGAACACCGCTCGGGAACTGTGCGAAAGCATACGCCATCCAGAGACCGGTTAGAGCGAGGCCGAGAACACCGGTCGACGAATCGAACGTCTCGACGATCTCCGGCACCACCGGACTGATCACCAGCCGGGCGACCATCGTTGCGAAAAACGCCAGCGTACAGAGAGCGACAAGTGTCACTCGGTAGTCCCAGACTCGCTTCACTATGCACGGTAGCCATGTGGGCTGGTAAAACGTACTGGCTCACTGCAGAACGCATTGGTGTAGCTGCCAGATTGCTACACTCTGGGCAACTAATCCCAGAGGAGCGGTGGCAGAGCCACGATCCCCCTGTTCGTGCTTTCAGTCACACTTTCCGCGGGGAGCAGTGGCTGATTCTTCGTCGGAGCTGAGTCCGCGACCGGTGAGTGCACGGTCAACACTCTGGTGGGCAGTGCGAAGGGTACCGATGAGACTGGTCGTGTCCGACACTACGGGATAGGTCACGGAGAGTGATCCGTACAGGTACTCGTTGAATTCGTGATCGATACGATGTGTACTGGGAACGCGCTGTTCGCTGAGAGTGGCTTGTCGATCGGTGAGTAGCTGCTCGCACTCGTGTCTGCGCGAGCGCAGGCGTTCGTCAGCATCAGCGAGTTCCCTGGCGGTCCAGTTCTCGAACGAGCGCGTCCCCACGGTCCCGTCGAGATCAGACCCCAAGCGTGTCAGCTTCTCGTCGGCAGTCTCGAGAGCACTATGTTCGCTTTTGAGACCTTGCAGCAGCGAGTGTCGGCTCTCACGCGCCTGCTGACTGCATTCGACGAGCTGATCGCGGAGCTGTGGTGTGAGCTGATCGCTGGCTCGCACGGTGGTCGCGACCTCCAGTCCGAACTCCTGAGCAAGGCTTTCCTCGAGTGTATCGTCGTAGACGTCGGCGTAGTGATCGACAGCCATGACCGTCTCGCGGTAGATGTCATGGACTTCCTCAAGCGTGGTAGCTGCATTCGAGTTGTGAGGCGATTGGGCCAACAGCTGTGTCGATGGCTGCTGGAACTCGTCGGTCGTCGGGTTGACTGCAACCACATCGAGATCGGCAATGCGATCGGTGAATGTCGCGAACGCATCGCGCTCGTCGGTAGTCCATTCACGATCACTCTCGACGACCTCTGTTGCGGACCGCGTCGTGGTCGGGACGAAACGAGTGGTCATTACTGACAATACGGCATGGGTTACTATAGTTCTATTCGTCGAATACAACACTAACGAAACCCGTATATATTGTCGGTCAGTCTCGCTCTTAGCCGCAGTGTAGAACAGCTGGCCGAAGGTTTTCGCAGTGAGTATGGGCTTAGATTCTTCAGGTGACCAGTACTGGCCGGGTGAATTGACGACACGAACGGTTGATACTTAGCCGACAAACCCAGACGCTCGGTGATAGTTGTCTGATTAGACCGCTGAGAGGTCTGGAGAAGAGCACCGGAGCCGCCGCAGCCCGACGGCGTGAGCGTTCACACAATGACAGCGGAGATGTGGCAGTGAGGCTTGGAGCGATGCGAGGGTCAGTCCTCGCTCTCGTTGGCGAGGAAGGAGAGCGCTCCACCGAGGATGATGAGGTTCTTCAGGAAGTGGACCTGCTGGCCCTCGCGTTGATCGTCCTCCATGTTCCAGAAGTCGTGCATCTGTGGCGTAACGGCGATGAACCACGTCACAACTGCTCCGGGTGCGAGCTGCTTGAATCGACCAAGTGCGATACCGAGCCCACCGAACAGCAACATTCCACTCGAAAACGGCACAAGTGTCTCGGCCTCTGGAACACCCTTCGAGTTAGCGTACCCAATTGGTCGCGTCGCAAAGTCCTCTAGACTTTGCCTCTGGTAGCCTCGACTGTGAGGTCACAGCTCATGGTTGTTTTGGTTGATCGGTT
>NZ_AOMF01000065.1 GCF_000336715.1 Halococcus thailandensis JCM 13552
GGGGTGGTCTCGGTTTGGTCACCAGAGACAACCCCCTCCTGAAGGGAGTCAGTTGCTACCGAAGTCTAGACCGCTTTGCGACACGACCACCCAATTGACCCTTCCAAGTCACGGAAGTTGTCGAGCGCCATGAACGCGAGCACGCCCCCGAACAGCGCCCGTCCGAGACCTAACGTTGAGAAACGATTCTTCCAGTCACCCATCAGACACCCACCTCTGTCTGGAACATCTGTCGATTCCTCTCAGCTCCTCCGGGTACAGTAGTCGGCATCATACTGACCAATAGATGATGAGTCGGTATATGGCTTTGTCTTAAGGTAGCATGGGACAGTTGATAGTTTCCAGAGAACACAGTGTTGATCGTCTCAATCGTGATTGATTCGTCTCCATCCCCGTCCTGCTTGATGCGGGCGCTCTCGCTGGATCTTTCATGCTCGTCAAATCGTCACACAAGGTCAGCAGCGTCCAGCGAGATGCGGCGAGCAGTCCAACAGGGACAGTCACGCTCTCTACGTCAAGTACTCATTCGACCGCTCATCAATGATACCAGCACTGACAAGTAATTTGGTAGTAGTCGATGAATTTTACATAATCTCCATCTGAGAGCACACTCTCGGGATCTACAGATCCCTCAGCCGGGGTGTCCTCGGCCAGTTTCGGAAATCGTTCCTTGAAGCCCCCGTTCAGTTAATCGTAATGGAAGACAGCTGCGTCATCTGGGATGCTTTCCCTCTCTTCAACGTGTACTATGCTCTCTATGGCCATGTTTATTATCTGAAATCAGGCAGATGGATTTCTAATACACAGCGAATGACGAAATCAACTACCAGTCTGAAACACTCAACCTTCTATATGTGATGGAGCGGCCTAGCTACCCTTTGGACATGTGTGTTTCAGTCGTCTGGGGTCGTCTCCGGGCTAATTCCCCGAGCGGTCTCGGGAACAAGCCACGTTGGTACGACTCGGGTAAGGACGACCATTCCAATCAATTCGACGAGTGTCTGTGTGACGACGACTGCCGGAGCGAGTGCGTATCCCGACGGTAGCGCGAGTGCCAGCGGCAGAATGACCAGTGAATTCCGCGTCACCGACGTAAACACAAGAGCACGGCTCTCGCCCACATCCATTCCAAAGAGTCCGGCCCCGAACCGTCCGAGTAGTGGCATTATGACGAGGAACGCGACATATATCGGGATGACAGCAGTGATCTGTCCGATTGAGTTTTGAACACGCGGGAGTTGGGACGCGATAACCACAAACAGCGTCACACTCATCATCGGGGCTGGCAACCACTCCATCGCGTCTTTCCATCGCTTTCCAGTCTCAGAACGTTCTGCACCCACTGCGGTAAGCCATGCGAGCGTCAGCGGAAGTGCGATGATGAGAACGAACGCCTCAATGAAGGGTCCTGCCTGAATGAACTCTGCTACTCGCTCTCCCATGAACNGTTCGCAAGCTCCGTGAACGAAATCACGTAGTCGATACACGGCGTGAGCAATACCATGAATACCCCGACGAGAACGACCGGGTCCTGCGGGAGAAATCGGGTGAGAGCGAAGACGACGACCGGAACCACAAGGAAGTTCATCCCAAGCGCAGCCAGCATGAATCGGCCGTTCGTGAACGCCCGGCGCAGTTTGACGAACGGGATTTCAAGGAACGTCACGTACAGAAGCACTGCCAAAACGGGGTTGATGAGCTGTTCCAGAGGAGAACTTAGCCCCGGCTGAGCAAAGCTCACGATAACTGCGAGAAGGACACCAGTTGCGTAGATGAGTATCTGATTGTGCTGAATCCAGTCTTTCGTAAGCTGTACCATTGTAGAATCT
Organism: Halococcus thailandensis JCM 13552; assembly: GCF_000336715.1. Taxonomy (GTDB): domain Archaea; phylum Halobacteriota; class Halobacteria; order Halobacteriales; family Halococcaceae; genus Halococcus; species Halococcus thailandensis. The sequence goes on from NZ_AOMF01000065.1 coordinate 1,830, forward strand.
TGTGACGCCGGAGCACCTTANGTATCTGATTGTGCTGAATCCAGTCTTTCGTAAGCTGTACCATTGTAGAATCTTGTGACGCCGGAGCACCTTACGAAGACTGATTTCAGCAGTTTCTCGTGGTTAGGGTGTCACAGAACAGTTCACATACTTCGACGAACGGTACGCATAGGGGGAGCGTATCACTGGAAGCTCTATCAGTAGACACTGGTTATCGCTTAAGCCCAGAATGAGCGGTGAGTGCGGAAGCTGGTTTGCTGAGTGCTGTGGGATTTCTCAGAAGTAGAGCACG
>NZ_AOMF01000066.1 GCF_000336715.1 Halococcus thailandensis JCM 13552
GCTACAGTGCCATAACAGGTGGTTTCAGCCTGTTAGATTCGGCTGGTCGGGTCAGATCACATCGTCGGGGTCGTGCGTTTCCTGCATCCGCTGTGCCTCGGCGGCATACCGCTCTTGGAGGTCGGGATCATCGACAGTGCCGAGATTATCCGATTCAGCATCGGCGGCCGCGGTGGTGTCCCGCACGTCTGTGAAAGAGGTGAGTGCCCGCTCCTTCCGGTAGTATTGCTCACCGTTAGTGGTCGCGTAAGTGAGGATGATCAAATTCTGCTCGTCGTCAGAGTAGGTGCGTTCAACCAGCCAGACACGCACATCGTCGTCCAGTTGATCCGGCATATTCGTCTGGTTATCGCTCCTAGGAGTTAAGTGGCAGAAATCACGTAATGGATTCCTCGCACCGGCAGTGTAGAAAACAGCAGTTTTCCATAGCGATGCGAAAACCACCGTTCTTGATATGCTGAATCGCGGTACGATTAGGACGTCCGAGCACGCCATGCAAATCGTCGCCTACGTCCGCGTTTCGACTGTCGGTTCTGTATCGGGATCATCAATCCTCACCAATGAGCGTTGGAAGCTTTTCCTCAAACAATCGATTTCCGGCTTCCCAGAGGATCTCTGTCGGGACGGTCTTGGAGAACTGCACACGCACGTGATCGTGCTCGCCCGTCGTTGAATTCTCGTACTGGAAATGAACCGGCCCGAGATCAGGGTGGTCATCATCGCGGTGCCATCCGCAGTTGAAGCCCGTATTCGGGTCGTAATAATGAATCTGATAATAGACTGCATCACCGTGGAAGCGCCACTCGACTCGGAGTTCTGGAGCCTCGGGTCCAGTCGGCGGATGTACTCGATCTGGATCAATGGTCGCCCGTAGCCACGCTTTGATGATGCTATCGGGTTCATACTGGACGGCCGTAATCTCCGGTTGACGGTCGAGTACTCCCCTCAATCCACGGTAAACACTCGGATCGGTTGTGCCTGGAAGACCCATCAAACGGATCTCAGGCGGTGATGGTTTCGCGTTCGGTCGCCCAGTCGTACTCGCGGAGGGCCGTTTGCACGAGTGGGAGGCGGGTTTCGAGTTGCTCCCACTCGCTGGCAGCCTCACGGCGGGATTCCCTCTCCTGCTCGTCATCGAGAGTGGCGAGACTCGACCGGAGTTCACCCGGTTGGTCAACGTCGTAGGTTGTCTTCCAGTCGGTGATGCGGTCGCGCATCGATTCGAGCGCGTTAGTGAGCTCCTCTCGTGTGTGCTCGCGCTGAAGGGTGGCCACTTCGCGGTAGGACGCCATGAGCTGATCGAGAGCGTAGAGCGTCTGTTCACCTTGCTCGACTCGCCGAAGTACGTTGTCTTCGACGAGTTGGTTGAGGTATTTCTGGGCGGTCTTAACTGAGACCTCCGTCTCTTCGGCGATCCACGAGGCGGTACGAGGCTCCCGAAGCGTCCAAGCAGCNTTGAGGTATTTCTGGGCGGTCTTAACTGAGACCTCCGTCTCTTCGGCGATCCACGAGGCGGTACGAGGCTCCCGAAGCGTCCAAGCAGCCGCTCGGACGCGCTCGCCGCGGGTTCGCGATGAACGGGTGCCGCGATCGGCGCGTTCGGAACTTTCGGAAGGATCAGTCGGTTGCTCCTGCTCATCCGAATACTGAGCTGTTCCAGAATCGGATTTTTCAGACATACCCTGTCTACAACCTGCTGGAACATATATCCAGCGGTTTGTGTATATATTCTCACCCGCCGCGAAAAATCTATATCGCCATGTGGTTTATAGCACCGAATATACACTTCTATAGCTTTGAAATGGCTGGAATCGGCGGAATTAGCGATTTTGCTGTTTACTCGTGCTTAGTCCAATAAGGACATGTAGATTTATCCACCTCCCCGCCCTCCCCCACAGCGAACACAATGCCACGGCCCAGAACCACGGTTACTCATCGCGAGAGCAGTGCTCGAATCAGCGAACGGTCTGGAGGCNCCTCCCCGCCCTCCCCCACAGCGAACACAATGCCACGGCCCAGAACCACGGTTACTCATCGCGAGAGCAGTGCTCGAATCAGCGAACGGTCTGGAGGCGCGTAGCATGGTACGGATCGATGCGGTCACCGGGGACTTCCTGACGGACAAGGGCAAAGGCCAGGGTGGCGAGAGTGGCAACTACCGCCAGGACGCAGGCCGAGAGCTCGATCGGTTCGTTGAGTTCCTCACTGGCCACGAGGACAGTCCAACGACGTTCGACGAGTTGGACTCGGGTCATCTTCGCGAATACGCCCGTCACCTCACTCGGCAGGGCTGGACTGCGGGCACAGTACGGACCTACTACGCGTATATCTCGGCGTTCTGTGGCTGGGCCGTTCGCGAAGGACATCTCGCCGAAAACGTCGCTCAGCGGCGCAACGCCACCGAACCCATTCCCGACGACGGCGGTCACAAGAGCGGCGACCAGCAGGCATGGTCCGCCGAGGATCGTCAGCAGCTCACTTCCTTCGTCGACGAACAGGCCAGCACCGCGATTGACGACGTCGGTGGGGATCGAGAAGCGGCGATCAAAGCCTGTCGTGACCGCGCGCTTGTCTACCTATTGTCGTACTCCGGCGTGCGAGGCGCGGAAATCCTTCGAGATCGGAGCGACGAGCGACGTCAGGGACTCCGGTGGGAAGACGTCCATCTTGAGGATCGCTATGCAACCGTGTTCGCGAAAAAGCAGCGTCTCGACGATCGAGGCCTTCCCAGCCCGGTGATTCACCCGCTCCAGATGCACCAAAAAGTCCTCAACGCGCCGAGCGAGAGCTGGCCGGTATTCCCCTCGCTTCATCGCCCGACGCTCTCTCAGCAGGTGATGGACACGCTGGATCGACGCGGATACACCGAGATGGAGATCGAAGAAATCCGCGCCGACCACTCGCTGATCGAACTTTGTGTTGAATACGACATCGAACCACCGTCGATAACGACCGACGCCGGTCGGCACGTCCTCAACCGTCTCTGCGAGGAAGCAGGTATCGAACTCGATGACGGCGAGGAATATCTGATGCCTCACGGTGCCCGGCGCGGTGCTGGCGAGGTTCTCGTCCGTACGTCAGGACATGCGGCCGCTGCCCNATGCCTCACGGTGCCCGGCGCGGTGCTGGCGAGGTTCTCGTCCGTACGTCAGGACATGCGGCCGCTGCCCGAGCACTCGACAACTCCGAGGAAGTCGTTCGCGAGCACTACTCGCATATCGAAGCCGGCGAACTCGCCGATCAGATGACCAGTGCCTTCGAAGAAGCTGATCAGCAAGTGTGAGTTTAGATTGCTTGATACGACTCCTGGTCGAGGATAACTCCCTCGTTGTTGGCTATGACTACTAAGTCGGGGCTGCCGTTGTTCAGGACTGAAGAGAGTCCGGTATAGACGGTCGAATCTGTGTTCTCGCCGCTTCCGTTCCGAATAGTGACCGTCTTACCTGCTCCGAGCGTGAACTCGCCGAACGTGTAGTTCTGTCCGCTTCCTCCCTCGAAGCTGAGGATGAACCCAGACATGTCGATTGCGCTATCGCCGGTGTTTTGTAGTGTAGCGAACTCCCCGTTGGAATTCGTACCATCATTGCCCGGCGCATTCGCTTGAATCTCGGTGATCTCGATGGGTTCCTCCTCGGGATGTTCGGAGACCAGTGTTGCGCCGGGATTGCCAGCTTCGGTCGCAAACGATGCGATGGTACTCACTGATGCATCCGGGTATGTGACCGCCGAAACCACGCGGTAATCAGTCTGCCAGCGTTCGGGGGTGAGCGTACAGCGTACGTACCCCCGATTGTCGTTGTAAAACCGCCGCCATGGTTCATTTTCGGTGCCACCATAGTCGGTTATCCCGGAGCCATCGCCAGAAGAAGTGATTGAGGTGCCGACGTACTCGGTACCGACCGTTGCCGAATCGGGATTCAAGAAATCGGCTTTGATGTTGTAGACATAGTTGCGGTGGACATCGCCAGTGATCACGACGGGGTTCAGGTCCGACTGCTGGGCCATGAAATCACGGACCGTATCACGGTCGGCCCGGTAACTATCCCACTTATCGCCCGCGCCGAAGTTCTCTACGTCCGGGTTGAGATTTTCATCCGTCGCCGAGAACGGGACCTGTTGAGCGAGCACGTTCCATTGCGACGAGGAACTAGCGAGGCCATCAATTAGCCAATCCTTCTGTTTGTCGCCGAGCAGCGTCCGGTCAGAGTTTTCGGCTTCCTCAGCGGAATATACTTGATCAGAGCGGTACTGGCGAGTATCGAGTACGTTGAGTTCCGCTAGGTCGCCAAATGTGAATCGCCGATATAGCGGCAGATCCGGACCTGTTGGCATCCGCGAAGGACGCAATGGCATATGCTCGAAATACGCCTTGTAGGCGTTTGCGCGTCGCTCCAAGAAGTTCTCGGGTGGGACGTTGTTCTCTGAAACCTCGTCGGCGTAGTTGNAGCTTGGAGGTTGGAATCGGTCTTATAGAGGGCGTGGCGAAGCCGATACTGTTCGAGCGTGTTCATCTCAGTATTGAATCGGCGAGGGAGCTCGGTGCTCCGCTCACCAGCGCTGGGTGGGATAGGATATTCATAGAGATAGTCACCGAGATGAATCACCAAATCCAGATCATCCTCAACCATGTGCTCGTAGGCGGTATAGTAGCCGGTGGGCCACGATTGACATGACGCGAACGCGAAACTGAAGCTATCGGGACTGGTTCCGGGTGCAGGTGCCGTTTTCGTCTGCCCAACAGGGCTGTACTCGTTGCCGGCTTGGAATTGATAGTAGTACTCGGTGTTTGCGTCGAGTCCTTCTACATCGACGTGGACTGAGTGTGCCCAATCAGGACTTGCAAACGTCACATCCCGCTTGACGACGTTGCTCATTTCCTCATCGGTGGCAACCTCGTACAGTACTGGAACTGGCTGATCGGGCATCCCACCACTGGATTCGAGCGGCTCGGGTGCGAGCCGAGTCCAAAGGACGACTGAATCCGGGAGCGGGTCTCCCGAGGCAACCCCCAGTGTGAACGGGTCGCCTTGGAAGCGGCCTTGAGCTTGATTGGCCGCTTCCGCGCGGTTGCTGAGAGCGATACTGGCACTGCCGAGTGTGGCTACCCCACCGAGCGTGCGGAGGAAGCTACGTCGCTTCGTAGTAGATCTGTCGGTCTCTGACATCGGGTGTTACATTCCCCAGTGCGATGTCTCGGAGAATATTTCTATCCTGAATAGATTATATATAGATGATCTTAGTATAGAGTATATAGAAACACACTTTATCCGTATGGTTGAAAAGACAAAATGTTCTGCAAAACATCCAGAGGCCAGTTATCTCTTCCCCCCCCCCNGTATAGAGTATATAGAAACACACTTTATCCGTATGGTTGAAAAGACAAAATGTTCTGCAAAACATCCAGAGGCCAGTTATCTCTTCCCCCCCCCCCTTAGATGAAATTTTGATCTACGAGAAAGCCAGTGAGTCTTTAACGACAATCCACTCGCTGGCCGGTTGAGTGTAGTGATTATCGAATAAATTCTCACACAGCACTATTTCATGGATGTACGAGCAAATGCAGCAAATGTCGCTCACATGGAAGGTGGAAACCTGCTACTTGGACTGTTCAAGCAGTGCATCACAAACGGTGTATGGGTGTATCAGAGGATCATCAGTAGCTGGGCTGCGGGAGGGACATGTTTATGCTAGGGAGATTCTATGCGGTGAGTGATAGCTATGGCGGCAAACGTATAGCTATCACTCTCTATAGATGTTCCGTACGAACAGCTCATACCCCCTTCCCTGAACAGTACAAATGGACATGAGGGACCTAGCGCCCACAATCGCTGCCCAGCAGCCGTTCGGGGTGAATGATGAGTGGACAGCCACCCATCTGGAACGAATAGCAGTATCGAATGGCCGGCGACGTGATGCACTCCAGTGTCTCGGGCGATTTGTATACCCTGTCGAACTGCGGACGCTTGCGGCTCACACTGTGGCCATGCGAAATGACTTCTCAGTTGACACTATTGAGACCGATGCCATCGAACGGATGGCGATTCGACTTCATCATCTCGACATTCCCGCACTCTCTGCCGCTGGTCTGCTCGCGTACGATGCCGAGAGCCAGCTGGTGGTCTATACTGCTACTGACGTCACGGATCAATATGCGAGTCGGAGCGGAAGCGAACCACGACAGCTCAGCACACTCTGAATGCTGTAGTCGCGCAGTTACGGCTGCTTATCTTCCCGAATGGATGCCTGAATCATTGCTTCGGCAATGTTTCCTCCGTACTCCGCCGTCCGGCGCACGCTATCAAGCACAAGCGCGAGGAGATATGTGTCTGATGATGAACTATTGTAGAGCCGGCGATCGAGAGATTCGATCGCTTCAAGTAGCTCATCACGTGTATGGAACGCTGTATAGGCTTGATTGACCGACCCACTACCGAGGAGAACGCTTGCCGCATCAGCCACGATTTCTCGGGACTGGTTGGCAAGCGAAACGAGTTCGTCAATTCCATCGACCGCGGAAAGATCATCAATCCGCAATGCAGTCGTGGCTATCTTCTCGGCATGGTCGGCGACCCGCTCCAGTTGGCGGGCGGTCGTATAATAGCTGAATATCGTGGGTCGGTCGAGATTCAATTGCTCGATTTCCTGCAGATTAGTGAGAGATTTCTGAAAGCAACGATGTACCAGTCCGAACAGACGGTCTGCCTCCTCGTCGCGCTCGATGACGCGCTCGGCTCGGTCGGTGTCGGCGTTCGCCAGTGCCAGGACGGCGTTGCGATGCATCCATATCGTCACGTATTCGAGCTGTAATACTGACTGCCGAATCGATTCGTCGCTGGTGTCGATCAGATTTCTGAAGACGATACTCGTCTTCGTCTCTTCGAGCGCCTCCGGACCGATCAGCTTCGTCGCAGCACGAGTTGCGGCCCGACGCTGGGCGGTCGAGAACGCGTCACCGGTCGTGAGCGTGAACTCGTCAAGACCGACCCCATAGAACGCTTGTACTGTTCGTCGGAGGTCGTCCTCAGCGTACCCATCGACCGTGACGCGTGCGGTTGTCGTTTCAGCCTTCTGTGAGCTGGTCGCACGAACCGTTAGAGATCCATCGCCATTCGCGTAGAGATGCAGCTCCCGTCCTGCCTCGACACCGTGTTCGCTAGCCCATTGCTTTGGTAGTGAGATGGTGTATGTTGATCCGCCGGTTAGCTGCACTTTTCGTGTTTCTCCGGATGTGTTCGAATCGCTTGAAGCGTTCATTGAATTCCTCCGTCGCGGGTACTGCTCAGGTGACGATGCCGCGGCTGCGACAAGCCTAACTCCTCGAAGGAGCCATGTGGTGCTGTCTTGGTCATCATTACCCGAACTTACCGGTGATGTAGTCCTCGACACGCTGGCTCTCGGGGTTCTCGAAGATCTCGTTGGTGTCGCCGTACTCGACGAGCTCGCCACCGGTGAGGAATACCGCCGTCTGATCGGAGATACGCGCGGCCTGCTGCATGTTGTGGGTGACGACGACCACGGTGTAGTCGTCGGCGAGCTCCTCGATGAGGTCCTCGATCTTCGCGGTCGCGATCGGGTCGAGCGCGCTCGCGGGCTCGTCCATCAGAATGACTTCGGGATCGACCGCGAGACAGCGCGCGATGCAGAGGCGCTGTTGTTGTCCTCCTGATAATCCGAGCGCGTTGTCGCCGAGGCGGTCGTCGACTTCGTCCCAGAGGGCGGCCTGCCGGAGCGCACGCTCGACGAGGGCATCCTCGTCGCCGGCGTCGTCGCCGAACAGCCGCGCGAGCAGCCCGGTCTCGACGTCGCCGTGTTTGCGCGAGCCGTAGGAGACGTTCTTCCGGATGGATTTGGGGAACGGGTTCGGCTGCTGGAACACCATTCCAACACGCTTTCTGAGCTCGACGAGATCGACGTCGTCGCCGTAGATCTCCTGGCTATCGAGTGCGACGCTGCCCTCGACGCGTGCGGCCTTGATGCGGTCGTTCATCCTGTTCAAACAGCGGAGGAACGTCGATTTCCCACAGCCCGACGGGCCGATGAGCGCCGTGACGCTCTCTTCGGGGATGTCGAGTTCGATCCCTTCGAGCGCCTGCTCATCGCCGTAGAAGACGTCGAGGTCGTCGACAGTGAACTTCGTCCTATTGGCGAAGTTGTAGTCGGTCCACTCATCTCGACTCTGCTCGTTTCTCTCACCGGCAGACGTCTGCTTGCCCGTTGTCTGGTTCTCTACTGTGATTTCCGTTGTAGTTTGTGTATCTGTGGCCATTTGATGATCCTGGTTGCTTTTTTGTTCACTCATGGTGGAGTTTGCTGCGGAAGTACGCTCGTAGCGCGATGCCGACCGCGTAGAACGACAGCACGACCAACAGGAGGACGAACGCCGTCCCCCAGCCGAACGCCTCGGCGTCCTGTGCGCCGACGCCCGCAGAGATGGTCGCGTAGAGCTGGTATGGTAGCGCGCTCGCGGCAGTCAGCAGTGCGTCGTTGGTCACGAACGGCGGCGTCGCGCTGAACTCGAAGGCAGAGAACACGCCCGGTGTGCTGCTCGGGAACGGCGAGCCGGCCATCACGAGCAACAGCGGCGCGGTCTCGCCCGCGATCCGGCCCACGCCGAGGATGACGCCCGTGATGACGCCGGGCAGCGCCGCCGGCAGGACGACGCTTCTGATCGTCTGCCAGCGACTCACGCCGAGGGCGGCACTCGCATCGCGGTACTCGTCGGGAACGCTCCGGAGCGCCTCTCGGCTCGTGATGAGCACCAGCGGCAACAGCATGAATCCGAGCACAAGAATCCCCGACAGCAGCGAGTTGGTGTTGCCGAAGCGCGGCACGAGGAACGCCGCCCCGAACAGTCCGAAGACGATGCTCGGCGTGCTCCAGAGGCCGTTCGTCGTGACCTCGACGATGCGGGTGAACCGGCCTTGGTCGGCGTACTCGGTGAGGAAGACGGCCGCACCGACGCCGAGTGGCACCGCGAAGAGGACTGTGCCGACGACGATCCAGACCGTCCCCATGATCGCCGGCAGGACGCCCGGGACGTCGACGTAGATGCCCTGCGAGACGTTCATGACGAACGGCCAGTCGATTGGTAACGCCAGTCCGACGATCTCCGGACCGACGCCAAGACCGATCTCGATGCCCGCAAAGGCCTTTGCAGCCCCTTTGAGGGCGACGAACACGACCAGCGCGGCCATGATCGTGACCATCGCCAGCGCGTTCAACCCCATCAGCAGGTAGGCACCGCTCTGTCGGCCCCGACTGCCAAAGCCGGCGCTGGCGGTCGCCGCCGCCCACGTGACCAGCAGGCCCGCCAGACCGACCATCGTGCCCACGACGAGCGGGGCGTGGAACGTCGCTTCCAGGTTTGCAGGGTTCCATTCCCATTCCGGGCCGACGACTCCGCCGAGGAGGACAACCCCTGCTACGATNTCCAGGTTTGCAGGGTTCCATTCCCATTCCGGGCCGACGACTCCGCCGAGGAGGACAACCCCTGCTACGATGGCGATGCCGCCGGCTGGCACCGTTGAGCCGACGTCCTCGCGCGGCAGCACGCTGACGGCGACCAGTGAGACCGCGGCAAGCGCCGTCAACGGCAGCCAGACCACGGCTCCGCCGCCGAGCAGCTGTGAGCCGACGAGACCGCCCGCGACCGCACCGAGAACGCCGAACGCCGCGCTGACCGGAACACCGACCGTCTCGTTCGGCGTCGTGTCGACCCATCCGAGCCGCGAACAGACGCCGAGAACGACGACGATCCCTCCGGTAGCGCAGAGAGCGATCCCGAACAGAGTCGCCAGTCCGACGCCCGCGATCTCGGTTTCGAAACTCGTCACGCCGAACATCGACGCGATGGCGAACAGGAAGACCAAGACACCGAGACCGACGACGGCGGCGCTGACGCGCTCGAAGGCTGATCCATCATCGTTCACCAGCCGGCGCTCGTGAGCGTCGCTCATCGTTCACCTCCGAGTGTGCGCAGCATGCGGCGCTCGATGTACTGCGAGACCACGGAAATGGCCATCACGGTCACGAATAGCACGGCACCGGCGGCGAACAGCGCGTTCACATGAAGACCGCTCGCGTTGCCGTACTGGCTGGCGATGAGGCTCGTGAGCGTGACCGTGTTGTCGAAGACGTCGAAGATAGGGGTCGGCAGATCGGTCACGTTGCCGAGAATGACCGTCGCGGCCATCGTCTCGCCGACGGCACGGCCGACGCCGAGCAGGACGGCGGCGGAGATACCAGAAAACGCCGCTGGCATCGTGATGCCGGTCATCGTCTGCCACTCGGTCGCGCCGAGCGCGAGCGAACCCTGTTTCATCGACTCGGGCACGCTCGAAATGGCGTCCTCGGCGACCGAGACCACGGTTGGGAGCGCCATCACGCCGACAACCAGCCCCACGGCGAGCAGGCTCCCGAGACCGGGCAGGCCGAACGCACTGCTCGACGCGAAGTACGGATTGAGCACGACCAGGCCGAGATAGCCGAAGACGATCGAGGGAATTCCTGCGAGGATCTCGATGCCGGGTTTGAGGATCGCACGCAACCAGCCGGGGGCGACCTCGCTGACGAACAGCGCGCCGGCGACACCCAATGGCCCGGCGATCGCCACCGCGAGCAGCGTCTCGACGAGCGTGCCGACGATCGCGGGTGCGAGCGAGTAGAGCTGCTCGCCGCCGGTGCGCCACATCGGCTCGCCGGTGAACGAGAGGAGATCGATCGGTCCCATATACCGGACCGCCGGCAGCGCCTCGCGCAGTACGAACACGATGATGAGTCCCATCGTGAGCAGCGTCGAGACCGTCGCCAGGAAGGTCAGCCCCTTCGCGGTGAGCGCCTGCCGAGTGTACCAGCCGTAGCCGACGACGAGCAGAAAGCCGATGACGAACACCGCCGTCAGGCCCGATCTGACGAGGAAGCCGACGAACGCACCGAGAAGGCAGACCGCAGCCACGCTCCCGGCGACGATCGCCATGCGGTCCGTCCCAGTAATCGAGCGCACGATTCGCGTCGTTTTGCTGTTTGTGAATGACATAATAGAAGACGGTCGCGTCAGTTGCTGACGGACCGACTCAGTGGAAGAGGATTAGCTACTGGTCGTGTCCGAGTTGCTCGCGTTCGAGCTGCTCGCGTTGCCACCACCGTAACTGACCTGTTGGGCGGGTTCGGGGAGCTTGCTGCGTTGTTTCTGTCGGCGCTCGGGCGGGAGGGTGAAGTAGTCGTTTGCCTCGACGAACTGTTTTTGGCCGAATTCGGTGAGCAGCATGTTGATGAACGCGGCTTCCTTCTTCGAGGTGCCCTTCCAAGTGTAGCAGTGCAGATCACGCGAGAGCGGGTAGCCCTTCGAGCCGAGGTTCTTGCCGAGTTCGTAGGTCGTCCCGTCGAGTTCGAGCGCGACCGCGGGGGCTTGACCGCCGACGAACGCCAGCGCCATGTACGCGATGGCGTTGTCGCTCTGCTGGACGGTCGTGCGGACCTGCTGGTTCTGGCCGATGCGTGAATCGCATTTGATCGGGGCGTCCGAACTGCCGAAGAGGTTCGCGCGGAAGGCCGTGTCCGTCCCCGAACCCTCGGCCCGGCAGATGACCTGGATCTCCTTGTTCGGCCCCGAGTAACCCTCGACGTCCTGCCAGTTGGTGATCTCGCCCTTGTAGATGGCCTTCAGCTGTTCTCCGGTGAGCTTCGTCACGCCCGCATCGTAGATCGGTTTGCTGACGACGACCGGCTGGCCGTCGACGCCCACGACATGGTCGGTGAAGTTCTCGTAGCTCTTGCGCTCGGGGAGTTCCTCTTTGACTGGGGCGCTCGAATCGCCGATGTCCACCTGTTCGTTCATCAACTTCTCGATGCCGGTACCCGAGTGGCTGAGGCCGACGTTGACCGAAAAGGGTGGCTGGCTCCCGCCGCTGGCCTCGAAGCCGTAGATGCCGGCGAAGAAATCCGCCATCCGCTTGTTCGTGTCGAACCCGTACTGGCCCGGACCCCAGTACTCCTNGCTGGCCTCGAAGCCGTAGATGCCGGCGAAGAAATCCGCCATCCGCTTGTTCGTGTCGAACCCGTACTGGCCCGGACCCCAGTACTCCTTGTCGTCAGCCGGCGGGTTCGAGTTCCAGACCGACGCGCCGTTGCTCGTGATCGGGTAGACCGTCGAGGAGCCGTCGGCCGTCAGCGGCCCGCCGCCACCCTGCTGGGTGCCGCCACTGCTGTTTCCACTGCTTCCGTTCGCCCCGCCACTGCTTCCTTTCTCGCCAGTGGTGTTACCGCCAGTGCTACTCCCTCCGCCGAGACAGCCTGCAACGCCGATCGTGGTGCTGGCACCGACCCCCATCAGAACGCGGCGACGTGTCGTTTTGCGTGACATCACCAGAACCATCCGCCCTTGCCTATTTATCTGGTGCTAATTTTGATATATCTACATATGGACTCCTCATCTGTCTATATATTCGTACATTCTTCAATAGTTGTGGATGAAGGCTGGTTACTGTGCAAGTGACATCGGGAGATCGGTTCTACAGAAGACAAGACAACTATTCAGTATGCCTAATAAGAATTGTCCTGATACCCATCTGTTCCTTATCCTATATAGCAAAATTACGATCGCTTAAATCAGGTACCGGATAATCCGCACTATCCGTGTTGAACGCATACCGCCGGAACGAGTTGAGTCACAAAATTGCACGTGGAAAGACAGCTAATGTCTCACTCAGATAATCTAACGGCTACTGAGGGCAGCGAATCAGTCCTTCGAGAATACGTTCTCGGGGTCCGAATCATTGAATACACACCAGTGAATGGTGATGGCCGGCAGTACCGCTTTGAGGCTCCCCATCATGAAGGTACAATATTCGATGATCGTGAGCAAGCCGAGTTGTACGCCGATGTATATTTCGACGTCAATGGGTTCGAGGAGGCTGACACAGGTGAGCGCGGCGTTCCACCGGAAATCATCCAAGCCGGGCGAGACACGCTTGCAGCGTATTTCCTCACCCGGCCTGGAACGGACGAACACTGGGTAGCCTCGTTTTACGGAGTGAAACCCAGTACGGTTGAGCGATACGCCTCGTGGGTCCGCGAGCGAGCTGAGGAGATTCGGGCTGGCGCACGAGAGCGTGGCATGGAGTAGACAGCAGCCAAAGCGTCCTGTTTCCGTTCGACCGACGTAGTCGTGTTTTGGTCCTAAATATTCACGGGGAGAATTACTGATATTTCTGATAGCTCTTTTTCTGGCGATGGATTAGAGGACGCACCGGAATGACCAAGCTTCAGAGACCGTTTGGACATACTATATAGAAACTGTATCGATTTATACGGAGTATGTTGAATTTGTTTGAGTAGGAATCCCTACCACCTTTACAGAGGAAATGAATTTCCTCAAGCCGTGTGCGTGGTCATCTGAATGGTCGAATTCACACGACGGAAGCTGATGGCAACGTCGGCGGCAGCCGCGCTCGGAGCTAGCGTCTCTACCGTGGCGAGCGCACAGAAAGACGATAAGAACACGCCGCTGGCACCGAGCGTGGAAGGAAAGATTGAACGGTTCGCAACGACCGCACTTGGGGCCGAAGTGACAGGACCGGAAGTCACCAAGGCCGGTACGCTGTTTTTCAGCCTCCAGCATCCGAGCCGAAAGAACCCGGAACCCTTCAACAGTGGCGGCATCGGCTACGTCGAAGGATATGACATCAATAGTACGATGGAATTCGACGAGCTAAGCATTCCAACGACGGACGAACAGCAAGGACGGGTCAGAGTTGGCAGCGGCGAATATGTCTTGCTAGCCCAGGAAGGAGACAATCTCGGCAACGGCGAGGATTTGGGTGTGCCAGTCACACCTGACGGAGTGGGCCTCAATGAGTATCCCGGTCCTCGCTACGGCAATTTCGGCTACAACCCGGACTGTAACCGATTTGTACCGACAAACGATGATGAGACCGAGGGCTATCTTTTCACCAATTTCGAGCAAAGCCCCGGCAACGTCAGCCGGATCCCTATCAGCCAGCGTGACGACGGTTCGTGGGACGGCGACCTCGAAAATGCGACGAATCTCGCCAACACCGATGCGCTCCGAGAACTCGGCGGAACACGAATCAACTGCTACGGCGACCTCAGCCCATGGGAGACTTATCTCTCGGCCGAAGAGGAGTACTCCCACCCACGTCTGTCGCTGACGGCAACCACCAGCGAGATCATAGAGGCCGGAAGCGGCGTCGGACAACGGGGTGCAGCACAGTTCTATAATCGACCGAATCCAACGGGGATCGGCGACACGGCGTGGGCCGAGAAATACAATGAGGGTGCGTACCCCCAGGGAGCGTTCGGGCTCGCCGGCATCGAGCTACAGGCGTACTATCTCGGTGCTGATGCGGCAGATCAAGACGATGGACTCGCCCGTGATATCGACTCCGAAACCGCCCTGACACCGATCGAGAGTCCGTATCCGAACCCTTACCGCTATGGCTACATCGTCGATTTCCGCGAGCCGACCGCAGATTCCCCACAGCCGATGAAATACTACGTTGGTGGGCGGGCTGCCTGGGAGTGTCCAGATGTTCAGAGCGACAAGAAGACGATGTATCTCAGCTCGGACGGCGACAGCAAGGGCTTCTACAAATTCGTCGCTGACGAGCCAATTCCGAGCTACGATGACCCGATGGACGTCGAGGGTTCCCTGTACGCAGCGCGCGTGACCAACGAGACGGCGGCCAAACGGCAGCCGCCCGCAGATGTCGATCTCGAACTGGACTGGCTCAAACTTGGTCACGCGAGCAACGCGGAAGTCGAATCATGGATCGCCGACTACGACGGCATCGATCAGACCAATTATCTCGACCACGCCGAGACCAGCTGGCAAAAGGACCTCGAAACAGCACTCGCGGAGGCCGACAGGGAGGTTGTCGAGAACGGCAACAAGGATTACATCGCCGACGAGGACATCATCACCTGGGCAAACCAGTACGAACAACGTGGGCACGAAGGAGTAGATGAAGCTCTCCGACGGGTCCCATTCCTCGAGACCCGTGCCGCCGCAAAAGAAATCGGTGCGACCGTTGAGTTCAGAAAAAGCGAGGGAATCGACAGTAAGGATGACGCAGGTCCCGGTGACTACATCTATCTCGGTATCTCCGAGCTCAACGACGGCATGACCGATACGGGGGGTGACCTCCAGCTCGACCGCGTTGACGGTGGACTTGTCTATCGGGCCGAAATTGAGGAAGATTACGACATCTCAACACTCGAACCCGTCATCGTTGGCGCAGATGCTACCGACCCAGCCGCCATTGCCGATGATGCGCTCTTGAACATCGACAATGTATTCGTCATGAATGACGGCCGCGTGCTCTGCTGTGAGGATGCAGACCAGTTTAGTCGTTCCTATCCTAACGATTGTCTCTACGTCTACACTCCAGACGGAAGCGACAGTAACGGTGCGGAAACCGACGATGCAGATGACATCTATCAGGGCCCGGGTGACGACGATGATGGCGACGACACCGACAACGACGGCGACGGTCACGTTGATGAAGACGATGAGGACAAAGACGATGACGACGATAACGACGGCAACAACCAAGACGACGATAACGATGGAGCAATTGATGAGGATGGCGACAGAACCAAACAAAACTGAATCACCTCGTCACCGAATAACTCACTCGTAGCTGGTCAAACAGGTCTCGTATTCACCACAACTAAAGATATCAGAGTTCACAATTCACCTATTGCATCTACATATATTATGTGCAATATAGTTAATCCGTTCAATATCCGTTCTACAAACGGAATCGAGATAGAACCAATCCATGTCAACCTGTCCAATCTGTAAGACCACTGAGAACGTGCGACCGAGTTGGACAACCAGTTACCAAAGGCGCTGTAGTGAGTGCAGGGTCCTGTTCAACGAAACAGGTGACAAACCAGTATCCTGACCATTTTGTATTAGATATAATATTTCGACCAATTGTGATTAGAATACTATTGGATTTCAAATATCGTTACAGAATTGCAATATCACCTTGGCAGTTACCGATGGATGTGTAGTATGGGTTGGCTCGAAAGCGTTGCAATAGCTCGTTTTTGGAGGAAAAACATCGACTTCCATGACCGGTGACACGATATAGATCGGGATATATCGCTTCGAGAACTCCGAAACAATTTGTTTGCCAGATCCGTGGTGCCTATATCACAAAGAGGGAAAAGCATGGACCAGAACACACGGTAGCTGTACTCAACCGACGAAGTAGTACTGCAGTGTTACTCGTTCTTAGCTCTCTAACCCCGAGTTCGATAATCAACATATCCGACATCTATTGGATTGAAATATTTCCCGAACAAACATATTCTCCCTTAGCCGAAATCAAGATGGAGTGCATCTCGACGGCACACTCAACTCCCTCGAAATGCTGCCTACTGACGAAAGCCTTAGGTTATTCAGAGAATGAGTATATACGTGAAAATCGTATGAGCACTACTGATAACACTCCCCTCTCTCGGAAACGGCTTCACACTGTCGTCGAACAGTTGGCCAACGACCGTAAACTCGAAATTCTTGGCTATGCTGCCGAACACGGGCAGTTCTCCGTGGCCGATCTCAAAGACGAATTTGGCTTTCCTCACACGACTGCGCACGAATACTGCCGCGATCTCGCCACAGCAGGATTGCTCCACCGAGAGCAGGGCAAGCCCGCGGTCTACTCCCCTGTTGATTTCGACATTCGTCTTTCGTTGGATGCGATCTCCACAGCTGTCGCAGCCGAGTCCGAAACGGTCGACTACATGCTTGCTGAATACGATGATGAAATCATCGAAGAGGTCATCGAGATCTGGGAGCGTGTCGAGGCAGACGATCTTACCTACCGTGAAGCCAGCGCCACCCTCGATATGGCACATGCCGATTTCCTTCGCCTTGCCGCCGAGCTCGATCTTTTCGACCAATGAGTATTGTCGTCCTCGATGCGAACGCCATCATCATGCACGGACGAGCGTTTCCCGAACACGTCCACACCGCCGTCGAAACGGGAATGAAGCTCGTTCTCCCTCAGTCGGTCAAACAGGAACTCGTCGACGACGTTCTTGATGCCGGCAATGCCCCACAAAATCATCGGAACGCAGCTCAGGCAATCCAAGAACTCATCAATGAAGGGTATCTCGTGCTTCGTCAGCCAAAACATGACGCTCTTGTGTAGATTAGCGGAATACGTTGACGGCGACGCAATCGACAAGGCTGTGGATGGGTGCTTGAACAAGATTCAGGGAGCGA
>NZ_AOMF01000067.1 GCF_000336715.1 Halococcus thailandensis JCM 13552
CAGCGCGTTCATTGGTCATGTACGACTGCTGTCGGCGGGATGCCGTAATCTCCGTGACTCGGTTCCGCTACGCTACACAAGAGCGAAACATGAAGTTTACAGTGACGTGATTGACGAAGCGCGACGGCGTATTGCCGACGACTCATTACCGGAGCACGAGGTCAAAGCTGATCAGTATATCCCCGCACTCGTTTGTGAACTTGCCCAGAACGATACTGTTACCCTGGTAACTGCCGATAGGAAACTCCGCGACACAGTCGAAGAAATCACAGAACGTCAGAGAATCGCTGACCAAGTGACTCTCAGCGACCCGCTAACCGTATTGTGAGGTCAAGCCATGCTCTTGAGTAGACTGGTCGAAGAACCATGCGTTCTAGATTAGTGGCGGCTTGATCCGGCATCTGATTTGGTGAGTTACAGGACGCAGCGAAAATCGAGCGTTCCTCGATCATTCNCATGCGTTCTAGATTAGTGGCGGCTTGATCCGGCATCTGATTTGGTGAGTTACAGGACGCAGCGAAAATCGAGCGTTCCTCGATCATTCGACTGCCACTTCTGCGCCAGCATGTTGTCGCCAAGGGAATGGGGCGGCGCACTCACCGCTGTGAGTGCGTCGCCGACCCAGAGCTGCCGCTGGTCGGGACGCGTCCCCGACCATGGAAAGCATCAGGCGAATTCTGGCCAGAATTCGCCTGATTCGACCCGTTCGTACAACCTCGGTCGATGTGGATTCGGGTTACGTGATGCCCACAGCAACAACGCATCCAGATCAGGCAGATCGTAACCCAGATCGAGCATCACGTACAGGTGGATCAGGTGAGAATGGCGTTCAACGATGGTCGAACCACGCCCACGTGGAATCCGCGTCGACGACGCCGCGGCGTCGTCGCTCTCACGCTGTTGTGCGTCGAGTTTCTGGAGTTCGTCAACGATCACGCGGCTCATCATCAACGAGATCGCCGCAATGAGAATCAGCGCCTCGATCAGGTACGGGTCAGTGGTGTTGATCTCGTCGAGACCGAAACGTGATTTCAGCTCCTTGAATAGAAGCTCTACCTCCCAGCGCGCCCGATAGAGTTGTGCGATATCGGGCGCGCTGTACTCCTCTTCGGCGAGATTCGTCAAAAAGAGGTGATACTCGTCTTCGGTCGTATCACGGAGACCGACCATACGGAACGCTCGGGTCGTGCTGCGGCACGACCCTCGCTTGCGGTCGAAGGAGAGTTTGATATCGACATCGATTTCCTTGCGCTGCAGGTCGTCGATGACGTCCTGCAGCCGCTTGCCTTCGAGCGCGATGCTGTTTCCTCGGCGTGTTTGGAGTTGTTCGATGATTTCGAAGTTAGCGTTGGATTTGACGCGAGAGACGAACCAGCCGTCGTGGCCGTCAATCCAGTCGAACAACCAGAAATCGTAGAAACCGAGGTCGAAGAGAACGAGTGCGCCAGATGCCCACTCGCCGGTGGGCATCTGGCTGTTTTCGTGGGTCGAACCGTCTGTTGTCCGCCAATCAGTCGGAAGTCCCGTCGAGAGCGATTGCGTGAGATGGAGCTTCGCTCCAGCAACATCCTCGCGGAGGCTGTAGACGTCAGCTGCGTCGTTGTAGAGCGAGATGAACGTAGCATCGCGGATGAGGACGTCTCGAAAGTGTTCGAGACGGCCTCGGAGTTGGTTTCGGCCGGGATCGAGATCCTCGATGGCGTCATCGAGGATNGAGGAGGGCAACGAATCCGGGCGAAAACCACTCGTAGAACGATGAGTAGCAGAGTTCAGTGAGATCAGCCATCTCGACATAGCGTTCGAAGAACGCTTGGATGGAGCGCTGGGAGCCAGCACCGAAGCCAAACGCGAGTGTGTAGAACAGTGCGACGACATCGAACTTGCGCTGTCGTTGGATGAGATTCGTTGCGCGAGCGCGCTCGCGCAACTCATCACCGGGAAACGCTCTTTGGATGCGATCAACAACGACCGAATCCGGTGGTTCGTAGGTCACACGTTCCACCGGGTCTCTCATTCCGGTAGCTCCGGCGGTCTCCAATCAGCGGACAGCAACAGAGCACGGCGCTAATCTAGAACGCATGGTCGANTCGTGCTCTACTTCTGAGAAATCCCACAGCACTCAGCAAACCAGCTTCCGCACTCACCGCTCATTCTGGGCTTAAGCGATAACCAGTGACCGATTGGACGAAAAAAATGGGTTGGCGTTTTGGCTCCAAGTTGTTGGTGACGGATCGCCGATGATGAGCGATCAAGAAAGCCAAATCGAACGTTCGACCTTGCATCAAGTCGCGCATCTTGCTGGATACAACGATGAGCTTATTTATCCCGATATTGCTCAGATAGCAACACGGCTATTCGCCCATCATAACGGGTTCTTCTCTGATTTGAGAGATATGAGAGACCCCATGCAAATTGCCCGCGAAGATGTCCAAGAACTCATTTCCATCGCCAATCAGCTATATCCGTCTGACCAATATCCAGACGGTGCTGTCCAGTATCCTGAACCAGTATCAATAGAAGAGCGATGTGACCAAGCAATTGCACTGCTCAATGAATCTGATCTCACAACGTTTTGGTTCCAACTATTGACGTATGAAGGTGAAATCACAACGTTCTCTGTTTCTTCGGAAGGAGAAGCATCGGTGGATACATGACCTAAGCATCCCATTGAGTATGTTCATTCTGGCCCGGAAGGATTAGCAGACTTGGAACTGTATCAGCAGCTGACTGTCGAACCGCTCATCCAGCATCTGTTCATTGCAGCTCGAACCGCTGACAAGCCGCTCGATGAGTTTGGCGAAGAAAGCGTGAAATTGGCACAAGAACACAACTACTTCGCCGAAGAGCCATCTAGTCTGTAGTACGTCTCGCACTGTGTCTGGTTCGTTTCATCGGTGTTGGTCGATCGCGTCTGTGAGCTGTTTCGTATTCGGAGCTTCGAGTTTTTTCTCGTTAACAAAGATCGTTGGTGTGCCTTCAACGCCCTTCTGCTGGCCTTTCTGTATGTTCTCGTTGATGGTGCGGCAGTACGCTTGGTCACGAGCAGCCTTCCGCACCGGATCTGGTGCGATGTTGATATCCTCGGCGAGACTGGCGAACAGATCGTCTGAGAAATCGTCTTGGTGGCGGTAGAGCGCTGTCGCATAGCGGGCAAACGCTGTGTCGCCACTCCGGCGTTGGACCTCCCGTGCAGCACTCGCAGCCGGACGGGACCAGTCGTCAACTGGGATGGGGAAATCGTAGTGACGGTAGGTGATTTTCCTTGACTGCAGATACTGCTGGCGAAGCGTTGGCATGACGTTGAGCGCAAACTCCCGACAGTGTGGGCACGAAAAGTCGCTGAATTCGACAACAGTTGGCCCCGAACTCGATTGGCCGAGGGTTGGAGCGTCAAGGTCGGCTGGTGGAGTGGTCTCGCAGTCTGGTGTCGATGGACCGCCGCCGAAACCACCAGCACCGACGATATACAGGCCCGTGGCTCCAGCGACACCGAACGCGCCTGCTTTGAGATACTGCCGACGGGTGTACTTGCCCATTGTTCTATCAGGGGGTGCCATCCCGGAGGCGAACATCACGGACGTGTTGGTGTCGAGATGGTGGTACGATGGGATCGCTGCTGAAATCCATACTATGGTTATGGGATTGGATGATAGAAATCTTCGGGATAAAGATTAAATTGTCGGATGGAGAACAAGCAGCATGGCTTCTCACGATCGCGATCAGGACGCGCTTGACGGCGACACGCTTGCTCAGCGATTCAATCGCTCTCATCAAGAGGTAGGGGAATGTGATTACTGCTCGGGAAACATCACATCGGGGGCAGAGATAGCCCTCTACGCTTCGGACACGACTCTCGGCACCGAGAGTGGGTCCCAGTCGTCTCAGGCGTCTCAGCGTAGCTGGTGGCTGCATCGCAGCTACTGCGAAGGGTGTGACCAGCATGAGATTGTGTACCCACATCAGGGAACACACGAACTACTCTACGAAGCAACGATTACTGAGAAGGGGGAGTTGAGTAACTGTACGATTCGAGCGGAGTCGCCTGCAGACGACGGTGTGTCATGGGACGCAAGCGAACTCTTCGAGGCTGCCTATGATCGACCGTTGGAAGAGCAAGCACAGGAACTGGCTGCGCATGGCTATTCGTATGGTCATCAGGATATCGTCGACGATCTCAGGCTCGCTGGCATCGCCGTTTCGGATCTCTTCGATGGTGATGGTGATCTGCAGCTGTCGTCGCGCGAGCGGGACACGCTTCGAGAGCAACTGCTAGCGAATCTGTTGAAAACTGCTTCCGGTGGGGAGAGATGACTTTCACTTTCATCACCGAGCGTCGTCATCGCGACTGAAGACAGTGATCAGAAACGATGCTCACTCCCCTGACCAGCATGGATGTGAAGTAGGGTCGGTAGAATGGGATCCTAGGACCGAACTCATGGTTTCAGATGCGTCACGTGGGAAGATAGTAGCGGGAGGATGCATCCCGTTCAGCATCCCGCTGGTACTCGGTCGAGAGGCAGTATCGATCGGAGTGGGGTTAGAGCAGTCATCGATGGTGGCTCTCTCAGTCACTGCGTACGCGCCGCTCATTATTCGGGGGTTTATCATCGCGGGATTGATCGGTGGCGTCGCCGGGGCACTGTATGGCACTCACGCCGATAACCCACAGAAAGAGCGCTATACCCGTAATTTTCGGACATATTCGATGG
Source organism: Halococcus thailandensis JCM 13552 (assembly GCF_000336715.1). GTDB lineage: Archaea > Halobacteriota > Halobacteria > Halobacteriales > Halococcaceae > Halococcus > Halococcus thailandensis. Next base: position 4,710 of record NZ_AOMF01000067.1, read on the forward strand.
GGCTTTTCGCTTGCGCCCTCCTGGTTGGGCTCGTCCTCGATCTCGTCCTCTGTTCTGGAGTCCTTTCGACCGAATGTGTTGATATTATCCCCTATGTTTAATTTGTACGAGCAATGAGATTGGGTTAGAGTTGGGTCAGTACCTATGCGATCATCCACACACACACAGCTGGTCTCGCTGGCACTGTCGCTGGTGACCGAGCGATGCCGTCGGTTTCGTATGCGCGGGTCACTCCAGAGGTGGATGGGAGAACACCAATGGTGGTGAACTGAATGGGATATACACGTGAGTACCTTCGGGTGACGCCCACTTCGGAGGAATTTTCGCCGCGAAACATTCCGGAGACGATCAGTACGTTTCACAAACTCTGGCGAAGTCGCTCATGCACGTGGAAGCAGGTGTTGAACGTGTTCTCTAGCATGACACCTGCCCCAGTGACGTTCGAGTTGATTGCGCTTTCGCAAGGGGAGGGTGAACCTGTCGAGTTCTACTACGGGGTTGACGATCCGAGAGAAGACGCCTTCGATACGCTGGAGAAACGACTACGGTCGATCTACCCGTCGTCGTTCGACATCGAACGGGTCGAAGAGGATCTGATCGCCAAACTCGTTCCTCCTGTTAAGTATCCAGCATCGGAGTTCGCCGATCGTCTCGAACAGGGAAAGTTGTACTATGATCCGGACGAAGATGACGATCGTGCCGCCGGACACACGCAGACACAGACACAGTCCGGTAGTGGATCAGCAGCAAGTGCGGACGGCGGTGTCGATGTCTCGGATGGTGCGCAGACGTTCACCCATCCCGATGGAACAGTGACGCTTGATCCGCCGAGTGCGGTACCAGATGATCGGTCGTTAAGCCATCTGTCGCGCCCGACGCTCGCGACTGAGATGGATGAACCCGAATCTGTTCAGGAGGATACACAGACGGATAGTCAGGGGAGCGAGCACGAAGAGAGGAATGACGTAGCCACATCTGAAGACAACGATTGGTCTGATGCTGCCGTCTCCGACGAATCGGACAATGACGGAGAACAGCTGTCGGGAGACGAGCAGTATGTGTACGCTCGGCCGCCGCTCGACGAGATCACTCCAGCTGGAGTCCGGTGGGAGGCGCATGCGGTGACCGAGAAAAAAGACTCTATGACGATGCTGAAGCCGTTTTCTGAACAAGCGCCGGCTTCTGTTTCATCGGGGGAACTCGACCGCGGAAGAGACGAACCGGTAAAAGCAGAGCCACCATTGGCAACGTTGATCGACCACCTGACCGAAGCCTCGCAACCGCTTGCATTCCAGGTCCTGTTTCGGCCGAAAGAAGACTGGTCACACAAGGCAAAGGGACGCCGAAGGGATATTCAAGCACGGACAACCACCTCGTACGAGACAGGATCATACAACTCCGGTCCGGGCGAGAGCGGCACATCGATCGAGTACGATGTCGGACCGGACGAAGGAAGCGATGATCAAATGCGATTGGATCTGTTGGATCAGGTCAATTCAAAACAATCGTTTTTCACGAACGTGCGCGCGTTTTCCGCACTGGTTGATGACGGTATTCCTCCGGATCTCGACGAAAAGCTCGATCAGATCTGTCCGGCGTTCGATATGTTCGATGGTGAATTTTACCGTATTGAAGGCGAGCGATTCGGGCAAGGGTTACGCGGGAATTTCTCGGCGAAGTGGTCGTTCAAACGCTTCCGCGAGCGGACGATGAAGGTCGGGTCGGGACTCATCCCTGGGACGGGTATCTGCCAGCAGAGCGGCACGCGGAACAACTGCCTCCCGAGTAACAAACTCCGGCCCGGCGGCCGGAGAATCCGGCCGGATTTCATCCTCGATCCGGACGAGCTCGCCAATCTCCTGATAGTGCCACCGTCGAACCAGCTCTCGGTGGAAGCGGCGCGGGGAGCACGTGCCGAACAGGAGGCTCGAAACCCCCAGCCACGGCCGCATCAGGATATCATGGGGAAACTACGAACCGGTCTCGCTACCGGCTTCGCAAAGGACAACGATGGGAATCCCGAGGATGTTCCAACATGCATCCCACCGGAGTTGTTGACGTTACACTATCTCCGGACCGCAATCACGGGTGCGGGGAAGTCCGTCGCGCTCGATAACGACATCCTTTCGCTGTACGAAACGACGGATGGGCCAATATTCGTCGTGGATGCGAAAGGCGGCGACCTGATGGAGAACTACATGCGGTCGCACGCCGCACGGTTCGGGTTTGAGGATCTCGAAGAGAACGTCCTGCACTTCAATATTCCAGATATCCTCCCGGGTATCTCGTTTTTCGATATCAGGGCAGCGTTGGATGACGGTCGGAGTCGGACAGATGCCATCCAGTATATGGCGGACTACTATGAAGAGATAATCAAGCTTGTGATGGGCAAAGACCGCTACGAGAAAGCGACCGCAGGGCCGACGCTGATCAAGCATCTCGTGAAGGCGCTCTACGACGAAGAACACGGCCTGCGCAACGGCAACAAAGACGGAATGTACCGAGAATCGATCGACTACTTCGGCCACGATGCACTCGAACGAGAGATCGATCAACTTCGGGAGGCAGATGAAGAAAATGATCTCAGCATCGCGCCACAATCGAGCGATAAGCAAACTCAGCGCGTGATCAACCGGCGTCTCAAATCAACGGAGCGGATGTTCGGTGCAGTGATCGATGGTGTCGAGAACCGCGTCGGGACGATCTCCGAACCAAAGCGGCTCAGGAAAATCTTCAACAATACCGAGCCACAGTTCAGCTTCCGTGACCTGCTCGACGAGCGCAAGGTAATCCTCTTGGACCTCGGAAATCTTCGCGAGGAGTCAGCACAGATCATGACGGCAGTGATACTGACGAAACTGTACGACGCGTTGCGTGACCAAGACCAGTCGGCAAAATCCGATGACTACATTGCTAATCTCTTGATCGACGAAGCGGCGTCGGTCGTGGTATCGGACACGATGAATACGCTGCTGTCGAAAGGGCGAGAGTTCAACCTAGGTGTCGGGCTGGCAACGCAGTTCCCCCAACAGTTCGAAGAGGAAGGCAATCGCAAAGTCTACCTCAATGCGCTGAACAATATCGGCACCAAACTGGTGGGGAAGATCAACGTCGACAAAGATCTGGCACGAGCGCTGTCACACGAGAATTTAGAGCCTGAAGAGGTGAATAACGTGATCAGTGCGCTGCCACGCGGAGAACTTCTCGTACAGATACCGTCGCCGACGTTCGGTGAAACCGGGCCGACACCGTTCACCGCCCAACCGATGAAGATACCGGCAGGGCACCCGGAAAGCGAGAATTCATTTACAGACGAGCAAGAAGCCAGATTCCAGAAAGCGCTGGCGCGTGTTCACGAACACACCCAAAACGAGTACGGGATCGTCGACGACGAGGGACCACCAGAAGAACAGACGCCGGAGGAGATTCTGGATTTGGTCGGGTTGGATACGAACAATCTCGACGTGTTGCTGGCACACGTGGTCGGCAATCTTCAGCTCCGTGTCGATATGCCAGCAGAACCAGATGCTCCAGATTCTCCGGACTCTCCGGGCTCTCCGGGCTCTCCGGATGAAACCGCACTGGATGAACCCACAGCAGACGATGCTAACTCGGTAACTGAGGACGGCGATGAAACGCCGGAAACGGGCCGGGATGCAAATGTGTGGATTGCCGCCGAGGACGTTGACGACGAAATCGAAGCGTACTTCGAGCGTGTCGAAGGTGACGTCTCACCACCATCTCGCGAAACGCTCAGCAACGTTCGCGAGAAATCACAGCTGTTCGAGATGCAACTAGGTGATGAGCACCAGCCAGTCGTGAGACTGACTGCGATGGGTGAAAACACCGTTACCATCGAGACGGGATCGGTCCAGGCGTCAGGTGGGGAAGACCACGACTCGGCGCTTGAGCGTATGCATACCGCGCTGTCGGCCCGCGGCTATCACGTTCAAGTGTTCGAGCAGGACCGGAGCGATATGGGTGATGCACAAGCATTCCACCCGGATGACGAGGAGACCTACGCCATTGAGGCCGAGACGACGACACCAGACAACCCGGGGAGGGTGCTGGAAAATCTGCGACGGGCCCAAGAAGACGGCCATCAGCCAGTGTTCGTCGTCGAACCGGGCGAAGACGACAAAGACTTCGAGTATTGGGCAAACCGTGTCGAAGGTATCCTCAACCCGCCGGTGAAAAACATCGTCGAGGAAAGCGGCGATGTCGCGTTGTACACGACCGGCGATCCGCTCAGGTTCAACGGCGGGCGTGCAGTCCGGGAGGCGACAAGCGAAGGTCGGCTATCGCTCTGGACCCAGAAAGGCGAAGAGCTAGTGTTGACGGACTCGTTGAACGTCGAGCACGCCACGCTATCGAGTCTTGATGAGGTGGGTGCAATGCGAGAGTTCCCCGGCGTTGCGCACTATAACGAAACCGACGGCAGCTACACAGTGATCAAAGACAACGGCGGGAAACTGACGTACCCCGACCGTGAATCACTCAGGGACAGGTGGATCGAAGTGAAACGGCCATTCATTCCCGAGATCGATCTGCCGAATCCCGAGTTCGATCACGACGACTATCACATCGTTATCCTTCCAGAAGATGATACGAAAGCGCCAGTCGTTTACAGAGATGGTGCGACACATTCACTCGATACATTAACCGACAGATCTATTGAATCAACCACGGTATCCTCGCCTTCTTCCACCCAATCAGAGGACGGAGAGAACAAACCATCCGAGCAAGAATCGGCAGTAAATGAGAATCCAGATTCGGATGCAAACAAGTCAGTCACTGACACTGGGATTGACGATAATAGTCAAAAATCTGGTACTGAAAGCGAGACATCTATGAATAACGTAGATGGATCGGAAAAAACCCCCGACGAAGAACTCCGAGATCCGGACGAGGGGGTGGCTGCATTTGCCGCTACTTATCTTGTTGAGGGAAAGGATACTGTCACTCCAACTGACGAAATTTACGATCAATACGAGAGGTACACAGATGAGTATCAATTCGAAACTCGGAACCGAAGTCAGTTCACACGCTCGCTGAAGAGAGAGGTTGGTTTTGAATTCGAGTCAGAGCGAAAACGGATTGACGGTGACAAAACTACAGTCTATGTTGGTGTCGACATCGTTTCCAGATAGACTCTACCTCTTTCTTTTATTCTGAGGTGTATAGACGATCCGACCGATGAACCACACCAAATTCTACTTTTGGAGGAATCACTCCAAATCGCCATACGGAACCGGTGGACAGGCGATTTTAACCGAATCCGAACAGGCGATTCTCATTCATCCGAATATCTGACACAAACCGCAAGAGGGCGTGGGTGGACAGGCGATTCTTGATTAAAATTTGTCTTTTCATAGTTCAAAATCGTCTGTCCGGCCGTCACGTCATGCGATTTTACTCGTTATGGGGGTGGGTGGACAGGCGAAAACCAACTAATATAGATGGGGGGGTGGCCGTTGGCCGAGGCTTTCAGCCGAGGGTCGATAAGACAGGAGGGAAAACCAGGGGTGAAACAATATGTCGGGAGGTAGAGGGCTACCTCCGCAATCCTCACATACGACCATCACCTCACACCCACAGTACTCAGTCACTCAGCACACCCTTAGCAACGACACTCCAACCGAACCTCCAGAACCATCAGCATCCACACCAAACAGTCATCGAACTCCAACTGCAGCTCACAACAGACCGCACTCAGCAACCGATCACCGTACTGACCAGGAAACAACACCGACAGCAACGACCCCACGAACAATCACGATCAGCAACAACACAACCGACCAGCAAACAGCCTCACTCGAGCCCAGAACAGCCTCCGCATCACGACCATATTCACCTAGGTAGCCATGGCTGCAATCCGACGTATCTCTCTCAAAACTGGTAGATTGATACCAGGGATATCGAGAAGTTGATTTGGACCACTTCCCAGAGGATCGAACCGGCTGATTTGTCATCCCCAGAGGGATGGGGAAACTGACAATGAAACTCACCGCACTTCTCAGTAGCATCACAGCACTCGCCACGACCCAGGACGCATCGTCATCACACATCCACTCGACAGAAACACTCTCAAAATCTGATATTGAAAACTGGCCATGCCAAGCCCAGCTGATCTGCGACCATCCACCCCGAAAACAGCACGAGCGACTGGATGGTGAATTCGTCCACATCCTCTGTGAGTGCGGAGCCTACCTCGACAGTCGAGACGCTACACCCCGCGACGTATCACTCCCCGAATTCGGCTCAGTCGCGTGGAACACAGACGGGCAGCAATGAACTGCCTCGGGGTCAAGCCCCGAGGCTTCCTGTGTCCACGACGTGCTTTGCAGACACTGATCGTGTATCCACAGAGAGTAACGGACGGATGGCAGGTGTGTACGAAGCCCCATTTGTCGCACACCCCGAAGGGGTGAGGTGTTCGGAAGATGGCCAGCACTCAGCCACCGACGGACGAACAGACACGCAACTGCCCCGACTGCGGCGACGAGATGGACTACGACGTCATCCGCGAACACGGGACCGAATTCGCAACGACGCTGTACCAAGGCTGGTGGTGTTCGAACTGCTCGAAAGGCATGATCCACTGCGGCGACTGCACCAGCCTGCACCACCCAGACTTCGAATGCGCGCCGCAAAAGAAAGCCCGCCTCGAAAACGCACGGGAACAATGGGGCGGGGTCGCAGAGATCCCCCGATACGGACTCGTCGACATCGACGAGTGCGAACTAATCGACGACGATACGGCAGTGTACACCAAAGACGGCCACTGTCCACACTGTGGCGGTGACCTCATCTTCGAACTACGGCGAAACCCCCGGTTCGCACACCGACGGCCCCATCCCGATCCAGAATACACAGCCATCGCCGAATACTGCTCAGAAATCACCGACGGCTGCTCATATCGACGCAGCTGATAGCCCCCTTTTTCCCATGTCTGCGCCCGCACAGCACAGCACCGCACCGCATCGGGTTGGGACTCCCTCCGGTCGTCCCAACCCTGCTCCGGACACCGGACCGTCTCAGCCGTCCCAATCGCCTCGTCTCATCACAACTCAGTTCAGCTCAGCTCCTCTCCTCATCCGTGTCGCACCACCGAGCCCAGCAGATCGACGAAGACCGGTGTGTACGCCAGCCCATTTGTCGCACACCCCGAAGGGGTGAGGTGTTCGGAGAGATGAGTTCCTACAGCCGTGCCGACGGACGCACAGATGGCGAAACATGCCCCAACTGCGGGCACACCGGCGACCCAATCATCCACGAACAGCGCGTCGACCACGCCGATCCCAGCAACACAGTCCCGGTTCTCGCCCAGTGCGGCGAATGTGGCTACCCGCTCTAATTCCAGACCAATGGATTCCATCACCGATCGCATTCGACGACACGCGACCAGTTCCCAGACACTGACAGACGTCATCATCAACTCCGTTCGCCAACGCTACCGACAGCACATCACCGACTCTGACTCACCGATCGAACAACGACTGAGCGTTCGGTCGCACAGCAACCAGCCAATGGACGAAGAGCTCCTCGACGCTGGCTACGCCGAACTCGGCGACACCGTCCAAGCCTACTGCGATCACCCATCGAAACTCCAGAACGAATACCTCGACGGCATCCATCTCCACCGAAGCTGTAAGTGCGGCACGTACCTCGGGCTCGTCGACGACCAGTAGCGCCGTCCCGGCTTTTTTGGTGTGCGACCACGGCCGGACGGTGTGTCCGCCCCGCAACCGCGACGCGTGGCACATGCGTGCCACGCTGCTTCCACACTACAGCCTCCTGTCCATCACGACCGCACCGCAACCGAAAAACGCATCGCGCGCGTTCCTCACGCGCGTTCAGCACGATCGCGACCGTACCGCGGCTGCTACCGCGACCGTTGCCAGACCGCAACCGCTACCGGACCACGACCGCTACTGCTACTGCTACCGCTACCGTACCGTAACCGCCACCGTACCGCTGCCAGACTACTCCGTACTGCTACCGCGACCGCGACCGTACCACTACCGCACCAGCTGTCCATGACCGTCTATTTCCAAGGATGCTCCTTCCGATACGATCTGTTAGTAGGGGTTTTTACAACTCTCTCTGGTCAGTTTTGTCTCGTCCAAGAGGACGGAAGACAGGTGTGTACGAAGCCCCATTTATCGGGCCCCCCGAAGGGGTGAGGGTTTCGAGAGATGAACGTCGTCGATACAGCGGACAGCGACGCCTCTCCCGCACAAGCAGCGGTGAGGGGGGATGAAGCCCTCAGCCCAAATCCAATGAGTTCTAGAACTCAGAGCGGTAAGACGGTTGCGGTCGCACAGGATGAAAACGAGAACGGTGTGGACGCGGAAGCGGGTACGGAGCGGTGTGCGACGCGGTTCAGAGAGCGGGGGAACGAGGCGACGAACGAGCACGTGACGCCGGGAGACACGTTCACGGCACCAACGAGCGTGACTCAGCGCGAGGGTGAGAGCGGCCTCGGTCGAGACAACATCGCCCTCGACGTGCGCGAGGACGATGCGGGCGGCGTCACCAGCCCGGTTGCGTCACAGGTCGCATCGGACGAAATCCTCGCTCAGGTGGGTGCCACCGAGAGCGGTCAGCCGACGGTGACCTCCAAACAGCGCGAGCTCGACATCGAGACCGAGCAGGGTGAGAACGTCGTCTACATGGGCAACTTCGACTTCGCCGATACGGGTGACGATCCCTACGACTGGACGTGTGCCTTCGACGACCAGAGTCGGACACTCGAACAGGAAGAGCGTGCAGCCGGCGTCGAAGCCGAGTTCGATCGACACCACGACCGAGCTCACGCCGCGCACGAGCGCGGCGAGGAGCCCGAGCAGGCCACTGCAGCGGCCACCAAGCGGCTGGCTCAGTCGTGGCTCCCCGACCCTCGCGGGACGACGGTCGGGGAAGTGCGAGAGGAGATGGCGGCCGAGGCGTCGAAGCCCCATCCCCGAGAGCGCACCTCGAAGGAGGTCGCCGGGGAGATCTACACGGAGGCCAAGCGCATCCGAGAGCAGTACGCCGAAGCATGCCCGAAGACGCATCGCATCGCCACGGACATCGCCGAGCGCGTCGCCGCTGGCGACGAGCTGAACGAGGCGATCCTCGCAGCCGATGAGCACGTTGGCAGTACGAAGCCCATCTCGGGCCAGCGTCAGTACATCGCGAACGTCTCGAAGTGGCAGTGGGATGCAACCATCGAGGGCGAAGTCGTCACCCTGTGGGAACCGAACGATCCCGCGAGTCAACAGCAGGTCGGGCTGGTCGATGATGGCTCCGGGCAACAGTGCAAGGTCACGGTCTGGAACAACTCCTACGAGGAGACGATCCTCCACGAGGGTGACCGAGTGCGGATCATCGACGGTGAGCCAGATCGGTACAACGGGCGCCCGACGTTGGCCGTCTCCGGTCGAACTGAGATCCAGGTGCTCGAAGAGGGTGATGGACCAGCAACGAGATCGCCCCGACGGACGGATGGGGTGGACGTCCCCGAGACTGTCGATGTCACGATCAACATCGAGAGCATCTTCAACAGTGAGGGCGCGGTGGATGGGACCGACACCGATGCGTTCACCATCGACTTCGCCCAGAAAGACCTGTCTCTTATACACATCTCTGAGCGGGCTGGC